>JAZUMK010000042.1:0-92275 GCA_045603585.1 Clostridia bacterium
GTGCATCCAGCCCTGAGCCCTCCAGAAACGGAATATGGCTTTAATGATTATGGCGCAGAGGGTGCCGATGAGGAAGTTGAAGCCCCAGATAAGGGGTTTAACAGTGCCGACAAAGAAGCCGCCCAGAGCGTCAAGGCCCAAAGATGCCAGCCACATGAGGGCATATGCCGCCATGTAGGTGAGGAAAACCAGACCAAACTGCACGGTGAGCTTATCCAGTGATTCCGCAAGGGGTATTTCTCCCTTGGAGGTAACGGACTGTACCGAAAGATTTTCCGTCTCCTCAGAGGTATCCACAAGGCCTACCTTACGGCCCTTTGCCTTGATAACGTTAAGGTAGATTATCCCGCCGATGCTGGCGCTGACGAAGCCCAGCGCCGCAACGCCAAGGCCGAAGCTTGTGCCGTTGGGGAAGGGAGCATAGTCTACTGCGGTCTCATAGATGTGTCCCCAGTTGTAAGCCTGTCCGGGGCCTTGACCGTAGCCCATGGGAACCAGCAGACCGCCGCAGGCCCAGCTGCCGATAAGGTATGCCAGCAGCATGCTTACGGCAAGACCCACTATGGCCTGCACAAGGTATGTGGCAACCACTGTAACGCCGGTATTGAATACATCCACTTTGCCGGTTTTGCTCTTGTTGCGGTCGCCGGTTTTAAGGGCGAGAGCCACAAAGCCCAGACCCAGGCAGTGATAAGTGAGGGTCTCAAGGGTTATCCTCTCGAAGAAGGAAACCCCGGTGTATTTTTCAATGAGGCCGTTTACTATAAGAACCAGAAAGCCCGCCAGCACAGAGCTGGGGATCAGGGAGCGGCGCAGTATGGGGACAAGCCTGCGCAGCATATTTGCAAAAAGCATGGCGCCCAGCAGCATGCCAAGCTCCATCATAAATGTCCATACCTGAGCATCCCAGAAATTCAACCCGGTAGTCATAAAGGATATCCTCCTTAAAAAGTAAGGTCTTAATGAGATCTTAAATTAAAATTTGGTTAAATAGTTTAAATACTTAAAGTATTTTTAATATTATAGCACGAATAGAGGCATTTTCAACAGTACAGATGCTGTTAAAACAAAAAAATAAAATGACACAGAACTTTACATGACAATGAAGCGCATACATGGTAAAATTGTATATATGGAAATATGAGTGCAGCTCAGGATGCTTCTTTTGCTGCGCGATATTGATGTGCAATAAACAAGGGTAATCCGGGAAGGAGAAAACCATGCAGAGAACACCCGGCGGCGGCGGCCGCAAAAAGAGAGTAACCGGCGGAGGCGGCAACGTCTTTAAACGGGGAGAGGGAATAAGCGGCGGCGGCAGGCCAAGCGCAGGCAGCTCCGGCGGCAGCCGTGCAGGCGGAGATCGCTCAGGCGGCTCTAACCTTGGGCTTATCGCCCTTATCCTGGGTCTGGTTCTGGGCAAGGGAAACAACGGCAAAAAGGGCGGTCTGCTCAAAAAGATAATCGTCCTTATAATAATACTTGCCATTGCTTCTTCCGTTATAAAGTGCATGGCGGGCGGTATGTCCGGCATGTCCGGCATGCTGGAGGATTATACCTCCCAGCAGGAAAGCTATCAGCCCGAAAACGATCTCACCGTAGTGGAGACCCAGCCTGTGGCCACTCCTCAGCCTGCCACAGCCCCCACTCAGGAGGCCCCCGCAGATACCCAGGTATCCAATCAGGCCCGTGCAAAGCGCACCAAAATACTGGGCAGCGGCAAGGATACCTATACCATTATGGTATATATGTGCGGTACTGACCTTGAAAGCAATTACGGCATGGCCACCGCAGACCTTAACGAGATGCTGCATGCGGATATTTCCGATAAGGTAAATATCATCATTGAAACCGGCGGCACCAAAAAGTGGCAGAACACCGTAATCAACAGCAATACAAACCAGATATACCAGATAAAGAACGAAGGTATAGTAAGGCTGGAGTCTGACCTTGGCAAAAAGGCCATGACCAAGGCATCCACCCTTACCGAGTTTATCGATTACTGCGAAACCAACTTCCCCGCAAACCGCTATGCCCTTATAATGTGGGATCACGGCGGAGGCTCCGCATCCGGCTACGGCTATGACGAGCAGTTCCCCAAAACCGGCATGACGCTGGATGTATTCAACAAGGCCCTCAAGGATGCAGGCTGCGTATTCGATTTTATCGGCTTTGATGCCTGCCTGATGGCGACTCTTGAAACCGCACTTGTTGCGGAGCAGTATGCGGATTACTTTATCGCATCCGAGGAAACAGAGCCCGGCTGCGGCTGGTATTATACCAACTGGCTCACCAAGCTTTCCAAGAACACCTCCATGGATACCGTATCCATCGGCAAGACCATAATCGATGACTTTACCGTGGCCTGCCGTCAGCAGAATGCATCCAATCAGACCACCCTTTCCATCGTGGACCTTGCGGAGCTTGCGGGCACTGTGCCTGAGGCGTTCAACGACTTTGCAGCATCCACCATGGAGCTTATCGAAAGCGATAACTACGCGGTGGTATCCAATGCAAGAAGCAGGGCAAAGGAGTTTTCCTCCGGCATAAACCAGATAGACCTTATCCACTTTGCGGAGAATATGGGCACTGCCGAAAGCAAGGAACTTGCTTCCGCCCTCAGGGACTGCGTAAAGTACAATCGCGTATCCCCCTCCCTGAAGAATGCAAACGGTATTTCAATATTCTTCCCCTATAACCGTCTTTCTTCCATGAGCAGCATGGTGAATATCTATGACGAGATAGGCATGGACGAAACCTATACCGCCTGCATCAGAAGCTTTGCCAGCATGGCATCCGGCGGTCAGCTGGTATCCAGCTCTACCGGTACTCCTCTTGATTCCCTCTTTGGCTCCATGACAGGCAGCGGCAACAGCGCGGATATGCTGAGCACACTGCTTAACTCCGCCCTGTCCGGCTCCTACGGCGGCAGCTCTTACAGCTCCGGCTCCGGCGCATATTCCGGCGGCAGCAGCTATGCAGACCTGCTCAGCATGCTGGCAGGGGCAAGCTCCGGCTATTCCTGGATGGATCAGGGCCGTATGATGCAGAGTCAGGATTACTACGCTGAAAACTCCCTTGATGCATCCCGTCTTACCGTTACCGAAAAGGACGGCGCCAATGTGCTTAAGCTGACGGATGAAGAATGGGAGCTGGTTCAGGAAGTTGAGCTGAATGTATACGCCGATGACGGCGAAGGCTTCATAGACCTGGGTCTGGATAATACCTATTACTTCGACGATGACCTTGACCTTGTGATGGACTATGACAACACCTGGATCGCCATAAACGGTCAGGTGGTAAGCTACACCATGCAGAGCCACGATATCGACGGCGATACCTACGTTATCACAGGCTCCGTACCTGCCCTGCTCAACGGCGAGCGGGTAGAGCTGATACTGGTATTCTCGGATCAGGACGAATACGGTACAGTTGCAGGCGCCCGCAAGGTATATGATGAGGAGGAGACGGATACCGTCATGAGAGGCCTTATCGATATCAAGAATGGCGACGTGATCGACTTCCTGTGCGATTATTACAGCTACGATGGCGAATACCTTGATACCTACATGCTGGGCAACCAGATGACGGTGGATGGCGAGCTGTATATCAGCAACGTGGACATCGGCGAGGTAAGTCCCCTTGTAACCTATCGCCTTACGGATATCTACGGGAACCATTTCTGGACCGAGGCTATCCGGTATTAATCAAATAAAGCCTGCCCCCACAGGCAATGGGGGCAGGATATCAAGCGAGCCGCAGAGGCGGTTTTTGAAAAAACGGAGCGCAGAATATGAACTTTCGAAAAAGCGGAAAACTTATGTGGACAGGCGGAGTGATAAGCGGAATACTGATACTGACAGGCCTGCTTATAAAAAGCGATACGGCATCCGTGATACTGGTTGCGCTGGGCATTGTCATATACCTTGCCGCGATGATACAGGCTTTCTTCTTTTACAAGTGTCCCTATTGCGGATTCAGGCTGAGAAAGGCTCATATAGATGTACCGAAGCGCTGTCCGGATTGCAGCGAGATTTTACCTGACTAAAGGAGAATTACACAATGAATTATAGACTGAGCAGACTGCTTATGTGGGTGGGCATAGACGGAGGAATGGTGTTTCTTGCCGCCAGCATGTGCTTTAAAAATGAAAAAATTCAGATAGCCCTTATGATAGCCGCCGTTGCGGTATTTGCCCTTGGCGTACTGCAGGCATTCCTGTTTTACAGGTGTCCCGAGTGCGGCTGCCGCCTTATGATGAGCAAGGGCGGTATACCTGAAAACTGCCCCCAGTGCGGCGTGTATCTGAGGCTTGAGGATAAATACGAAGCCAAGGCGCCCCGGCAGGAAGAGGAACAGCAGCCCGACGAACAGCAGTAATACAAACAAAAAGTGCCGCTTGCAAAAGCGGCATTTTTATTTTTTTGATAAGTTATCTTTTACGGTCGGAAAATAGGGGGGAGCCAAGGATGTTTTCTTTACCAAACCATCAGCCCGCCGGCCTTGTTGCGGTCTATGCGGTAAAGCTGATTGGGCTCTATCATGCCCTCCTTCATGGCGCGGACTATTTCGTCGTATTCGCCGGGCAGCAGCTCAAAATCAGAAGCTACGAAGAAATTGCGGTCTGCAACCTTCAGCACCTTGTAGTCAAAGTCAAAATCCGCAAACTGCTGCCTGATAAGCCGCATGGACTTAAAGAAATCATCGGGTATTTCATCATCCTTTACGGCCACAGGCTCGCCCTTGGCATAATAGCAGAAGGGGTCTGCCTTGATAAGGCCCGCCATCAGTTCTGCGGGGGGAGCATAGGAAAAGCGGCGCAGGACGGTTTTAAGATGATGCAGCAGCTCATCGTCAAAGCTGTATTCAATATTGGGCAGGCTGTACCATTTGCCATCCAGGGCAGGCAGAAATACCCTGCCGCTACCTGCATGAAGGGGGCCGGGGATGGCTTCTGCGCGACCGTTTGCGGTGAGGAAAATATGGGCCATTGCCATTGTGCCGTCCATCAGCAGCTGAGCCTGGTTGGTTTTCAGGTTGGTGAATTCCTTGTTGTTCTTGTACAGCCATGCTGCGATTTCAAGGGTTTTATCCATTGTGATTCTCCATTTTGTTCATTATATAGTCCATTATCGCTCCGGCAACATCCACGCCGGTGCAGCTTTCCATGCCGTGGAAATGGGCATTGGAGTTTACTTCGCAGATGAGGGGGCCGCTGCTGCTTTGCAGTATATCCACCCCGGCAAAATCCAGACCGATAAGCTTTACGGCGGATACGGCAAGGTCTGCTTCGGCCTGCGTAGGGGTATATGCGATGGAGCGGCCGCCTGCGGCGACGTTTGCGCGGAAATCAGAGGCATTGCTGCGGTGCATTCCCGCGATGACCCTGCCGCCCACAACGTAAAGGCGGATGTCATTGCCAAAGCTTTCTTTTACTGCCTTTTGCATAAGCATGGGCACGGCCTCATGGGAGGTGATTATCTCCCGGGCCTCTTCAATGGTGTTTGCAAGGTATACCTGCTTGCCGAAGGAACCGCGGCATTCCTTTATTATGAGGGGCAGGCCAAGGTGCTCTGCTGCCCCGCGGAGAAAATCCATATCCCCGTAGCCCACGTATTTGTAGGTGATGGGGACTATTACGGTGGGGGGCATGGGCAGCCTGCCTGCAAGGGCGATATGGGTGAGGGATTTATCGTCGCATATTTCTATTGCGGCGGGGGGGTTGAATACCCTTATGCCAAGCTTTTCCAGCTGATAGCCAAGGCGCACGTCCTTATCCCAAAGTATGGTAAAATCCACCCCATCGGCGTCCCATAACGGCATATCGGATGCGGCGTCAAAGAGAAGTTTATCATGGGGCATGGGCATAAGGCTCATGCCGCGCTTTTCTGCAGCGCAAAGCAGGGAATCCCACAGCTTGATAAAGCTCTGTTCCCCTACGAATCCGTTTGTGATAAGCAGCCCTTTTTTCATGGTCGGCTCCTTCTTTTTTGCTATTGCAAGGATAACACAGCTATTGTGTATTTACAACAAACACAAACAAAAAGCCGCACTGACAGGTGCGGCTGTATTTTTGCGCAGGGATTATTCCTCATCCTCGCCGGTGGCTTCGCCGATGTCAAGGAACTTGATCTCATTGCCGCAATCGCGAACGAAGCGGATAAGGTCATAGCGGTGCATAGCAACGGTGGCATCGCTGGTGAGGGGATGGCAGCAGATCATTTCGTCGCGAAGGATGTCCTTATCAACTACCAGCAGAGTCTTGTGCTCCTTGTCGTTCATCAGGGCAAGGGGAGTAACAGCGCCGGAGATCACTCCCAGATTTGCTTCAAGCATTTCATCGGTGCAGAAGCTCAGGCGGGATACGCCCAGCTTTTTGCTTACTTCGGAAGTTCTGAACTTCTTGTCTGCGCGGATGATGATGATGTAGAAATCGGTCTCGCTGCGGTCGCAGGCGTAGATGTTTTTGAAGTGCTTTGCGCCAACATCAGCGCCGATGCCTTCGCAGTCTTCCATGGTCTTTGCCATTGGATGCTCATAGTAATAATATTTAATGCCCAGCTCGTCAAGCTTCTGAATGGCGGGAATTGCAGCTTCTCTCATGATTTTGGTAGCTCCTTTCACTGATTGACACAGTTTTGACTATTTTAACATATGCAAATTGGCTTTGCAATGTTATTGATAATATCGATTGGCATTATGAAGAAAATTATGCCTGATTTTTGTCCTGCCGGATGCGGTTGAGCACTTCGGGGGCGGGAATACCTTCCTCGTGGAAGCGCCTGTTGCAGGCGAGGCGGGCGGCGCGAATGGTGGCCCATTGCCTTACTGCGGAGCAGTGGATGATTATCCTCAGGGTCATGGCGTTGCCTGCCATGGAGGCTATGCCGAGGCGCTCGGGTGGCTTTCGGGCGGGATCGTCGGAGGTTTCGTATATGCGCTGCGCCTCCTGCATCATTATATCCAGTGCCTTATCCACATCTGCATCCCGGGATACTTCCATATCAAAGAAAGCGATATAGTCGGTGCGGGAAAAGTTTGTAACCTCCCGTATCTGGCCGTTTGGTATTATGTGCCGTTCCCCGTTGAAGCCCTTGAGGGTAATGGTGCGTATGGATACATCCTCAACAAAGCCTTCGATCCCGGCTAAAATGACGTAATCCCCCACGGCGATCTGATCCTCAAATATGATGAACAAGCCGGCGGCAACGTCGCTGATTATGCTTTGTGCCCCAAGGCCTATTGCCAGCGTTCCGATACCTGCGGCGGCAAGCATGCTTGCCATTGCGCTGCCCAGACCCAGCTCGCCGATGGCCAATGCTATGGCAACAAAGTAAAACACATATTTTGCAAGGCCGTTTATCAGGGTGAGAGCGGTTTCGGTGCGGCGGAAGGCATGGGCATCGTCACCGAGGCGGCGCTTATACCGGGCGGAAATGCTGCGAAGCAGCCTTCCCGTAAGGGCAACGCATATCCTTGCGATGATGAAGATGAGCAGTATGTCTATAACCGTAACTGCCCAGCCGAGACCCAGCTCGCCCAGCTTGTCATCAATGGGCTTTATAAGCAGCAAAACATTCATTTGTTTATCTCCGTATAAGGGGCTAATATTCTTCCCTGCCGGAATTATCCATATCGGCAAAGCGAGCCACTTCGCCCAGCCATGCAAGCTTGACGGTGGCGGTGGGGCCGTTGCGGTGCTTGGCAACGATCACCTCGGTGGTGTTGTCGTCACTCTGATCGTATACCGCGGGACGGTACAGCAGCATGATAACGTCTGCATCCTGCTCTATGGCGCCGGATTCTCTGAGGTCCGCCATTACGGGGCGGTGGTCGGAGCGCTGCTCCGGGCCGCGGGAAAGCTGGCTCAGCAGAATGACCGGAACATTCAGCTCGCGGGCCATTATCTTGAGCTTGCGGGTGGTTTCGGATATTTCCAGAACACGGTTGTCGTGCTTGCCGGAGGTCTGCATCAGCTGCAGATAGTCTATTACTATCATGTCAAGGCCAACGCGGGACTTGAGCCTGCGGCACTTGCTGCGTATTTCCGCAACTCCGCAGCCGGGGGAATCGTCGATGTATATATCCGCCTTGGAAAGGGGGTCAAGGGAGGTGGCTATCTTCACAAGGTCCATATCGGATATGGTGCCTGTGCGGACGGACTGCATGTTTACTCCGCTGTCGGAGCAGAGCATACGCTGCACCAGCTGCTCACGGCTCATTTCCAGGCTGAAGAGGCATATGGTTTTTTTGCCCTTAAGGGCGGCATTCTGAGCAAGGTTGAGGGCAAATGCGGTTTTACCCATGGAAGGACGGCCTGCGATGATTATAAGATCGCTGGGCTGAAGGCCTGAGGTAAGCTCGTCCAGATCACGGAAGCCGGTGGTAACGCCGGTAAGTGCGCCGTTCAGTTTCATCAATTCGCCAACACGGTTGTAGCAGGCCATGAGGGTTTCCCGGATATGAACCATGGTATCCGAGGTTTTTTTCATGGATATGTTGAATATTGCCCGCTCCGCATCGTCCAGTATCTGCTCAAGGGATTTTTCCCCGGAGAAGGCATCGGTTGCAATATTGGTGCTGGCCTCGATGAGCTGGCGCATTACGCTGCGCTCCTCAACTATGCGGATATAGTGGGCGGCGTTTGCGGCGCTGGGAACATAGAGGGAAAGCTCCGTAATGTACATTACACCGCCTGCGGCGGCAAGCTTGCCCGCTCTGTCCAGCGCGTCTATCACGGTAACGCTGTCCACCGCCTCGCCGCGCTCGTAAAGTGAGCGTATGGCGTCAAAAATATCCTGATGGCGGGCAAGGTAAAAGTCCTCGCCCCGGAGGGTTTCCATTGCCTGCTCCACGGCGGGGCGGGACAGCAGCATGCTGCCCAGTATGGATTTTGCCGCCTCTATGCTGTGGGGCGGGGTGTTTGGGGTGCGGACTTCTTCCATTGCCTGTACTGCCTTTCGGATAATAGTATTACTTGTTTTCCAGAGGGAGAACCTCTACCTTGAAGTGGGTATCGGTCTGCTCATACAGGTGAGCGGATATCTCGGTGATGCCAAGGGACTTGATGGGCTCCTCCAGACGGATGCGCTTCTTGTCCACGTCGATATCATACTGAGCCTTGAGGGCTTCGGCGATTTCCGCTGCGCCGATGGAGCCGAACAGCTTGCCGCTGCCGGCCTTGGCGTATACCTTAACGGTGAGGCCCTTCATTTCATCGGCAAGGGCCTTTGCGTTCTGGCGGGCAACTTCCTTGCGGTGTGCGTCGGCGCTCTTCTTTACGTTTGCTGCATGTATGTTGTTTGCATCGGCGGCTACTGCAAGGCCCTGAGGGATCAGGTAGTTGCGTGCGTATCCGTCGCTGGCGTTGATGATCTCACCGGCCTTGCCTTTGCCTTTAACGTCTTTGGTAAGTAATACTTTCATTATTCTTTGGCCTCCTTTAAGTAGGTGTTTATGCTTGCGGTCAGGCGGTTTATGGCCTGATCCATATTAACTTCGTGAAGCTGCGCTCCGGCGATGGACTGATGTCCCCCGCCGCCCAGCTTTTCCAGAATAAGCTGTACGCTTATCTTTCCCATGCTTCTGCCGCTGATATAGATGGTGTCCTTATGCTCGGCCAGCACAAACGCGGCCTCTATTCCCTTGATGGACACAAGCTCATCCGCCGCCTGAGCCGCAATGAGGGTGCAGTGTTCGGTATCGGGCGGACAGGTGGATATTGCTATGCCCTGCTCCATTATGATGGCGGATTCCACCACCTTTGCCCTGTCGCGGTAGGTCTGCATGTCATCCTGGAACATCATCTTTACCGTTGCACTGTCGGCGCCGTTTCGCCTGAGGTAGCTTGCGGCTTCGAATGTGCGCGCGCCGGTATTTGAGGAGAAGTGCTTGGTATCCATGGTGATGCCCGCAAGAAGCGCGCCCGCCTCAAAATTGGTGGGACGGATATTATCGTCAAAGTACTGAAGAACTTCCGTCATCATTTCGCAGGTGGAGGAGGAGCCCGCCTCAAGGAAATTGAGGGTGGGGTTCTGTATGGAATCCACCGCCCTGCGGTGATGGTCTATTACTACGACCTTGCTGGCTTTTTCAAGGAGAGAAGGGGCAAGCATGGAGGTTACGCGCTGGGTATCCACCACCATCAGTATGCTGGAGGGGCGTATCATGGAGGCGGCCTGCTCCGGGGTGCGGAAGCAATCCCGATAGAGGGAGTTTTCCTTCATGGTTTCCACGGCGGTTTCAATTGCGGGATTGGTTTCATCCAGCACAAAGTACGCATGAAGGTTGAGGAACTTTGCGCAGCGGATTATTGCAAGGGCGGCGCCCACGCAGTCCATATCCGGCATGGAATGGCCCACGATGAATACATTGTCCGAGGCCTCCATAAGCTGCCTGAGGGCCTCTGCGAAAAGGCGGGTCTTTACGCGGGAATTGCGGGTGGTTACCTGACGCTTGCCGCCAAAGAAGGAATAGCCGCTGCCCCGCTTTATTACGGCCTGATCGCCGCCGCGGCCAAGGGCCAGCTGCATGGCGTTTCGTGCGGATTCATCAGAGGCGGCTATGCGGTCCGCAACGCCCACGGATATGGACAGGGTAACGGACTGGCCTGTGCCGGTGTCTATTTCCCTTACGGCATCCAGCAGGGCAAAGCGCTGCTGCTCGATATCTGCCAGATATTTGGCCTCAAATACAAAGATAAACTTGCTGTTGTCATAGCGGCGGTATACGCCGTTTATGGAGGAGACAAAGCTGCTTATCTTATCTTCCACATCGGAGAGCACCGTGTTGCGGTGAAACTGGCGGTCTGTCATCAGGTCGTCGTAATTATCCACCTGCACCAGGCCTATTGTGGGCATATTTTCCTCGTAAAGGCGGGAATAGTGCAGCGCCTCTGTTCTGTCCAGCCAATACTGGAAGGTGAGCCGCTTTTCGCTCTTTATGCGCTGGATGGGCATGCTGATAAGCTGGAAGGAGCGGCCGTTGTAATCTATGGACTGGGCCTGATTGGGAAAGCGGGGGTCCATATTGGGAATAAGGCGGCATATATCGTTGCCGGAATACATTGAGGAAAAGGCATCGTTTGTCCATACGATGCGGCCCTCGGTATCAAAAAGCAGGCAGGGGATGGCGATGTTGGTTATCACGTTGCCTGCGGTGGTGTCGTTTTCCCGGAATATCTCGTTCATGGAGCTGTTTACCGCCCTCTTGTAGGAAAGGGTGGCGATAAGTCCCGCAAGGAAGGATATTATGCATGCCGCGGTGATGAGGGAAAGCAGCCATGCAGGCTGAAAGCCTCTTATCCCAAGGAGAAGGCATGCCAGAAGACCCGCTATAAAAAGCGGCACGAAGGCAAGATGAGGATTTCTGTCCATGTTTTGTCCCCCGAAAAAGAAAGATGAGGTAAAAATCAGCGCTTTGTTCTGTCTATGCCGAAGCGTATGCCCAGCAGTTTATCCGCAAGACCCATTATGCACAGGCCGTACAGACTGTATGGGAAAAGGGCGATGAGAAGTATGGTGCTGAATATCAGGAAGCCTCTGCCTCTGCGCTTGTTCTTGATGGCGAATACCAAAAAGCACAGACCCATCAGCATATAGGGGCAGACCACTATCATGGTAAGGGCCAGAAGTATTGCGGAGGCGTTGTTTATGGAGGAGAAGGATACGATAAACGCGCCTACCACCAGTATCAGCGCACCCTTGTAGAAGGAGCGGGAAAGCTGCCATTTTGTAAAGGAGGCCATGGGCTTGGTATCCGCTTTGAACTTTTTGCAAAGGCCCTTGGCGATGAGCACATTCAATAAGCCTGCCAGCAGGGAGGTTCCCACGATGCTCAGCACCGCAATGTCAGGCGCGCTGCGCTTGAGGAAGGCTGCAAAGAACTCCACCTGCTCCATGGCGGCCTGTTCAAGGCCCATCTGGGCGGCGCTTTCCACTGCGGCGTCCGCAAAGAATGCTGCATATTCGATATAATAGGCAAAGGGATCCCCCAGCTCTATGAGGGGCATAAGGCAGGAAGCGGCATACTGGCTGAGGCCTGCGGCAAAGGCGCAGTATGTAACGGCGGAGCGGTATGCGCCCTTTTTCCTGAAGATGCAGGTGATTATGAAGCTCTGGCTCAGCAGCATTGCGGCGTAGCCTGCGCAGTTTGCCATGCCCAATGCGGGAACGTTTGCAAATATCACGCCGCAGGCAGCGGCGGAAGCAATGCCCAATGCGCCGTAGCCCCATGCAGTGCCGATGCAGCCAAACAATCCGGGGAATATCATAAGAAGCAGGGGAAGTATGCCGGCGGCCGCACCGGCGGCAAGGCCGGATATGGCGGAGATAACTCCCTGTTTCGCAGTTAACTTCTTCAAGTAAATATGCCTCCTTGGCAGGTGTGTATTCGTATAGATATTTTATTATACATCCAATTCCGTTTTTTAACAAACACAAATAAAAAAAGCCCCCATGAAAAGGGGGCATGCAAAGCTGCTGTTATGCGGGCATATCGTATGCGCCAAGGAACAGGGGCAGCCCTGTTTCGATTTCTACTACGGCGTAGAGGAAGGGGCGGTCGAAATAGATGGGGATGGGCATCTCCATGGAGGCTTCTTCCGTTGCCGCGGCTTCGGTTACGGCGGCGGCCTCGGTGCCCTCTTCGTCCACGATTATCTTTACCTTCTGATAAACTTCGGAAAGATACAGCTTCCCGTTGGGGCCGCTGCCCATGGGGATAAAGTTTGCAAGGTCGGGATCAAAGGCGGGAGAAAGACCAAGGGCGATAAGGTCCTCCGTCATGGAGCGGTCGTATTCAAAATCAAACTTGGGCAGCCTGAGGTGAGCAAGCTCCTCCTTTGCGGACTGAACAGTGCTCAGCAGCTTTTCCCCTGTGAGGGAGGAAACGTATTCTGCTAAATCCTCCTCGGGAAGAAGGGCGATAAAGGCCAGCTTTTCATCCTTATAGGGCAGCAGTATGCCGCTTGCGTCTTCTGTTTTAATATAGTTCAGATAGCCGTCTATGCTCATGAAGTCGGTCTGCATCTCCTCGCCTTCAGCTGTGGTGAAGGTGCTTTGGTGAGTGCGCCATCCCTCAAAGGGACGCTGCCATTTTGCGTTCATGTACAGGGCATTCAGCAGCACCAGCATGGTATTTTCGGGATAGGGCTGGTCGTGCAGGGTGGGGATCAGGCCCTTGGTTTTGCTTTTTACCCAGTTGTTTATGGCCTGCATGTCCGCCTTTGAGGAAAGGTCCGCCATAAATACGTCCGCATCCATATGGGTGACGATGGCGCGGAGGTAGTCCTCCTTTATCTGGGAGGAATCGTCACACCATGCGGAGCAGGCAAGGGCAAGCTCTGTGCCGCCGCCGATTTTTTCCAGCGAGGACATAAGGGTGCGGCAGATGAGGTTTGTATAGTACATATCCGCCCCCATCACCTGCTCAAAGGCGGCAAGGGTATCGCCGTCCGCGCCGTTCATTGCCATGGCAAGGCAGATGTATGCGGACAGGGGAGATATGACGGGATTGGGCTCGCCTTCCTGTACAGCGCCGCTTAACAGCTTTGCGCCAAGATCGCCTATTGGGGAAAAGTCACCTGCGGCCTCTGCGGTAACGTCCAGCGGGGTTATTTTGTCGCCGGTGAGTATGTGGGCATGAATGGTGTTATGGGCGCAGCCTGTAAGCATGGCTATGCACAGAATAAGCGCGGCAATGGGGATAATACGCTTCATGGTATGCTCTCCTTCAGTGGGATGATACTATTATAACGTGTGAAATACCCCAAAGGTTGCGGGAGGCAAAGAATTAATATATTTTTTACCTATTCAAGCAATATATGGAATGGTACAATAAAAATGGAAGAGGATGGACTGCCTTCCTCTGTATCGAAAGGAGATATGAGCGTTTATGAAGATAGTGGTGCTGGATGGCTATACCGAAAACCCCGGAGATCTTTCCTGGGCGCAGCTTGAGGAGCTGGGGGAGCTTACCGTATATGATCGTACCCCGGCAGATAAGGTAATTGAGCGCATCGGAGATGCAGAGATAGTGTTAACCAACAAAACCCCCATCACCGGAGAGACCATGCAGGCCTGCCCCAATATGAAATTCATAAGCGTACTTGCCACAGGCTATAATATCGTGGACTGCGCCGCCGCAAAGGAGCGGGGGATTCCCATTTCCAATGTGCCCACCTACGGCACTGCCTCGGTTGCCCAGTTTGCAATAGCACTGTTGCTTGAGGTGTGCCATCATGTGGCCCATCACGACAGGGCAGTTCATGAGGGCAGATGGGAAAGCAATCCGGACTGGTGCTTTTGGGATTATCCCCTCATTGAGCTTGCGGGGAAAACCATGGGCATAATCGGCCTTGGCCGCATCGGTCAGGCCACAGCCCGCATCGCAAAGGCGCTGGGCATGCGGGTCATCGCATCGGATAACGTGCACAGCGAAGCGGGGGCACAGGCCGCAGAATACGTTGAGCTGGATACGCTCCTTGCGGAAGCTGATGTTATCGCGCTGCATTGTCCTCTTTTCCCCGAAACCCAGGGTATCATCAATAAAAATACCATCGCAAGAATGAAGGACGGCGTAATAATCATAAACAACAGCCGGGGTCAGCTGGTGGTGGAGCAGGATCTTGCGGATGCCCTCAACAGCGGCAAGGTATACGCCGCAGGGCTGGACGTGGTATCCACAGAGCCCATCAAGGGCGACAATCCTCTGCTCAGCGCGAAGAACTGCATAATCACCCCCCATATCAGCTGGGCGCCAAAGGAGAGCCGCATGCGCATAATGGATATATCCGCAGATAATCTCAAGGCGTTTTTGGCCGGAAGCCCCATAAACGTGGTGAATAAATAATAATTCCAAAAGGAAGATAAAACAATGAGCATCAGAAGCGACGCGAATTTTATAATTGAGCGGGCAATTGCCGCAGCAATGCCGGATGAGGCGGTGCGCAAGGCGCTGAGCGCAGTGGAGCTGCCGGATAAGGTATATCTTGTTGCCATAGGCAAGGCCGGCGCCCAGATGGCAAAGGCCGCATACGCCCAGCTGGGGGATAAGATACAGCAGGGCGTTGCCATAACCAAGTACGATCATTCTGACGGAGACATTGGCCCCATCAAGGTATTTGAAGCAGGCCATCCCGTATTGGACGAAAACTCCGTCAAGGCAACCGATGAGGTGCTTAAGATAGTGGAAGGCCTTGGCGCAGAGGACACCGTGATATTCCTGGTTTCCGGCGGCGGCTCTGCCCTGTTTGAAAGCCCCCTTGTGGACCTTGAGGAGCTGCAGGATATAAATAAGCAGCTGCTTTCATCCGGTGCGGATATAGTGGAAATGAACACCATACGCAAGCGGCTTTCTGCCGTAAAGGGCGGAAAGTTTGCCTTGGCCTGCGCTCCCGCAAGGGTGGTATCCGTGGTGCTGTCGGATATTATCGGCGATCCTCTGGATATGATAGCTTCAGGTCCCGCCTATCCCGATGCTTCCACCTGCGATGATGCCCTTGCAATAGCGGAAAAGTATGAGCTGGATCTTTCCGTGGATGCGCTGGAGCTGCTGCATCAGGAAACGCCGGATGCGCTGGACAACGTGGAAACATACGTTACCGGCAGCGTTCGCCAGCTTTGCGCCGCTGCGGCAGAGGCCGCAGAGGAGCTGGGCTATAAGCCTGTGGTGCTTACCGCAAGCCTTTGCTGCGAGGCAAAGGACGCAGGCAGCTTCCTTGCTTCCATTGCACAGTATCATCAGGATACTGCGGAGTCCCTTGCATTTATAGCGGGAGGCGAGACGGTCGTGCGTATTACCGGCGAAGGCCTTGGCGGAAGAAATCAGGAGCTTGCCCTGTCGGCGGCAGCGGGCATTGCGGGCTTTGAAAACACCGCGGTATTTTCCGTTGGCTCTGACGGCACCGACGGCCCCACAGATGCGGCAGGCGGCTATGCGGATGGCGACACCGCCCCCGCCCTTGCAAAGCTGGGAGTATCCATAGATGCCGTACTCAAGGCAAATGACTCGTATTATGCATTGCGGAATGTGGACGGCCTTGTTTTCACAGGCCCCACCGGTACCAATGTAAACGACGTATGCTGCCTGCTGATAAAGAGGTAATACCATATGAAAAAATACAAGCTTGAAGCATCGGCTGTGCTTATGCAGCTGGTCGTATTTTATCTGCTCCCCCTTATCGCAATCAAGCTGGGGCCCATCATGATGGTAATGATAATGCTGGTTGCAACGGGCGCAATCGCGGCTTTTCTGGGCTGCTGGTCAAATAAAAGCATAAAGTATTTTCTGCCTGTGGCTGCGGCGCTGCTGTTTATGCCCAGCGTGCCGCTGTATTACAATTCTTCCGCCCTGCTGCAGACCCTGTGGTATTTTGCCATGTCTGCCGTGGGCATGGGAATAGGCTCGCTGGTAGGCAAGGTAAGGGGATAAAAAACGGCACAAAATTTTCCAAACCGCAAACACAAACAGGGACAGCATGGCTTTGCTGTCCTTTTTTGCAGCACAAAGTGAAAAAATACGGTCATATTCTCTGTGCTTTTTTGTGCATATGTCCGGTAAGTGTGCTATACTATATCCACAGATAATTCGTTCGCATTCATTTCAAAATAATATCAAATCAATTTTCAATAACGGAGGAGTTTATGGCAACAGACATACGCTATCTTAATTTGCTTTCAAGGGAGTTCCCCTCTGTGGATTCCGCAAGCGCGGAAATTATAAAGCTGCAGGCAATACGCAGCCTGCCCAAGGGCACCGAGCACTTCATGAGCGATATTCACGGCGAGCATGAGGCTTTTCTGCATATTCTGGGCAATGCATCCGGCGCAATTTACGAAAAAATCGACGAGCTGTTTGAGCATGCCCTCACCCCCGAGGAAAGGCGCAGCCTTGCAGTGCTGATATACTATCCTTCCGAAACCCTCCACGAAATAAAGTCCGGCATGACTGCAGGCATGTCCGATTGGTACAGGATAACCATACACCGGCTCATCGAGATGGCCCGCTATACCGCCTCCAAATATTCCCGCTCCAAGGTTCGTCAGGCAATGCCCGAGGAATATGCCTACATAATGGAAGAGCTGCTCAAGTCTCAGGATCAGCGCAACAGGCAGCATTATCACGATAACATTATCCGTTCCATAATAGATACCGATGTTGCGGATACCTTCATCGTGGCCTTCTGCACCTTCATCAAGCGCATGGCCGTGGATACTCTGCATATAGTAGGCGATATATTCGACAGAGGCCCCCATGCGGACGTTATACTTGATCATCTTATGGAGCATCACAGCGTGGATATCCAGTGGGGCAATCACGACGTGCTGTGGATGGGTGCAGCGGCAGGCAATCCCGCCTGCGTTGCCGTAGCGGTAAAGAACTGCCTCCATTACGACAATCTGGACATGCTGGAAAATGCCTACGGCATAAACCTGCTTAACCTTGCCATATTCAGCGACAGGATCTACGGCGATGCGGAGGTATTCCATCCCCGCAACATGCCTGCAGGCCACCGCCTGCCTCAGGACGAGGTGCTGTTCTCCCGCATGCATAAGGCCATGTGCGTAATACAGTTCAAGCTGGAAGGCCAGCTGATAAAGCGCAGGCCGGAATACAACATGGACGACCGCGATGTGCTGTCCCGGGTGGATTACGAAAAGGGCACCCTTGAGGTGGATGGGGTTGAATATCCCCTCAGGGACAATCATTTCCCCACCATCGATCCCAAGGACCCCACGAAGCTTACCAAAGAGGAGCAGGATGTTATAGACCAGCTGGTATCCAGCTTCCAGCGCAGCGAAAAGCTGCAGACCCATGCCCGCTTCCTTTATTCCGTAGGCGCGATATACCGCTGTCATAACGGCAATCTGCTGTATCACGGCTGTATCCCCTGCACCGAGGACGGCGAATTCCAGGAATTCACCCTTTATTCCGATAAGCCCCTCAAGGGAAAAGCGTATCTGGACTGGGCAGACCGTCTTGCCCGTCAGGGCTACTTTGCCCCCGAGGGCAGCATGGAGCGTGAGCGCGGCAAGGACTTCCTCTGGTTCCTGTGGTGCGGACGCAATTCACCAATATTCGGCCGTACACACATAGCCACATTTGAACGCACCCTCATCGAGGACAAAAACGCATGGCCCGAACCCAAGAACCCCTATTATAAGTTCTACGGCGATGAGGAATTCTGCCGCAAGATACTGGATGATTTTGGCCTGCATAAGCCCTGGAGCCGCATTATCAACGGCCATATTCCCGTAAAGGTAAAAGAGGGCGAAGACCCTCGTAAGGCCGGCGGACGGCTGGTGGTGATCGACGGCGGATTCTGCAAGGCATATCAGAAGCAGACCGGAATAGCAGGCTATACCATGTTCTTCAGCTCCCACGGTATGCGCATAGCCTCCCATGAGCCCTTTACCACCAGAAGCGATGCTATTTACGGCAAGAAGGATATAACCTCCCATTCATTCATAGTGGAAAACCTGCCCAGACGTCTGCTTATTGCGGATACCGACCTTGGCGAGGAGCTTGCCCAGAGAATATCCGACCTTAAGGAGCTGCTGGCAGCATACCGCGCCGGTAAGATAAGGACGGACGGCACCGGAGTAAACATATAACAGGCAAAATATAAGGAGAATTGGCATATGAAAGAATTTTCTGATTTCCCGCGGATATCCCTGGGCATACTGCCCACTCCCATGTACAGGCTGCCCAATATCAGCAGGCTGCTTGGCAAAAATGTATACGTAAAGCGTGACGATATGACAGGCGTTGCCCTTGGCGGCAACAAAGTGCGCAAGCTGGAGTTTCTCATTGCGGACGCAATGGAGCAGGGCTGCGATTATATGCTGACCACCGGCGGAGCCCAGAGCAATCATGCCATGCTTACCGCAGCCTGCTGCAGCAGGCTGGGCCTTGGCTGCATACTCGTGCTGCAGAAGCGGGGCGTATGGCAGAAGCTGGGCAATCAGATAATCAACAGCCTGCTGGGCGTGGATGTGCGCTTTGTGGATACCGATAATTTTGACGAAGTATATGCCGAAATGGAGCGCATCTGCGACGAGCTGCGTGCGCAGGGGCATAAGCCCTGTCTGGTGCCCATGGGCGGCTCTGTGCCCAGGGGCTCGCTGGGCTATGTGAACGCCGCAAAGGAAGCCATTGAGCAGGCAAAGGCCATGGGCGTGACCTTTGATGACATAGTATGCTGCACCGGCAGCGGAGGTACCCATGCAGGTATGGACCTTGGCGCAAGGCTGTATTCTCCTTCCACCCGTGTAACCGGCATTGCCGTAAGCGATACCGAGTTTAAGCCCATCGTTGCAGACCTTGTAAACGGCGCGGCGGAGCTGATGGAAGCGGAGGTAAAAGTAGCTGCTGAGGATATAAACGTATACAAGTGCTTTGGTGCAGGCTATGCCATTCCATCCGCAGCGGGTGTTGAGGCCGTAAAGCTGATGGCAAAGCAGGAAGGCATAATACTTGACCCCGTTTATACCGGCAAAACCTTCGCAGGTCTCCTTCAGCTTGCACAGCAGGGCTACTTTGAGGGCAGGGAAAACATCCTCTTCCTCCACAGCGGCGGCGCCGGCGGCCTGTTCGCTATCGATATGGATCATACGGAAGGATAGTAAGCTATGTTTATCTTCTTTTCTTTTTCTTTTCGGGAGAAAAGAAAAACGAAAAGAAGCAAAAGAAAAAGAAAAGCCAAAGGGAAATATAATAAAAGTGGTATGCGATAGTGCGTACCACTTTTGCTTTTGAGGATGGTTATGTGTTTTGGCAGGAATGTTATCCGTCTTTGCCGTAGGCAAAGATACCTTAAAAGGGTGGTGGGCGGGAATGGATAATGCTTTATCCGCCAAACACAAATTCGGCCTCCCATCGAGGCCGAATTTGGATAGCACGTATATGTATGTTTAATAATTTGTTTTACGTTATTCTTTGGCGCTTTCTTTTAAAGAAAGTGCGACTTTTTTGGTTCTTTTTTCTTAGAAAAAAGAACATATCAAAACCTACAGCAGCTTCTTAGTCTGGATGTAAACGTCGCCGGAGCCCAGTGTGATGACGATATCTCCGGGGGCGGCGTGCTCATCCAGCCATGCGCGGATATCTTCGAAGGTGGGCAGGTAAATGCCGTTGCCGCCGCCTGCGTTTATGCTGGCAACCATATCACGGGCGTGAACAGAGCCGTCGTCCTTTTCCCGGCCGGGGAAAATATCCGGCACCAGCACCGCGTCCGCCTGATTGAAGCAATCCACCACACCTGTAAAGAGGGTCTTTGCGCGGGTATAGCTGTTGCACTGGAAAACGCACCAGAGCTTATTGTGGCTTACGCGGCTTGCGGCGTCCAGCGCGGCGCGGTTTTCCGAGGGATGATGGGCATAGTCGTGATATACCCTGATGCCGTCCCGCTCGCCGTAGAATTCAAACCTTCTGCGGGTATTGCGGAAAGCGCTGAGGGCTTCTGCGATGACCTTGAATTCACCGCCCAGATGCAGCGCAACCACCGCAGCGGCCATTGCGTCTACCACGCCGTGGCTGCCGGGCACATGCAGCTTGATATTGCCAAGGGATTCGCCCTTGCAGCACAGGTCAAAGGAGGGGCAGCCCTCATTGTCGTAAACGAGATTTGCGGGGGTATAGTCCGCATCTGCCATGCCGTAGGACAGCTTATTTCCGGGGAAATTGTCGAAAAGCTTCTTTACCCTGAAGTCATCGGTACAGGCGATAAAGCAGCCGTCTTCGGGCAGAAGGCCGATAAACTTTTCAAATGCCTTTACGATGTTGTCTATGGTTTTATAATAGTCAAGATGGTCGTTGTCGATGTTGTTTATCAGGGCAACGGTGGGGCGGAGGGTGAGGAAGCTCTCGACGTATTCGCAGGCCTCAGTGATAAACAGGTCATGGGAGCCTATGCGGGTACCGCCCTGTAAGAATTCAACAAAGCCGCCGATATGCACCGTGGCATCCATGCCGCCCATATGGGAGATAAGCGCCAGCATGGAGGTGATGGTGGTTTTGCCGTGGCAGCCTGCTATGCCCACAACGTCCTTATAGCCTTCGGTAAGCTGACCCAGCACAACGCTGCGCTCCAGCTCGGGTATGCCAAGGCGTGCGGCTTCCGCCCGCTCCGGATTATCCGGCTTGATTGCGGCGGAGTATACCACAAGGTCGGCATCTCCGATGTTTTCGGCCTTCTGGCCGATGGTAACGTCGATGCCCAGCTCTTCAAGGCGCTCGGTAAAGGGGGATACGGCGCTGTCGCTGCCCTTGACTTCATAGCCGCGGGCGCGGAGAATCTGAGCCAGACCGTTCATGGAACAGCCGCCTATGCCGATAAGATGTATTTTTTTATGTCCGTCAATGTGGGTCATATTGTCCTCCATAAAACAGCGAATGCTACGCAAATCATTATATCATATCGTATGGCAAACACAAGCAAAAGGCAGATGGGAAAGGGATACCGCGGCCTTTCGGGCGGCCGCCTCATTTTTAAATATGCCCACCACCGCCGCGCCGCTGCCCGTCATAAAGGCGGACACTGCGCCGCTGTCCAGAAGCATTTGCTTATGCAGGGCAATTTCGGGCAAAAGGGCGGATGCGGGCGGCTCAAGGGCATTTTTGCAAAGGGATGCAAGAAAGGCGGTGTCGCCTTTTTTTATTGCGGCGATGGCGCCGTCCGTATCCGGATGCTCCACAGGAAGCTGCAATGACCTGAACAGCCCCGCCGTGCTGACCCCGCCGCTGCCCTTTACTATTACCATATTGAGCCTTGGCGTGGGAAGGGGGGTGAGTATTTCGCCCACGCCTTCCGCCGCAGCGCAGCCCCCCATAAGGCAGAAGGGAACATCCGCGCCGACCTTGAGCCCCAGCTCATACAGCCGCTTTTCCTCTATGGGATATCCGTAAAGCTGATTCATGCCCCTTAATACCGCCGCCGCGTCCGCGCTGGCGCCGCCGAGACCTGCCTCGGAGGGGATGTGCTTTGTAAGGCGGATATCTGCCCCTTTGCCTGTTTCCTGCCGGAAAAGCCCTGCGGCCTTTACTGCGGTGTTGTTTTCGGGCAAAGGAATATCACAGCTGAAGCGGATATCTGACCCGGGCTGAATATCCACAACGTCGTGCAGAGAAACTGCACACATAACGCTCCGAAGGTCATGATAGCCGTCGGGACGCTTCCTGAGCACATCCAGGGTGAGATTTATTTTTGCATATGCCTTGATCTCCATATCTGCATTATAACAAAAGGGCTGTGAAATGTATATGCGTCCTTGGGTGTGGGGATAATTTCACCAGCGTATTAAAAAAGGAGATCCGTATGAAAAAGTTCATTTATATAGCAGCGGTATGCATGCTGAGCTTTATGCTTATGCTTGTATTCAGGCCAAGGGTATTCCGACTGCATGTTATCGCAAACAGCGACAGCGCGGCGGATCAGACCGTAAAGCTTGCGGTGCGGGATGCCATACTGAGCTACGAGCGGGATATGTGGGACGTATCCTCCGCAGCGGAGACAAAGGAGCGGCTGATGGCAGACGGAGCGGGGCTGTATGCCGCAATTGACAGCACCCTCAAAGGATACGGCATGGAGTATTCCGCGGAGCTGCATATGGGCCGCTATGACTTTCCGGACAGGGAATATGCAGGCGTGGTATATCCGGCGGGAGAATATCAGGCTCTGCGGGTGATACTGGGGGAGGGCAATGGAAAAAACTGGTGGTGTGTAATGTTTCCGCCCCTGTGCATACTGGAGGCTCCTGATGGGGAAATTGAGAAGGAGGCTAAGTTTGACAGCCTTATTCTCAAGCTCATAAGGGAGGTAAAATCAGGTGAAAAACAGCCATAGGGCGGTGGCCCTGCTGATGATAATCGCGTTTGTATGCCTGCTTATCCCGGTGAATGCGGACGCTGCGTCATTGGGACAGGGCTCATCGGGGGAAAAGGTAAAAACCCTGCAGAGCAAGCTGAAAAAGTGGGACTATTACGATGGGCCCGTTGACGGCGTATACGGAAACGGCACCCGCCGGGCGGTGGAAAAATTCCAGCGCAAGAACGGCCTGACGGTGGATGGGGTGGTTGGTCCTGCTACGGCAAAAGCCCTGGGAATGTCTCTGGGGGGCAGTTCATCAGGATCCTCAGGGGGCGGTTCCTCAGGCAGCTCTTCAAATAAAAACCTGTATCTCCTTGCTCAGCTGGTTCATGGCGAGGCAAGGGGAGAGCCGTATAAGGGCATGGTTGCGGTGGCGGCGGTGGTGCTGAACAGGGTGGAAAGCTCATCCTTTCCAAACAGCATTTCGGGGGTAATATACCAGAAGGGGGCATTTTCCGTGGTGGATGACGGGCAGATAAACCTTGCGCCGAATGAACAATCCATCAAGGCAGCAAGAGACGCCATGAACGGCTGGGATCCCACAGGGGGCTGCCTCTATTACTATGCTCCTGCCAAGACCACAAATAAATGGATGCTGTCACACAAGGTAAAGGTGAAGATCGGCGACCATTCATTCTTTTAAAGGAGAGGGCTTATGAGGGAAAAGACTGTTGTTATGCTGAAAAAATACGCTCTGCCCATACTGCTGGCCGTTGCCCTTACAGGGGTGAGTCTGTGGGCGTTCAGTCAGCGGGCGCTGGCAAAAAGCTATAAAAATGTAGTGCAAAGCGGATACATGCAGGCTTACGGCGAACTGACGGACGATTTGTATGAGCTGGAAACAGCACTGTCCAAGCTGATGGCGGTAAGCTCGCCTGCCCAGTATGTGCTGCTGCTGGATGAGGTGTGGCGGCTGTCGGGGTCTGCGGTCAGCAATATGTCCCATCTTCCGGTGTCCCACGTGGATACGGCGGAGCTGAATCAGTTTATCGTGCGGCTTGGGGACTATGCCCATGCCCTTACAAAGAAGGCCGTCAACGGCGGCATGATAACCGAGGAGGATACGGAAAATATAGCCAAGCTGAGAAACAGCTGCGCTTCCCTTGCGGCGGAACATGAGCAAAAGCTGAGGGCAGGGGAAATACCTGATGGGGAAAGCGATGCATACTATGTGCAGGCGGAGGAGACCCAATACAAGGAGGGGGAGGATATTGCAAAATTTCCCACCCTTATATACGACGGGCCCTTTTCAGAGAGCAGCGAAAAGCTGCAGCCGCTGGGCCTGAAGGGAGCGGAGGTGGATCAGCAAACCGCAGAGGGGATGGCCGAAAACATCGCCGGCATGGATATGACCTTCTCCGGAGCAAACGAGGGACAGATACCCGCATATGAGTTCAGCTTTTCTGATGAAAACGGCAGCTGGGCAGAGGTCTCAGTTACAAAACAGGGGGGTATGCTGCTGTATTATATGTCTTCTCCGGCGGGAAATGCCCAAGGCAAGCCCGAGGAGGCGGAGGGGCGGAAATATCGGGATATTGCCCTTGCAAAGCTTGGTGAGCTGGGATATGGGGAGATGCAGAGCGCATATGCCCAGTATTATGACGGCGTGGCGGTGATAAACTTTGCGGCGGTGCAGGATGGAGTGCTGCTTTACAGCGATCTTGTTAAGGTATGGGTGGACAGGGAAAGCCAAAGGGTGTGCGGTATTGATGCCCGAAATTACCTTTTCAGCCACAGGCAGAGGGAATTTGCGCAGCCTCATGTATCCAAAGAGGAAGCTCAAAGCATGCTGTCATCTGCTCTTCAGGTGCAGGGCCATGCAATGGCGCTGATACCTGTTACCCCCGAAACCGAGGTGCTGTGCCATGAGTTTAAATGCACGCTGGGCGAGGATTCATACATACTTTACATAAACGCCGCAAACGGCCGGGAGGAACAGATATTCAAGATAATCGACAGCGAAGACGGTCAGCTGGTGATATAATCCTTCATATCAGAGCAAATACGGCATAAAACCGCCCCTTATGGGGGCGGTTTTTGCAGGGGCGAAATTGTCAAGCTTCACACAAAGATTGCTCCCTTTACTTGACAACGGAAAAAAAAGGACGTAATCTTATATATTATATCTTTTTTATTAAGATTATTATGCAGAAAGGGCATTGGCCGATGGACAGCGTGCATTCCGTCATCCGCAGGGAACTGTGCTCTTTTGCAGCAAAGGCATATGAGAACGCCACACCGGACATGTTTGATATGGATTGTCCGGGGGCGGAGATTTCCGCGCCGCTGGGCTTCAGGCCGGGGCCGGACGGGGCATGGTGGCAGCAGCGGCTGAGCGGCCTTGCCAAAGAATATCCCCCCATGCTGTACGGCACAAAGCTTATAAAATGCATTTCTTCCGCAAACGGACATCTGCTTTTTCATCTTTCGGACGATGCATATTCCGCAATAATTTCCCATATAATAAAAAACTATCCCAAGCCCCAAATGCCGGAGGATACCGGCGATATTGTAAACTATGCCCTGGCCCGCATGCTGATGCTGAGCCGAAAGGGCGGCAGCGGATGCCCCGATGCCTTTAAAAAAGGGCTGTGGCTGTGTTTGTGCATAGAGGGCTTTGAAGGAAAAAAGCGGGAGGCCCTTCGAAAGCGGGCGGCAGAGGCGCTGCTCAACGCAATGGAAGGGATGACCGGGGCGGAGCGGGACGGCTTAAGGGAAACAGCCGGCGGCTGCGCCGATTGCGCCGCAAGATTATTGACGATAAATCCCCGATAGGAGGTAAATATAAATATGACTATAAAATGGCTTGGACATTCCTGTTTTTTGCTTACGGATTCCGAGGGCACCCGCCTGCTGCTGGATCCCTGCGATCCAGCTACCGGCTATGATATAGGAGTTCATGAGGTTGATGCCGTGACTTCCAGCCATGGACATCACGATCATAACTACTTTGCCGCGGCGGGCGAAGATCCCCGCATAATAAACGAGCCCGGCGAATTTACCGTGAACAGCGTAAAGATCACCGGCTATCCCACCTGGCATGACGATGCCCAGGGTGCTTTGCGCGGCCGCAATATAATGTATCTGTTCGAGATGGACGGCCTCCGCGTGCTGCATGCGGGCGATCTGGGACAGCTGCCGGATAAGGAAACACTGGATGCCATCTGCCATGTGGATGTGCTGCTTGTTCCGGTGGGCGGCGGATACACCATCGACCATCGCGGAGCCAGAGAGCTTGCCAATACGCTCGGCATCAAGGTTCTTATACCCATGCATTACAAAACCGATGCGCTGAAGTTTGAGCTGGAGGAGGTAACTCCCCTGCTGGATCATGCCAGCGGCTGCGCCATTCACCGCATGCGCCAGAGCGAGGCTTCCATTTCCCCCGACAGCCTTGGCAATGACAGAATAATCGTATTGGATTACAGGGCATAGCTTGCTTATGCACATAAGAAAAGCGAGAACAGAGGATATCCCGGATATCATGCGCATATACGATGCGGCCCGTGCATCCATGCGCAGAAGCGGCAATATGAACCAATGGATAAACGGCTACCCATCCGAGGAGCTTGTACGGCAGGACATCGCAGACGGTGTGAGCTATGTTTGCTGTGAGGATGATGAGCTTTACTGCGTATTCGCCTTCATACTGGGAGAGGATCCCACATATGCCGTGATAGAGGACGGAGAATGGCCGAATTCAGAGCCCTACGGCACAATACACCGCATAGGCAGCGATGGACGAAGGAGAGGCCTTTTCCCGCTGTGTCTGGATTTTTGTACAGGGATAATAAAGACCGTACGCATAGATACCCATGCGGATAATGCTCCCATGCATCACATACTTAAAAAACACGGCTTTACCCGCTGCGGTATAATTTACGTATACGACGGCAGCCCAAGGGTGGCCTACTGCAATTAGAATCACAGCAAAAAAGTGACCGGTGTGGTCACTTTTGCGTATCGGGAGAAAGCCATGATAAAAACCGTAAGAGACAATATCTGCGCTCCATACAGCCTTCACGATATGAATGTTATCGCCTTTGAGGTGGATGGTGACAGGATAACAATGCGCACCCAGTCCGGCATGTGCAGGACAATACCGCCCCTTGGCCAGCCGGATGGTTATGTGGAGTTTCATGGAGTGCGGTGGGATTACAGCTATGCCTATCTGCTGAATTTTACCGGCAATGTGGGAACCTTTTCCGGCGAAAAGATGTTTTTGAAGGACTTTATAGACAAAAATCCCATATTTGGATTCTGCATTATGGATGAAACCTATGGCTACAACTGCACCAAGTATACCGGATATCTTACCGGAAACCGGCAATTTTATGAGTGCATGGTGGAGATATACCACGAAGGGGATATGGTATTCGTGGAGGAATAAAAACTAAAATAAACAGCGGGCTGCATTTTTTGCAGTCCGCTGTTTTTATACACATCTTACATCATCTCGGGTTGTTTTTACGTCAATGATCCGGCTTTTATTGGGTTATTCAATGTTTATTCCACCACCTCCTTTAAATAGCCGTAGCCTTCGGCTTCCATCTGTTCATATGGGATAAACCTGAGGGATGCGCTGTTGATGCAGTAGCGCACGCCGTTGGGTGAATCCGGGTCGTTCTGGAAAACATGGCCCAGATGTGAGTTGCCTGCCCTGCTGCGCACCTCGATGCGCTGCATTCCGTGGCTGTTGTCGCGGAATCTCAGTATAGCGGGCTCTTCGATGGGCTTGGAAAATGCGGGCCAGCCGCAGCTGCTTTCAAATTTATCAGCAGAGGAAAACAGAGGCTCTCCGGTTACGATGTCCACATAAATGCCTTTTTCAAAGGTGTCCCAGTATTGGTTTTGGAATGGGTATTCCGTGCCGCTTTGCTGGGTAACCATATACTGCTCCTCTGTCAGCATTTCCCGTATCGCCTCATCTGCGGGCTTCTGATAGTCGCCGGGGTCTATCTGCATATCCTTGAACAGGTTTATTTTCCACATGGGGATGTGGCAATAACCGCCAGGATTATTTACAAGGTAATCCTGATGATACTCTTCGGCGGGATAAAAGTTGAGCAGGGGGCCGATCTCCACGGCGAATTTTTCGTAGCGGCTTCTTTCGATTTCCGCTATCCGCTCAACGGTTTCCTTTGCCTTGCCATTGGTGTAATATACGCCTGTCTGATACTGGGAGCCCACATCATAGCCCTGCCTGTTTTCCACAGTGGGGTCTATTATGTAGAAAAATGCCAGCAGCAGTCCGTCAAGGCTTATCTGCTCAGGGTCGTATTCCACCCTTACGGTTTCGCGGAAGCCTGTATTTCCATTGCACACCGCATGGTAATTGGCATCCTCTGCCCCTGTGCCGTTGGCATAGCCGCTTTGTGCGTCTATAACTCCGGGGATGGATTGCATCAGGTGCTCAAGGCCCCAGAAGCAGCCGCCGGCCAGATATATCACGTTTTGGGTTTCATGGGAAAAGTCCATAATTTCCACCTCGGGTTGGGTTTGATCTTGGGATAATGCGGCTTTTGCTGCGGAGCCGCTTTGCTGTGCAGGATCGGAACACCCGCTTACCACGGAGACTGCAAGAAGCAGGGCCATAAGCCATGGTATAACTGTCCTGCGTTTCTTATACTTCATAGGTGTCCTCCGTTTTTATTTAATCGGAACGGCACCGGATCATAGACGGAAAGAATACAGCGCGTATGCTGTTTTCTTGCTGAACTTTATTATGACAGCCCTCCTTTTTGCTGTCTGTGATTGTATTATACAGGGAAGCGAAATATACTTCCGTGATATTGTTACCAAAAAAGAGCAGCTGTGCTGCTCTTTATGTGTGGTTTATTTTATTCTGGCAAGGGAGACGTTTTTGTATGCGGGGTCAAAGGTGACTTCCTGAATTATATCCAGCCAGTCCGGGAAGAGTATTTCCTCGTCCTCGGACTTAAGCTCCACTTCCGCAACGGCTTTATCCTGCCAGAAGGGATATATGTCTATTTCGAATGTGTGGCCGCCGTAGGGTATGCATAGGCGGGTTTTTTCTATGGGGCGGAAGGCGGGGTCTGCATCCTTCAGCAGGGCAAGGTATTCTTCCTCGGATACAGTACGCTCGATTTCCACGCGGGTAAGCTCGGATATTTTGTGCTTTTTAGTGTGGGTGTATATGCAGCCCTCTTTGGATACGCTTTTGCGTACCCTTGCGGCGCCTCCTGCAAGGTAGGTCTGTATCATATTAAGCTCGGCGCAGCCGGGCAATGACATAAGCTGAGCCTTGTTTGGATAGGCGATAAGAAACTTGCGCTCTATTTCAAGGGGCTGCTGTGTGTTTATAGTGTCAGCCATAGGCGTATTTACTCTGTTACGATATAGGGAAGCAGCAGGTGAAGGTCGTCAGGATTGCTTATGGCAAGCTCGATACCCTCGATGCGCTGATCTTCAAATACCTGGGTAAGGGCAATATACTGGCACAGGCGGGATTTAAGATTGAGACAATCCCCCTCGGCGCTCAGCAGCTCAACCCGGCCTGCGCAGCTGTTTACCGCATCAAAAAAGCGGGCAGGCTCGGATATATCCTTTATCTTCATTTTGCGGCGTCTCCTTTTATCCATTTGATGATATTATACATTAGATCACAGGCTTTTTCCATGGCATTGTTTTTTCATAACACACCTGCAATTCTTCACAATTCTTTCAAAATATTATTATGACTGTGTCACGGGAATATTCTATAATTAGCACTCGAAGGGCGAGAGTGCTAAAATGTTTCGCTCAAATGCTGCTGGCATTTGAGCGAGGAGCGCACAAGTGCTGCGCACGTGTGCGATTAGAATCCTTACGGGGCTTTACATGATTTGCCTATGGCGACTGCGGCCGCCACCGGGCGGCAAATCATGCAGGGAATGGATTCCTCCGGAATCCTTCCGCATTTGCCGTACATGCCGCCAAATGCGGATCGGAAGCCTCTGGGTGTGGATGTGTCGCCGCCGAATGCGGATCGGAAGCCTCTGGGTGTGGATACACACGCCGCCAAATGCGGATCGGAAGCCTCGGAATGTGGATGCGCATGCCGCCAGATGCGGATTGAAAACATCGCGTTGTCAATAATACTAACCGTGACCATTACCTCAAAGAAGGAGGAAAAGACATAATGAACATAAACAAGCTTACTCAAAAATCCGTTGCCGCCGTACAGGAGGCACAGAGCATCGCCTCAAGGAAGGGCAGCTCTCAGGTGGATCAGCAGCACCTTATGGCTGCGCTGATGGATCAGGAGCTGATAGGCCAGCTGATAACCCGCATGGGCAAGGACAGGGAGGCTTTTTCCGCCGCCCTTGAAAAGGAGATAAACAAACTGCCCAGAATGAGCGGCGGCAGGGAGATGGACAGGGTATACATCACCTCTGAGCTGGACCGCGCCCTCAATTCCGCAGAGCAGCAGGCGGAGCATATGAAGGATGAGTATATCTCGGTTGAGCATCTTTTCCTTGGCATGCTGGAAGCCCCCAATGCTGCCATGAAGGAGCTTTTCCGCAGCTTTGCCATAAATCGCGATGAGTTCCTCAAGGCCCTCAACGAGGTGCGTGGCGGCGCAAGGGTAACCACAGACAGCCCTGAGGGCACATACGATGCTCTTGGCAAATACGCACAGGACCTGGTGGAGCTTGCAAGAAAGCAAAAGCTGGATCCCGTAATAGGCCGGGATGAGGAAGTACGCAATGTTATCCGCATACTTTCCCGCAAAAGCAAGAACAACCCTGTGCTCATAGGTGAGCCGGGCGTGGGCAAGACCGCCATTGCAGAGGGCTTGGCTCAGCGCATAGTCAGCGGAGACGTGCCTGCAAACCTTAAGGAACGCAGGATATTCTCCCTGGACATGGGCGCGCTGATAGCCGGCGCAAAGTTCCGCGGTGAATTTGAAGAGCGCCTCAAGGCTGTGCTCAACGAAGTAAAGCGCAGCGAGGGAGGCATCATACTCTTTATCGACGAGCTGCACAATATCGTAGGGGCAGGCCGTACCGAGGGCAGCATGGATGCAGGCAACCTGCTTAAGCCCATGCTGGCAAGGGGCGAGCTGCACTGTATCGGCGCCACCACCCTTGACGAATACCGCAAGTACATCGAAAAGGATGCCGCCCTGTCCAGACGGTTCCAGCCCGTAATGGTGGATGAACCTACCGTTGAGGATACCATCAGCATACTGCGCGGCCTTAAGGAGCGGTATGAGGTATTCCACGGCGTAAAGATACACGACAACGCCCTTATCGCCGCAGCAACGTTGTCCCATCGCTATATCAGCGACAGGTTCCTGCCGGATAAGGCCATAGACCTTGTGGATGAGGCCTGTGCGCTGGTGCGTACCGAGATGGACAGCATGCCCACCGAGCTTGACGAAAAGCGCCGCCGCATAATGCAGCTGGAGATAGAGGAAGCCGCCCTGACAAAGGAAAGCGACAAGCTGTCTGTGCAGCATCTGGAGGATATCCGCCGCCAGCTTGCCTCTGAGCGGGAGGACTTTGCAGGCCTTAAGGCCAAATGGGAAAACGAAAAGGATGCCATTAAGAAGGTACAGACCCTCCGCACCGAGATTGAGCAGCTCAATGCGGACATGCAGCAGGCAGAGCGCAATTACGACCTGAACAAGGCCGCCGAGATAAAGTACGGCACCCTGCCCAAGCTCAAAGAGGAGCTTGAGCAGGCGGAAGCGGATATGGAAAAGGGCAAGGCATCCGGACTGCTGCGGGATCGCATAACCGAGGAAGAGATCGCCCGCATAGTGGGCCGCTGGACCGGTATCCCTGTCAGCAAGCTGATGGAGGGAGAAAGGGAAAAGCTGCTGCATCTGGACAGCATACTGCATCGCAGGGTGATAGGCCAGGACGAGGCAGTGCAGACCGTATGCGATGCGATACTTCGCACCCGCGCAGGCCTGAAGGACCCGGATAAGCCCATCGGTTCCTTCCTGTTCCTTGGCCCCACCGGCGTGGGAAAGACCGAGCTTGCAAAGGCTCTGGCGGAAGCCCTCTTTGACGATGAGGGCAACATGGTTCGCATCGACATGAGCGAATACATGGAGAAGCATTCCGTATCCCGCCTTATCGGCGCCCCTCCGGGCTATGTGGGCTATGACGAGGGCGGTCAGCTCACCGAAGCCGTCCGCAGAAGGCCATACTGCGTTGTGCTGTTCGATGAAATCGAAAAGGCACACCCCGATGTATTCAATGTGCTGCTGCAGGTGCTGGACGATGGGCGCATCACGGATTCCCAGGGCCGCACTGTGGACTTTAAGAATACCGTAATAGTCATGACCAGCAACCTTGGCTCCGCCTTTATACTGGAGGGCATTGAGGACGGCCGCATTACGGAGGAGGCAAGGGCACAGGTGGAAAGGCTGCTGAAGCAGAGCTTCCGCCCCGAGTTCCTCAACCGCATAGACGATACCGTGTTTTACAAGCCTCTCACTCAGGAAGAGATCTTCTCCATCACCGAGCTGCTTCTTGAGGATATCCGCAGAAGACTTGCCGAGCGCAGGCTGGACGTTGCCCTTACTGAGGCCGCGAAGACCTACATCGCCGAAGCCGGCTATGACCCCCAGTACGGCGCAAGGCCGCTGAAGCGGCTGCTTTCCAGCAAGCTTGAGACCCTTCTTGCCCGCCGCATAATCGAGAAGGATCCCGCTCCGGATACGGTTTTCACCGTGGATTACGATGGGGAAAAGCTGTACGTTCAGGAATAATCATTGACGGCGGCACACAGGGCAATATAATGTAATATAAGACAAATGGGCCGCGGGCGGATTGTCCGCGTCCTGCCTTTTGGAGGGGAATATGAATTTTGACTATATGCAGGCCATCCGCGATCGCCACTCTGTACGCAGCTACCTTGCAGACCCCATACCTGAGACTATGGCAGCCGTCATCAATGATGAGATCGCCCGCTGCAACGCAGTAAGCGGCCTTTCAATGCAGCTTATCACAGAGGAGCCGGATGCCTTCAAGGGCTTCCTTGCCCATTACGGCATGCTCAGCGGCGTGAAGAATTACATTGCGCTGGTTGGCCCCAAAGGGCCAAAGGTGGATGAGCTTTGCGGCTATTACGGCGAGAGGCTTGTGCTGCTTGCCCAGAGCCTTGGCCTTAATACCTGCTGGGTGGCAGGCACATACAGCCGCCGCAAGTGCAGAGCCGTGGTGCAAAAGGGGCAGAAGCTGGTCTGCGTTATTGCCATAGGCAAGGGAAAGACCAACGGCGTTCAGAGCAGATCAAAGCCCTTCAGCGCGGTATGCAAGGCAGAGGGAGAAATACCCGAATGGTTCAGGGCAGGGGTGGAGTGCGCCCTGCTTGCCCCCACTGCCATAAATCAGCAGGCCTTTACCTTTGAGCTGGTGGGCAGCAATGCCGTCCTTGCAAAGGCGGGAGTGGGCCCCTGCGCCAATATTGACCTCGGCATAGTAAAGCTGCACTTTGAGCTGGGGGCAGGCAAGGAGAATTTTGCCTGGGCATAAAATAAAATTAAAAAAGTACTTGACGTGAGCGCATGTGTGTGGTAACATACTCCTTGCGTTGACGGCGCGGGGTAGAGCAGTCGGTAGCTCGTCGGGCTCATAACCCGGAGGTCGGGGGTTCAAGTCCCTCCCCCGCAACCATTATGGCGGCGTAGCTCAGTTGGCTAGAGCATTCGGTTCATACCCGGAGTGTCATCCGTTCGAGTCGGATCGCCGCTACCAAACAAAAAAGCTAGGTTTTACCTAGCTTTTTTTATTTTCTGATTTCCGTGTGGTTGCTAAAAACCATCAAAAAAATGGGCGTTTACTGCATTTTTACTGCATCATTTTTCCTTTGCCCATGTTTTTGAGCAGTTTTACAGTGTTATTTGAACTTGCTGAGTGCCAATATGGGCATTGAGGGCAGCGATGGAGCTTTCCTCTTTTTGCTTGGAAAGATGGGTGTATATCTTCATGGTGGTTTGCACGTCAGCATGTCCCAGGAGCCGTTGAGCTGTGAGAACATCAACCCCCGCATCATAAAGCATGGTTGCGTATGTATGGCGCATCTGGTGGGCTGTAAACGGTTCTATGGCTTGTATTTTGGGATTACTGCGGCTTGCGTCCCTTCCTCCTGCTTGTATGTTTAAATAATGCTGATAGCTTTCCCAAGCCCTGCGGAACGCTGTGTTGCTCATCATTTCTCCAGCTTTTTGTGAGGGACAGACCAGCATAGAAGCGTTACGTCTGTTTTTAATTAGTGCGGGCAAAATAGCATCAGGGATAGGGATGGTACGTTCTCCGGCCTTACTCTTAGGATCCTTTAAACTACCCTTATTGCCATAGAAGGCTGCGGCCTTGTTTATGGCGATGGTTTTGTTTTTCAAGTCTATGTCCCGCCATGTGAGGGCTATCAGTTCTCCGCGACGCAACCCGCAATACATCATAAGCAACGCAGCAAGCCCCATTCTGTGACCTTGCCATGTTTTATTGACAAGGTTTCTCTGAAAATCTGTCAAGGGTTGCCGCTCGTCTGCTCCGGCATCAGGAATGGATACTTTTGCAAACACATTGCGGAAAACTATATCATTCAGCATGGCAAAATCCAAGGCAGCGGCGGCAGCTTGCTTAACTTCTGTAATTGTCTTTTTGGCATATTCTTCTTCAACCATGCTGTTTAATATCGCCTGAAGGTGCATAGGCTTCAAGTCTTTTACACAAATATTACCAATATCATTTAAGCGGTTTTTGATGATGCTTTCATACCGCTTTTTTGTTTTTTCGCTTGATGTGCGCTTGCATGTTTCTATCCATAGCGCAGCTAACTCTGAAAAGGTTATTTTTTCGTTGCTGGATAAGGTACCGTTTTTAAACTGGCGTTCATATTCAGCAGCCATTTGTTCCAACTCTTTTATGGTTTTTGCATAGAATGTTTTCCTGATGGGTTTTCCATCGGGTTTCCTGCCTATTGTTATCTGTTTTGAATAATTACCGTCTGCGCGGCGTTTGCGGTTGGATGGTGCTGCCATGTCTCACTACCTTTCTTGTGGCGTGTCATCATCTATGCTGGCATGAATGCGAGAACCGTCATCAGGGAAAGTGTATCTTGGGATCTCGACTAACTCCGTAATTCGTTCTATGGCTTTTTGCCTTCCTGCATAGTTCAGTTTCATAAAGGCACGTTCTATAGGTTCAAAATCCTCGAGCAAATATAACTCATCATATTTGTCCAATACATCTAGCTGCCGTACGACGCCATTATAAAATCTTTGTGTCTCGGAGAAACTGTTTGAAATCCTTTCAAGTACTTTGGTTTTATGTGGTTCATCAAGAGAATCTATGCTATCAAGAGGAAGACCAAGGGTCATTTCTATTTCGTGAATATCATTATTTTCAAGAGCCTTAATCTGTTTATCAACATCAATAACATCAATTCCTTGAAGAACTTCAATACCAACACGCAAAGCAGCTGCTATCTTTCGTAATTGTGATAAAGAAGGTTCTATTAGTCCGTTTTCATATTTTGATATTACAGGTCTCTGAACCCCTATTTTTTCTGCAAGCTCTGCCTGTGACATGCCCCGCTTTTTTCTTGTTGCCCTAATAAGTTTTCCTACCATGATTTCCTCCATAGGCTACCGTGTTTATCTCTTTTCCTAATTTTATCCCAATAGGAACATATAGTCAAGATAAAGCCCTAAAAGGTTCTTGACAGGAACAAAGGGGATGAGTTATACTGTTTCCTGAAAGGAACTATTTTTTAAATGAATGTTCTGAATAGGAACTGGAAGGAGCTGCGAATGAAGATTGATGCTAACAAGATTGATATTATTCTGGCGCGACAATGTAAATCGCTTGCGGAAATGCGCTCCGATACATCACCCAAAACTCTTAGGCGCATTCGTAACGGTGAAGATGTTAGACCTAAAACTGCTGGGAAAGTTGCTAAGTTTTTAGGCGTTGATGTTGCAGAAATTATGGCGGGGTGATTGTATGGCAAAAGAAATGGAACGAATAACGTTAAATGCGATTGAATTGGCTGCATGCTTTGGTGTTTCGCGCGCCACTGCATACAATCTTTTGCATGCAAAGGATTTTCCTGCCTTTACCATAGGGAAACGCCGCCTTGTGACAAAGGTAGCCTTTGAAAGGTGGTTGGAAGAACAGCAATGCAAAAACATTTGAACAAAAGAATAAAGCTGAAGAGAAAATATTCGTGGTGGGATTATGAGCGCCACAAGAAAAAAATTGCGGCAAAGGGGCTCACATCAAGGGAATACGAAAGAGCAATCCTTGATTTAACCCGCAAGCTGGGACTTTAGGGGGACAAGTATTTAATGGCTGAAAGACGTATGTTCTCAAAAGCAATAGTTGATAGTGATGCTTTTTTAGATATGCCATTGTCAACACAGGCGCTTTATTTCCACTTGGGCATGAGGGCTGATGATGAGGGATTTATTAATAATCCTAAAAAAATACAGCGTATGGTTGGGTGCAGCGATGATGATTCCAGATTGTTGGTTGCAAAAGGGTTCATCATTCCGTTTGAAAGCGGTGTTGTTGTTATTAGGCATTGGAAAATCCACAACTACATCCAAAAAGACAGGTATCGCGAGACTGTTTATCAAAGGGAAAGAGCGATGCTCACCGTAGAAGAAAACAAGACGTATACGGTAATGGATACAACATGTATACAAAGCGTGTCCATGTTGGACGCGCAGGATAGGATAGGTAAGGATAGGAAAGATAAGAAAAGTATAACAGCACGTTCGTGCCGTCCTTCCCTTGAAGAAGTAAGAGAATATTGTGATGAGCTGAACAGTACGGTTAATCCTGAAGCATTCATAGACCATTACACTTCAAATGGGTGGAAAGTGGGGAATCAGCCGATGAAGGATTGGAAAGCGGCTGTCAGGAATTGGGAACGCCGTCAAAGCGAAAGGCAACCAAAGGCCGCAGCAGTAAAGGACACAGGATTTTTGACGATGGAAGATATATATGGACGTAAGAAAGGATAATGCAGAAAGGGAAGTCCTGGGCGCCGCGCTTTTGAATAAGCGTGCCGCGGCTCTTGCTTGTTCGCTGAGGGAAACCGATTTTGTAAACCAAAAGCACAGGCTGATTTTCTCAGCCATAAAAGGGCTGCACGATGGCGGTTGCGATGTTGATCCTATCACCGTTGAAGATGCTTTGGGGAGTAAGCGTGATGCGGCTGGCGGGTTTAAGTATCTCAATGAGTTAGTGCTTGGGACAGTATCTCCGGCGAACGTAGAGAATCATATCCGCATTGTAAAGGAGCAGAGCCAAAGGCGCGGTTTTATTGCAGGGATGGGTAAAGTTGTATCCGCTGCATCATCAGGCGAGGACTATTTGGCAGAAGCCCGGCGCGTATTGGATGAAACCATAAACAGCTCAGCATCAGAGCTGCACCCGATAGGTGATGACATAATGCCCGCGCTGGATTACATGTACTCAGAAACCGCAACGATAAAAACAGGCTATATCATGCTGGATGCCATGCTGAATGGCATTAAGGCGGGGCAGTTGGTATTGTTGGCAGGAACTACCAGGACAGGCAAAACAGCCTTTGCGCTCAATGTAGCCTTGAACGTAGCCGAAACAGGGCGGCGGGTGGTTATATTCTCACTTGAAATGAGCAAAAACGAGCTTATACAGCGTCTTATAACCATAAAGTCAGGCATTAGCTTCTATGAGCAAACAGGGGATACGGATTTAGCAATAGAGTATGTAAGAGCCGCTGATGAGCTGAAAGATGCGCCGATATACATTGATGATAAGGGTGGTGTGACAATGGAATATATTCGATCCCAATGTTATGCCGTAAAGCCTGATTTAGTGATTATTGACTACTTGGGGCTTGTCCGCACCGATAAGCGCAACACACGCGAGCAGGAAGTAAGCGAGCTGACCCATGCGCTGAAAGCGTTTGCAAAAGAGATAAGTTGCCCTATATTGCTGCTTAGTCAGCTTAACCGCCGAGCGGATTATAGGGAAAGCGGCGAACCACGGTTGTCAGACCTGAGGGAATCGGGCGCAATCGAGCAGGATTCAGACACAGTGCTTCTGCTGCATCGGCCTGCCCTTTATGACGATAGCGCAGACAAGGCTGCATGTGTGCTGAATGTAGCCAAGAACCGAAACGGCATGTCAGGCAAAATACCCCTTGAATGGGACGGCGCACACTTTAAGTTTAAAGATGAAGAATACAAAGGGGGAACGCCATTTGATTAAAAAACGGCTGAAAACGTCTCACTTTGACCGAGGAAAGGAGGTTTTTATTTGAACCCTAATCAGGAAAGGGCACTTGCAGCTCTTTTAACTAATCCCTCAAAAGAAAAAGCAGCTCGGGCGGCGGGTATTTCGACAAGAACTCTAAGCCGGTATCTGGATGACCCGGAATTTCAGAAACGGTACAGGGCTGCATTTGATGAGCTGGTGGGTGGTGCCGCTAATACTGCAAAGCAGTGTTTAAGTCCGGCTATTGCGTGCTTGTATAACATAATGCGTGATACATCAGCTGCAACACAGGCAAGGATACAGGCGGCGCGCACACTGCTTGAGTATGGATTAAAGCTGAATGAGCAAGCGGATATAGTGGAACGCATTGCGGCACTGGAGAGGTTGAACGAATGACAGACATTGAAAGACGATTGAACGCAATAGAAATCGCAACACGCCGCCGTATTGATGGTTGCAACCGCGCTGAAAATATCGAAGTGACGAACTATATGGCTCCGATATACAAGCCCATACACGCCGATTTAGCGGCTTGTAGGTATCAAAACATAAACCTCCCCGGTGGACGTGGTTCGGGTAAAAGCTCTTTTGTAAGCCTTGAAATTGTCGATGGAGTGATGAAAGACAAAACAGGGTGTAGCAATGGCATTGTATTCAGACGAGCAGCTTCTACTATGCGCGATAGTGTGTATAGCCAAATTGCGTGGGCTATTGATGTGCTGGGCGTGAACGAGTTGTGGGAGGGTAAAATCAGCCCTTTGTCATGGACTTATAAGCCAACCGGGGCGCAAATCATCTTCAGAGGGTTGGATGATAGCAGCAAGCTAAAAAGCATAAAGCCTAAAAAAGGGATTTTCCGCTATGTATGGTTTGAGGAGTTTAGCGAACTGCCGGGAGAAAACTTTACCCGCTCTGTTTTGCAATCTGTTGTCCGTGGTGGTGCAAACTTCACCGTATTCAGAAGTTTTAATCCGCCTATAAGCAAGAATAATTGGGCTAATGTGTTTGTAGCGCGGCCTGATGAACGAGCTATCACGCTGCATACCAGTTACTTAGATATTCCCGCTGAGTGGCTGGGTGAGAACTTCATTTATGAAGCAGAACGGCTAAAGGAAGTTAACGAGGTTGCATACAGGCATGAATACCTGGGTGAAGCAACCGGCTCCGGCGGGGAAGTGTTCCCCAACATTATAACTAGGGAGATAACGGACGAGGAAACAAAGGAATTGCAGTACATATACTCAGGCATTGACTTCGGTTTTGCGGTTGACCCTGCGGTATTCATGAGGGTTGCATATGACAGGAAAAGCGATTCGGTGTATTTCCTTGACGAGATATATAAAAAGCATTGCAGTAACAAGCAACTGGCAGAAGCAATAAAACAGCGCGGCTATGATAAGACCGGGCGCACCACCTATATCGCATTTGAGCGTATGGCAATAAACGAAGATGCAACTATTATTTGCGATAGCGCCGAACCCAAAAGCATAAGCGATTTGCGGGGAGAGGATTTGAATGCCATTGCATGCAAGAAGTTTGCGGGCAGTGTGCTTTATGGGATTAAGTGGCTGCAGCATAGGCGGCTGATTATAGATCCGGCACGAACACCTAACGCATACAGGGAGTTTGTGGAGTATGAATACATGACAACCAAAGACGGCGAATTTTTGAGCGATGTGCCGGATGCAAACAACCACTGTATTGATGCTGTAAGGTATGCGCTTGACAGAATTATAAATAATCGCGGAATTTCAGCATAAAGGGGGTGAGTACATGACACACATAAAAATACATTGCGGCGCTTGTGGTTTTACGTGGGCGGTTTATGGGCGCGATAACTGGAATAGTGAGACAGCAGGACAATGCCCCAACTGTTTTGCAAAGATAGACCGTCAGGTATGGGAAAAGCAAATTATTCCTGCTTTTGCAGCAGCACAGGACGCAAATGCAGAACTGTATAAGGACAGCACAGGATATAAAAGACCGCTTTTCACAGTGGATTTTGTATCAATGCACAAAAGGGCTTATACGCAGAATAAGCGAAAAATAGATTAAATGGACAGCGGGAAAGACCGCAGAAAGGAAGATAATGAGTAAAGTATATTTCACACAGTACATTGACGATCTGGACAAGATAAGCAAAGAAGCCCGCGCAAAGATAGAGGCGGCAGAAAAGACTTTTGCAGATGTAAAGGAAAAGGCCGGACAGGCTATCCGACAATTTCCAATAGGGCATGACAAGCGCACACGCGCAGAAATCGACCTGAGAGAGGCCACAAAGAATTACAACCGCTCCATTCTGGAAATACAGGCGGGGGCCGAAACAAAGGTGAAGGACACCCGCAGCTCTTTGGTTAAGCATCTGGAAACATGGGCAGAGGCAAAGCCCGAAATGGTTGATAATAACGCTGTCACCCTTCTTTCAAGTGGTGCGCTTTCGGCTGCTGATCTGGTTGCCCTGGCAAACAAAAATTGGAACAACCCCACCATGCTAAAGCTCATACGCGCTCAGGCTCAAAAGACTAATGACAGGCTTTCCGCCGCCCTTGATATAAAAATCCGGGACTTTCTTTCCCCTACGCAGCGTATGAGGCTGTTTGATGATACTGCAACCATTATTGCGAAAACCTATCAAACAGATACTAATGTTGCCTTGAAGGTGGGGGCAGTATGGGACGAGCAGTTTTACGATTCCGCACGTTCTCATATGGCAGCCCTTGAAGCGTTCCAGATGTAGCAGAAAGGAGTTAAAACAATGGCACTTACCCGCGCTTTTCTTAAAGATGTACTGGCAGACCACTCTAACCGTGACGAGCTCATAGATCAGATAATAGATGCACACATGGAATCTGTATCAGGGCTGAAAACGGAAGTGGAGCAGGCCAAAAAAGAAGCAGAGGAAACCCATTCCGTTACCGCCCGAATAGAAACCCTAAAAAGCGAAATTGCCGCGCTGCAGCCTAACGGCACAAGCTGGGAAAAAGAGTATAAAGCCCTTGCCGCCGAGTATGAGGCCGCAAAGGCGGCGGACGCAAGAAAAACAAGCTATCAGGACAACGCCGAGGCATTTTGCCATCTTCTTGTGTCCCATGGCATGGCCTACCCCATGGCAAAAGCAATATCAATAAGCAGCCTCAACATAATAAGCGGAATCGAAATGCAAAACGGCAAAGTGAGAAATTATGATGCCATATCCGCAGCCATAAGAAGTGAGTACAGAGATTTGCTTTGTTAGGGCAGAAAGGAGGAATAATGGTGCTTGTAAATGCAACAATAATTGTGCTGGCGGCGGTATATGCTTAATGAGAATTTCTCTTATAACGGATATGCTGCTGAATAATTAAATAATAAGGGGTTGGGCATATGACAAACGAACAAATGGTCAAATGCATAAGAGACGGCGAAAGCCGTCTCTTAGAAAAGCTGATAGAACGTAATCAGGGCATGATACATAAAACCATAAAGAACTATATGGGGTACGTGGATATTGATAAGGCCGTTGACTATGAGGACTTGTATCAAGCGGCGGTTCTTGGAATAATCGAAGCGGTTCCAGAGTGGGAAACAAGCCGGGGAATGTTTATGACACTTGCAACATTCTATATGCGTAGAAGTATTCGCCGAGTGTTGGGGATAGCTACATCAAAACGAACGGTGGATAGTATGCCCACAGTGTCCCTGTATGCGCCTATAAATGAATTAGATGATATATCCCTGGTTGATACAATCGCGGATACCTCAGCTGTTGACCCGGTGGAAGAAGCTGAACTAAGCGACATGCGGCGCATTGTCCGTGAAGCAGTTGAATCATTGCCAGAAAGTCAGTATATGGCCATACAACACTGGATTAACGGCGGCGATCCACTTGGAACGTCACGGGAGCAGCTTGCCGCAAAAAAATCCCTTAGGAAAAATAAGGCTTTAATCAAAATGTGGGAAATGTGTAAAAGTGTGCCATATCATCATATAGGGTATAAAACATATAAAACCACCTTTACAAGCACAGTTGAAGCGGCAGCGATATATCGTGAGGAATGGTGGGAGCGCATGAATGCCCTTATAGATGCGCCTGACGGCGATTTGGACGTTAAGGCGTACAAACTGTCAACCGTAGCAGGATAACGCCTTATAGGGTGGTTGCAACATCGCAGAATTGCAAGCAAGAGGCAATATATGAGGCGTGTTGCTAAAGAAGAGGAAAATGGTATTAGCGAAGATTTACGCAAATTACTGGGACATAGATTCAATCTCAATGGCAATGTGCTAATGACCGCTTTTATCTCAAAAATAAAATCCACATATAATCCTGTGGATTTTATTTATTTGCTAATCTTGCGATTTCTAATTCTATGAACATGATATCTTGTTCTGCAAGCCTACCAATGGGAGCCTCTATATCAGAAGGTCTCAACCTTAATACTTTATCTAATCTAATATTGGAAGGATGCTTTAATCCTGCGTTTTGCCAGTGTTTAATAACATAACATGGATACCCCGGTTTGGGAGATTGGCTGGTGGTATACAATGCAACTATATAAGCGTCTCCGCTGCTTGTTATGATGACAGGCCGAGTTTTGATTTCATCTGGATCATCCTCGAATGCAACTTTGGCCCAATAGATATCCCACTTTCTTAATTTTTTCATACAGATTTTTCGTCGTTCCAATCACTAGGCAAGATATAAGTCCCTGCTTCGTTGTAATATCCAGCTTCTTGAATCGTCGAATCTATCCTAGGCAAATTGATAGATGGTTGTGTAGAAAAAAAGGCCCTTATATCGTCCTGGTTTATAATCCTATTGCTAGAATTATATGCTTTATACCAAGGGCCACTGTCTACATGTGCTATATCTACTAACCCAGAAGTACTGAACTTGCGATAATGGGCCATTACCGCAGACAATAATTCTCTTTCATCTTCAGAAAATATATCCAGACTAAAATCCGGAGAAACACATTCGATAGGATGCTTCCCAAACGATTTATACTGATGGTAGATGCTGGGGACTACCGGACCATAATCCCATGCTTCTATCCGTTCCTGAAACAGGGGCTTGCCAAACAAAGCAAGACTCCATGCTTGCGCAAAGTACATCAACTTATTCAATCGGAGGTTGGTCATATATTCTTCGTTTTCATCAAGTCCAAGTATTATAAAATAATTGGCAACTGCTTCTTCTTTATGCACAAAAAAACCTCCTTTCTTCATTTTGTATTATATGTTCTGGTTCTGCACAATGCAATAACCACTAAATAAAGTTTACAAAAATCTCTCCTAAATATCAATTTTTGCAGATTGAAATGGGTACCTTACACTAGAATATAAAAGGCTCAAAGAACCGAGCCAACGCTTTCTAAAGAAGCTGAGAGCATTCCGCTTAAGATTTCCATTTTTTTAATTGTAATATAGCTATATAACAAAACAAAGAAAACTCTACGGTGTTTTACAGTATACCTAGGCGTGTTTTGAATCAAAGGGGGGGTGTCACTTTTTGTTATATCCTTGTAATGACTATTGACATGTAGCTAGCTACATGATAATATGTAGTTAGCCACAGCAAGGAGGTGTTAATAGTGGCAGAAAAAAGCAGAGCCGATTATTTTAGAGAACGTCGGAAGAACTTAAAACAAATTGTGTTTATGGTAGATCGCGATAAAGCTATGGAGCTTGATAAGAAGCTTCAGGAACGCGGAGAAACTCGAACAGCTTGGTTTAGGCGTAAAGTAGACGAAGAAATCGGTAAATAAAAAAGCGCCCTGTACTTCTTGGCGGATCGTCCAGAGCGCATAGGCACAACCACGCGGGAAAACCCGCAGAGGAGGTAAGTAAATTATAGCATGCTTACCTCCTATAAGTCAAAGATACGGTTTAGGAGGTTTTTTATAATGGATAGAAAAGCAATGGATTCGACAGCAACAAGCCTGTTGTCTTTAACAGTAGATGAGCGAATAGCCCTTATCTTGTCGGCTTTGAATATGGAAGAAAAAAAGCAGCTCAATGAGTTTTTGAAGAAGATGGGAGGGCAGAGGTAATGGATAGAAGCGGCAATGTGATTACCCGCGAACTTTTAGAACAATTTGATCTGGAAACCTTAATGGTTATTTCCGGGATTGTAGATGCAATGCTTAAAACACAAAAGGCAGAAAATAAAGCGCAGGGCAAGGCGTAAGGGGTAGAACATGGATAACGATATTATTCTTTTGATTGACTGGTTGAGAAAGAATGCGGATAACCCTGAAGCCATTAGAAGGTTTAAGGATGCGGTTGCAGCTGAGATGGATGGTGGTTTATCCTCACAGCGGAAATAAAGCCAACAATACCCATGGTTTACTGCATTTTTACTGCATCAATACTGCAATCAAGCAGTAAACTATGGATATTATTGTAAATAATAGACGTGGTGACGGAATAAAAAAGCAAGGCAATTAGGGAAAATGCCGTGATATTTAGATTTATTCCAATCATGGCACTTTCGGTTCATACCCGGAGTGTCATCCGTTCGAGTCGGATCGCCGCTACCAAACAAAACAGCATCCTGATGGGTGCTGTTTTTGTATTTTCACATATATAATAACCTCCCGGATATTTCCCGGGAGGTTTTTGCTATTCTTCCTCCTGCTGTCTGGGCAGAAGGGTTATTGTTGCGCTTTCTATCTGATAATCCTCCACCTGCACGATGTGTATATCCATGCCCTCTATGGTGAGGCGGATATCCTGGGCTCCGTTTGCGGGGATGCTGCCAAGGGCTTCAAATACAAGGCCGGTAAGGGTATTGTGGTCTTCGGATTCAAGCTCAATGCCTATGGCTTCCTGGATATCCTTAAGGGGAAGATTGCCGGACAGCTGCCATGTGTTTTCGCTTATCTTATGAATATGGGGATCGGGATTTTTTGCATCCTCAGGCTCGTCGTTCAGCTCGCCCACCAGCTCCTCCAGCAGGTCGTAAAGGGTGATGACGCCCACCATTCCGCCGTATTCGTCCATAACTACGGCCATGGAATTGCGGCTTTTCTGCATATTGCGGAAAAGCACGTCTGCCTTTACTGTTTCCAGCACGAAATATGCGGGCTGCAGGGCGTTTGCAAGGAGACTGCCGCGGCTCTTGTCCTCAAGGCGGAAGTAATCCTTTGCGTTGAGCAGGCCGATGATGTTATCCGGAGAGCCGTCGCATACGGGATAGCGGGTGTAGCGGTTTTCGTGTATGGTCTGCGCCCATACTTCGTCGCTGTCCTCCATCCAAAGCAGGGCGGTGTCCGTCCTGTGGGTGGCGATATCCCCAACCTCTATGTCGTCAAATTCGAATACGTTCTGTATAAATTCCTTTTCCTGATGGTCGATGGCGCCCTTTTCGCTGCCCGCATCCACCATCATGCGTATTTCCTCCTCGCTGACCTGATCGTCCGCTTCATTGGGGTCAATGCCGCAGAACCGCAGCACCAGGTTGGTGGAAAGGGACAAAAACCATACTATGGGCTTGAATACGGTGGATATGCCGCCAACAAGGCCGGATATGCCAAGGGCCAGCTGCTCGGATTTTTTCATGGCGATGCGCTTTGGCACAAGCTCGCCGAAAACCAGAGTAAAGTAGGAGAGAATGATGGTTATGAGTATTACCGCGGCGGTGTCAAGGGTGGCATAGGGAATATTTACCCCTTTGCTCAGTATCCAGTCCACCAGCGGCTCGGAGAAGTTATCTGCGGCAAAGGCGCTGCCAAGAAATCCCGAAAGGGTGATGGCGACCTGTATGGTGGCAAGGAATCTTGCAGGCTCAGAAGTAAGGCGGAACAGCCGCTTTGCTCGCTTGTCGCCCTGCTCGGCCATGCGTTCAAGCTTGGTTTCGTTTATGGAGAGCACCGCTATTTCTGCGCAGGCAAATATGGCATTCAGGGCTATGAGAACTACCTGCAGCAGAAGCAATAAACCTATGGAGTCGTCCATTGTCAAATGACCTCTTTCTTTATAAATAATGTGGAGTGATAATTTCCCAATAAAAACTGCAAAGCACAGCCTGTATATCGCCGGAGGGATATATAGACTATGCCTTATATGAACAAAGTATGGGTTTGTATGCTCAGCTTAGGATTAGCGTCGCTGTCGCTTTCGTCCATTGGGGAATACTATCCTGCCTTTTTGATGCTATTGGCTGATATTATATGCTATGCATAGGGTAATGTCAACGGCGAACGAAATTATTCACAAACGAAGAAGGCGGCGGAGGCTGTGCAGTACAGCTGCTCAGTCTCTCTGTGGTGTATATCCATGGTGAGATGCAGCATCCTGCGGCCTTCATTTGAGAGGACGGCGCGAATGACTATGGGATCATCGGGGGATATGGCCTTGATATAGCTGAGGTTCAGGTTTGTGGTAACGCAGGCAGTGATGTCCATATATGCCCGGCACAAAAGCCCCGCGCAGGAATCCACCAGCCACGCCATTGCGCCGCCGTGGAGGGTGTTGTAAACGTTCAGCTCATCCGGGCAGATGGTATGGGTCAGCTGAAGCTCCCGCTTTTGTGCATCGCAGGAATAAAAGCTCAGCAGATGGGAGGGAAACTGAACGTAGCGGCTGTTGTATTTATCTATGCAGGCCATTGCCCGCCGGGCAAATTCATCATTGGTGGGTCGTATCATGTAAGCTGCTCCTATAGAATGATGTCCGGTAAAAGTATACCATCGCAAGCCCGCCCATTCAAGGCGGGGGAGAAGCAAAATGAAATATTGTGCGTCCAGTCCTGCAATGGGTATGAACACAGCTAATGAAAGCAAGGTTATATATTATATCTGCCAATAGTGCGCTGTATTGATAAAAGTTTGATTATGTTGTATCATAGGTGATAATTGGGGCAGAAGTTAGTTTTGCTGACAATACGCCCCCATCGCAAATTCATTTTCTAACATAATCAACATTTATAAAAAAGAAAGAGGTTAAAGCAAAAATGGCAAAAATCGACCTGAGCAAGTACGGTATTACCGGAACCACCGAGATCGTTCATAACCCTTCCTACGAAGTTCTTTTCAACGAGGAAACCAATCCTGCCCTGGAAGGTTTTGACAAGGGCCAGGTAAGCGAGCTGGGCGCCGTAAACGTAATGACCGGCATCTACACCGGCCGCTCCCCCAAAGATAAGTACATCGTAATGGATGAAAACTCCAGGGACACCATCTGGTGGACTTCCGACGAGTTCAAGAACGACAACAAGCCCATTTCCCAGGATACCTGGAAGGCCCTCAAGGAAATCGCGATCGACGAGCTGACCAACAAGAGGCTGTTCGTTGTTGACGCATTCTGCGGCGCAAACAAGGATACCCGCATGGCTATCCGCTTCATCGTTGAGGTTGCATGGCAGGCTCACTTTGTAGAGAATATGTTCATCATGCCTACCGCCGAAGAGCTTGAAAACTTTGAGCCCGATTTCGTTATCTTCAACGCATCCAAGGCCAAGGTTGAAAACTACAAGGAGCTGGGCCTCAATTCCGAGACCGCCGTTGCCTTCAATATCACCAGCCGTGAGTCCGTTATCATCAACACTTGGTACGGCGGCGAGATGAAGAAGGGCATGTTCTCCATGATGAACTACTATCTGCCCCTCAAGGGCATTGCTTCCATGCACTGTTCCGCCAATACCGACATGAACGGCGAAAACACCGCCCTGTTCTTCGGCCTTTCCGGCACCGGCAAGACCACCCTGTCCACCGACCCCAAGCGTCTGCTCATCGGCGATGACGAGCACGGCTGGGATGACAAGGGCGTGTTCAACTTTGAGGGCGGCTGCTATGCAAAGGTTATCAACCTGGATAAGGAATCCGAGCCCGATATCTACAACGCCATCAAGCGCAATGCTCTGCTGGAGAACGTAACTCTGGATGCAGAGGGCAAGATCGACTTTGCCGACAAGCGCGTAACCGAGAACACCCGCGTATCCTACCCCATCGACCACATCGAGAACATCGTACGCCCCGTTTCCGCCGCTCCCGCCGCAAAGAACGTTATCTTCCTGTCCGCTGACGCTTTCGGCGTACTGCCCCCCGTTTCCGTACTGACCGACGATCAGGCTCAGTATTACTTCCTCTCCGGCTTCACTGCAAAGCTTGCAGGTACCGAGCGCGGCATTACTGAGCCCACCCCCACCTTCTCCGCTTGCTTCGGTCAGGCATTCCTTGAGCTGCATCCCACCAAGTACGCCGAGGAGCTGGTAAAGCGCATGGAACAGAGCGGCGCAAAGGCATACCTTGTAAACACCGGCTGGAACGGCACCGGCAAGCGTATCTCCATTAAGGATACCCGCGGTATCATCGATGCCATCCTCAATGGCGACATCAACAACGCCGAAACCAAGACCATCCCCTACTTCAACCTTGCAGTTCCCACCTCTCTGCCCGGCGTGGACACCAACATTCTGGATCCCCGCAACACCTACGCAGACGTATCCGAGTGGGAGACCAAGGCAAAGGATCTGGCTTCCCGCTTTGCCAAGAACTTCGTAAAGTACACCGGCAATGACGCAGGCAAGGCTCTGATCCCCGCCGGCCCCAAGGCTGAGTAAGCTTAAACAAAATCATACGATCATACCCGGCGGAATACTCTGCCGGGTATTTTTATTCCGTAAAAAATGCGGGAAAAGGCCGTTTTTCATCATATTTGCCTTGACAATGGGCGATACGTTAAGTAGCATTTACCATGTTGGCAAAATGCGCGGCAGACTTATTGGCGGATGAAAGGATATAATCACAATGCTTATAAAGGATATACTTAAATCCAGGCCTGTAACCTTCTCCTGTGAGCTGTTTCCACCAAAAGTGGGAACAGAGCTTCAGAAGGCGGATCTGGTGGTGGAAAAGACCGCTGCTCTCAAGCCTGACTTTATCAGCGTTACCTGCGGGGCAAACGGCGGAAATACCCAAAACGTGCTTCGCATGGCAAAGCATGCGGGAGAATGCGGCAGCGTCGGTCTTGCCCATCTCACCTGCGTTTCCGCAAGCCGCGAGGGAATAGCTCAGCGTATCGCCGAAATGAAGCAGAATGGCATATTCAATGTGCTGGCTCTCAGGGGAGACCTTCCCGAGGGTATGGAAAAGCCTGAGGATGCCTGTTTTCAGCATGCCAATGAGCTGGTGGAGCTGCTCAGGCAGAGCGGCGGATTCTCCGTGGGCGGCGCATGCTATCCCGAGTGTCATCCTGAAAGCTCATCCCAGGCGGAGGATATAATGTACCTTAAGCGCAAGGTGGAAGCAGGCTGCGATTTCCTTACCACCCAGATGTTCTTCGATAACGATCTGCTGTACCGCTTCCTCAACAAGCTGGCTGTAGCGGGTGTGGATGTGCCCATAATCGCAGGCATAATGCCCATAACCAGCAGCCGTCAGGTGGCCCGCATAACAGGTCTCAGCGGCGCTCTCATGCCGCCCAGATTCCGCAATATGCTGGATCATTACGGCAGCAATGACGCCGCAATGGAGCAGGCGGGCATCGCCTATGCCTGCGAGCAGATCACAGACCTTGTGGCAAACGGCATAAGGGGCATACATATTTACACCATGAACAAGCCTGACATTGCGGGAAAGATACTGAATAACCTTTCTTCCGTATTGATGAGGTAGCATAATGCGCATACGTCAGGAGGAGGCCCTCAGATACCTTGGGGCGAAAATACCGGACGGGGACAGCGTTGCCCTTATTGAAGGGGCATGGCAGAAACTGCAGCGCATAGCCTCTCCCCGCCACAGGGTAATAAGGGTCAGCGTGGAAACCGGGGAAAGCATAGTCAAAATAGCCGACTTTCAGGCGGAGTCTTCCTCCCTTGGCATAAACCTCAGGGGCTGCAGCGAAGCATATCTGCTGGCGGCAACCCTTGGCGCAGAGGTGGACAGGGAGATGACCAGACTTGGCGCAATCAATGTGGCGCAGGCCTTTGCATTGCAGGCGGCTGCGGCAAGCGTATTGGAGTGCTGCTGCGATGATGTGTGCGATGAGCTGGCGGAGGAGCTGAAGGAAGAAGGGCTGTATCTAAGGCCCCGCTTTTCTCCCGGCTACGGCGGCTTTTCAATACAGCATCAGAGCGATATTTTAAGATTGCTGGAAGGGGGAAGGATAGGCATGGGAGAAACCGCATCCCATATGCTCACCCCGCTTAAATCCGTTACCGCCGTGATAGGCATATCCTCAAAGCCCGGCCTTTGTCATGACAGCAAGTGCGAACTCTGCGGCAAGACGGACTGCCTGTTCAGAAAGGAACAATAATGGCTGAATTTATAGATTTACTGGGCAAAAAACTGCTGTTTTTCGATGGAGGCATGGGCACCATGCTTCAGAGCGCAGGCCTTAAGCCCGGCGAAATACCGGATATCTGGAACGTTACCAATGGTGATAAGGTCATTGCCGTTCACAAGGCATACGCTGAGGCAGGCAGCAATATCATAATCACCAATACCTTCGGCTGCAACGAACTTAAGCTTGCAGGCTCCGGCTATACTGCGGCGGAGATCGCCGCCGCATCCGTACGCAATGCAAAGGCGGCCATAGCAGGCCTTGAGGACAGGTTTGTTGCGCTGGACATAGGCCCCAGCGGCAAGCTGCTAAAGCCCCTTGGCGATCTGGATTTTGAGGATGCCGTTGAGCTGTTTGCAAAGACTGTACGCGGCGGCGCCAGGGAAAATCCCGATCTTATCCTCATTGAAACCATGTCGGATGCATACGAGCTGAAGGCGGCAGTATTGGCGGCAAAGGAAAACTCCGATCTGCCCATAGCTGCCACCGTTACCTTGGACAGCAAGGGCAAGCTTCTGACCGGCGGCGATGTGGAAAGCGTGTGCGCCTTGCTGGAGGGTCTTGGAGTGGATGCCATAGGTCTCAACTGCGGCCTTGGCCCCAGGGAAATGCTGCCCTTTTTGAAGCGGCTCAAGGGTGTATGCTCCCTGCCCATGGTACTTCAGCCCAATGCGGGTCTTCCCCGCTCCGAAAAGGGCAGGACGGTATTCGACGTTGGCCCCGAGGAATTTGCCGAGCTTATGGAAAGCTGCATTTCAGAGGGCGTATGGCTGGCGGGCGGCTGCTGCGGCACTACCCCTGCCCATATCGGGGCGCTGGTAAAGCGCTGCGGCAAAATGAATCCTCCCCCTGTGGAGAAGAAGACACTTACCGTGGCCGCATCATACGGTCAGGCTTTGTACTTTGGCAAAGATACCAGACTCATCGGCGAGCGCATAAACCCCACCGGCAAGCCCCGCATGAAAAAGGCGCTGCTGGAAGGCGACTACGATATGATACTGCAGGAGGGCATACTTCAGCAGGAGCAGGGCGCCCATGCGCTGGATGTGAATGCAGGCCTGCCGGGTATTGACGAGGCGGCTGTGCTTGCGTCCCTTACAAAGCAGCTTCAGGGGGTAACAGACCTTCCCCTGCAGCTGGACTCCGCAGACCCCGCCGCCCTTGAAATGGCTCTGAGGATATACAACGGCAAGGCCATAATCAATTCTGTAAACGGCAAGCAGAGCAGCATGGATGCTGTATTTCCCCTTGCAAAGAAATACGGCGGCGTGATAGTTGCGCTCACTTTGGATGAAAGCGGCATACCTGAGGATGCCGAGGGACGCATGGCCATTGCCCGCAGGATACTGGACAATGCCAAGCAGTACGGCCTTGAACCCCATGATTTTATATTTGATCCCCTTACCCTTACCGTAAGTGCGGGAGGGGACAACGGCAGGATAACATTGGAATGTGTTCGCAGGCTCCGTGACGAGCTGGGGGTATGTACTTCCCTTGGCGTATCCAATGTGTCCTTCGGCCTGCCAAACAGGGGTCAGCTCAACAGCGGCTTCCTTACCCTTGCAATGGGGGCAGGCTTGTCTGCCGCAATAGTAAATCCCCATGCTCCCGGCATGATGGAAGCATATAAGTCTGCCCGCGCCCTTCTGGGCATGGATGAAAACTGTGCCGATTATATAGCGGCATTCAGCGGCGAAGCCGCCGCCGCAGCGGCTGTGCCCCAGGAGGGAATGTCTCTTTATGATAGCGTATTGAAGGGGCTCAAGAGCGCTGCAATACAGGCCGCAGAGCGGGAGCTTATGGATAAGAGCCCCCTTGAGGTGATAGATCAGGCCATGGTGCCTGCGCTGAATACCGCAGGAGAAAGGTTTGAAAAGGGAACCATGTTCCTGCCCCAGCTGCTGATGTGCGCGGAGGCCGCAAAGGGCGCCTTCGGCGTCATCCGCTCCCGCATGGGAGAAGGGGAAGGCATGAGCCGCGGCAAGGTGGTTTTAGCCACCGTTCAGGGCGATGTTCACGATATCGGCAAGAATATCGTAAAGGCGCTGCTGGAAAATTACAGGTTCAAGGTAATAGACCTTGGCAAGGATGTGCCTCCCGAGGAGGTTGTAAAGGCGGCAAAGGAACAGGGCGCAGGCCTTGTGGGGCTTTCTGCACTGATGACCACCACTGTGCCTGCCATGCAGCGCACCATTGAGCTGGTGAAGAAGGAGCTGCCCGGCTGCAGAGTGATGTGCGGCGGCGCAGTGCTTACCGGGGACTATGCAAGGCAAATAGGCGCAGATTACTACACAAAGGATGCCATGGCCGGCGTGCGCTGTGCCATGGAGGTATATCCCGAATAGCACAAAACAACATAAAAGGCCGGGCTGTTCACATTTTCAGCCCGGCTTTTATAATGCCTGCAAACTTTATGGGGTTATTGTCCAGCGGCAGAAGGAAGGCCTGTTGGGATGAATTTTGTCCGGAGTGTTCCATATTTCTGCGCTGTCCAGCTCTTTGATATGGCTTTCTGTAAGCTCGCTGATGGAAATACGTCGGCCGTGGATAACGGGACTGTCCTCATATTCGCAATATGCTGACAGCCATACATGCCACAGCTCAACGCTGTCCGTATGCTGCAAAGCGGCTTTTATGTATTTTATGATTTGCCCGGCTCTGCCATGGGTATAGTTCCATTCCAGCCAAACGCCGTACTTCTTATCGGAATAATCTCCCACTTCCTCAAAAATATGCAGAAAGAAGTTATCCTCGGCCTCTCCGTCGTATACCGTGCCAAGGTCAAGGTTTATCTCAGGGGGATAGTCCCGGGAGGGAGAATGGGTTGGCAGGGGGTGATCTGAGGCTATAAACGTGCAAACGCTCATGACGCTAAGCTCCTCTACTCATTCTGTGAGATTTGGTAAACATCCGGCCGCCTGTCGCGGAATACGGGAATGGCGGAGCGGACGGCTGGGATGCGGGCCGGATCCAGCTCAGCCGTGAGTATCTCTTCGGCTCCTCCCGCTATGGCAATGGTTTCCCCAAGGGGATTGATTATTATGGATCTTCCGCCGAATTGGGTGGCGCCCGCCCTGCCGCAGGAATTGCAGCAGACAACATATGCCTGATTTTCTATTGCCCTTGCGGCGGCAAGGGTATGGAGGTGGGGGATGCGTACATCCGGCCATTGGGATACCATGAACAAAACATCCATGCCCTTGAGGGCAAGGGAACGGATAAGCTCGGGGAAGCGGATATCGTAGCAGATGACCAGACCGCATTTTACTCCGTCCGGCTCAAAGGAGCAGAGGGTATCCCCGGGGGTGTATATGCGGTTTTCCCCCATCGGGGAGAAAAGATGGGTTTTATTGTAGGAGGCAATGCAGCTGCCCTGCCTGTCGAATACAAGAGAAGTATTGTACAGCCTGCCGTCATGAAAATCCGAAATGCTACCTGCGATAATATTTATGCAGTATTTTTTTGCAAGGCCGCCTATCAGTTCCTTGACGGCAGCTGCAGCACCGGCTGCCATATAGTTGAGATCCTGCTCGGGATAAAAGCCGGTATTCCATGTTTCCGGCAGCAAAATCACGTCCGGTGCCTGTTTTGCGGCCTGCCCGATCAGCTCCGCCGCATGGGCATAGTTGGCTTCCGGACGGCCCAGCTCCATATTCATCTGGATACAGCATACCTTCATAATATGCAGCCCCTTTGCATAAAAATATATAAATATATTATACCAGACTTGAACGAACCGGACAATACGCCTCAGCGCGCAATGGGATTTTCGGTGTTGACAAGATGCGGTTTTGCTGTTATCATCTTCTGCAATGGGTCGTTTGACCCGGCAATCTTTCAAAGGAGGTATAGTTTCACATGATGAATATGTTTGCTATGATGATGCGTTATACCGCCTTTGATAATGCTCGCCGGGGCTAACTTCTCCAGCAAGAGCGAAATTCAAGGCGGTTATTGGCGTTGCACCAATAGCCGCTTTTTTATTGCAAATTAATCAATTTACACCATATCAGGAGGAAAGAACAATGGCAGAACAGACCATCGGCACCAAATGCGTACAGGGCGGCTACACCCCCGGCAACGGCGAGCCCCGCCAGATACCCATAATCCAGAGCACCACCTTCAAATACCAAAGCAGCGCCGAGATGGGCAAGCTCTTTGTCCTTGCGGCCAGCGGATACTTCTACACCCGCCTGCAGAATCCCACCAACGATGCGGTTGCCGCAAAGATCGCAGCCCTTGAGGGCGGCACTGCCGCAATGCTCACCTCCTCCGGTCAGGCGGCAAATTTCTACGCGGTGTTCAATATTGCATCCTGCGGCGATCACGTTGTAAGCTCCTCCAGCATTTACGGCGGCAGCTTCAATCTTTTCTCCGTAACCATGAAGCGCATGGGTATCGAGTTTACCTTTGTTTCTCCCGATTGCACCGATGAGGAGCTGAATGCGGCATTCCGCCCCAATACCAAGGCGGTATTCGGCGAGACCATCGCAAATCCTGCACTCACCGTACTGGATATTGAGCGATTTGCAAAGGCTGCCCATGACCACGGCGTACCCCTCATCATTGACAACACCTTTGCCACCCCCATAAACTGCCGTCCCTTTGAATGGGGTGCGGATATCGTGACACACTCCACCACCAAGTACATGGACGGCCACGGTGCAGGCGTTGGCGGCTGCATAGTGGACTCCGGCAGGTTTGACTGGACAAAGTACCCCAAAAAGTTCCCCGGCCTCTGTACTCCGGATGCCAGCTATCACGGCGTAACCTATACAGAGCGTTTCGGCCTTGAGGGAGCATACATCACCAAGGCCACCGCCCAGCTGATGAGGGATTTCGGCTCCACACAGTCTCCCCAGAATGCATTTATACTGAACCTTGGCCTTGAAAGCCTCCATGTGAGGGTAAAGCGCCATTGCGAAAACGCACAGGCGGTTGCAGAGTATCTTAAGAGCAATCCCAAGGTGGAATGGGTGCAGTACTGCGGCCTTGAAGGGGATAAGTACTACGAGCTGGGCAAAAAGTATCTGCCCAACGGCTCCTGCGGTGTTGTGAGCTTCGGCGTAAAGGGCGGCCGTGAGGCTGCCGAAAGGTTCATGGGCAGGCTCAAGATAGCCGCCATAGAGACCCACGTTGCAGATGCCCGCACCTGCTGCCTGCATCCTGCCAGCTCCACCCACCGCCAGATGACGGATGCAGAGCTGAAAGCAGCCGGCGTTTCCCCTGACCTTGTGCGCTATTCCTGCGGTCTGGAAGATGCGGCAGACCTTATTGCCGATATAGAGCAGGCCCTTAACGACTAAAAGTGTCGCAAAAGTCCTGTTGGGACTTTTGCGAGAGAACAGATTTTGCCTAAAACGCCAAGGCGTTGACCGGCGGCAAAATCTGCAAAGTGCGAAAACCTTGCGGTTTTCATCCGTTCTGACGCACATGTCGTCAGAGCCGGATTGAAAATCAAGGGGTGCGCCCCTTGATAATCCCCGAGAAACACTTATTCGATAAAGTGTAATCATCTAAAACTAACTAACGGAGGACGTAACCGTGCCTATAAAAATACCCAATCAGCTTCCCGCAACTCAGGTGCTCACCGACGAAAACATCTTCGTCATGACCGAAACCAGAGCAATGACGCAGGATATCCGCCCCCTGCAGATACTTGTGCTCAACCTGATGCCCACCAAGATAGAGACCGAAACTCAGCTGGCACGCCTGCTGGGAAACACCCCTCTTCAGGTGGAGCTGGAGCTGATGCAGACACAGAGCTACGTTCCCCAGAATACCGCCGCCGATCACATGATCAAGTTCTATACCACCTTTGACAAGGTGAAGGACCGCTACTTTGACGGCATGGTGATAACAGGCGCTCCTGTGGAAAAGCTGGATTTTCAGGATGTGCAGTATTGGGATGAGCTTTGCGAAATAATGGAATGGAGCAAAACCCATGTGCACAGCACCTTCCACATCTGCTGGGCGGCTCAGGCGGCATTGTATTATCATTACGGCATACCCAAGGTGGAGCTGCCCGAAAAGCTTTCCGGCGTATATCTCCATAAGGTGGACCGCCGCAGCTCCATGCTCCTCCGCGGCTTTGACGAGGCCTTCTGGGTACCCCATTCCCGCAACACCACCGTACGCCTTGAGGATGTGAAGGCTTGCCCCAAGCTGAAGGTACTGTCCACCTCTCCACGGGCCGGCGTATATGCCCTTGCCACCGAGGGCGGCCGCCAGATATTCATCACCGGCCATTCCGAATACGACAGGGATACCCTCAAGAAGGAATATCTTCGCGACAAAAATGCGGGGCTTGATCCCAAGGTGCCGGAAAACTACTTCCCCAATGATGACGATACAAAGGACCCTCTGGTAAAGTGGCGGGGCCATGCAAGCCTGCTGTATCAGAACTGGCTCAATTATTACGTATATCAGGCCACGCCCTACAATATCCTCACCATTCAGCCCATATCCTGATAAGCAAAAAATGTCCGAAAATATCGGAATATCCCAAAGGCAAAATAAAACCGATGTCCGGAGGAGATCCGGGCATCGGCGGAATGGATGCGAAATATCAGATTATATCGTCGGCGGTCTGCTTTACCGTTTCGATTATCTGGGGGGCCTTTTCCTTAACGGCATCTGCCGCCTCGGTGTAAACTTCGGTTGCGGCCTTGGCAACTTCGGTGAGAACGTCCATTGCGTCAACCTTGCCGTCGCCGTTTACGTCTTTTGCGCCCTCGGGGTTGTTTTCCTTATATTTTTCGGATACCTTCATGGCAGCCACGGTGGTTCCTGCCACTGCGCCAATGCCAAAAAGCTTCTTCAGAAAACCCATGATGTGATCCTCCTTGTCGATATGGATGTATATTATAATGATATTATACCATAAATTGACGGATTACACGCAAAAACTATCCCCTTCATTGACAAAAAATCCTCATCATAATAAACTGTAAGCGGAGGTGTGCAAATATGCAACCACTTGTATTTCAAAGCGATTTCGGCCTTGGGGACGGTGCGGTATGCGCCATGTACGGCGTTGCGGAAAGCGTTGACCCCGCCCTCAGGCTGTTCGACCTTACCCACGACATAGAGCCATACAACATCTGGGAGGCAAGCTATCGCCTCATACAGACCATCAGCTACTGGCCTGCGGGGACTGTTTTCGTATCCGTGGTTGATCCCGGCGTGGGCTCAACCCGCCGCAGCGTAGCTGCCCTCACCAAGGGTGGTCAGGTGATAATCACCCCGGATAACGGCACCCTTACCCATACCTTCAGGCTGGTAGGCATAGAAAGCGTACGGGAGATAGACGAATCCGTAAACCGCCTGCCCCATACCGGCGAAGCCTATACCTTCCATGGCAGGGATATATACGCCTACACCGGCGCACGCCTTGCCTCCGGCAAGATCGATTTTTCCGGCATCGGCCCTGAGGTTCCTGTGGATTCTCTGGTTCGCCTGCCTGTGGTGGATCCTGTGCTGGAGGGTGGGCAGATAACCGGCACCATAGACGTATTGGATGTGCGCTTTGGCAGCATATGGACAAACATCCCCCACAGCATGCTTAAGGAGCTGGGCATCAAATACGGCGACAGGGTGCAGGTGACCATCCGCAACGACACCCGAAGCCTCTACCGCAATACCATGACCTTTGCCCATTCCTTTGCGGAGGTATTCGTAGGCGAGCCGCTTTCCTATATCAATTCCCTTGATTATGTGGCGGTTGCCATAAATCAGGGTTCCTTTGCCCGGGCCTACAATATCGGCACAGGCAACAGCTGGCACATAACCATAGCCCCCTCACCTTATTAGGGAGATATGCCGAACATATCCCACGGCAATTATAATATCCAAACACAATAAAAAAGGAGAAATCTACCATGTGGAAAATCAACGTTAAGACCATCGTCGCCATAGGCATCGGCGCCGCACTGTTCTTCGTACTGGGCCGATTCGTGGCTATTCCCAGCCCTGTACCCAATGTTACCATTTGCATTCAGTACGGTCTGCTGGCATTCATGGCCGCTCTGTTCGGACCCATCGCAGGCTTCCTTATTGGCCTCATCGGTCACTTCCTTATCGACCTTAGCTGGGGCTGGGGCGTATGGTGGAGCTGGGTAATCGCTTCCGCTTGCTTCGGTTTCGTAGTAGGTCTGCTGGGCAACCGCACCCGTCTGGCTTTCGGCCAGTTCGGCAAGAAGGGCGCCATCAACTTCAACCTGGCTCAGGCTATTGCTCACGCCGGCGCCTGGATCGTGATCGCTCCCATCCTGGACATCCTCATTTATCAGGAGCCTGTAAATAAGGTATTCCTCCAGGGCGGCGTTTCTGCTCTTTCCAACATCATCACCACCGCCATCGTCGGCACTCTGCTTTGCTTCGCATGGGCAAAGGCAGTTCCCGATAAGGGCAGCCTGAAGAAGGAAAACTAAAACCCGAATAGCTTAATTGCCTTAAGGGGACGGATGCGGAGTCCGTCCCCTAAAAATATGATGTGATTTTAAAACACGGCGGGAGTAAAATATGCAGAAAATACCCGTAATAGAATTCAATAACTTCGGATATCAGTACAATGCCCAGGCAGAGCCAACTCTCCACGGCATTGACTTAACCATATATAAAGGAGAAAAGGTGCTTATTGCCGGCCCCTCCGGCAGCGGCAAATCCACCCTTGCCCATTGCATAAACGGACTTATTCCATTTTCCTACGTTGGCGAGATAACCGGCAGCCTTAAGATAAACGGCAGGAAAACAAGGGATATGTCCTTGTTTGAAATATCCAAAACAGTAGGCACAGTATTGCAGGATTCTGATGCCCAGTTTGTTGGCCTTACCGTGGCCGAGGATATTGCCTTTGCCATGGAAAACGACTGCACTCCCCATGAGGCGATGCTGCAGCGGGTTCAGCAGGCCGCAAAGGAAGTTGACGTGCTGAGCGTATTGAACCATGCTCCCCATGAGCTTTCCGGCGGACAGAAGCAGAGGGTATCCATGGCGGGCGTGCTGGTGGATGATGTATCCGTACTGCTTTTTGACGAGCCCCTTGCAAACCTTGACCCCGCCACAGGCAAGGCAGCCATCGAGCTTATTGACGACATACACAAGCGCACAGGCGCCACCGTAATAATAATCGAGCACCGCATAGAGGACGTTCTCCACAGGGACGTGGACAGGGTGATAGTGGTAAACGAAGGCCGCATCGCTGCGGATATGCATCCGGACGAGCTGCTTTGCTCCGACGTATTGGCAAAGACGGGGCTGAGAGAACCCCTGTATATAACCGCCCTTAAGTATGCGGGCGTTGAGCTTGCCCCTGATATGCATCCTGCAAACCTTGATAAAATTCAGCTTGACGAGGCTGTGCGCTCAAAGGTAGCCGGCTGGTTCCGTGCAACTCAGCCTGCCCCTCCAAAGGAGCAAGGAGATATGCTGCTTAATGCGGAAGGCATCCGCTTTGCCTACCCCAACGGCAAGGAAGCCCTTTGCGGCATTGATTTTCAGCTGCGCCGGGGTGAGCTTATGTGCATCGTGGGACAAAACGGCGCAGGCAAATCCACCTTCTCCAAGGTGATATGCGGCTTTGAAAAGCCCCAGTATGGCGTATTGTATCTTAAGGGAGAGGATATTGCCCCCCTGACGATCAAGGAGCGGGCAGACCATATCGGCTACGTTATGCAGAATCCCAATCAGATGATAAGCAAAAACATGATCGCGGAGGAAGTGGGCCTTGCCCTTACGCTGGACGGAATGGAACCTGAGGCAGTTAAGGAAAGGGTATTTGATACCCTGAAGATATGCGGCTTGTATCCCTTCCGCAACTGGCCCGTATCCGCCCTCAGCTTCGGCCAGAAAAAGAGAGTGACCGTGGCCTCCATACTTGCCATGGGGCCGGAGATAATAATACTGGACGAGCCCACCGCGGGGCAGGATTTCCGCCACTATACCGAGATAATGGAATTTCTGCTGGAGCTGAACAGGCAGGGCGTCACCATCGTGATGATAACCCACGATATGCACCTTATGCTGGAATATGCTTCCCGCGCGGCGGTGTTTGCGGATGGCAGGATAATCGCAGACGACAGCCCCGCAAGGCTGCTGACAGACGGCGAAATAATAAAGCAGGCCAGCCTGAAGGAAACTTCCCTGTTTACCCTTGCTGTGCTGTGCGGCATAGATCAGCCCCGGGAGTTTGTTCAGCGGTTTATCGACCATGACAGGGAGGTGCGGCAGAGATGAGAAACCTGTTCAATTACATTCCCCGCAGCTCCGTAGTGCATGACCTTACCGGCGCAACAAAGCTTGCGGCGCTGCTGCTGCTTACCCTTGCCAGCATGACCTCCTTTGATACCCGCCTACTTGGTGGCATGGTGATATTCGCCTTTGCCATGTTTGGGGTATCAAAGATAAAGCTTAAGGAAGTTGCTCCTGTGCTGTGGTTCACCTTTGTGTTCATGATACTGAACAACCTGCTGATATATGCATTCTCTCCCGAAGAGGGCGTTGCCATATACGGCAGCCGTACGGAGATATGCCATCTTTTCGGCAGGTATTATATCACTGTTGAGCAGCTGTTTTATCAGCTGAATGTGGTGCTGAAATATCTGGTAATGATACCTCTGGTACTGCTGTTTGTATCCACCACCAATCCCAGCGAATTTGCAGCATCCTTGAACCGCATAGGCGTAAGCTACAAGATAGCTTTCTCCGTGGCCCTTGCAATGCGCTATATTCCCGACGTGCAGAGGGAATATCACGATATCTCACTGTCTTTGCAGGCCAGAGGCGTGGAGATGACGGATAAGGAAAAGCTTATCAACAGGATAAAGAACGTTGCAACAATACTCTTCCCGCTGATAATGACCAGCATGCAGAAGATAGAGACGATCTCCAATGCCATGGAGCTGAGAAGCTTCGGCAAGGAAAAGAAGCGCACATGGTATGCTGCCCGTCCCTTCCGTCCTGTGGATTACGCGGTTATCGCAGGCAGCGTGCTGGTGGTACTGCTGTCGGTATGGCTTACCTTCCGCAACGGCGGCAGGTTCTTCAATCCCTTCGCATAATGAGAACAACATAATAAAACCGCCGCATTATGCGGCGGTTTTGCGTTTTTTTTAGGATTTTACGAGTGCGTATATTCCGTAGCCGATCATAAAGCCTAAGCTGTTGAGTATCAGGTCATCCACATCGGTCACCCTGTCGAAAAAGGGCAACTGAAGCAGCTCGATGCACAGGGAAAAAAGTATTCCTGCGCCTATGGCTTTGATGGGGGTATTAAGCTCTTTGTATACCGAGGGCCATATAATACCTATGGGGATGAACATGGCGGTGTTGCCGATTATGTTCAGCTTTACTTCAAACAGTTTTTCATAATCCGTAATGTTTACAAAGGGGGTAAGGTTTATCCTGAAGGGGATGATGTTTGCCATGTCCAGTATAAGGGGCTGTATTTTGCCGTTAAGCTTTTCAAAGGGGAAGAATGTGAAACGGGCAACTACGATAAAGCAAACATAAACCGGCAGCAGCTGAAGCTCCCGCCTGAGGCTGATGCTTTTGTTTTTTGACCATATCACTGCCCTTGCAATAAGCCATATTATGCTTATGGCAAGTATCATTGCGCTGTAGGATATCTGTATCATTTCATGCTGTCTCCGTTGATTTACATGAATATACCATAAAAACGGCAGAAACTCCACAGCCAGGAATAACCCGGCAGGATGTGCTCCATGCTAAAGCAAAAAAAGGAGATGCATCCATGCAAGAGAAAAATCATACCTACCCCGATATTGCAGCCACCGCCTCCGCAACCGAGACCACCGGGCTGATGCAGACCGTTCCCGAGAGTGAGGAAGAGCTTACTGCATATCAGCAGCTTGCGGGCATGGAGATACCAAAGCGGGGCTGAAGGACAAACAAAAGAGGCATGCTTGAGGGTATGCCTCTTTATGTATAACGGATTTAGTCTATATCCACGTGGAACTGGGTTTCGTAAAGCTGCTTGTAAAGGCCGCCCTTTTCAAGGAGCTCGTGATGGGTGCCCTGCTCAACAATGCGGCCCTTGTCAACCACCAGTATGCCGTCCGCTTTAAGTATGGTGGAAAGGCGATGGGCGATAACGATGCTGGTGCGGCCCTTCATAAGGGTTTCCATGGCAGCCTGTATGGAGCTTTCGCTAATGGAATCCAGTGCGCTGGTGGCTTCGTCCAGTATCAGTATGCGGGGGTTCTTCAGCACCACCCTTGCAAGGCTGAGGCGCTGCTTTTCGCCGCCGGAAAGCTTGAGGCCGCGATTGCCTACCTTGGTATCGTAGCCCTCCGGGAAGGACATTATAACGTCGTGTATGTTGGCGATCTTGCAGGCGCAGATTATCTCCTGCTCGGTGGCCTTATCCCGGGCAAAGCGGAGATTGTCCGCGATGGTGCCGTTGAAAAGGTATGCTTCCTGAGTTACCACGCCTATCTGGCTGCGGAGGAAGGAAAGCTCGATATCACGAACATCCGTATCGCCTATCTTTACGCTGCCATCATCCACGTCATACAGCCTTGGGATAAGGTTTACTATGGTGGATTTGCCTGAGCCGGAGGGGCCGACTATGGCGTACATCTTGCCGCCGGGAACCGTAAAGGAAAGGTCTGAAAGGATGGGCACGCCGGGGGTATAGGAGAAATCCACATCATTGAAGGTGATATCCTTGAAGGCCAGCCAGGGGCGAACGGGATTTTCGCAGTTTGCAATGCCGCGCTCCTTGTCCAGATAATCGAATATGCGGGTGAAAAGGGCAAGGGAGCGGGTAAAGTCCACCTGAATGTTCAGCAGGCTTTCAACGGGACGATAAAGCCTGTTGATAAGGGCTACTGTGGCGGTGATGGTACCGACGGTGAGGCCGGCAGTACCCTTGGCGATGATGAGATAGCCGCCTGCGAAGTAAATGAGCAGGGGGCCGATCTGGGTAAACATGCCCATTACCACGCGGAACCACTTGCCGCTGCGCTGTTCTTTAAGGGACAGCCTGGATACTTCGCCGTTTACCTTTTCAAAGCGGGCATATTCCGTCTTTTCTCTGGTGAACAGCTTTATAAGCAGCGAGCCTGATACCGACAGGGTCTCGTTGACAAGGTCGTTCATCTCGTCATGCTTTTCCTGCGACTGGGTAGCCAGCTCATAGCGGGTGCGGCCTGCGCTGCGGGTGGGCAGTATCAGCAGAGGAATGATGCATATGCCTACCAGCGCCAGCTGCCAGCTCATGCTGAACAGGGCGATGAGGGTGGTGGTGACGGTGAGAACGTTGCTCACTATGCTGGTGAGTGTGCCGCTTACCACGGAGGAAACGCCGGAGATATCGCTGTTCATGCGGGTGATGATATCGCCCTGCTTTTCCGTGGTGAAGAAGCTGTGAGCCATATACTGGAGATGGCGGTACATCTCGTTTCGCATGTCGTAGATTATCTGCTGGCTTATCCATGCGCTGATGTAGCTTTCCAGTACGCCTATTACCTGAGAGCCGGCAAGGGTGATGAAAGCAAGGCAGATAAGCTTTATCAGCAGGCCCATGTCGGAGCCCACCAGCGCCTGGTCAACAATGCGGCCGGTGATGATGCTGGGGAACAGGCCAACCACGCTGGAGGCGGCTATGGCCAGAAATACCAGCAAAAACTGCAGCCAGTAGGGCTTGAGGTAGCTGGCTATGCGCTTTAAAAGGGCAGGGGTGACAACAGGCATGTTGAGCTTTTCCTCATCTGTGAGGAAACCGCGGGGGCCTAATCTTGAGGGTCCGGCCATTGATTTTTTACTCCTGTGTGTGGATTTACGCTGCTTTTTATCCGCAGCGCATGATTTCAGATCGGGCAAATAATATATTGCTGCATAAAGTATACAATAAACCGGAGAGAATTACCACAAAACATCCGAACTTGCATAATTTCTTAACATGAAAACCATATAAAAAATCGCCGCGAACTCAGCGAAGTCCGCGACGACGTGGCGCGCCCGGCGCGATTACCTAAAGGTATCCCTCCGACTAACAAAATTTCATCGCTCATGGCTCGAAATTTTGAAGTCTCCGGTATACTCCAGAGTATCCCTCCGACTAACAAAATTTCATCACCCATGGCTCGAAATTTTGAAGTCTCCGGTATCGAACGGGCACATTCTTACGGCAGGAACACGAAATAAAAATAACCACCTAATGGTGGCTATTTTTATTTGGCGCGCCCGGCGCGATTCGAACGCGCTGCCTTATGCTCCGGAGGCATACGCTCTATCCGAGTGAGCTACGGGCGCTTGCTTGCATATGATAACATTTTTGCCTGTGCAATTCAAGTCTTACCGCTAAATACCCAACAATGCAAGGCTTTCCGCCACGCTTTTTATCTTAAGGTATTTTACGCCGGGGATATCCGGCAGATTATCGCTGTGGGGCACTATCATGCGGGTATAGCCGAGGCGGGCGCATTCCTGTATGCGCTTATCCAGCCGGTTGACCGAGCGCACTTCGCCGGTAAGGGATATCTCGCCCAGTATTGCGGTATGGGGAGGCAGAGCGGTTTCGCTTGATGCGGAGGCTATTGCCATGGCGACGGCAAGGTCGCCTGCACGCTCTGCGAGGCGCAGGCCGCCCACGACGTTTGTATAAACGTCCTTATCGCAAAGGCGAAGGCCCGCCTTTTTTTCCAATACCGCAAGCAGCAGCACAAGGCGGCTGTTGTCGATGCCGGCGGCCATACGTCTGGGGTTTGAGAAGGGGGAGGGAGAAAGCAGCGCCTGAACTTCCACCAGCATGGGCCGGGTGCCTTCCATGGCGCAGGTAACGGCGCAGCCCGCAAGGTCTGTGCCGGTGATGAACAGTGTGGAGGGATCGGGGATTTCCGCCATGCCGGAGGAGCGCATTTCAAATACGCCTATTTCATCCGTGCTGCCAAAGCGGTTTTTTACAGAGCGGAGCAGACGGAAGGAATCCTGCCTGTCCCCTTCAAAATACAGCACCGTATCCACCATATGCTCAAGTATGCGGGGGCCTGCTATTGCGCCGTCCTTTGTAACGTGGCCCACTATGAATATGGCGGCGGAGGTGCGCTTTGCCATGCGGGTCAGCAGGGCTGTGGCCTCTCTGACCTGGGATATGCTGCCTGTTGCGCCGGAACAATCGGGGGAGTACATGGTCTGTACCGAGTCTATCATTATAAAGTCCGGCTTTGTGCGGTCGGCTTCGCTTTCCACGGCGGAAAGGTCGTTTTCCGCAAGTATGAGCATTTCTCCGCCCACGCCCAGGCGCACAGCCCTCAGCTTGAGCTGGGCTGCGGATTCTTCGCCGGTAACGTAAAGCACCTTGCCCCTGTCCGCAAGCTTTGCGGCGGTCTGCATAAGCAATGTGGATTTGCCGATGCCGGGATCGCCGCCAAGGAGTATTACGCTGCCCGGCACTATGCCGCCGCCCAATACCCTGTCCAGCTCGCCTATTCCGGAGGAGACCCTGCCTGTGGAGGCTGTTGCAACATGGGAAAGGGGAATGGCGCAGGCACCGGAAGAAACGGGAGAGCTTACCGCTACCCGCTTTTCCTCTATGAGGGTATTCCAGCTGCCGCAGCCGGGACATTTGCCCAGCCATTTGCCGCTTTCATAGCCGCATTCGCCGCAGAAGAATACAGTCTTTGCGCCCTTTGCCATAGGTGTTGCCTTTCTTTAGGGAATTTTAATGAATTTTACTATATCGCGCTCGCGGGAGGTAACGTCCATCCACATGACGTGGTCATCGGATACGCCAAGGAACATGGCCTGCTCGTAATCCTGGGTGAGCCTGTATATCTTGCCGTTGTCAAATGTGTAAACGTATATGGCTTCATCCCGGGAATAGGCCACAAAATCAGAGCCGAGGCCAAATTCCACCACGCCGCTGTCAATGAGGAAGGGGGTGCCGCTGAAGCCCTTCATGCCGTACAGCTGGGTGTTTCTGCTGTGTACTTCCGTGAGCCATGCGGCATACTGGCGGTTGCATTCGGGATCGTGGACGAAGGTGCCGGTGTCCACGGATTTTACAGTGGAGGAGTTTATGTAAATATAGCTGAGAACGCTGGTATCCGACGCGCCCTGGGAGGTTGAGGAGTCTGCCCAGACCAGGGTGGTGTCGGATATAAAGGGCTTGCTCTGACCGTATACGGAATTGCTGAACATGGCTACCACGGTGGATTCCATGGTGGTAAGGTCGTATACAAACAGCTTGTCCCTTGTGGTGCCGGTTCTGTCCATAAAGGCCACGTAATTATCCGACAGGAAGGGCTCGGGCTGACCGGAGTATATATCCTTCACCTTGATGGGCTTAAGGGGGGAGGCGGTCAGGTCAACTGCCATTATTGCGCCGCCCTCGTCAATTTTTGCATCCAGATACACCAGCCATTTGCCGTTGAATTTGGGATACATAAAGTGGAAATTCTGGGGGGAGAGGGACAGCTTTTCGGCTGAGCGATCTTCCGGGTTAAAGAAGAACATATCGCTGAAGGCTACGTTTTTGCCGTCTGCCGCCAGCTTGCCCGCTGAGATTATCATGCGTCCGTTGTAGAAGTACGGGTCGGTAAACCATTTGTAATTGGATGAGCCGTCAAATACCAGCTCCTGTGTATTCCCGCCAAAGTCGTATCCCTTCATGGGATGGGGAGTGGGAGTGGGTACGGGAGTGGGGGCGGGGGTGGCTTCCGGGGTAAAGGGAGCGCGGTATTCTATGCCGATAAGGTCTGCTGCCTTGGGAACGGCCACGTAAAGGATAAGATAAAGCAGCGCCAAAAAGCCCAGTAGCACAGCTGACAGCTTGATAATGGGTCCCCAGATGGATGCATTGAGGCTGCGCCTCCTGCGCCTGCGCTTTGCCCTTTTAAAGCGGCGTCTTCCCATGGTGTCTCCTCGGTACGAATATATATCTGATTATATCACGACAAAGTCCGCCATATCAATGTGCCGATGATAATGCGGCGGTTTTCGGACAGGGATGCAAAATGTCAGAAAAACCTTTATTTATTTTGTATAAGTGGTATAATTCTGTGGTAAATAACAGGAAGCAGACAAAAAAGTTTACATATTAAGGAGAACACAACAATGCTTGGAACCATAGTGAACACCCTTGCGGTGGCGGCAGGCGGCACAATAGGCCTGCTGCTGAAAAAAGGCATACCTCAGAAGGTCACGGATGCGGTCATGCAGGGTCTTGCCCTGTGCGTAATATTCATGGGCATATCCGGCGCCCTTGAGGGCAGCAAAACTCTGGCCATGATAGTTGCCATGGCGCTGGGCGCGGTGGTGGGCACGCTGCTGGATCTGGACGGTAGGCTGAATAAGCTTGGCGATGCCATCGAAAACAAGATGGCCCCCGGCGGTCAGGGAAAGATAGCCACAGGCTTTGTCACCGCCAGCCTGCTTTACTGCGTAGGCGCCCTTGCCATAGTGGGCAGCCTGCAGAGCGGCCTCACCGGCGACCATTCCATGCTGTATACCAAGTCCATGCTGGACTTTATCTCCTCCATAGTGCTGTGCGCAAGCCTGGGAGTGGGCGTAATACTGTCCGCGGTTACCCTGTTTCTCTATCAGGGCGTTATAACCATACTGGCGCAGGCCCTTGCCCCTGTGCTTACGGATGGGGTTATTGCGGAGATGACCTGCGTGGGAAGCCTGCTGATAATCGGCATGGGTCTCAATATGCTGGGGGTCACCAAGATAAAGATAATGAATTACGTGCCTGCCATCTTCATTGTTATCGGGCTGTATTTCATAATGTAAAATTCCGCTATTAATAAGGGTTATCAGAGGGGCCGTATGGCCCCTTTTTCCATATGATGTATTTTTCACACACTGCTTGTATTGTTCTCATAAACCGTGATAAAATGTATACAGGAAAAGATGGCTCCGATGGAGTTTCTGTCGGAGCAAGAGAATATTCAAGGAGGATTTTTCATGCAGTATTCACGCGAAGTGGAAGAAATGTATTGCGTTGCAAAGGGCGCAAAGCATGAACCCGCTCCCATACCCGAAGAGGGCAAATGGGTAAAAGCCAAGGAAGTTAAGGATATCAGCGGCCTGACTCACGGTGTAGGCTGGTGCGCTCCCCAGCAGGGCGCCTGCAAGCTGACCCTCAACATCAAGGAAGGCATCATTCAGGAAGCATTGGTTGAAACTCTGGGCTGCTCCGGCATGACCCACAGCGCCGCCATGGCCTCCGAGATCCTTCCCGGCAAGACCATTCTGGAAGCACTGAACACCGACCTCGTATGCGATGCCATCAACACCGCCATGAGGGAACTGTTCCTTCAGATAGTATACGGCCGCAGCCAGAGCGCCTTCTCCGAGGGCGGCCTGGTAATCGGCGCAGGCCTTGAGGACCTGGGCAGGGGCCTCCGCAGCCAGATCGGCACCATGTACGGCACCCTCAAGAAGGGCCCCCGTTATCTGGAAATGGCAGAAGGCTATGTTCTGGGCATTGGCGTTGACGAGAATAACGAGATCATCGGCTACAAGTTCGTACATCTCGGCAAGATGATGGACGCCATCAAGAAGGGCGTAGACCCCAAGGAAGCTTACGAGAAGAACATCGGCACCTACGGCCGCTTTGCTGAGGCCGTTAAGGTTCTGGACCCCCGCAAGGAATAAGGAGGGCGGCATAATGGCAACTTTTGAAGGTTACGAAAGAAGAATAAATCAGATCAACCCCGTTCTGGAACAGTATGGTCTCAAGACCCTTGAAGAGGCAGATGAGCTCCTCAAGTCCAAGGGCATCGACGTACGCTCCATCGTTCTGGGCATCCAGCCCATCGCCTTTGAGAACGCCGTATGGGCATACACTCTGGGCGCAGCTATCGCCGTAAAGAAGGGCGTTAAGAGCGCTGCTGAGGCTGCCGAGTGCATCGGCGAAGGTCTCCAGACCTTCTGCATCCCCGGCTCCGTTGCCGACCAGCGCAAGGTTGGTCTGGGCCACGGCAATCTGGCTGCCATGCTGCTGAGCGACAGCACCAAGTGCTTCGCCTTCCTGGCAGGCCACGAGAGCTTTGCAGCCGCTGAGGGCGCCATCGGTATCGCCCGCACCGCCAACAAGGTCCGCAAGGAGCCCCTGCAGGTCATCCTCAACGGCCTTGGCAAGGACGCATCCTACATCATCTCCCGTATCAACGGCTTCACCTATGTTGAGACCGAGTACGATCAGTTCACCGGTGAGCTGAAGATCCTTGAAACCAAGGCATTCAGCAACGGCGAGCGCGCAAAGGTACGCTGCTACGGCGCAGACGACGTAAACGAGGGCGTAGCCATCATGCGTCACGAGGGCGTGGATGTTTCCATCACCGGCAACTCCACCAACCCCACCCGCTTCCAGCACCCCGTTGCCGGCACCTACAAGAAGTGGTGCAATGAGAACGGCAAGAAGTACTTCTCCGTTGCTTCCGGCGGCGGCACCGGCCGTACCCTGCATCCTGACAACATGGCAGCCGGCCCCGCTTCCTACGGCATGACCGACACCATGGGCCGTATGCACGGCGACGCCCAGTTCGCAGGCTCTTCCTCCGTTCCCGCCCACGTAGAAATGATGGGCCTCATCGGCGCAGGCAACAACCCCATGGTTGGCATGACTGTTGCTGTTGCCGTTGCCATCAGCGAAGCAAAGTAATAGCTGCCTGAACCGCTTTTCAGCATCTGAAAAGGGCAAATAAAGCAAAATTTGGATTAGACACATCATTGTGCGAAAAACACCAATGATGTGTCTAACTTTTTATTTAGCCACATCATTATGATGGGAGGAATAATTGCCCAAAATTACAGTTGAATTATGTGCATTTGCTTGATAGGATATAAATATCTTACAGAATAAAAAATAGATAAAGATATTTTGAGGATGAGCTTATGAAGAAAAAGTTTGCTGCGATTTTGATGACCGTTCTGATGACTCTCTCTCTTGTTCCCGGCAGTGCATTTGCAGAGGAAACATACAATCTGTGGGTAGGAGGGGTGCAGGTAACCAGTGAAAACTTGCATATTGATAATAGCGATGATTCCGGAATTAGCGGCATTGCAATTTATGACCCTGATCAAAATCTTTTGTCTTTGTTTGGTTTTTCTTATGCAGGTAGGGGGTATTCGTGGACGAGCGGTTCAGAAGCTTCTATATATTATGGTGGTACTGATATTCTTGCTATAGCTACTTCAGAAGGTGAAACCAGCATAACTCATCTGCCTTCTGCAGATTGCATTAACAGCTATGGTATATATTCCAATGGTGGAATCTTGATATTCGGACATGATAGTGACAGCTTGATTGTCAACGGCGGAGCGGGTACTACAAGCTTTGGTATATATGCAAATGGCAGTAACGACAGCAACAACAGAAGCGGTGGACTTAGAGTATATGAATGCAGCGTGGTCGCCAATGGTGGAGCTTCGGTAGACAATGGAAGTGCGAGTTATGGAGTGATGGCAGATGGTGACATTGACGTAGAAGGCGGTAGCTTGACGGGAAATGGCGGCAGTAGTGGCAAGGAAAGTTATGGCATACACACCAGCGGCGGAATTAATATAAGCAATGACGGCAGTTTAATTGGCAATGGCGGAGATGTGAACGGAGAAGATAGCTACAGCATGGGCGTGTATTCTGACGAGGGCATCGATATGCTTGGAGGAAGTTTGATGGGCTGCGGAGGAGTCGGCAAGTTTAGCTATGGCACAGCAACATATAACATCACGGTATACAGTGGTAGCTTAACTGCCAATGGAGGAATCGGCAATTATAGTTACGGTGTGAATGCAAAGGCTGGCATTAGAGTATCTGGCGGCAACCTGTCGGGCAGCGGAGGCACGGCTGTTTACGCAAGTTATGGTGTAGAAGCTACTGGATATGTAGAGGTATCCAGCAATGGTATCCTAATGGGTAAGGGCGGAACTGCAACTGATGTATATGGTATGAGTTTTGGAGTATATCCTAGCAGGCTTAATGTATCTGGGGGTAACCTGACGGGCATAGGCGGTAATGCTATGGAAAGCTTTGGTGTAAATGCTATTTCAGATGGCATATCTATATCCGGAGGCGTTACTGTAGCACAGGGAAATAAGGCGGCATTCTTTGTAAAGCCCACGGTTAAAGACACTTTTACCGATGCAAAGGTGTGGTACGGAGATGATGAAACTGCAGCAGACGATGCAGGCCAGAAACTGATAAGTGACCTTGAGACAAAATTCAATCAAAAGTATGTTCGTATTGCGGCAGCTCCTGATTCCGGCATAACCCCAACTCCTGTACCCTATGGCAAAGGCAAAGACCACTGGATAAAGTATGAGGGCGGAAACAGTTTTTCCACGAGTTGCGGTGCTGTTCCTACTGCGGTTGAAATTGATGGCGTGGAAACGGGCTTCGTGGGTGATGGCAGATATCTCACCGTAACCTGTGTACCTGCAGGTGCAAATCGTATTACTGTGCGTTGGAATTCCACCAGTGTAAGCGTTAATTTCAAGCCGGATGCAGCAGCATACTGTACCGAGGTTGAAATACCCAAAACCGGCGATGCATCCTCTATAGGCTGCGCACTGATGGCAGTCATAGCGGCTGCGGGCACTATGAGAATAAGGCGCAAATAAAATAATTACAAAACTAAAGGCACCCTCCACGGGTGCCTTTTTTCGACTTATCCCTTATACAGTACCGCTACCGGTACTTATATGGTATAATAACAGCGGCGCAACAAGGAGGACACATGGGATTCTTATCGTATCTGTTTGGGCTGATAAGCCTGCTGCTGACGGCGGACGGGCTGTTTTTCAAAACCGGCATCGGGGAGCTTTTGCCATGGTTTACCGGGGCGGGGGCGGCGGTGACCGGCTGCCTTATCGCGGTGGTGTGGTATTTTGAGATAAAGGCCACGGAGAAGGCGAAAAAGCACAGGGCAAAGGCCTTTGCCGCAATGCTTTTCAATGTGGCGGCCTGCATACTGGCGGTGTGCCTGCTGATAATGGGCATACTGGAAACCATAGTATAGGAGGGGCGTATGTCAAATACCAAGCTGAAGCCATTGTATCTGATGGACATATTCCGCGAAATGACAGACGAGGAGCATCGCCTTACCGTACCTGAGCTGGTGGAAGAGCTGCAGCGGCGGGGCGTGCGCTCCGAGCGCAAGGGCATATACAGGGACATAGATGCGCTTATCGAATACGGCGCGGATATTCGCAAAACCGGCACAGGGTATTATCTTGCCTCAAGGAGCTTTACCCAGAGCGAGCTCCGCCATATTGCATGGGCGCTGAAAAGCGCAGGCTTCCTCTCGGAGAAGCGCACAGCTATGCTGATGGGCAAAGTGGGGGCAATTGGCGGCAATTACACGGGTAAAAAGCTTATCCGTGGGGGAATGCATGCCAAAAAGAGCGAAAATGACGAGCTGCTGACCGCAATGGATGTACTGGATAAGGCCATCGGCGGGCGGCGGCAGGTAACCTTTTCATATGAAAAAAACAGGGATATTTCCTTAAGGAGATATCGGGTAAGCCCGTATGGGCTGATGTTCATAAAGGGCAGATGCTACCTTGCCTGCAATATAGAGGGCAGGGAGGATCTGAGCTGCATTCCGGTATACCGCATGCGGGCAGTGCGCTCGGATATGAGCCCATGGCGGCATTACAGCGAGGTGAGCGATTATCGGGGCGAGTTTCCGCTGGCGGATTTCGCCGCGAGGGCTGTGCGCAATGGCATGACAGAGGAGGTATGATATGCTGAAAGGGCATATGAAAAAACTGATATGCGTTGCTGTGGCGTGCATTTTTGCCGCGGCAGCGTGGGGCTGTGCCAAGGAGCAGCCCAAGGAGAGCCAGTGGGAGATATCCGTATTGTGCGCTGAGGAATCGGCACAGGATTCCTACGTGATAACCTACGGCGGCGTAACGGTGACCTCAGAGACCGGCATACTGACCCTTCAGAACCGCAATGATTTTGAGATCGCGGTGCATCTTTCCTGCAATGGGCAGGAGGAGCAGATATTCGAAATACAGCCGGGCGGCATTACCGTGTTTCATCAGGCGGTAAAGGGAGAGGTGTATACCGTTGGCGTGCATGCCGAGGCAAAAGAGGGAACCAAAATAAACCTTATGGTTTATGACGGCGAAAGAAGCGAAGTGTACTAAAATAAAAAAGCCCATAAGGGCTTTTTTATTTGGCGGTTTGTTTTGTGATGTATATGTGCGCCGCGCCGAATATTATCGCCATTACTGCCAGCAGCCAGTGCCTGAGGGTAAGGCCGCTCAGCAGGAATATGGCAATGGGGATGACGGAAAGCAGAATGGCAAGGTCCTCTGACGGCTTTTTTAAATACGGGATATAGCAGGCCCAGTAGGCTATGAGCAGCGCCCCGTTGCCGAAGATGTAAATCATCAGGCCGATTATGGAGCCAAAGCCGAATTTTACAAGGCCGATATTGCATATCATCAGCAGCATGCAGGCATAGCGGCCTATGTTCTCAAGTATGAGGGCTGCTTTGCTTACAGGGGGACGGGGTTCACCCCGATGCTTTACGGCGTAAATTATATTGGGTATCAGCATCAGAACAACTATTATAAGGCCGAAGAAATTTATCCAGCCGGGAGATGATGTTACAAATATTGCGGTGGGGCCGTCTGCTCCGCCGATGATGCCTATGCTCTGATCCATATGTACTCCTTTCTATAAATCCACATCTATTTCTTTATCTGCTGTCATGCTGTCCTCAGTGACGATGCAGTCAAGGGCGATGATTTTCACGCCGGCTTTTTTTGCATCCCGAAGGGCAGCGCCAAACTGGGGATGGGTAACGTCATTGGGCACAAGGCGGGAAACGCCCTTCATCTGCACGATGAACAGCATCAGCGCCTCTGCGCCGCTCTCCACGCAGGAGATAAGATGGCGTATGTGCTTGACTCCCCGCTCTGTTGGGGCATCCGGAAACATGGCGGTGTCCCCATCAAACAGGGTAACGCCCTTTACCTCCGCAAATATGGGCTTTTCACCTTGGCGTTCAATGTAAAAATCCAGCCGTGAATCTCCGTGGCGGTATTCGGATTTTATAATTGCATCGGGATACAGCTTTGCAAGGTATTCCCCTGCGGCGGCGTTTGGCGCCTGGCTGTCCATATTCAGCAGCACACCGCGGCTGTATACGCCGATAAGGTCATATGGGGTCTTGCGGGCAGGGTTGTCAGATGGCACCAGTACCACCTTGGCCCCCGGGATAAGCAGCTCCTTGCATCGGCCCGTGTTTTTTACATGTACCGTCTCCATGCGGCCGTCCAGCTCCACCTTTGCAATAAAGCGGTTTGGCCGGGAGATAAAGGAGGCGGTAACAGTGGAAGGATAATTCATGGGTATGTCCTCATATGGTGGATTGAATCAATTATAGCAGAAAAAACGCTTTTCAAACATAAAAAACGAATAATACCTCCGCCGATGGGAACAACATACCAAGGACAGGCATGAATGATCGCCCTGCCCTTTATTTTTTGCAAAGAAGGGAGAAAAGCAAGGTGAAAAAGGGAGATTGCATCATAGTGACAAATAATCCGCTGGCACAGGAAAAACTGGGGGAAGAGTTTTCCGTATGCTTTGTAAACGGAGGATATACGGATGTGCTGACAAGGGTGCGGGATATGGTATATGTGGGTCATGGATTGCTTACCCATCCCCTTATGGGCAGCGTCAAGCCTGATGTTACACCGTACCGCACAGTGGCGGTATCAAAAAAAACGGATGAATTTTCCGCTGAATATTCACAAATAATATCAAACAGCATAGCCGCCATAGAAAAATTCACCCTGCCTGCAAAGCACTTTGAACAAAGGATACTGAAGGATCTGCAGCTGGTGGATCTCAGCCTTATATGCAGCGGGCTTGAGGGAATGGGGGCGGCGGATAACAACAGGAAAAATGGAGGGATCTTTTTTTGAAGCTTCAGCTTGGATTTATCGATGTTAAGGATGTGCAGTTTGCAGAGCAGACAAAGGTGGAAAAGGGAGTAGTATACATAAACGCCGAGGAGGTGCTTGGGTATGTTTTTGAGGACGAGGATGTAAAGAGCAGCATAAAGCAGGCACGGCTGGAGATCGCAAGGCCGGGGGAAAGCGTGCGCATCACTCCGGTGAAGGACGTTATTGAGCCGCGGGTAAAGGCCGAGGGCAATGGAGGCCAGTTTCCCGGGATAATATCAAAAGTGGACACGGTGGGCTCGGGCAAAACCCATGTGCTAAGGGGCATGGCGGTGGTGACCGCAGGGCCCATAGTGGGCTTTCAGGAGGGCATTATAGATATGTCCGGTCCCGGAGCGGAATACACAGGCTTTTCAAAGCTGAACAACCTTGTATTGGTATGCGGGCCCAGGGAGGAAATCAAGCCCCACGAGTATGAGCATGCCCTTCGCATGGCGGGGCTGAGGGCCGCCGCTTATATAGGGGAATATGCCCGGGAGGCTCAGCCGGATGAGCTGAAGGAGTTTGAAACCTATGGCATAAGGGAAGGAATGGAAAAATATCCCGACCTTCCCAGAGTAGGGTATGTGCATATGCTGCAGAGCCAGGGGCTGCTGCACGATACATATGTATACGGAGTGGATGCAAAGCAAACCCTGCCCACGATGCTTATGCCCACGGAAACCATGGACGGAGCCATCATCAGCGGAAACTGCGTATCCGCCTGCGATAAGAATACCACCTATCACCATCAGAACAACCCGGTGGTGGAGGAGCTGTTTGAGGAGCATGGCAAAAGCCTGAATTACGTCTGCAATATCATCACCAACGAAAACGTGTATCTTGCAGATAAGGTGCGTTCCTCCGATTGGACGGCAAAGCTGTGCAAATGGCTGGAGCTGGATGGGGTCATAATATCTCAGGAGGGCTTTGGAAACCCCGATGCAGACCTTATCATGAACACAAAAAAGATAGAGAGCATCGGCATAAAAACCGTTATCATCACGGACGAATATGCCGGGCAGGACGGCAGATCCCAGTCCCTTGCGGATGTTGATCCCCTTGCGGATGCGGTGGTTACAGGGGGAAATGCAAATCAGCTGATACTGCTGCCAAAGATGGACAGGGTGATAGGCACGACGGATTATGCGGACAGGATAGCGGGCAGCCACGCAGGCTCCCTCAGGGAGGATGGCAGCATAGAGGCGGAGCTGCAGGTTATAACGGGAGCCACAAACGAGATGGGCTTTGGCTATCTCAGCGCAAGGTAAGGAGGAAGGTACAATGAGCTATAATGTGGTGCATTACATAAATCAGTTTTTTGCCAACATTGGCGGAGAGGAAATGGCGCATGCAGAGCCGGAGCTCAGGGAAGGCGCCGCAGGCCCCGGCATGGCCCTTGAGCAGGCGTGGAAGGGGGAGGCGAAGATCACCGCCACGATAGTATGCGGCGATTCCTACTTTGCGGAGCATGAAAAGGATGCAAAAGAAAGAATACTGCAATGGGTGAGGGAGGCAAATCCGGACGTATTCATTGCAGGCCCTGCATTCAATGCAGGACGCTACGGCTATGCCTGCGCCAATATTGCCGCGGCGGTGCAGGATGAGCTGGGTATACCTGCGCTGACCGGTATGTACGAAGAAAATCCCGGCGCGGAGCTGAAAAATAAAGTGCTGACTGTAGCAACATCCAACAGCGCCGCAGGCATGCGAAAGGCCGCTCCCGCAATGGCGGCCCTTGCCCTTAAGCTGATGAAGGGGGAAGAGATAGGCCCTTCCGTCGTGGAAGGATATCTGCCAAACGGCATACGCAAAAACTTCTTTGAAAAGGAGCGGGGCGCAAGGCGTGCGGTGGCCATGCTTATCAAAAAGCTGGGCGGAAAGCCCTATGTAACGGAATTTCCCATGCCCTCCTTTGACAGGGTGGAGCCGGCTGAGCCGGTACAGGACATGGGCAAAGCCACAGTTGCCCTCTGCACTTCGGGAGGCATCGTGCCAAAGGACAATCCGGACAGAATAGAAGCATCATCTGCGTCAAAATATGGGGAATACAGCATCCGGGGAACCGACAGGCTGACAGAGGAAGCATACGAAACCGCCCACGGCGGCTATGACCCAACCTACGCAAACGCCGATCCCAACCGGGTGCTGCCGGTGGATATCCTCAGGGAATTTGAGCGGGAAGGCAGGATAGGCAGGCTGTACGATGTGTTTTATTCAACGGTGGGCAACGGCACTTCGGTAGCTTCCTCAAAGGCGTATGCCGCGGAGATAGCCCAAAAGCTCAAGAATGACAATGTGGATGCGGTGATCATGACCTCCACCTGAGGCACCTGCACCCGTTGCGGCGCAACGATGGTAAAGGAAATTGAACGCATCGGCATACCTGTGGTGCATATGTGCACCGTGACCCCCATTTCCCTGACGGTAGGCGCAAACAGGATAATTCCCACCGTGGCGATACCTTATCCTCTGGGCAATCCTGCGCTTTCCGGGGAGGAAGAGTACGCCCTGAGAAAGCGGCTGGTATCAAATGCGCTGGATGCGCTGAGCACCCCCGTAGAGGACCAGAGGGTATTTGAAGCATAGTGAAATTTTGGAGAAAATAAGCGGGATAAGGGCTGACACCATTGCTCTAAATCTTTGGCAATGCTAAAATAAATCATAAGGGATCAACCATAAAAGCCCTGTAAAGGAGATAACTTCCATGAGCAAGATATACGATATGATAATACTGGGCGCAGGCCCTGCCGGCCTTACCGCCGGACTTTACGGAGGAAGGGGCAGGCGCTCTGCCCTGATAATCGAAAAGGGACAGATTGGCGGCCAGATAGCTACCACCAACGAAATTGAAAACTACCCCGGCCAGCTCCTTGAAGGGGAAAGCGGCCCCAGCCTTGTGGAGCGCATGGGCAAGCAGGCGGAAAAATTCGGCTGCGAGCGGGTAAGCGATACCGTCAATGCCGTTGAGCTGGATGGCGAAATCAAAAAGGTAGTGGGCAGCAGGGGGGAATACCTTGGCAAGTCCCTGATAATCGCACTGGGCGCCTATTCCCGCCCCATAGGCTGCGAAAATGAAGAGGAATTCAAGGGCAGAGGAATATCCTACTGTGCCACCTGTGACGCGGCCTTCTTTGAGGATCTTGAAGTATACGTTGTGGGCGGCGGCGATGCGGCTGTTGAAGAGGCGATGTATCTTACCAAGTATGCCCGCAAGGTAACCATTATCCACCGCAGAGACCAGCTGAGGGCAGCAAAGTCCATTCAGGAAAAGGCCTTTGCAAATCCCAAGATAGACTTTATGTGGGATACAGTGGTGGAAAAGGTGGACGGCGAAGATGTTCTCAGCGAAATGGTGGTAAAAAACACCAAAACAGGAGAGCTTACTACCATCAGAGCAAATGAGGAGGACGGAATTTTCGGCCTGTTCGGCTTTATAGGCCTGCTGCCAAACAGCCAGCTGTTTGAGGGAAGGCTGAATATGGAAAACGGCTATATCCTTACCGATGAGGATATGCGTACCAACATTCCCGGTGTATTTGCCGCAGGAGATATACGCAAAAAGAGCCTGAGGCAGGTGGTCACCGCTGCGGCGGACGGAGCGATTGCCGCAATGCAGGCAGAGCATTACATATCCAATATGGAATAACCAAATAAAAAACGGACAACCTAAACAGGGAGGCGAAAGCCTCCCTTTTACTTTGCAAAAAATAAGGAGGGCAAATTTTTATGATTGAGCTGGATAAGGATACATTTGAAACAGAGGTGCTGCAGGCTGAGGGCAAGGTGGTGGTGGATTTTTACGGGGACGGTTGCGCTCCCTGCGCCGCCCTTATGCCCCATGTTCATCAGCTGGCGGAAAAATACGGCGATACCCTTAAGTTCTGCGCCCTGAATACCAGCAAGGCCCGAAGGCTTGCCATAAAGGAAAAGGTGCTGGGCCTGCCTGTGATAGCGGTGTATGAAAATGGACAGATGATAGATTCCAGGGTAAAGGAAGAAGCCACGCCGGAAAATGTGGAGCAGATGATAAAACAGCATATGTGAGGATAGATAAGCCGAATCGGCTTTCTATAAATCATCAGGGAAAGGAGATAAATACATGAGCGTTTTAGCCGGTAAAAAAGCAGTGGTAATAGGCGACCGGGACGGCGTGCCGGGTCAGGCGATAGCCGCCTGCGCCCAGTCTGCCGGGGCAGAGGTGGTTTTTTCTTCCACAGAGTGCTTTGTCTGAACGGCCGCAGGCGCAATGGATCTGGAAAATCAGAAGCGGGTAAAGGATATTGCTCAGAAGTTTGGCCCCGAGAACGTTGTGGTTCTTTTGGGCGCAGCCGAGGGCGAGGCATCCGGCCTTGCAGCTGAAACCGTTACAAACGGCGACCCGACCTATGCAGGTCCATTGACAGGAGTCCAGCTTGGGCTTACGGTTTATCATGTGTGCGAGCCTGATATAAAGCAGGAATTCGACGAAGGTGTATACGATCAGCAGGTAAGCATGATGGAGATGGTATTGGATGTTGATGACATAGTCAACGAGATGTCTGCCATCAGAAGCGAATTCTGCAAATACATCAACTAAGCGGCATACATCGGGGCGGCGGGGCAAAAAACCTTGCCGTCCTTTTTATAATAATAAGGCGCTTTTCGGGGCAGGATAAAAGCAAAAAAGGACTGCAGGAATATGAAAAGCGTAATAAAGAGCACAGGGTATATTCTGGTGCATGGGCCGGACATGATGCTGCATAACGGCACCACCCAAACCATCGAGCGCATCGTCAATCCCGAGGGGGATTATCTGAAGCAGCTTCCAAAGCATATCCGTACATTTGATGAAGTATTGAATTATTACCCCAATCAGGTATACATAGGCAATGTATCGCCGGATGAGCTTATGGCTGTACCTCAGCCATGGCATGATAAAGCCTGCCCGGTAAATGACAGATACGGCGATTTTGGCCAGATAATGCCTCAGGAGGAATTCCTGCTGCTGATGGATGCCTGCGATGTGTTTGACCTTGTGCGGATGGATACTGCATTTGTATCGGAATACAAGGAGGCGCTGGCGCAGAATCCCATGATGGACCACAGCATACTTGAGCGGATAAACGCCGGTACTGACTCAGCCGAGGTGGCCCGCCTTGTGGAGCAGGATGGGGCGGAGGGGCTGTATCACAACGGGCGGCTTGTGGGCTGCGTGCTGATGGCTCACGATATAGACCCCAGCCTTTCTGCCCATGTTATGCTGGAAAACATAGCATACAAGGCATCCAGCGTATTGGCGCTGCTTACCGCGGTGCATAACGCAGGCATCGATAAGAATGAAATCGAATACGTGATAGATTGCTCCGAGGAAGCCTGCGGAGATATGAATCAGCGGGGCGGCGGAAACTTTGCAAAGAGCGCCGCGGAGATTGCGGGGCTGAACAACGCAACGGGGGCAGACTGCCGCGGATTCTGCGCCGCTCCTGCCCATGCAATAGTGCAGGCGGCAGCGCTTGCGGCATCCGGTGCGTATAAAGCCATCGCCGTGACCTGCGGCGGTTCCACTGCAAAGCTGGGCATGAACGGCAAGGATCATGTAAAAAAGGGACTTCCCATACTTGAGGATATGCTGGGCGGCTTTGCTGCCATAATCACGGCGGATGACGGAATAAATCCCGAAATCAACCTGAACATACTGGACCGCCACACCGTTGGAACAGGCTCCGCCCCCCAGGCGGTAATATCCTCCCTTGTGACAGAGCCGCTGGAGCGCAATGGCCTTAAGATTACCGACATAGACAAATACTCCCCCGAAATGCAGAATCCCGATATAACCAAGCCGGCAGGCGCGGGAGATGTTCCCCTTGCAAATTACAAGATGATAGGCGCATTGGCGGTAAAGCGGGGAGAGCTGGACAAGGCTGAGCTGCCCGACTTCATTGCAAAGCATGGCCTTGCGGGCTGGGCGCCCACCCAGGGACATATTCCCTCCGGCATACCCTACATCGGCTTTGCCTGCCGGGATATACTTGAGGGCAGGATTCAGCGCACCATGATAATCGGCAAAGGCTCACTGTTCCTTGGCCGCATGACAAACCTTTTTGACGGCGTATCCTTTGTGATCCAGGCAAACAGCGGCCTGCAAAACACCGCTGCCCATGGGCAGGAGGTAAGAAGCATAATTGCCGATGCCATGAGGCGGCTTGCAGAAACCATGCTGAGCGAGGAATAAAAAACTATGGAAAGAAAGATCATCGCCGATGTTTTTGCTCAGATGGCGGAAGGGCTGGAAACAGGCAATTACGGCAATCGTCCCCGCATAGCCGTTACAGGCATGGGGGGAGAACATGGGGAGCAGAACGTTATGGAGGGCGCTCAGCTTGCCGCAAAGCAGGGCGCTGACGTGTGTTATATAGGTTCCCTTGAGGCGGAGGGCGTTGCAAGCGTAAAGGTGCAGGATGAAGCCGAGGGCCACGCCGCAATGGAGCGGATGCTGGAAAAACGGGAGGTGGATGGGGCGGTTACCATGCATTATACCTTTCCCATAGGCGTAACTACCGTGGGTCGGGTGGTTACTCCCGCAAGGGGCAGGCAGATGTTCATTGCCGCGACAACAGGAGCATCCGCTGCGGACAGGGTGGAAGCAATGGTGAGAAATGCCATCTGCGGCATAGCCGCCGCCAAAGCCTGCGGGGTGAATAGGCCCACCGTGGGCATACTCAACGTGGAAGGGACAAGACAGGCTGAAATTATATTGAAGCAGCTGCAAAAAAACGGCTATGATATGGCTTTTGCGGAATCCGCCCGCTCGGACGGCGGAGCGGTAATGCGGGGCAATGACCTGCTTATGGGGGGCCCGGATGTTATGGTTATGGATTCCCTTACAGGCAATGTGGTTATGAAGCTGCTGTCCGCATTCAATACAGGAGGGGCCTACGAAGCATCGGGTTGGGGCTACGGCCCCGGCATAGGGGAAAATTACGACAAGCTGATACTTATCATCTCCCGGGCATCAGGCGCGCCTGTGATAGCCAATGCCATACAGTACGCAGGGGAGCTTGCGAGGGGCGGAGCGCCGGAGCTTGCAAAGGCGGAATTTGCCAAAGCGGAAAGGGCGGGCCTTGGCAAATTGCTTGGGGAGCGGAAAAGCGCCGCAAAGCCCATAGAAAGCGAAACCGTGGATATTCCGCCGTCAGAGCCTGTTACTGCGGGCATTGCAGGCGTGGACGTGATGGATATAGAGGAGGGTACAAGGGCTTTGTGGAAGCAGGGCATATACGCGGAATCCGGCATGGGCTGCACCGGCCCCCTTGTGATGGTAAGCGAAGCAAATTATGAGAAGGCGGCTGAAATATTGAAGCAGGCGGGATATATAGGATAAAACTCTACACATAGTTTATTTTAATGGCGTGCCGATTCTGATAAAATCAATATCAGAACGGAGGAATAAGCTATGGATTGCGAAAAGATAGGCCTTGCCATAAGGGCTCTGCGAAAGGAAAAGGGTATGACCCAGCTGCAGCTGGCAGACAGGCTGAATATAAGCGACAAAACCGTATCCAAATGGGAGCGGGGACAGGGCTGCCCGGATGTATCCTTGCTGAATGACCTTGCTTCGCTTCTTGGGGCGGAGCTTGAAAGCCTGCTGAAGGGGGAGGTAAGCAAGGGTGCGGCGGTGGCCGGCAATATGAAAAAGCTGAAGTTTTATGCCTGCCCCCGCTGCGGCAATATACTTACCGCCGAGGGAGAGGCCGCCATATATTGCTGCGGAAAGAAGCTTGCTCCGCTGGAAGCAAAAAAGGACAAGGAACAGCTCACAATGGAGCGGATAGAAAACGACTGGTTTATATCGGGCGGCCATCCGGTGGAGAAGGAACACTATATCGTCTTTGTGGGTATACTGACGGGAGACGGCTTTATGATGAAGCGGCTGTATCCCGAATGGGATATTCAGGCGCGGCTCCCGTGGTGCGCCCATGGCAGGCTGATATGGTATTGCGTAAAGGATGGGCTGTTTTACAGGGATTTTTAACAAAACAGCTTTACAGTTTGTTTAAACATGGGGAATGATACGGGTGGTATACTTTTCCCATGAAGAAAAAGCTGCCAAATAAGAAAAGAATACTTATATGCATAGCCGCTGTGATGATAGCGGCTATACTGCTTCCTTTTGCAGTGAGCGGATATGTAAAGCTGTCCACAAAGGATATGATAGTGAACAGCGGCAATGTAATAGAGGGAGAATACGACTGTATACTGGTATTGGGCGCAGGCGTTTGGTCCGGGGGAAGGCCCTCCCATATGCTGGCGGACAGGCTGGATGTGGCAATTGGCGCATATGAAGCGGGAGGAGCGCCAAAGCTGCTTATGAGCGGCGACCATGGGCGCAGGGAATACGACGAGGTAAACGTAATGAAGGACTACGCCGTAAACGCAGGCGTGCCCTCTGAGGATGTGTTTATGGACCATGCGGGCTTTTCCACCTATGAAAGCATATACAGGGCAAGGGATGTATTCCTTGCAAAGCGGGTGCTGATAGTTACCCAGGGCTATCATCTGTATCGGGCATTGTATGTGGCCCGCTCCCTTGGCCTTGATGCGGAGGGGGTGGCGGCAGACCTGAGGCCGTACAAGGGGCAGAGCTATTATAACCTCAGGGAGGTGCTTGCCCGGTGCAAGGACTTTGCCATGTGCATAGTAAAGCCCCTGCCCACATACCTTGGGGAAGCCATACCCGTATCCGGCAGCGGAGATCTGACAAACGACTAAAGTAAAAAGAACCGAATACATCGGTTCTTTTATTTTTTGCGCGTCATTTCGATCAGGGCCGTGGCTTTTTCGGTTATAAGGGTGTAGTTTTCTTTTTTGTGGGGGATAAGGCAGGCGGAGCAGTCCTTTATTCCGTCAGCGGTATAGGTGAAATTGCCGCCGCACTTTTCTCCCAGAGCATATAGCGGACAATAGCAGAACAGGCAGCTGAAATTATCGATTCCATCGTGGCAGGGAAAGTAGGGACAGGCTGTGTTGGCAAAAAATCGGCTGTTGTCCATTGTGTCCTCCGTAAAAGGGTATAGCAGTATTATTTCAAAAAGATTCCCTTGGGTCAATACACAAACAAAGACCGCCATGGTTCTGTGGCGGCCTTTGCTCTTTAGGGGGAGAAATCTTATGGTTGGAGCTACTTATTTGTTACAGGCTTCCCTGTGCCATTATAATATCACCCGAATATGGCGAAAAAATGCACGGTTCGTGTACGATTCGTAAAGTAAATATTAATAAATCGTGACTATGGGAATTATTCGGCAAAATAATGGGCTTTCAGGCAGTTTGCAAGGGAATTTGCATCCTGAACATCAAAGCGTACCGCCTGCACTTTCTGCAGCCACGGGCAGTTCTCCGATACGGCGGCATACAGGGTAAGATTTGGACGAAGCACTGTATTGCGGTAGTCCTCATCCTGCTGCTCAAAGAGGGCAAAATCACGCACGGCGATAAGCCTTGGCACTATGCCCTGAACAGAGAGGATGAGGCCTGCTCGCTGGGCTGTGGCGCTGTCGGCTTCGTCAACTATCAGGGCGCAGTCCGCAAGGCCCTTGTGGGGCTCAAGAAGAAGGTATGCCCCCCGTTCCATATCGGCGGGATTGGGGCCGTGACACATACTCATGGCAAACTCCTTTGAACGGTGGATTTACAGGGAGAACAGCAGCTCGTCATAGCCGGGGAAGGGCCATGCTTCCTTGGCGGTGATAACCTCAAGGGAATCGGCGGTGCCTCTGAGGGCTGCCATGGCGGGCAGCACAGCATTGCGGCAGTGGGCCGCTGCATCGGCGGGAGATTCCGGCAGATTGGATACGCTGTCGAACAGGCGGCCGATGCCCTTGTGGAGGGCGCTTACTCCATCGGACAGGGCGCGGAGCAGAGCGTATTCCGCATCGTTGGGCACGCCGAGGCGGTCCTTTGCGGATACCGCTTCTGCGATCTTGGTTTCGTAGCCTATCACGGCGGGCATTATCATGCGCTGAGCCATGGTTATCATGGTGTTGGCCTCTATGCGTATGAGCTTGATGTAGTTTTCAAGGGAGATATCATAGCGGGATATCATTTCCCGGCGGGTGTATATGCCCCGCTCTGAGAAGAGGGCTATGTTTTCTTCTGTGATAAAACGGGGGAGAGCGTCAACGGTGGAACGCAGATTCAGCAGGCCGCGCTCTTCCGCTTCCTTTGCCCATTCTTCGCTGTAGCTGTTGCCGTTGTAAAGTATGCGCTTATGCTCCCGCATGGTGCGGCGTATTATCCGGAAGGCTTCCCGGCGGAAGTCCTCGGCCTTCTCAAGGCGCTCCGCAAACTCTGCAAGGGCTTCCGCCACGATGGTATTCATAACGGTGTTTGTATCCGCAATGGACTGGCTGCTGCCCAGCATGCGGAATTCAAACTTGTTGCCGGTAAAGGCGAAGGGGGAGGTGCGGTTGCGGTCGGTGGTGTCTATGCGCAGGCGGGGGATGGTGCAGATGCCGCTTTCCAGTATGCGGTCGCCGGCCTCTTCGTATTCTTCCTTGTGCTCGATGGAGGTGAGCAGATCAAAGAGGGTATCGCCAAGGAATATGGAAACGATGGATGGAGGGGCCTCAAAGCCGCCCAGACGCCAGTCGTTGTTTGCGCCTGCGGCGCATACGCGCAAAAGATCCTGATGCTTGTCCACCGCCTTGATGACCGCCGCAAGGAATACCAGAAACTGCAGATTGTCCTTGGGGGATTTGCCGGGGGCAAATATGTTCATGCCGGTATCTGTGGAAAGAGACCAGTTATTGTGCTTGCCGCTGCCGTTCATGCCCTGGAAGGGCTTTTCATGGAGTATGCATACAAGGCCGTGGCGCAGGGCAACGGTCTTCATCATCTCCATTACCAGCTGGTTATGGTCGGTTGAGGTGTTTGCATCGGTGAATATGGGAGCCAGCTCATACTGGCCGGGAGCAACTTCCTTATGCTCGGTCTTTGCATATACGCCCAGCTGCCACAGCTCCTGATCCAGATCACGCATAAAGTGGCTCACCCTGCGGGAGATGGCGCCGTAGTAATGGTCTTCCATTTCCTGACCCTTGGGGGGCTTTGCGCCAAAGAGGGTGCGATTGCAGAATACAAGGTCGGGGCGCTTATCGTAAAGTTCCTTATCCACGAGGAAATATTCCTGCTCTGCGCCGGCGGTGGGAGTTACGCGGCTTACATCGGTATGGCCGAACAGGCGAAGTATCCTGAGGCTTTCCCTGCCGATAAGCTCCATGGAGCGCAGAAGGGGGGTCTTTTTATCCAGCGCATCGCCGCTGTATGCAAAGAACAGGGTGGGTATGCAGAGAGTGCTGTCCTTTATGAAGGCAAAGCTGGTGGGGTCCCATGCGGTATAGCCGCGGGCCTCAAAGGTGGGGCGCAGGCCGCCGGAGGGGAAGCTGGAGGCATCCGGCTCGCTCATGATGAGCTCCTTGCCGGAGAATTCTATTACGGGCAGGCCGTCCTTGCCGCAGCCCAGGAAGCCCTCGTGCTTTTCGGCGGTAACGCCGGTGAGGGGCTGGAACCAATGGGTATAGTGGGTCGCGCCCTTTTCTATTGCCCAGTTTTTCATGGCATCTGCCACTATGTCCGCTATGTCCGGATTAAGGGGCTTGCCGATGCGTATGGTGTCCTTCAGTGTTGCATATGCCGCCTCAGGCATGCGCTCCTTCATTACGGCGTCGTTGAATACCATTTCGCCAAAGTTTGCGGTGATGCTGTTCATCATTTGTGAATATCTCCAAATTATTTAAAAATTTAATCAGCGTATATAATACTATATCAGCAGGCCCTGAATTTTATAAAGGGTGATGGCGATGCTTTCCCGCATGTAGTTATTCGGGGCGGCGTACCATACGTCCTTTGCGGCATAGCCGTCTGCCTGTATGCCGTTCATGATGGCAACGCGGCCTGAGCGGTATACGTGGAAGGCGGTCGTGACGAATGCTGCGGAAGCATTGGGAAATCTCTCATCCAGTATTTGTTTGGTGAATTTGAAATTCTCCCATGTGCTGGTGGATTTGTCCTCCATGGTGATGCGGCCGGGGTCTGTTCCGTGGGAAACCAGGTAGTCCTTCATGGCCTGAGCTTCGCTGACGTTCTCGTCGTCACCCTTGCCGCCGGTTACGATAACGTGGGTATCCGGGCTGTGCCTAAGGTATTCAAGGGCGGCGTCAAGGCGGTATTTAAGGGTCAGGGAGACTTTGTCGCCCCGCACCGCGCAACCAAGGACGATCAGCACATCTTTATTGTACTCTGCCTTTTTTGCGGCGGCAGAGGAAAGTATGCTGCCCATCACTGCGAAAAATACGATCGCCGCCGCATAAATTATTATGAGAATAGTCTTGATCCAGCGGCCTATGGGCGTTTGAAGCAGGGGAAAAAGGAGGCTTTTGAATATGCCGGCAACAAGCATGGGCAGCCCCATTATGGCGGGCAATACCGTGCCAAGGTGGCCGTTGCTTACCATGGAAAGAAACACCGTATCCAGCACCAGCAGCGCGCCTGCGGCAATGAGGAAAATGTGCACCTCCTGTCACTTCCTTTCTGTTCAAACTATACCAAATTAAACTATAACATATTTATTGCAAACTGAAAATAGAACGCAAAGAAAAACAAAGATGAATAGAAGGTAAAATAATGTCAGGCGGTTTGTAATGGATACGTCTTTATGATATACTGCTAAGATGTAAAATGCCTTATTATGGGCAGACGGAGGACACTATGGGATTTATAGATAAACTGCTTGGCAGCACATCCGAGGCACAGATCAAAAAGCTGATGCCCATGGTAAAGCGCATAAACGCACTTGAACCTGAAATTCAGGCCCTTTCAGATAAAGAGCTCAGAGCAAAAACCGGGGAATTCAAGGCCCGCCTTGCAGAGGGGGCGACCCTTGACGACCTTCTGCCCGAGGCTTTTGCGGTGGTCAGGGAGGCTGCAAAGCGCACCATCGGCCAGCGGCATTACGATGTTCAGCTGCTGGGCGGCATAGTGCTGCATCAGGGACGCATCGCCGAAATGAAGACCGGCGAAGGCAAAACCATTACCGAAACACTGCCCGCATACCTTAACGCCCTTGCAGGCAACGGTGTGCATATCGTAACGGTAAACGATTACCTTGCGGAGCGCGATGCCCAGTGGATGGGCAAGATTTACCGCTTCCTTGGCATGAGCGTAGGCTGCATAATCCATGAAAAGACAAACGACGAGCGCCGTGCCGCCTATGCCTGCGATATAACCTACGGCACAAATAACGAATTCGGCTTTGACTACCTGAGGGATAACATGGTGGTCTACCGTGACCAGATGGTGCAGCGGGAGCTGAATTACGCTATAGTTGACGAGGTTGACTCCATACTCATCGACGAAGCCCGTACCCCCCTTATCATATCCGGCCACGGCGAAGAATCCACCGATATGTACGAAAAGGCGGACAGATTCGTACGCAAGCTGGAGCGGGGAGAAAATATAATAAAAATAAGCAAATCCGATCAGCTGATGGGCATGGAGCAGCCCGAAAGCGGCGACTATATGGCGGATATCAAGGCCAGAACAGTTGCGCTGACCCAGCGGGGCATGGAAAAGGCGGAAAAATTCTTCGGCATAGAGGATATATCGGATTCCGCCAATACCGAGCTTAATCATCACATCCATCAGGCCCTTAAGGCTCATGCCCTTTTCCAGAGGGATAAGGACTATGTGGTACAGGATGAAAAGGTGCTGATAGTTGATGAATTTACCGGCCGCCTGATGCTGGGCAGAAGGTACAGCGACGGCCTCCATCAGGCCCTTGAGGCCAAGGAAGGCGTGACCGTTGAGAGGGAAAACCGTACCCTTGCCACCATCACCTTCCAGAATTACTTCCGCATGTTCAAAAAGCTGGCGGGCATGACAGGTACCGCCAAGACAGAAGAGCAGGAGTTTCAGTCCATATACGACCTTGACGTTGTGGAGATACCCACCAACAAGCCCCTTATGCGCAAGGATCTCAACGACGTGGTATATACCAATGAGCTTGCCAAGTTCAGGGCAGTCGTTCAGGAGATAGTTGAGGTGCATAAAACCGGCCGCCCCATACTGGTTGGCACAATATCCGTTGAAAAGAGCGAGTTCCTTTCGGATGTGCTTTCCCGTCAGGGCATAAAGCATCAGGTGCTCAATGCAAAGATGCACGCCCGGGAGGCGGCGATAGTTGCACAGGCAGGCACCTTCGGCAATGTTACCATCGCCACCAACATGGCGGGCCGAGGTACCGATATCCTGCTGGGCGGCAATCCGGAGTTCCTTGCAAGGCAGGAGCTGCTTCGCGAAGGCATGGAGGAAAATCTGGTGGAAGAAGCCACCGGTCATGCGGATACCGATGACGAGGAAATACTTGCAGCCCGCGCAAGGTATGCAAAAGTATATGCAAAGCACAAGGCAGTTACGGATGCCGAGCATGAAAAGGTCGTTGCCGTTGGCGGCCTGCATATAATCGGCACAGAGCGCCATGAATCCCGCCGCATAGACAATCAGCTCCGCGGCCGCGCAGGCCGTCAGGGCGATCCCGGCTCCACAAGGTTTTATGTATCCCTTGCGGATGAGCTTATGCAGCGTTTTGGCGGCGAGCGTGTGCGGGACCTTATGGACAGGCTGAATCCCGATGGAGATATTCCCATCGAGGCCGGTATACTTACCAAGCAGATAGAGAATGCCCAGAAGAGGGTGGAAAGCTTCAACTTTGACATCCGCAAAAACGTTCTTCAGTACGATGACGTTATGAACCGTCAGCGCGAGATAATCTACGGCCAGCGCCGTAAGGTGCTTATGGGCGAGGATATAAAGGATTCCGTTATGGATATGGTAAGCGAATGCGTGGCATTGCGCTGCGCCCAGTATTGTCCCGGTTCTCTGCCCGCCGATGAGTGGGATTACGAAGGCCTGAGGAATGAGATGGGTCAGCTTACAGGCCGTGACTGCGCAAAGGCCATTGCCGGGGTAACGGATGCAGGAACTCTGGCTGAATCCGCCCAAAGGTTTGCCGCCGAAGCCTATGCTGACAAGGAAGCCGCCATAAATCAGGGCGCTGCCCAGCTGGGCGTGGATGCGGATATGCGTGAGCTGGAGAGGGTAGTGCTGCTGCGCTCCGTTGACGAGCTGTGGATGGATCATATCGATGCCATGGATCAGCTCAGGCAGGGCATCAGCCTGCAGGCCATAGGCCAGAAGGATCCCGTTATCGCATACCGCAATGCGGGCTTTGATATGTTTGACGAGATGGTACAGGGCATACGCGAGCGCACCGTACGCAACCTTTACCATATCGTGATCTCTGCCAAGGCACCCGAGCGCAAGCAGGTGGCAAAGCCCATAGAAACCGCAGGCGACGGCCCCGCAAAGCCCAAGCGTGTGGATAACAAGATAAGCCGCAATGCTCCTTGCCCCTGCGGCAGCGGCAAGAAGTATAAGCAGTGCTGCGGCAAGGATAAATAGCTTACAGGGTTTGGATAGAACACGAAAGTGTTGAACCCCCTTGATTTTTATCTTGTTTTATTTCGCTTTTCTTTTTGCTTCTTTTTCTTTTCCCGTGAAAAGAAAAAGAAGATGATATAAACTACAAACCAATCGCTCGAAAGGATGTGAAAAAGGGTGTTACAGCTTGACGAATGCAGGCAGCAGCTTGCCGCCATGAGAGAAACACTTGAAAAGGCAGGTGAATCCCTTTGACGTGGCAGGATTGGCCGCGGAAAAGGAAGAGCTTGAGGCTAAAATGGGCGCAGCGGATTTCTGGGATGACGTTGAGGCGGCAAACAAGGCCAATCAGCGCATGAAGGTGCTCAGCGCCAAAATAGAAAAATATCAAAAGCTTCAGAGCGCAATTGAGGATGCAGAGGTAATGGCGGACATGGCGGAGGAAGAGGATGACAAGGCCATGTATAACGAGCTGGTATCCGATATGCAGTCCATCACAGAAAAGGTTGAAGCGCTGAAGCTGGAAACTCTGCTGAAAGGCCCTTATGACAGGCTGAATGCCGTACTGTCCCTCCATGCAGGCGCAGGCGGAACAGAGGCTCAGGACTGGGTATCTATACTGTACCGTATGTACACCCGCTACTGCACCAGCAGGGGCTGGAGCATAAATGAACTGGACCTTCTTGCAGGTGACGAAGCAGGTATAAAGAGCGTTACCTTTGAGGTGGAGGGTGATAACGCCTACGGCTACCTTAAGGCGGAAAAGGGCGTGCACCGTCTGGTGCGCATTTCTCCCTTTGATACATCCGGCAAGCGTCATACCTCCTTTGCATCATTGGACGTTACTCCCATATTCGATGAGGATACCAACGCGGTGGAGATAAATCCCGACGATATCCGCATAGATACCTATCGCTCCGGCGGCGCAGGCGGCCAGAACGTAAACAAGGTCAGCTCCGCTATCCGCATAACCCACTTCCCCACAGGCATAGTGGTACAGTGCCAGAACGAGCGCAGCCAGCTGCATAATAAAGATATGGCAATGCGAATACTCAAGGGCAAGCTGCTGGAGCTTGCGGAGCGTGAGCGCATGGAGCAGATGGCCGAAATAAAGGGCGAAATGAAGAGGATAGAATGGGGCAGCCAGATACGCTCCTATGTATTTCAGCCCTATACTATGGTAAAGGATCACCGCACCGGCGTGGAGATAGGCAACATACAGGGCGTTGTGGACGGCGATATAGATGCATTTATCAACGCATATCTTGTGCAATCCTAAATTAAACACAAAACATCCGCACTGCACAGTGCGGATGTTTTTATATGTGTGGAAATATTATTCCGTTGGGATATGCAGCCGCATAAACCTTACATCCTGAATTTATGGAAATAGTTATATCCGGATCTCGGGCTGTGCAAACAGGGCTAACTCTCTCTCAAACGCCTCATAAAACCTGCCCAGATGATACCCGTCCATCAGCGCATGGTTGCACAGGGTGGCAAC
>JAZUMK010000043.1:0-13248 GCA_045603585.1 Clostridia bacterium
AGATACAGCAGGGCGAGGGCGTCATCCATGGGTTTCTTTGGCAGGCCAACTGTACTGTCGCAGTCGAAAATTATGCGTTTCATTGTATTCTCCTCAATTTTCTGTATGTATAATAACTTATTTGTGTCGGCTCGGTCTACAAAGGCGATATTGAAAAAATCGATAATTGGCATGGGTTATGCCTATTCGCAATAGGAAATTGTGGTTTATTGACGAAAGATGGCTTGAAAAGTAAAATCATTTATGGCGAAAGGCTACTTATAAGAAAGAGGAAACTATAATGAAGCTCAAGAGACTGTTCTGCGTAATTATTGCATGCGCCATGCTGCTGTGCGTGGGCTGCGGCAAAAAGGCAGACCAGGCCGCCCAGGCCGACCTTAGCGATGCCTCCTGGGATGAGATAGTTGAGGCCGCCAAGGGCACCACCGTTACCTTTTACGGCTGGGGCGGCGACGAAAACCGCAACAACTGGCTGAATACCACCGTTGCGGAGTACGTTAAGGAAAAATACGACATCACCCTTGAGGTGGTGGGCATGAATATAGACGATATCCTTGCAAAGCTTTCCGGCGAAAAGCAGGCGGAAAGCCTTAAAGGCAGTATCGACATGATATGGATAAACGGCGAAAACTTCTACTCCGCCAAGGATAACGGCCTGCTGTACGGCCCCTTTACCGATCAGCTTCCCAATATGGAAAAGTACATAGACCTTGATGATCCCGAGACCCTCAACGATTTCTGCATGCCCATAGAGGGCTATGAGGCCCCCTATGCCAAGGCTCAGATGGTAATGTACAACGACAGCGCCGTGACCCCCGAGGCCCCTGTAAATGCCGCTGAGTTTATGGAATACTGCATGCAGTACAAGGGCAGGGTAACATATCCCGCACTGCCTGATTTTACCGGCAGCGCATTTGTACGCAATCTTATTTACGAGCTTTGCGGCTGGGAGCAGTTCCAGACCATGCAGCCCGACTATGATGCCGTAAAGGCCGCAGTTGAGCCTGCCATGGAATACCTTAGGGCGTTGAATCCCTATCTGTGGAACGAGGGCAGGACCTTCCCCGAATCCTCCACCACCGTGGATGCCATGTTTGCAGACGGCGAGCTGGTGATGAGCATGAGCTACGGCCCCTTCTCCGTATCCACCGGCATCGATCAGGGCATATACACCGATACCACCCGCACCTTTGTATTTGACAACGGCACCATCGGCAATACCAACTACATGGCTATTGCCTACAATTCCCCTAATAAGGCCGGCGCAATGGTGGTAATTGACGCAATAATTTCTGCCGAGATGCAGCTTACCCAGTATGCACAGCTTCGTGAACTGCCCGTGGTGGATGCGGCGAAGCTGACCGACGAGGAAAAGGCCGCCTTTGACGCCGTTGACCTTGGCAAGGGCGTGCTCTCTCAGGCAGAGCTTCTGGCCCACCGTCTGCCCGAAATGCCCGCGAGCCTTGTTCCTGTGATCGAGGAGATATGGCTCAACGAGGTTGTAGGAAAATAGCTCCAAACATTGTATAATCATAATGCGGCACGGCTTATGCCGTGCCGCTTGTGTTTGAATCAATACGGAGGGCAAACATGAAGCACAAAATCCACATATTGCTTCTTATACCCTTTTTGCTGGTGATGCTCCTGCTGCTGGTGTCGGTATGGAATGTGCTGACACAGAGCATGGGGCTTATTCCCGCTTTTGGCCTTACCGAGCCCACCTTTGATTATTACAGCCGGGTGCTTGGCAATAAAGATTTTCTTGCTTCGTTGGGTGTCAGCCTCAGAATATCCCTGTGGTCTGCAATATTCGCCTGCATACTCGGAGTGCTGCTTTCTATGGCACTGATAAAGCTCAACAAAACACAGGGAGGCCTTTTGTATGCGGTGCGCCTGCCCATACTTATCCCCCACGCAGTGGCGGCAGTGTTTACCATTCAGCTTCTTGGGCAAACAGGCCTTGGGGCAAGGCTTTGCTACGCACTTGGTATTATTGAAGACTTCAGTCAATTTCCACAGCTGCTGTACACTCCAGGATATGAGGGGGCCATATTGGCATACCTCTGGAAGGAGATACCCTTTGTGGCGTATTTTGTGCTGGCCTTTATGAGTGGCATAAGCCATACTCTGGGGGAGGCGGCGGAAAACCTTGGGGCGTCTCCGCTGAAAAGCTTTTTCTATATCACTCTGCCATTGAGCCTGCCTGTTATTGCAAAGGCGTTTCTTATTATATTTATATTTGCCTTCGGCGGATATGAGCTGCCCTTCCTGCTGGGCGCCACCTTGCCCAAGGCGCTGCCTGTGCAGGCGTACATTGCCTATACCAGCCCTGACCTTCTTCAGCGGCCTCTTGCCATGGCCATGAATGGAGTAATATTGCTGCTGTCGATAACCATGGCGGCAATGTATTGGGCGCTGGTAAACACGCTGCTTAAGAGGACGGGGGGTGCAAAATGAAAAAGCATCTTCTGATGAAGATAGTTATAGCGGCGGCGCTGATATGCATTTTCCTGCCCATGCTGCAGCTTATGCTGTGGAGTATAGCCGAGCGGTGGTCATGGCCAAATATGCTGCCCGAAAGCTATTCACTGAGAACCGTAAAGGAACTGCTGTTTGGCTCCGCAAAGCTGCCAAAGCTATTGCTGAGCTCCATTGCCTTAGGCCTTGCCGTTGCCATTATAAGCACTGTAATAGGGATGATGACGGCCCGAGCCACAGAGCTGTATTTCTTCCGTGGAAAAGAGCTTGTAAGCTTCGGCGCATTTCTGCCCCTGCTGATACCGGGTACGGTATTTGCAATGGGCCTTCAGATAACCCTTATACGCATGGGCCTTACGGATACCATAGCGGGGGTAATTATAGTTCATGTGATAACCGCCCTGCCCTACTGTATCACCATAATGACGGACGTGACACGGGCGGTGGGCAAAAGGTATGAGGAGCAGGTAATGGTGCTGGGCGCAGGGCCATGGCGGGCGTTTTTTGAAACCAGTCTGCCTCAGCTTGTGCCGGGAATACTTAGCTCAGTGAGCATGGGCTTTATACTGTCATACAGCCAGTATTTCACCACCCTCATGGTGGGGGGAGGACGGATAAAGACCATAGCCCTTGTGCTGGTGCCGTACATACAGAGCGGCGACAGGGCGCTGTCATCGGTGTATTCGGTGGCCTTTGCGGGCTCTGCGCTGCTGGTTTTCTTTGTATTTGAGGGGATAATCCGTTCCGCACAGAAGAGAGGAGGGGTAAAGTGAAGCTTAAAACAGAAAATATTTCCGTTTCATACGATGGGGAAGAAGTGCTGAAAAACCTTTCCCTTGAGGTTGATGACGGCGAGTTCGTATCGCTCCTCGGCCCTTCGGGCTGCGGTAAAAGCACCCTCATAAAGGCTGTGGCGGGCATAGTGCCCCTCAAGGGCGGCAGGGTGATGCTGGGGGAAAGGGATATTACAAACCTGCCTGTGCATAAGAGGGAAACGGCGGTGCTGTTTCAGGATATGCGGCTGTTCCCCCATATGAATATACTTGATAACACAGCTTTTCCATTAAAGATGCAGGGCGTGCCCAAAACAGAGCGATACGCCAGAGCAAGGGAATTGCTCAAGCTCGTGCAGATGTACAGCTTCGAGGGCAGACTGCCAAACGAGCTTTCCGGCGGACAGCAGCAGCGCGCTGCCCTTGCAAGGGCGCTGGCCGCAAAGCCAAAGCTTCTGCTGCTGGATGAGCCTTTTTCCGCACTGGATGAAAATCTTCGTGAAGATATGCGAAACCTTGTGCTGGAGCTCCATGGGCAGTTCAGCATGACCACTATACTTGTGACCCATGACAGGGAGGAAGCCCTTGGCCTTTCGGACAGGGTAGCGGTGATGTCCGAAGGCGGTATACTGCAGATAGACACACCTCAAAAGCTGTACAGCAGGCCAAACAGCCCCAAGGTTGCAGATTACTTCGGCAACTGTACCTATGTTGAGGGAGCGGTTCGCGGGAGCGTTTTTACCGGCGGAACAATATCGATTGACGCAGAGGTTCTGGATGGAAGATACCGTCTGCTGCTGCGGTCGGAGAACTTCCTGCCCAAAGAAGAGGGAAGCCTTGAGGTGACGGTGGAAAGCATACGCTTCAGGGGCAGCGATACGCTGGTGACCTTCAGGGGTGCGGATGGACTTGCGTTTTGCAAAGCATACGCTTCCGCTCCTGACTGGAAAGCGGGTGACAGGCTGTCCTGCGGGCTGAATATATCCGAGCCTGTGCTTTTCAGAATGGATTGATAATGTAAGCCGATTCCTACTACACACCCGCTACATACGCCCCTCCATTTTTCCTAGACAATTAGCCACCTTTACCTCCCCTGCTAAGGGAGTAGGCTGGGGTGACTGGCGCGAGGGCACGAATCCCTCCTTCTCCGCCACGAAAAAAGAGATCGCATTTGCGGTCTCTTTTTCTGATACATACATAGTTTGAATAAGGCTGTCCTTTCCTTTGAGGTAAGGGCAGCCATTTATGATATCCACAGGATTGCTGATGTTCATTTAATGAACCGGCAATGCCTGCGGCAAGTTGAATATCAGAGGAGGCGATCGGCGTTTTCGGGGACAATGCTGCTGCTCTGCGCATCTTTGCCGTACACATTAAAGGGCAGCCCCTGGGCGCTGAGGGATTGATGGATAAACAGGCTGATGGCGCCGCTCATGGTAAGACCGCAGCTGCAGAACAGCTGCTCGGCCTGGGCCTTTGTATGGGGGTCGATGCGCATTTCAAACCAGGAAGTTTTTGAAACTGACATATGCTTTGTTTATTGATAGTGAAGGAAGAGGGATAATGCTCAGGATATCATTCCTGATTGCGAAGGTATCTTGAGCCCCGGGTGATGGGAAAAGGTATTCCGCCGGTATTTATGGATTGCCGCAGGAAGATGTTTACCGCATCGGTAAGGGTAATACCGCAGCTTGCAAACAAAAGCTCGGCTTCCTGCTTGGTGGCGGGGTCAATCCGCATGCGGAAGGTGGAAGTTTTTGATGGTTTAGGCATGTTTTCCATGGCGTATATCTCCTGTTTAATGTTATTTATCCCAGATAATCCATAAAGCGCTTTACCAGGGGAGGTGCGCTTTTTATATTTTTAGCGGCGAATACAATATCCCGGTGCAGTGGGGGATCCAACGGCTTGGCGATGATATCCGCCTGGGTATTTGCCAGAATGGTTTCGCTTAATATACTTGCGCCTACGCCGCTTTCCACCATGCGGAGAACCGTGTAATCCTCCCATGTGACAAGGCGTATATCAGGCTTTATCCCATGCTCTGACAGGTAATCGGAGATGGTGGTGTTGCCGCCTTTCTCGGGTAGGATAAAGGGCATATCTGCAAAATTGCTGACAGACAGCGTATCCCTTCGGCAAAGGGGGTGATTGGTTGGCAAGACTGCGAAAAACGTTTCACTAAACAGGGGAACCGTATCCAGCTTGTCATGTATGGGCAGCGGGAGTATGCCGCAGTCTATGCGGCCTTCTGCTATCCAGGTCTGTATAGAGTGACCATCTCCGTCCAGCATTTCGTAATTGATGGCGGGATAATCCTGATGAAAGCGCTGTATCACTCCGGGCAGCCAATGTGTGGATATATTTGTAAGTACGCCTATGCGTAAGGTGCCGTTCTTCAAGTCGCCAAGGGCGTTTACCCGCTCCTGCATAAGGCGGGTGGTTTGGCATATGTCCATGATATAGGGAAGCAGAGCTTCGCCTTCGGCGGTAAGGCGCACCTTTTTGCTGCTGCGCCTGAGCAGCGCAACGCCGTACTCGTCCTCCAGGCCTTTGATCATTCTGCTTACAGCGGGCTGTGAGTATTGCAGTGCATCTGCGGCCTTGGAAAAGCTCTCGAATTCTACGGTTTTTAAAAATGCCGTATAACGCTGCAATGCTGTATCCATATGCGTGTATCTCCGAACTTGCTTTGATCTGTATCTAATTTTAGCAATAATCCGTATTTCTGTTCAATAGGACGAAGGCTCAGCCGGATGCTGACTTTTTTATGGGGACAACAGAAAAACTGATACCCTCCGAAGTGCGATATCCCTTGCATAAAAATTCTTATTTTTCAATTTGTATGCTGTCCCAACAATGTCTGAACCATAAAACACTTTCCGTAATAATATAACATAATGAAAAACGAACAAAGTTAATAAAAGAATAAAAACAAGGGTGCTATTAGAATGACTACTCTTAACGATGCACAAAACGCATACAACATATTTGCATATTTTATCATAAAACAAAAAACCCAAATCGAAAAATACCTATAACTGCTGGGTTTGATTGGTGGCTAAGCTTACGCAAAAGAATAAATATTCATAAAAAACAGTTTGTGCAATTTGACAGTATTTGGGGCGGATGCTAAATTCATGTTGTTACATTGCATGGCCAAGTGCGGTTTGCCAAACAAAGCAATGCAGTAAAGAATTCATTTATTTAATCGGAGGTTTTAATCTTATGGCCGTATTGATTCTCAGAATCATACTGATCGTTCAGTTCCTGTGGGTACTGGCATACACCGCTTACGACATCGTAAAGACCAAGAAGCATCTCATGGCCGGCAAGGACCGCTATGCCAAGAATGCTGTCATCGGTCTTATAACCGACTTCTTTGATACCCTTGGCGTAGGCTGTTTTGCTCCCACCATGTTTGCCTTTAAGGTAACCGGTGCAATGCCCAAGGATGAAAACGGCAAGGACAGGGACGATCTGGTTCCCGGCACCCTTAACATCGGTCACTGCTGGCCTGTTATTACCGAGGCGCTGCTGTTCCTGGATTTCGTAGCGGTTGAGCCCCTTACTCTGGTGGGCCTGCTGGTAGCTGCCTGCCTTGGCGGCTGGATCGGCGCAGGCTGGGTATCCAAGTGGAAGGTAAACACCGTGCGTATAGCCATCTCCGTATGCCTGCTGGCTACCGCTATTGTTGTTATCATGCGTCAGTTTGGCATCGGGCCCTATGCCGGCGAAAACGAGGCTCTGCTTGGCCTTCACGGCGTGAAGCTCATCGTGGCGCTGGTCATCAACTTCGTGCTTGGCATGCTGATGAATCTGGGCTTTGGCCTGTATGCGCCCTGCATGGGTATGCTGCTGGCTCTGGGCATGGACGTTGGCGCAATATTCCCCATCATGATGGGCTCCACCGCCATTCAGATGCCCTTCTCTTCCACCATCTTCATCAAGGAAGGCAAGTATGACCCCAAGGCTACCGTTATGCTGGGCATTTTCGGTATCATAGGCGTATTCATTGCATACTTCTTGGTAAAGAGCATGGATGTTACCTATCTGCTCTACATCGTAATCGCCGTAATGGTATACACTGCGATCCGTTACCTCATTGAAGGTGTAAAGGGCGTAAAGACGGAGAAAGCCGCAAACTAACCCTTTGATATCCTTGCCAAAAGGATATACTGTCTGAACAGCACAAGTTTCAGGCGAGTACCTCTGGCTGAAAAAAGGAAAAGAAGCAGCGCAGGCCCTTCAGTGCTGCTTCTTTTCTGATAAACCGATTTAGGAGGCAATATGTTTGAGAATTACTATACGGTGGATGTAAAGAGATATATCGGTTGGTACGCTCCGCCTGCAGCAAAGCGCCGCGGTTTTAAGCTGTGGATGGGGATACTTGCGCTGAGCGCCGTTATGACTCTGGTGGGGCATATTCTCAATGCCGGGGGTAAAATCATATCCATAGGATGGATGCTGATGTTTATAGGATGCTATCGCGGGCTGTTTTTTGACCAGGTATACGCAAGGCGGCAGTTTTACGCCATATGCCGCAGCATGAACAAGGGCGGAGAGCAGCAGTGGACCAGAAGGAATATAGCCAATGCTGACGGCGTGGAGTCATATACCGATGACATGATATGCCTGAGCATACGCTGGGATGAGGTGGATAGGATCCGCGAGGATGAACACCATGTGGATATACACAGCGGCGAGAATGTTATTCGCTTTGAAAAGGACAGCTTTGCTGAGGGCGCGGCGGATGAATTCAGCCTGTGGCTGGAAGAAAAGCTGCCCAATATATCCATAGAGCGGGGAATACCGCTGTATCTTTGCTGAAAAAAAGCATTTCTCCGGTGCTGCAGGGCAGCCTCAATCAGCACAGAGCTGCTGTGCACATATAGTTTCTGAAAGACAAGTCCGCTGAGCTTATTGTTCGGCGGACTTTTTAATTAACGTACTTGGGAACGGGAACGGGTTTTGTTTGGATATTATCGATATGAACGCACTGTTATACAAAAAGCCGATATAAGAGTTTTGATAAACGGATTTGTCGGCTTTAGTCGTATTATTAGTGGTGAATAACAAAACCGGGGAGGGGGGAGACCATGCGCAGCGAGCAGCAAGTGAATAACGCCATTGAACGGTATGCCGATATGGTACTGCGGCTGTGTACGGTTTACCTGAAAAACAGTTCCGATGCGGAGGATGTATTCCAGACGGTTTTCCTCAAATACACCCTGCATACCAAACCCTTTGAAAATACGGAGCATGAAAAAGCCTGGCTGATACGGGTGACGGTGAATGCCTGCAAGGATCTGCTGAAGAGCTTTTTCCGCAGCCGCACCATCTCTATTGAAGATATGGGGGAATACGCCCCCGGGATCAACTCAGAGCAATATGCCATTATGGAAGCGGTGTGGGCGCTGCCCAAGCAATATAGGGATGTTATATATCTGCACTATTACGAAGGCTATACCGCCCCGGAGATCGCCGGGATATTGAAACGAAACCCCAATACAGTGTATACCCACCTGCATAAGGGAAAGGAACTGCTGAGAGAAAGTCTGGGAGGTGAAATGGATGGATAACAGAATAAGGGGGGCTTTTGATACCATTCAGACCCCGGAGCGTCTGAAGCGGAAAACCAAGGCGGTTTTGCGTAAAAAGACCTTTGACTACGGAGGCAACCTGATACAGCTGAAAAGACATCGCAGGCGGCTTGCGGCGGGGCTGATGACGCTGTGCGCTGCGGTAACGGGCAGCGGTCTTTGGTTTTTCCCCACCACCAGCATTGGGGTGGAGGTGAATCCCTCCATTGAGCTGAAGGTAAACGCGCTGGATCGGGCGATTTCCCTGAGGGGCAAAAACGATGACGGCATTGCCCTGGCGGAGGAAATAGACGTTAAGGGTATGGCCTATGACGATGCCATGCAGCGGATACTGCTGAGCCACGGCATGGAGCCCTATCTTGAGCAGGGCAGCACTATAACCATCACCGTGGCCGGCGGCGGAACCGAGAACCATGGCGAGGAAATGCTGAGCCGAGTGCTCTGCCGGGCCTATAACATCGCCCGGGAGGAAAACGTGGTTTACTATCAGGTGGACTGGGAGACCGTCAGGGCAGCACAGGACGCAGGGCTCTGCATCCCCCGGTATCTGGCATGGCAGCAGCTGAAAAAAGATAATCCCGCCGCCACGGCAGAGGATGCGCGGCAGCTGCCCAAGGAAATGGTAAGCCGGCTTGCTCAGGTAAAAATACTGGAAAATCCCTGCGGGGATGAATAAAAGGAGAAATCATTATGCTGATGCTGATTTGGAACAACATTGCCCGGCGGCGGAGCCAGTCCGTGCTGACGGTGACCATCACAATGCTTACGGTGCTGGTGTTCGTAATGGTGATGGGCGTCTTTCAGACGGTAAATCAGGGCCTTGCCCTGAGCCGTGAACGGCTGGGAGCGGATGCGGTTCTTGTGCCCAAGTATTCCTCTGTGGAGGCGGACGACCTGTTGTTTACCGCTATCCCTTCCAATATCTATATGCCTATGGAGGTAGTGGAGCAGGCAAAGGAGCTGGAAGGTGCAGAGGCAATGACCGCCCAGTTTTACTGTCAGACGCTGGCCCTGGGCTGCTGTGAGCCCGGCGAAGAGGTCAGGATTATAGGCTACGACTCCTCTACGGACTTTATCCTCAAGCCCTATCTGGATGAAGCCAGCCAGAGCCACATAAATCAGGAACAGCTTATAGTGGGCAGCAATTTTGAGGACCAGGAGCTGGTGGGCAGCAATTATATGATACTTGGCCGTGTGTTTAAGGTGGTAAGCATGCTGCAGCCCACCGGCACCGGCATGGACAGCACCATTTTCATGGACTGGCGCACAGCTCAGGATATGTGCCTGGAAAACGAGGTGCTCAGGGAAAACTGGACCAAGAAGGATCCCCACGACTGCATCTCGGTAATCATGATAAAGTTTGCCGAGGGCACCGACCCTCAGGCCTTTGTAAAGCAGGTGGAGGAATCCGGCATGCCCGCCAAGTGCCTGCTGACAGGCGAGACCATATCCTCTTTGCAGAGCCAGCTTGAGGTTACCATGCGGGTGATGTTTGCCCTGTGGGCCGCGTCGCTGCTTATCGCGGTGCTGTCGCTGGTGGGCAGGTTCAATGCACTTGCCAAGGAGCGCAAGAAGGAGATAGGCCTGCTTCACGCCATCGGCCTCAATAAGGGGCAGGTATTCGGCCTGATAATCGGCGAAACCTGCACCATGGCATTGATGGGCGGCCTGCTTGGCAGCGCTATTGCCCTGGTATGTATGGACCCTGTAATTGAGCTGCTCAAGGATGCCTTCAAGCTGTCCCCCTCGGTATGGAACACGTCCCTTGCACTGCTTTGCGGCGGGTCAGGCGTGGCGCTGGCCCTTGTGCTGGGCTTTGCGGCGGCGGTTTCTCCGGCATGGAAGAGCGCATCCATGGATCCCCAGACAGCCATTACACAGGGAGAGGTGAACTGATATGGAAATATGCAAACTGGAAAACATTCATAAGGCCTATCGCATGGGCGAGACCGTCACCCCCCTTAAGGGAATTACCCTTACTGTAAACAGCGGCGACTTTATCGCCGTGGAGGGCCCCTCAGGCATCGGCAAGAGCACCCTGCTGTACGTTATGGGTACGCTGCTTAAGGCTGACGAGGGTACATATACCTATGGCGGCAAGGATGTAGCCAAATTCTCCGATGGGGAAAAATCCGCATTCCGGGCAAGCAAGATAGGCTTCCTCTTTCAGGACAGCACCATGATTCAGGCGCTGACATTAAGGGAGAACCTTATCTTTACCCAGGGCGTGGGCGGCAAAAAGGACAGCAAAAAAGTGGATGAACTGCTGTATCTGTTCGGCCTTGAGGATCGCGCCGATTTCTTCCCCCATCAGCTTTCTGGCGGTCAGCGCCGCCGTGCCATGGCGGCACGGTGCCTGCTGCAGAATCCCGAGCTGATACTGGCGGACGAGCCCACCAATGACCTGGACGAGCACTGGTCCCAAGAGGTGATACGGATACTTAAGGAGCAGACGGAAAAGGGAACCGCGGTGGTTATGGTTACCCACAACAGCCGCTGGGCACAAAACGCCAACCGCCGCATGCGGCTGGAGGACGGCGTTCTTACAGATATTGCTGATTAAGGGAGGAAAATGATATGAAAACCAAGCTGAATAAAATTATGATCGCACTGCAGGCTGTCAGCGCCCTGTGTGTAATAGGCGCAGTAAAAATCTGGGCGCCTGTATGCGGCAAGCTGCTGGACCTTGCAAACGGAAATCAGGTGCCCATGAAGTGCCACTGGGCGGAACAGGCGGCGGTTGCCGTATGCGTCATCATTCTTGCAGCGGCTATGATGGCTCTCTTTGCAAAGAAGGAATACAAGAGCCTGATGGTGGTAAACGGTGTGGCAGGCGTTATGCTGTTCCTTGTGTTCACAAGCCTCATCGGCGTCTGCGCCAACCCTGATATGCGCTGCAACATAACCAAGCTGTGGGGCATGGGCGGGGCTGCCGTGGTGGTCATAACGTCCCTTATCAATCTGCTCAGCGGCAAGGAAGGGCAGATACCGGATTAACTTACAATTTAAAAATACAGCGCTGTTACTTTGGACAGCGCTGTATTTTTATTATGCGGGAATTTAAGATAGCAACTCTGCTTTATACCTATCTGACCTTAATTAAAAGGAGCTTGCCGCATTTTACAGATACGACGGCCTTTTCGCCGGGCAGTACTTCGTTGCTTATGCCATACTGGTATTCGCAGGAAATCTCTGCGTCAGCCAACGGATACTTTGCGCCGTTAATGGTAATGCCCTTGGCACAGCCCGTGATATTCAAAAGCGAGAAGAAGGAATACTTATCGCAGATGGAAACCGGCCTTTCGGAAACAATCTCCATTTCGGAATAATCGTCTATGATGCAGCCTTTCTTTCCAAGGGAATCCAGATAAAGCAGGACAGACACATTGCCGAGGGTGTGGTCAAGCCTTGCGCCTGCCACGCCGATCAAAAGAAAATCGTCAAAACCTCTTTTGATTGCCTCTTTTACGGCATACACGGTATCGGTGTCATCCTTTTCCCGGGGCAGAACTATGGTTTCTGTATGGAGGAGGGGATTGTCGTGGGAATCGAAATCACCCACGATCAAGCTCGGCTTGGCATGGAGATGCTGCAAATGCTTCAGGCCGCTGTCGCAGAAAACCACATAGTCATCGGCACACAGCTTTTCGCGGATAAAACCATAATTGTTTATATCCGCGCCGCCTACAATTACACAGCGTTTCATCATTTGTCCACCGTCCATTCTCCTTGCAGATCAAAAGCGTGATTCATAGGGCCTGCGCCTTTATCCGGGTCAAGCATCGCTGCCAATGCGCCGGGCGACCCGCTGAGGCAGGCCCGCCGGGGCCCCATAATACGGCGGCATTATCCGCAGCAGGTATAAGGGCCGAAGGATATACCTTCCTCGCAGCCTGTCAATACAGGCTTCCCTGTGTTTTCAGCTGTAAAATAAAACAGGAGACAGCCTGCTTTGGATGCCTCCTGTAAAAAATCCCTGTGTATGACTTCCTACGGCGGCATTATCCGCATCAGGTTATAGGGTCGAAGCCGGATTGCTTCCTCTCAGCCTGTGAATACAAGCTCCCCTGTATTTATTTGCGTGTATTATACGTCTTGCCACACAATTACTCAAGATGTTTTTAAAAGAAAACATTAAGAGGATAAAAGGGGCAGAGCACATCCGCCGGGCCTTGCAGGCCGCGGCGGACAGCTTTTCCATCAGATTAATATTTGCCGTAGGTGCAGGCCTCTTCAATGATGACCCGTGCAAAGTGATCGTCCATGGGGGCAGGATACTCGCAGCCCGTGGCCAGGATGAAGCCGCCGTCCTTTTTGTAGTCGTCTATGTGCTTGCGGCAGAGGGCGCGAAGCTCATCCTCGGTGCAGGCCATGAGGAAGCCGGGGTCGATGTG
>JAZUMK010000044.1:0-8878 GCA_045603585.1 Clostridia bacterium
AGTAGCTATCCCCAAGACCGGCGACGCTTCCGTTCTCGCTTGGCTGTTCTAATTAAAACTAACGACTAAACCGTTGCGTTGCCCAAGCCCCGCTTGGGCAAAGCATATGTAATTCCACATGGGCTTAGCACAAAAGAAACCTCCCTGTATGGGGAGGTATTTTGTGTTGGGGGCGCCCTCTCAGTCCCTGCGGGACAGCTCTCCCAAAGGGAGAGCCAAGACCTTGCCTCTCACTCTGGGAGAGGTGGCCGAGCGTAGCGAGGACGGAGAGGGCAGGGGTGGAATTTATCTAATCCCGCCCACCACCCTTTTAAGGTGGCTTTTCCTTACGGAAAAGCGGGCGCACCAAATATGCCGTGAGGGTAATGAAGCTGTAAGGGTACGGATTGCCACGGCAAGCCTTTCGGATGCCTCGCAATGACAGTGGTGGTTGATGCGGTGGGTTTGGATATTTACCTCCACAGTCTCGTCGGATACACTCCCTGCTCCTTCAGGGCGGCGATCTCCGCAGTAACGGCGGGCTTGTCCTCCCTGTAGGTAACGCCGAACCAGCGGTCATAGCTGGTTTCGGCCCTGACGGAAATGCGGCCCTGTGCCATGAGAAGCTGTATGGCGGTGGGCAGTATGTCTTCGAATTTTTCGGGATTTTCAGCCAGGCCCTGTTTGATGGAGGCGGCAAATTCCTCCTCCAACAGCGGCATGATGGCAGGGCGGAAGCCCCAGCAGTTCATGGAAACAAGGGTATCCGCAGGCAGAAAAATATCCGCGCCGTTTTCCTCAAATTTTCCGCCGCCATTACACATGGATATCTTCTTGCGCTCAACAATGTGGCGCAGGAAGCCGTTTTCCATGGTGCATACCCCCCTTGATACAGGCCCGGTGGGGCTGAGGGTATTGCCCAGAGGATAGCTTACCATGAAGTGCTCATCTGCGGGGCCGGGGGCGGAGAGAAAATCATACAGCAGCTCAAATGCCCTTGGGCCGTAATAGTCATCCGCATTTATGGCGGCAAAGGGGCGGCCTGCTATGGCATCGGCGGCGCAGAGTATGGCATGGGTGGTGCCGAGGGGCTTTGTCCGCTCAGGGGGCAGCTGAACGCCCTGAGGAAGCCTTGCCATATCCTGATATGCGATATGCACATCGAGCCTGTCCGGCATTCTGCTGCCGATGGTGGCGTCAAAATCCTGCTGCATTTCCGGCTTGATGATAAAAACCACGTCCTCAAAGCCGGCCTTGAGGGCATCGTATACGGAAAAGTCGATGAGCAGATGACCCTGCTCGTCCATGGGCTGCAGCTGCTTAAGGCCGCCGTAGCGGCTGCCCATTCCCGCAGCCATCAGCACCAATACAGGCTTTGCCATGGGATGGCCTCCTTTTTGAAGAATATCAAATATCGTGATGGTGTATCATGCGGCCGAAAGCCCTTGGGGCGGCGTATTTTTTCACCAGATCAATAAGGCTTTCCTCCGTGATGCCGGGCACATGCTTCATGGCGGGCATCAGCCGCTTCATCGCCTTTTCGTCCATCAGCCCCACCAGCTCAAGGAGCATGGTGGTGGCATTTTGGGCGGAAGGGGTCTCGTCGAATATTATTTCCATATTTTCCCCCAGCATACGCATCTCGATTATGCGGGTGTCCGGGGTTTCGATAAAGCTTGAGAACAGGGTGAGGCAGATGTCATCCTCATTGCAGCTCCAAATGCCCCGGGTGGAAACAAGGTGCATTTCCTCCCGGATACCGTATCGGGAGTCTGTAAGGGAGCCGTCCCGCTTTACATAGAGGGTATTGCGCTCATAGTGCTCGTAAAAGGTCACCGCAAGGGTATTTTCGTCCTGCTTTGCAAAGCGCACTGCATCCGCCCCCATGGAATAGCAGCCGTGTACGCTCTGGAGGGGCTGGGGGAAAACCGCACCGTTGGTGCTTTCAAGGCGGTATTCCCGGCCGTGAAGCAGGCTGCACATTCTGTCAAACTGCTCCCCATCCGTGCCCAGCCCTGTGCGGGAGGGTGCGGGGGAGAAGATAAGGGACTTTGTGTATTCCGTAAGCCTTCTGTGCCCCTCGGGGTATTGGGGCAGGGGGGAATCTGCGGCGCTCCACAGGCAGGAGGAAAGGGCCTGCATAAGGGAGGTCTTTGCAAAGAGCTGATTGCTGCCGCTGAATATTATGGCGGCGGCGTTTATATTGGGAAACATCACGGCGTACTGGCCGAAGGCGCCGTTGAACTGATATACGCCATTGGCGTTCATCCATATCTGGAAGCCGTAGCCCTGATTTATTTCGCCGTTTGGGGTGGCGATCTGGGGGGATGCGGCCATGGATATCCATTCCTCGCTGAGGATGCGCTGCCCGTTCCATACACCCTTGTTCAGATAAAGCTGGGCTATCTTTGCAAGGTCCTCAATGCAGAGGCTGAGACCCCAGCCGCCCTTTTCAATGCCCATGGGGCAGGTCTCCCAGGGATAATTGGCAATGCCAAGGGGCTGATACAGCCTTGGCATAAGGTATTCGGTTATGCTCTGGCCGGTGATGCGATTCAGCACCGCCGAGAGCATGTAGGTATTGAGGGAATTGTATTCAAACTGGGTGCCCGGCTCAAACTTGGGGGCGGATTCCATAAACATCTTTACCCAGTCGCGGTCCAGCATGGAGCCTATCTCGTTAAAGCGTATGCCGCTGCTCATGGTGAGCAGATGGCGCACAGTAAGCATGCGGTTCCATTTATTGGAGGAGGGTGGCAGCTCTGTGAATATGTCATCCAGACGGCGGTCAAGGTCAATCAACCCTTCGTCATATGCAAAGCCCATGGCGGTGGAAATTATGCTTTTGCTGGCGGAGTACAGCATGTGGGGCACATCCGGCCGATAGGGGGCCCAGTATCCTTCCGCAAATACCCTGCCGTCCCTTATCAGCATCATTGCGTGTACGCCAAGGGTATCCACGTCCTTTTCCACGGCGCGGAAAAGCTGCTCCACCACTGCGCTGCTGAGGCCCGCCTCTTCGGGGGTGCAGCGTGGGAGGGGCTGCTCGATGGGGAGAAATTCATTTGTGTGCTTCTGACGGGCATAGCCGTACTGAGGGATGCCCTGAGTATCCCTCTTGAGCAGTTTCAGCAGCAGCTCAAGGCTGCGCATCTGGATGGTAATGTCCATAGTACCTCACGAAGTGTCAGCGAAATCCTGTTGGGATTTCGGTGAATTCAGATATAAAGTTGATTATCTATTCCCGCCCGCCGCCCCTTAAAGTATGTTTCCCCTTGCGGGAAAACAGGGTGCGCTGACGAAAAAAGTCGATAATACCGTTGTTTCTTTGCATAGCGGCGAGGAAAGACTGCTGTCCACCGCCGCCTTCGCCTGTGGCGAAGGTGCATTAAAAGGGCGGCGGGTGGGATCAGATATATTACTGCACAGGCTCCGCCATGGGAATGCCGCGGCCGGTGCGCTCGATGTAGAAGGCAGCCCGGGCTGTCTTCATATAGGGATTCAGCCATAGGTATCCAATATTGAGGGTCAAAACACAGAGCATATCCCAGCCGATAAAGCTCAAGCTCAGCCAGAACAGCCTTGCCTTGTGGCCGTCCATCATCTGTTTGCTCATGTTAACCGCCTCACGGATTCCTATGTCGGGATTTTCAGCCATGATATAGGGCGCCATGGCATAGCGGAAGCCGGCGATTATACCGGGGATGATGAACAGCAGACTCCATAGTATGATGAAGAAGCCCATATACAGCCTTAGACCGATGGCTTTAAAAAATATGCCAAATCTGCTGAACAATACACCGGCTTTGTTGGCCCTGTTTTCCAATACAAGGTCAATATAGTATTTTTTGTAACCCAAGTCGATTACGTCGCCTATGAGTGAAAGTATAAAGCTTATGACGAAAATCGCTGCTATGCCGCCCAGCAGCATGGATGCGGTAATATTCTTTCCGTATACCATGCTCAGATATTCAGCTTTATCCTGCAGGAATGCGGTGCCATACTGGATTACATCTTTGAGGACGGTGGGGTCTCGAAGCTCGACCAGCACTGAGTAATCAGGGTTGTTGCTGAGAATATCCGGGAAATATTCCGCTCCCAGCAGGACAGCAAGAAAGGACACCAGCACAGAGCGGCCCCATTTGCCCCTCAGTTTGTCACGGGCAATGGTTCTGAATTCTTTGCTTGAAAACATATTGTTTACCCCCACTAATAAAATTATGTATGCGGAGAGGAAAATTTACCTCTGATTTGCCAAATACAGACAGGGGGACGCCATGCGCCCCCCATTTTTGCTCGTTTGCTGATTATTCGATATTGCAGCCGCTGCAGCCTTCGCAGCTTTCCTTGTCGCAGTCAAGGCGGGCCTCAACTATCTGGGAAAGGGCGTCCATCTTATCTTCATCGGCGGGTACGAAGTTTTCATATTCGCCGTCCACTTCAATTTTGAATACGAACAGGTCCTGATCCTCATCCTCCTCTGCGGCGGGGTCTATCATAACGGCATACTCGTCGCCGTCGTAATCAAAGTAATCCACAACCTCAAGCTCAACCTCGTTGCCTTCTTCGTCGGTAAATACCACCAGATCCTTTTCCAGCTCTTCCATTTTAAGATTCTCCTTTTATATTTGATGATTGTATTTAAGCATAGCTTCTTTAATATTATTTTATCCTAACCCTGCCTTTATCGCAATATTTGGGGTGATTTTTTACCCTCATGACTAACTGGATTCACTTTTTGAGGGGATTTATGTGACAAACATACAGAAAATTTGTGTTTCATCTGGTATAATCACTTTAAACTTGCAACCGAAGCGTTGTCAGAAACGTTATTATATCAGGACGGAGGTGGGTATAATTGCCCCGGAGAAACCTTGAGTCCATATACACGGATTATTCAAAGATGGTGTATTGGGCGGCATATTCCGTGCTTCGCGCAGACAGCGACGCAATGGACGTTTCCCAGAACGTATTCCTAAGGGCCATAAAGCATATGGGCAAGCTTGCCGATATGGAGGATGGCCAGCTTAAGGCATGGCTGTACCGGGTTGCGGTAAACCTTGCTTTGGATATAAAGCGCAGACAAAAGCGGGAGTATCCGGTGGATGAGCTGCCGGAGCAGGAAAGCACCGCTTTGTATGATATGCCCGAGCCCTCAGCCATATCTGCGGAGCAGCGGAGGATAGTGCGGGAGGCGGTTGAAAGACTGCCGGATATATACAGGGAAGCTGTGATGCTGCACTATTATTCCGGACTGAGCTGCGCCGATATAGCCCAGCTTACAGGCGCCGCTGAGGGCACCGTAAAGTCCCGCATTTCCCGGGCGAGAACACAGCTGTTGCAGCTGCTGAAAGAAGGTGAAAATTAATGAGCGACAATCTGGATAAGCTCCTTTACGATATTGGCGAAGAGGCCAACGCAAGGGTGGATTTTGAAGCCATGTATTCCGCCCTTGAGCAGCAGGAGAAAAAGCGCAGAGCCGCAAAGAGCAGAAATATCAGATACATGGGCATGGCTGCCGCCTGCGTGGTAATACTGGGGGCCGCCGCAATGCTGCCGGGCGGGCTGAACAAGGCTGAGGCGGAAGCTGCCCCTATGGAATACGCAATTGAAACAGAAGAAGCCGCCCCCGCAGCGGAAGCCCCTGCCGCAGAGGAAAGCAGAATTGCTGACGGCGCAATACTTGAAAACGCCGTGGACAATGCCTGCGATACCTGCGTAGTTGAGGAAACCGCGGCGGAAGAAGCCGTTGCACAGGAAGCTCCTGCGGAGAAAGCCGCAGAGGCGCAGGAAGCCGAAGAAGCTGCTCCGGAATCAGGCGCGGGAGTCGGCGGGGATGCCTGCCTGCTTTCCGCCGATACCGGCGTGTTTGAAATAGGTATACCCAAAGCGGGCTTTGAGGAGTATCTTAAGGATAAATATTACGGTATAATAGTAATACCCTTTGAAAAGAGCGGCATACCCGAAGGGTCTGCGGATATATCCGTATCCCTCTGCGAAAACACCGCCGTATGGAATACCGGCAGCGGCGTTTACTATGTGGAGATAAAGGCCATAAGCAGCGCAGAAGAGTTTGCCCATATTTTGCGGGAAGCCTGCCAATAGGCAAAGGGTGGAATAGGAGAGCACCATGAAAAATTTCGTATCCGAATTTAAAAAGTTCATTGCCCGTGGCAACGTTATGGACCTGGCCGTGGGCGTTATCATCGGCGGCGCATTCAAGAGCATAGTGGATTCGCTGGTGAACGATATCGTTTCCCCCGTGATAGGCATATTTGCAAAGGACACCCTCAACGAAAGCGTTCTGCAGATAGGCGGCGCAAGTATAGCCTACGGCGCGTTTATTTCCGCCATAATCAATTTCCTCATAATCGCCCTTGTGCTGTTTGTGCTTATCCGCTGGGTGAATAAGCTTCAGGAGCGCTTTGCCAAAAAGGAAGAGCCCGCGGCCGATCCCCGCAAGTGCCCCTATTGCCTCAGCGTGATAGACGACAAGGCCACCCGCTGCCCCCATTGCACCTCCCATCTGGAATAGCCTATGGAGGAAACCTTTGAGCTGAAGGTCATCGCCCGGATGCGATGCGATTATTCGGAAAAGTTCGGCATACCCCGTCAGAGCGGCCTTGGCGCCGGCCCCATAGGGGAAATAGTATTTGAAGAGGAATATCGGGATGCAAACGCCCTCCGCGGATTGGAGGGCTATTCCCATCTGTGGCTGCTGTGGGGCTTTTCCAAAAACAAAAGCACAGGCTTTAAGCCCACGGTAAAGCCGCCCCGCCTTGGGGGCAACACCCGCATGGGAGTATTTGCCACCCGCTCCCCCTACCGGCCAAACCCCATCGGCCTTTCCTCCGTAAAGCTTCTCTCCATGGAAAAGCGGCAGGGCATGGGCACAGTGCTTATCGTGCAGGGAGCGGACCTGATGGACGGCACTCCCATATACGACATAAAGCCATACCTGCCCTTTACCGACAGCCACCCCGATGCCCTTGCGGGCTTTGCGGGAGAGCAGTTCAGCAGGGCGCTGAAGGTGGAATTCCCGGCGGAACTGCTGGAAAACGTCCCCCAAGAAAAGCGGGAAGCCCTTTTGACCGCCCTGTCCCAGGACCCCCGCCCCGCATATCAGCAGGACCCGGACATGCCCTACGGCCTTGAGTTTGCAGGCCTTGATGTGCGCTTCAAGGTGCAGGAGGATACCCTCACCGTGTTTGAGGTGGCAAAGGCAGGAGAACAGCGGCTGAAATAGAATACGGCAGAAAAATCAATCCCTCGCATGGCGGGGGATTTTTTTGAGGGAATAGTGAATAAGTGTACCCTGTAGGGGCGATCATCGGTCGTCCGCCCCATCAACCACCACTGTCATTGCGAGGCATCCGAAAGGCTTGCCGTGGCAATCCGTACCCTTACAGTTCCATTACCCTCCCGGCATCTTTGGTGCGCCCGCTTTTCCGTCAGGAAAAGCTACCTTGAAAGGGCGGCCGGATGGGATTAGATAAATTCCACCCCTGCCCTCTCCGGCCTCGCTGCGCTCGACCACCTCTCCCAGAGTGAGAGGCAAGGTCTTGGCTCTCCCTTTGGGAGAGCTGTCCCGCAGGGACTGAGAGGGTTCCCCAACACAAAAAACCTCCCAATACAGGGAGGTTTCTTTCGTGCTAAGCCCGTGTGGAATTACATATGCTTTGCCCAAGCGGAGCTTGGGCAAAGCAGTGATTCAGTCGTTAGTTTTAATTAGAACAGCCAAGCGAGAACGGAAGCGTCACCGGTCTTGGGGATAGCTACTACGCAGTCAGTGTCAACTACGGAAGCACCCTTGTCAGACCAATCGAAGCAATCCTTCTGCTCGAAGTCCCAACCGAGGATAGCCTTTACGTTAGCCTTGGTGATGCAAGCGGAGGTGCCGCAGTTTGCGAAACCGAAGTCTGCCATTACATTGTTGTAGAAGGCTGCTTCGTCCTTGTTCCAGTTAATGCCAGTGATAGCGCCATCAACGATAGTGAGGTCTACCCACTTAGCTGCATCATCCTTATCGGTGATGCTCAGAATTGCGGTCATCTCTTCATCATCATTCCAATACTTCTGACCTTCGATCTTGCTGAAATCCCATACATAATCATTGTAATGATTGTAGCCATTTACGCTGTAGCCGTCATACTTGGAAGTGAGCTTGGCGCACATGTTGTAAGCGGGAGTCTCGCCGCAAGCAACGGTGGTGTCAACAACCTTGGAAGTGTATACAACATTCTTCAGATCGAATTCCCAGCCTTCGCCCTCAACATCATCAGTGTTGGCGGGGTCAATCAGGTTGCCGGTCTTCATATCTACATAGTATACCATTTCTACTTCGGCGTCCTTGTCGAAAGAAGCGTCGTTATAGAACTGACCCTTAGCGGTCTTGTCTACCTTGAAGCTCCAAGCAGGAATCAGGTTCTCGGTTTCATAAGCTACAACAGCTTCCTTCCACCAATCGGCATCGGGATAAGCTTCAGCAGTTACCTTAACGGCAAAATATACTTCGGTGCTGCGGATAGCTGCTGCACAGTCAGATACCTGGAATTCCCAACCGCAAGCGGTGTTAACCTTTACGTAAGGAACTACTTCTACCTTACCCTGGCCGCACCATACGGAATCATCAACGGTGCAATTCCAAGCGGGTGCCCAAGTGGCACAGGAGGAAAGAGCAAAAGCGGAAGCCATGGAGAGAACCATAACTACAGCCAGAGCGATTGCAAAAATCTTCTTCATTTTGTTAAATCCCTTTCAAAAATTTTGTTTGTTTTTTATTGCAAGTGAGCCGGGGAAATTGGCCTGGGTTAAGGGACAAAAGGCAGCAAAAAAACCGTTCGTTTCCGCACTGCTTTTTATTGCACCAAGGATGCTTTATTCAATTCCTGTTTCGCTT
>JAZUMK010000045.1:0-4147 GCA_045603585.1 Clostridia bacterium
CCGCTCCGCATACATGCAGCTGGTACTGGAAATGTGCGGCTATGAGAACACCTGGAACTACGATGAATCCTACTATCGTTGGTGCGCTGCACAGGATGTTGAGTAACCCAAAAAATTATATGAGCTAACAGGCAAAGCGGCTGTCAGTATGGCGGCCGCTTTACCGCATGGGAGGATAAATGAAAGATGTATCCCGCCGCAGGGCGCTGTATATAAGGGGAGCCGTATTGGCTGTGGTGCTCGCAGCGTGGCTGTGTGTTCCTGCGTTTAAAAGCTGGCTGTCCGGCATGGTGATGCTGTTCACTCAGCGCAGTGTGCAGTCCCTTCAGGGAAATATAAACACCTCGGCTCTGCCTGTGCTTGCGGCGCTGAAGCAGTCAGTATTCCATTCCTCGGTGATGTTTTTTCTGCCGCCGAGGCATATAGTGGCGGCAGTGGCATGCCTTGGCATTGGGATGGGGGTCGCAGTATCTCTGGTGGGCTCTCTGGCAGGAGCCGCTATTTGGTATTGGCTGGTACACCCCGTTTTGAATAAACCCGTATTGCAGGATAAACTGCGGATAGCTTGTCCGTGGATAACAGCGGGATTGACAGGATTACTGGGCGGTATATGGGGCCCTGTAATGGGAATGGCCGCATTGATGAAGCTGCAGTTTTTTCGCTGCGCCGCAGGCATGGCGGCGGTAAGTATTGCGGTAAATGTAATGTACGCATTGCTGTGCAGCCCATACAGTGCTCTGCTCCCGGCCTGGTCTGCGATGTGCCTTCGTATATGCGGAACTGTACTGCTGGCTGTGGGTGTGTTTAGCTCAATAAAGAAATAGATCAAGAATTAAAAAGAAGGAGCTTGCTCCTTCTTTTCGTTTATCTTATATCCTTATATCTTCTGGCGATTTCATTAATATCCACTCCACGCCTGTACAGACAGCGCAGGTGAAACATCTGCCACATGGTGATGAGGGGGAACTTGCCCCGATACCGCCTGCCGGAGGTGATTATGCGGGCGGGCAGCTGGGTAATGGGGATGCCTTTGTCCCTCATTCGGCGGGAAAACTCATAGTCTTCCATTATAGGCAGTGATGGGAAACCGCCCATTTCAAGGAATAGCTCCCGCCTTACGAATATGCCCTGATCCCCAAAGGCGATGCCTTTTTTTGCCCTGCGATTGGATAGATAAGTATTGCAGCCCATAAAGGGCCCGTGGTAGTCAAAGCCGATGTGGAAGCAGCCCCACTGTGCGCCTTGCTCCACAGCGGAGCGTATCTGCTCATATGCGTCCTTGGGCAGTATGCTGTCGCAGTGAACAAACCACAGCACATCTCCTGCGGCGAAGCTTGCGGCGAAGTTCATCTGGTTTGCCCTTCCCTTGGGGCAGGAGAGGAGGGTAAAGTCATGGCCTGCCTTTTGCAGGGTGCCGTCTGTGCTGCCCCCGTCCGCAAGGATTATCTCCCAGCTTCCGGGCAGGGCACGAAGCTGAGCAAGCAGTGTATCGATTTTCTTTTCCTCATTGTAAATAGGAACGATAAGGGATATCTTCATGGTCATTAGCTTAAAAAGTCCCTGAGGACGTAGCTTTCCAGTATGTTTTCCAGGAATTCGGGGGCCATGTATGCCTTGAGCTTTTCAAATGTATCCATATTTGTAAGCTCCCGTCCTGGTTCGGAGTATTCCCTGTATGCCATTGCGCACCATGTTATGCCCCTCAGGCAGGTGACGGTAAAGAACAGGGGCAGGCGCTCTGCAAGGGTGGAGCAGTCCATTCTGCCGTTTACCGCGGCGATGTACCTGTCTGCAAAGGCTTTCACCTGAGGGGGGGTCAGAATGGTATCGGTTTTCCAGAAGGTGGTGGTGGGGGCAAGAAAGTGCCCCAGGTCCTGAGCGGGCTCTGACAGCAGGGGTTTTTCCCAGTCCACCAGATAGCTTTTGCCGTTGGGATTTATGAGGAAATTTCCTGAGTTTAGCTCTGTGTTTACCATGCACTGGGGGGCTGTGGAAGGCTCCCTCAGGGGCAGTTTGCCTATCTCCCTTATAAGAGCGTTGATAAGCTTCAGCTGCCTTTGCTCCGCTTTGTCCCAGTTGAGATAGTGCTCTGCCATATCCAAGCATTCATCATATATGGCCTGTGCGGGAAAGGAGGGGCGTATCAGCTTGGTGTCCTTCGGCACAGGGGTGCTGTGGATATCCGCAAGTATCTCCGCGGCGATGCCCATATCTGCTTCATATATGAGGGGTCTTCCCGGCAGCCATTCCATCACCAGCATACCCATTTCTGTATCGCAGAACAGGGGCTTTGGGGTGCGTCCGCTGGGAATAAGGTCACAAAGGGCAGAGTATTCATACCCTATCTGATCCTCAAGGTGCATCTGGCTGCCCTTGTTTATGCGCATCACCAGCTTTTGCCCTGTGATGGGATGCACAAAGGAGTAGTTAAGATTGTACTCTCCCTGACCCAGCAGAGGAAGCTCAAGCTCTGTGCCCTCGGGCAGGCCAAGACGGCTCAGAAAGGCTTCGCTTTTTATGTGGTTAAGGTATGGTTCTGTCAAATGGATATGCCTTCCTTTCTGAGGGTATGTATGTATTTGCCGGTATGGCTGTGGGGGCTGACAGCTTCCGCAAGAGTAAGGAGATCTTCGGGTGTATCCGTATCGTCGCACATGGGGGCAGGGGCAAATGACAGGCCTGCCTGCCCTATTGCGTTGACGGTGCTTTGGTATACGGTGGAACCGCCGTAGCCCTGTACGTTAAATGGGGCAGAGCAGGGCTTCTTCATGCCTATGAGAAAATACCCGCCGTCAGATGTGGGGCCTATGGCAACGTCTGCCTTTTCAAGGACGGCAAAGCCCCCTGAGATATGCTCAGCGGTAATGAGGGGCAGGTCTGAGCCGGTGAGGATAACCGCATCATACCCAAGGCCGATCACATATGCGATTGCGTTGAACATCCTCTCGCCAAGGTCGCTGCCCTGCTGGGGGAAGAACCCTGCCGCAAAGGGGAAAATATCCCGCAGGGGCTGAATGTCCGGGTCGGGGGCGAAGGATACAAAGAGGTCTGCATCGGATATCCTGTAAACCTCCGCAATATCCAGCAGAAACGTGGTATGCAGCATGGCGCACTGCTCTGCCTTCAGCAGCGGCATAAGGCGGGTTTTGGTAAGGCCGGGGCGGGGCACACGGGTAAAGCATATTATGGCTTTTTTCATGAATTGGATGTGCCTTTCTTAAAGTTCAGCCAGCCTGAGTATATTTCCTTACGGTACAGGGCGCAGTCCTTTACGGCGGGGAGATTAAGGCATACGCTGCAGGAAACTGCCTTCTCCGTGGGGGCCAGCCAGCCCGCTTTCATGGCGTGCTCGGTAATGCAGCAATGGGTGGGAGCATTCTCAAAAAGCTCGGGCCGCAGCAGGTATACCGCCGCAACGCCGTCCCAGCAGTAGGATATGGCATTGCCGTAGCGGCTTTGCTGATCATCAAAGCGATAGCCGCATTTTTCAGCTATGTAGCGGGCGGCGTCGCTGCCCTGTGTCATGTTTTGTATGAATTCCTCCCGGGGCAGCAGGGATGGCTCAAGGGTGTTGTTTCCCGTCAGTATGGAAAGATTCTTGACATTATTCAATACGCAGGCCGCAGCGGCGGGGTTTATTGAAAAATTCAGCTCATCAAGGCTTATTCCATGATATATTACTGGGCCGGTATAGCCACCCATAAGGACGATTTCCTTCACTTTTTCAAAGATGGCATTATCAATAAGCCATGCTCCGTAAAGGTTGGTAAGGGAACCTATGGCGATAATTGATATTTCGTTGGGGCTTGCGTTTACGGTATCCGCAATGTAGCGGGCTGCAGGGCTTATGGGGTCTTCATCCGCATCTGCACCGGGCAGCAGGGGAATATCCTGCATATCTATTTCCTGCAGCAGCAGCGAGGTGGACCGGTATACTTCCTTTGCTGTGCTGTTGCCGAAGGTGCAGGTAATGCCCAGTATTTTAGCTTCATCCGGGCGGCCCAGCAGATACAGCAGGGCGAGGGCGTCATCCATGGGTTTCTTTGGCAGGCCAACTGTACTGTCGCAGTCGAAAATTATGCGTTTCATTGTATTCTCCTCAATTTTCTGTATGTATAATAACTTATTTGTGTCGGCTCGGTCTACA
>JAZUMK010000046.1:0-128434 GCA_045603585.1 Clostridia bacterium
GTTCCTACTCCTCGTGATGTAGCAGAAGCCGCCAAGAAGGCATTGGGGAGGTAATAAACATGGCAATCGTATATCAGAAGTCCAAAGGTTTGACCGATAAAGAACTCCATTACTGCCCCGGCTGCACCCATGGCATAGCCCATAAGCTGGTAGCAGAGACCCTCGAAGAGCTTGGCATCATCGGCACCACCGTAGGCGTTGCACCCGTTGGCTGCTCCGTATTTGCCTATGACTACTTCGCATGCGATATGCACGAAGCCGCTCACGGCCGCGCTCCCGCGGTTGCTACCGGCATCAAGCGCGTATCCCCCGAAGGCACCACCGTATTCACCTATCAGGGCGACGGCGACCTGGCTGCCATCGGTACCGCTGAGATCGTTCACGCTGCAATGCGCGGCGAGAAGATCACCACCATCTTCATCAACAACGCCATCTACGGAATGACCGGCGGTCAGATGGCTCCCACCACCCTGGTAGGCCAGAAGGCTTCCACCTGCCCCCTGGGCCGTTCCAAGGAGCATTACGGTGAGCCCATCCGCATGTGCGAGATGCTGTCCACCATCAATGGCTGCGTATACGCCGAGCGCGTTTGCGTAACCGACATGGGCAACCTCAACAAGGCCAAGAAGGCCATCAAGAAGGCATTTGAGCTCCAGCAGCAGGGTGCCGGCTTCACCTTCGTTGAGATCTTGGCCACCTGCCCCACCAACTGGGGTAAGACTCCTGTAAAGGCAGTTGAATGGCTCAAGGAAAACATGATCCCCTACTTCCCCCTTGGCGTATACAAGGATATTACCGCGGAGGTGAAATAGTATGACTAACGAAATCATCATTTCCGGCTTCGGCGGACAGGGCGTTATGGCTATCGGTAAGACCCTTACCGAGGCAGGCATGAAAGAAGGCAAGGAAGTATCCTGGCTGCCTTCCTACGGCCCCGAAATGCGCGGCGGTACCGCAAACTGCAGCGTAGTTCTTTCCGATGAATCCATCGTATCCCCCATCGTTCTTGAGCCCACCGAGCTCATCGCCATGAACCTTCCTTCCCTGCTGAAGTTCGAGTCCGTGGTAAAGCCCGGCGGCACCATCTTTGTCAACAGTTCCGTTGTAGACAAGAAGGTAGAACGCACCGACGTTAAGGCAGTTTATGTAGACTGCATCAAGATCGCTGACGAGCTGGGCAATGCCAAGGTAGCCAACATGGTTATGCTGGGCGCCTATATCGAAGCTATGAAGAACCTCTCCACCGATACCATCAAGGAGATGCTGGTTCACATGTTCACCGGCCCCAAGGCCAAGCTGGTTGACCTCAACATCGAGGCTCTCAAGCGCGGCGCTGCCTGTGTAGAATAATCATCTAAATAAAGGGGAAAGGTCGTATAGGCGTTTCCCCTTTAAAATCGCAAAAAAATCGCGTTTATACCCTTTTATTAAATTCGTAAGTAAATACATTTATCATAAGGAGGACAATTATGTACGCAGATTTTGCATCCCGTATGGACAACATAAAGGGCTCCGCTATACGTGCCCTGCTTAAGCTGGCTGACCAGCCCGACATCATCTCCTTTGCCGGCGGTTTCCCCGCTCCCGAATTCTTCCCCGTTAAGGAAATGGTAGAAGTTTCCAAGAAGGTTCTGGAAGAAGACGGCATGAAAGCCCTCCAGTATGGCCCCACCGATGGTCTGCCTGCTCTGCGTCAGCACATCTGCAAGCTGATGGAAGTACGGGGTCTCAAAGCCGAGGTTGCCGACATTCTGGTAACCGGCGGTTCCCAGCAGGGTCTGGATATGGCAGGTATGCTGTTCATCAACAAGGGTGACGTTATCATCGCCGAAAGCCCCAGCTACCTTGGCGCTCTGAACGCCTTCAAGGCCTATGAGCCCACCTTCGTAGAGGTAGAGATGGATGAGCAGGGTATGCTTATAGACAAGCTGGAAGAAGCTCTGGAAGCCAACAAGGGCAAGGTAAAGTTCATCTACACCATCCCCGATTTCCAGAACCCCACCGGCCGCACCATGACCATTGACCGTCGTAAGAGGATGGTAGAGCTTGCCAACAAGTACGGCGTATATATTCTGGAAGACAATCCCTACGGCGCTCTGCGCTTTGAGGGTGAGATCCATCCCGCCATCAAGTCCTTCGACACCGAGGGCCGCGTAATCTATCTGGGCACCATGTCCAAGATATTCTGCCCCGGTCTGCGTCTGGGCTGGATCTATGCTTCTCCCGAGGTAATCAACAAGTTCAACATGATCAAGCAGGGCGTTGACCTCCAGTGCAACTCCATGGCACAGCGCGAGTGCGCCACCTTCTTTGATATGTATGACATCAACGAGCACGTTGCCAAGATCATCAAGACCTATCGCAACCGTCGCGACCTGATGCTCAAGACCATCGAAGAGACCTTCCCCAAGAATGTATCCTACACCCATCCCGAAGGCGGCCTGTTCCTGTGGGTAACCCTTCCCGAGGGCATTGATGCAGCCGACGTATTCAAGAAGGCTCTGGAAAAGAAGGTTGCTTTCGTAGCAGGCGAGCCCTTCTATCCCAACGGCGGCAACGCAAACCACTTCCGCCTCAACTACTCCAACATGCCTGAGGACAAGATCGTAGAAGGCACCAGGCGCCTTGGCGAAGTTCTCACCGAAATGCTGGGCTAATTACAAGCAACACGAAAGGGCTGCCATAGGGCAGCCCTTTTTTGCCGGCAATGCAGCCGCCTATGCCACTGCTTGTATTATTTATCCTCACATGATAATATTCAGATAATACCGTGTCTGGGGGTACAGTGCATGAATAAGCAGGACATATACAATTATCTGAATACAGAAAACATATGGCATGAAATAAGCGAGCATATCGCCGTTTATAACATGGCGGAGCTCTCCTCCATAGAAATTCCCTACCCTGAATACGATGCAAAAAACCTCTTTATCCGTGACGATAAGAAACGCAATTATTATCTGATAACCGTACGGGGAGATAAGCGCGTTGATCTGAAGGAATTCAGAAAGGGCCATAACACAAGACCCCTTTCCTTTGCCTCCGCCCAGGACCTGATGGAAATCATGGAGCTTATACCGGGCGCAGTTACTCCGCTGGGACTGCTTAACGATGCTGAATGTAAAGTATCATTGTATCTGGACAGCGACTTTACAAAGGACTTAGGTCTGATAGGTGTGCATCCAAACGACAACACCGCAACTGTATGGCTGAAAACGCAGGATTTGATAAGAATTGTGGAAAAACACGGAAATGCGGTGAATATTATTGAACTTTGATTTGCAAAAGTATTTGAATACAGCAAAACACCATCCTTTCGGATGGTGTTTTGTTTGGTACACCCTCAGGGGCTCCCGGCGTCACTGGGGCAGTGTCGCCGCCAGCCCGGGGAACTAAAAAACCATTCACCGGATGGTTTTTTACCTCCGCTTTGCTCCGGCCGTTCCCTTCGAACCCCCGAGGGATTTAATTACATAAACAAAACAAACCTCCGAAAGTTGGTTTGTTTTGTTTGGTACACCCTCAGGGGCTCGAACCCTGGACACCCTGATTAAGAGTCAGGTGCTCTACCAACTGAGCTAAGGGTGCATATACTGGAGCGGGAGACGGGGCTCGAACCCGCCACCTCCGCCTTGGCAAGGCGGCGCTCTACCAAATGAGCTACTCCCGCACAAGGGCTGTCGTTCAGCGCGCTTAATTATAATACTGCATCGCGCCGCTGTTGTCAACCCTTTATTATGGTATTTTTATGATAAATAATTATATATTTTTGCATACTTCGCCGCTGCATTCACAGGGCAGCAATGCCTGTTTTTACATTCCAACTATGTATCTGTAAGCAGGCGCAAGCTCCAGCATCGCCTGCTTTACCTCTTCCGCTATATCCCCTGTCATAGTTGGAGCAAGGGAGGCACTGTCATAGATAAAGCTTAGGCTGCGGCGGTTGAGCAAGGGCTTAAGGTCAGCCGGTATGCCCTGTGCCACGTCGCGCTTGTAGGGCTCTCCTTCGGCCTTGTAGCGGTTTAATGTGGGGTCGGTGACTATTTGCCTGAATCCTTCGGGATCAGCCCCTGCGCGGGCTCTGAGCGCCTTCATCATGGGCAGATTGCTGGTATACATTCCGGTGCCGTAGCTGTACCCAATAGGAGATATCTCAAAATACAGGCAAAGGCTTTCGCCAAGGCTTTGGCCTGCCCTGCGGAAAGCCAGCCACATATGATCCCGATAGGGCAGTTTATTCTTTGAATAGCGGGTGTCCCTGTTGATGCGGGACACTATGCTGCTCATGCGGGGATTGAACTCAGGGTCTATCTCAAGGGCCGTGGGCAGCAGTATTTCTGCCAGCTGCTGCATGGGCTGCTGAACAAATTCACGGTATCTCTGCCGATTTTCCTCCATCCACATACGGTTGTTGTTGAAGGCAAGTTCGGTAAGAAACATATATGCTTCCGGCTTAAAGCCGTCAAATTCACGCTTCATGGATATTTTCCTTTCTCTTTGCCATGATGGTCTTCCAATCCACCTGTGACAGCACCAGGGCGCACAGTATCAGTACACATCCCACCGTCATGCGGCCGGTCATAGCCTCATGGAGGAATATCACCCCGAAAATGCAGCCGAAAGCAGCCTCTGTGCTCATGAACAGGGATGCATACTCAGGGCTTGCGTATTTGATTCCCACATTCTGCAATGTAAGGGCAATAAGGGTGCCTGCAATGCCGCAGTATGCCAGCGCGCCTATGGTCTCCGGGCCAAATACCGCGGGCGGCTGCTCAAACAGCAGAGCAGCTATCCATGCATATGCGGAAGCAAAGGCAAACTGCAGGCAGGTAAGCTGCATAACGTCTATCTTCTGCTCAAATCTATCCACATACACGATATGCAAGGCATATCCTATGCCGCAAAGCAAGGTGAGAAAGTCGCCTATGTTCATGCCCTCTCTGCCGTTAAGGGACAGCAGCGCAATGCCCGCCAGCATCATGACCGCGGCTACCATTACCCGCGTATCCGGCCGCTCCTTGCGCTGTATCCACAGTATAAAGGGCACCAGCACAACATACAGCGCGGTTATGAGGGCATTTTTGCCGGCAGTGGTATACAAAAGGCCGTAGGTCTGCACCGCAAATGCGCTGTAAAGCAGGCCGCCTGTTACTGCTCCGCCCAGCAGAGCGTATTTGGTAAGAGGATGCTTTCTGCTGAAAAGGGTATAGCTGAGGCCCACCGCGCCCACTGCAAAGCGTATTGCCAGAAGGTAATTGGTGGATATATTGTCAAGGGCGTTCTTCATTACAACAAAGCCGCCGCCCCATATGGCTCCCGCCGTAAGCAGCAGGAGATTTGCTATCATTCTTCTGGTCTTTTCCTTCATTTTGTCCTCTTATGCGGGGCATCCCACGCCGTTTTCCTGTCAACTTTACCACAGCCGCGGCGGCAAATCAATCCCACATTTATGCACTTCACCCATCCTTCCACTATGGCGGCATATGGATGTGATAATTACACTGTATAGCGTAAATACAGAACAACACCACCAAGGAGGAAACATGAAAAAGCTTACCCTATCCATTGCCGCCATAATGTGCCTGATGCTGGTTTTGCCTGCAATGGGCATGGCAAAGAAGCCCCAGCAAAACCACGTAGAAATACTCTATGTGGACAAAGAGGACAGCAACACTGTTATAGCTTCCGCAGAATTTCTGCCGGAAGGTCCCGGCCGCTATGTGCTGGATAATGAAAGCACAGCAGTAAAGGAAAACCTTCCCGAAGGATATGAACTGCTGGATGGAAACCACTTTGTGATAAACGTGCATGCGGACGGCCGTCCCAGCCCTGACACAGTCAAATTCAAAGTGCAGGCTGTTTCTCCCGAAACCACTCCTGCGCCCACCGCAGAGCCTACGGCTACCCCTGCTCCCACCGCAGAGCCCACGGCTACTCCTGCCCCCACCGCAGAGCCCACGGCCACCCCTGCCCCCAGTGCGGAACCCACGGCCACCCCTGCCCCCACTGCAGAGCCCACGGCCACTCCTGTTCCCACTACAGAGCCCACGGCTACCCCTGCTCCCACTGCAGAGCCCACGGCTACCCCTGCGCCCACCGCAGAGCCCAAGCCCACTGTAAAGCCCACCCCATCTCCCGCACCCGACAGCGATGCAGAATATGATGCACCCAAATCCGGCTCCCCCTCCACCCTGTTTACAGCAATGAGCGCAATAGCCGCAGCGGCTGCCTTCCTCAGGCGCAGATAAAGCAAAAAGCTCCCGAAAAAGGGAGCTTTTTTATTGTGGAAAGCGATATTAAAATACCATTTTTACCATCAGGCCGATTTCGGCAAGCACCACGATACCGGCAAGCACTATGCCGCCCATCTTCAGCTTGCGCACCTTAAGGGGAGAAACAAAGGCAATGCCCAGAGCCAGCAGAACCACCGTAAGCAGGTTTATCATATTGATATCAAGATACACCGCAAGAAGGTAGAAGAAAGGCATTATCACGGATACGGTGGTAACGGGCATGCCAAGGTAGGTTACCCGATCCGCTGTGGTTTCCCGCTGACGCTGCTCTTCCAGTACGTTGAAATATGCCAGCCTTATCAGCGCCGCCAGAGCGAAAAGACTCAGCACCAGCTTGGAAAGCAGGCCGGTCATGCCCAGAGAAAAGCCAATTACCGCAGGCAATACGCCAAAGCACACCAGATCATTCAGGGAATCTATCTGAATGCCGAAAAGCTTGCCCACTTCTGTTCTGTCCTTTTTGCTGCGGGCAATCTTGCCGTCAAAGGTATCTATCATGCCGCAGGCCATAAGGCACAGCAGGCCCACCTCAGGACTTCCGGAAGTAGATGCAAATATGCCCTGTATGGATATTATCAGCGCCGCATAGGTGGCGATGACAGTATAATCATACACTCCTATCATAAGAAACTCCTTACAGTTTTCATCATTTTAATTCTACACCAATCCGCATTTTTTGCCAATAATAGTACAATTTATAGAAGTAAAGAACACATAAGAGGCGCACTTGGGTGCGCCTCTTATATTAAATAAACAGGGTCAGTCTGCGGGATGCAGCTGGGAAAAATCGATATAGTGGTAATTCAGCCTATGGAATGCATTGTATTCAACGCCATCCACTGTGGTTTTGATCTCAATGGAATTTTCGCCGGGGCCTTCTGCCGCATATTCCCAATAGCCGCCCACATTGTAAAGCATGGTTTCATCATAGCCAAGCTCAATGAGCAGATTTTTGGTAAAGGAGGCATAACCGCCGCCTCCGCACATGAGGAAGATGGGCATATCCTTGGGGAACAGATCGTTTATGATGGCCTCGGATTCCACAAAGTTTGCCTTAACTTCGGTTATGGCGCCGTTTTCGTCAAACTCCAGATCAAACAGCCTGTCACCGTCATACTGGGTCTCGGCAACCTCAGGAGGCAAGCCAAACAGGGAAGCAAGATAGGGATAAGGAACCACCTCAAAGCCGTCAACTATGCCGGACAGCACAGAATCGCCGCAGATGGCCTCATAGCAGCCGGGGTCGATCAGCATGCGGACATCGCGGTATGCAACGCTCTCCATGCCCAGCCATTCATCTATGGTGGTTACGTTTATATTGGCATCCACGCCAAACTGATTATTTGGATCCGGCTGGGCGGGAGGCAGCTCTACAGAATCTGCGGTGGGTATTATTATTTCCAGATTCTCCTCTACCGGGATATCTATAACCTCCTCTGCTGCATCAATAACTCCCTCTTCAAGAGGAATATCCACCACTGCATCAATTGTGGGCACATCTTCCTTGCCGCAGGCGGTAAAACACAGCATCATGGCTATGGACAGAAGAACAGCAAATAATTTTTTCATGGTATATTTCCTTTCGATTTTGTTGCTGCACGAAAATCAGCTTTGGATATGCTTTGCAAAAACTTTTTTATCATCTTTTTAAATTTTAGCACAAATGTGCATATTCCGTCAAATGCATGCCCCCTCCGTTAAAACCCCCATATTCTCCTGCATAAAGCCTTTTCCCGGCCCTATTATGGATATATAATAAATGTAAACAAACAACAAATTCTTGCTCCGCAGCCAATAAGGAGAAAAAGTATGCGCTATAAACAGTTTCTGGACATGAATATATCCGCCCTCGGAATGGGCGTAATGCGGCTTCCCAATGTTGAGGGTCAGCCCGGGGTTATAGACCGGGAAAAAGGCCGCGCCATAATCGAACGGGCTTTATCCGGCGGCATAAACTACTTTGACACTGCCCACATATATCAGGACGGCGATTCCGAGCGTTTTCTGGGAGAGGTTCTCAGCGATTATCCCCGGGATTCCTATTACCTTGCCACAAAATTCAAGGTGACGGATGCAAAGGATATCAAGGCCATGTTCAACAGCCAGCTTGGGCGCTGCAAAACCGATTACTTCGACATATACCTTCTCCACAATATAACCGCAAAAACCTTTGACGAATACTTTGACCCTGCCAACGGCTACCTTGACTTTCTCCTTGAGCAGCAGCGGGAAGGCCGTATACGCCACCTTGGTTTTTCCTCTCACGGCACCCCTGATGTAATACAGAAAACTCTGGACCGGCACAGATTTGACATGGCTCAGATACAGGTAAACTATCTGGACTGGAACCTTATCGATGCCGCCGCACAATACAAAGTGCTGGAGGATAACGGCATACCCACATGGATAATGGAGCCTGTAAAAGGCGGCAAGCTCGCCAATCTGAATAAAGAAGCGGCAGACATACTCAGCGCCGCCGCTCCCGGCCTCTCTCAGGCAGCATGGGCATTCAAATTCCTCTTTGACCTGCCTGCGGTACAGACCGTACTCAGCGGCATGTCCTCCCTGGAGCAGCTGGAGGATAACCTTTCTACCTTCGATGACCCCACTCCCCTTACCTCCGAAGAAAAGCAGGCCCTTGCGCAGGCCACCGATGCATTCATGAAAAACGCAGGCGTGCTTTGCTCCTCCTGCCGCTACTGCGTGCCCGCCTGCCCTATGGAGCTGGATATTCCCCTCCTCATAAAGGGCTACAACGTGCTGAACACCAGCGATTCCACCTGGCGGGCAGAGGGCTTTGACAAGGCAAAAAGCTCAGACCATTGCATAGGCTGCGGAGCATGCGCCGCCCTGTGCCCTCAGAATATAGATATTCCCGACGTTATGCAGAAGCTTACAAAGGCGCTGGCAAAGTAATAAGCAAAAAGCCTCCCTATGGGAGGCTTTTGTTATGTTTTTTTATCAGTCGTCTCTTTCCTTGTCATACTTGAGCACGGAGCCGCTTGAAGCATCGATCTCGTATTCATACTCCATTCCGCCGCTCTTGAAATCCACCTCGTATACCACTCTGCCGTCCTCCCGATCCAGCTTGCACTTCAGCCTGTTCACCTGAGATTCGCTGAGGCCCGCATGGCTGAGGGCTGCGGCGGCCGCCGCGGATTCGCCGATGTATTCGCCGTTTCCGGCAGCGTTTGCCTGAGGCTGCTTTTCGGATTCAGTGGCGCTTTCGGGTTTTACGGAATTTTCGGCATTGCCGTTGTTCTGGGTATTTTCGGCCTTTTCAGGCTGCTTTATGGGCCTGTAATCGTCATCCCTCTCCGAACCGTTCCACAGCACCTCGCCGGTAACCGCATCTATATCGTAATCATACTCGCGGCCCTGATGATGAAACTCGATCTCGTATACCATGGTGCCCCGCTCGTAGTCCATCTCCGCCTCATAGCGGGTGATATCGCCTTCCGCTACCCCTGCATGGGCAAGGGCTGCGGCCTTTGCGGCGGCTTCGCCGATGTATGCCTTATCGCTGGCAGAGCCTACGGAGTTTACATTATCCAGAGTGCCGCCGCTGCTGAGGAGATTAAGCTCGTTGATGGAGAGAGGAGCAAGCTCCTCAAAGGTATGCATGGTGTTCTGGGCGGCTATCTGCTGGACCAGCCTTGCCTTGCCGGCGGTTATGCCATGCTGCTGAGCCAGCTTGTTCAGCTCATCGTCGGCGGTGATGTTCTGGCTGAGCACCGCGCCCTTGAAGGTCTCGGTCTGCAGGAGATGGTTTATCTCTGCGCTGAGACGGCTCTGCAGCTCTGCGCCCTTTGCAGGGTCATCATTGTTTACGCTGAGAAGAATGGAGTTGGCCATATCGTTGATGTATCCGTTGCGGAGCATTGAGCCGATAAGGGCGTTCACCGCCACATCCACATCGCTTCCCTTGAAATCCATATCTCCAACTACAACTTTTGCATCCTCATTGAGAGGATTTACGGATATTACCCGCTCCTTGCCGTTTACCGTAAGCTCAATGCTTGGATTTACATCCAGTGCGATTACAGAATCCACCGCAAGGTTTGCATATGCTTCGTATCCCACTGCGCCGGTTATGCACAGCACCAGCGCCGCTGCTATTGCCGCAAGCCGTTTGAGGTTGTTTTTATTCCTTTTCTGTTCCATGTATATTACCTTTCCTTTCTGCTGCTCACTTTTTTCAAGGATAGCATCCAGAAGGTCGGGAGTGGCATTTTCAAATGCCTGCTTTATTTTGCTTTCCAGCCTGTCGTTTGTCATTGCTGCCGCTCCTTTCACAAATGCTTCCTTAGTTTCTTGATGGCTCTGCTGTATTTTGAAAGAACCGTTGGCAGTGGGAGTTCCGTAAGCTCCGCTATCTCCCGGTGCTTAAAGCCGCCCACGGCGTGCAGTACTACTATCTGCCTCTCTTCATCGGTCAAGGTACGCATGCACTCTGAAAGTACTATTTTGTCCTCCGCAGAAACCCTGTCCAGGCTCTCAAGATACCTTTCCCAGTCCTCCTCAGGAATATCCGATGTGCGCCTGCGTTCCCTCAGCTTTTGCATGCAGAGGTTTCTCGCGATGGTTATCAGCCAAGCCATGGGCTTGCCATGAGACCGATACCCCGCCGCGCCGCCGTATGCGCTGATGAAGCAATCCTGCAGCACGTCCTCGGCATCCTGTCGGTTCTTCAATATGGAAAGGGCGAAGCCAAACACAGCCGGGCTTGCCTTTTCATAAAGGACTTCCAGCCCCGAGCTGTCTCCCGCAGCCATTGCGTGGATACACTCATCCAGACACCGGCTGTCGGTCCTGATTTCGTTTACCGACGTCAAGCAAATCATCAGCACGCTCTCGCTCCTTTCATACAGTTAACGCAGCAGCATAGGATTTTATTGCACTCAATTTAAAATATTTTTTTGTTCATGTCAACAGCTTGTATTCTTCCCTCATTCTCTGCTATCATAGCCCTAACAAAAAGCACCAAGAAGGAGGCAGCCATGGTAAACTTCCGCACCGCCAAAACCGCAGATATTCCCATGCTCCGCGCCCTGTGGCAGGAGTGCTTTGGCGACAGCGATGCCTTCTGCCATTGGTTCTTCTCCGAACGCTTTGCCCCCTCCCTTTCCGCCGTTGCAGAAGAAGAGGGCAAAATACTTTCCGCCGTCCACGGCTGGCCCTTTACCCTCAGCGTACGCAGCAAGGCCATACCTTCCGTAATGATGTGCGGCGTTGCCACACTGCCCTCCGCCCGGGGAAAGGGGCTTATGAAGGGCTGTATTTCCCTGTTTATGAACAACGCACTGGAGCAGGGCTTTCTTGCGTTGCTGCAAAAGCCTGTGGATTTTCAAATATACAATTGGTGCGGCCATTTCCCCTCCTATGATGCGGCTGTTATCACAAAAAAGCAGGACAGCATATACTGCCCTGCGGATAATGTTTTGGATACTTTCTGCTCCGACGCTTTTGCGGCAGAGCTGCTGCCCATATACGAAAATACCGCCTGTGCCTATTCCAACAGCGTTATACGCTCTCTCCATGCCATGTCACTCAAGCTGAGAGACTACGCTGCCGATGGCGGAAGGCTGCTTTTAAACCAGGCCCATACCGCCTACGCGATATATTACATAACAGTTGATAAGCTGATGGTGCCTGAAATAATGGGAAGCCCTGCGGATACAGCTTCCCTCACGCATACCCTCGCCCACACGGCTCAGCATCGCGAGCTTACCGTTAAGCTGCCTGCGAATGTTTCCATCGATGGTTTTTCCGCCGAAATCTGCCCCTGTGGCGCCATGACGGCATTGAATGCACCCGCCCTGCTAAAGGAAATATGCGGCTATGATGATATTGCCGTACAGGTTGCCGACCCTGTGATACCTCAGAATAACGGCATATTCGCCTTTGATGGCAGCCTTGCCTCTGTCCCTCACCTCAGGCTGGATGCAGGCAGGCTGATGCAGCTGCTGTCCGGCTATGCGGATATCCGCACCCTTGCAGAGCAGGGCTGCGCGGAGCTTCTTGCGCCCATTTCAGACATCCTGACAGAGCGTCTTCCCGCCCTTTCCTGCTTTACCGTGGACGAATACTAAAATATGCCGTTATAATATTCGTTTTTATTGACAAACCCCCGCGCTTCCCATATAATAATATGTGCTTTGTGCACCCGTAGCTCAGCAGGATAGAGCGTCCGCCTCCTAAGCGGAAGGTCGCGCGTTCGAATCGCGCCGGGTGTGCCATCCGTAACGCAGAAAACCCAGTAAATCAGGGCTTCTGCGTTTTTTTGTTTTTGGTGTATGGTCGTTTTGCTAATAAAAATTCGGCTTTTTGCTAATACACTATGGGGGTCTAATTTGGCCTCTGCTAAGAAATTACGCAGATACGGTGGACTGGACGGACTGGAGAACTTTCATTAGCAGGTCAGGATTGCCCGAAAGTATCTGAGCGATAGCATCCGGATTGAGGGCTTCTGCCTTCTCCTCCTTGGGAGCAGCCACAGACTTTACGGGCTTGGAACGCTGATAGAATTGCATTTCCATCTCCTGCGCAAGGCTTTTCCTGTCCTCATCCAGAATGTGAGCGTATCGCTTTGTTACCATGTCAGGTGTGTTCCACCCTCCGTCGCCCTGTACCGCCTTAAGGTCGCCATTTGATAGCCTCAGCTTAAAGCCTGCGCTGGTGTGTCTGATGCTGTGGAATACGATTTCGCTGGCATCTATCTCCGGGTCGTTCATGGCAATAAGCACATCCTTAAAGCGCTTGTTCAAATGCTCTGTCATGATTGGTCTGCCGTTTGCTTGGCAGATCATCATACCGTAATCCATGTAGCCTTCCTCGCCCAGCTCCTGCTTCAGTTGTTCCTGCATCCTGTGCAGCATCCTGAGCTTTCGAGCCACGGTATCGGGGATATAGACGTTTCGGATGCTGCCTTCTGTTTTAGGCTGCTTCAGCACTATGGAAGTTCGGGTGCCGGGATACAGATTGGGAAACTTATACAGGATTTCCATTTTAGGCAGCTTTTCCATGAGCTTTCTGTCCACCCTGTCGATTACCCTGTCCACATAAAGTATGTGGCTGTCTTGATCATACCTGCTCCATTGAGCTCCGCCCACCTCGCCGCCACGCATGCTGCAGGCAAAGGCAAGCTGTATAGCGCAGTGGATAAGATAGTAATCGTAGACATCCGGCCTGTCCGTAAAGTCCAGTACTCTGCCCAGCTGTTCCGGCGTAAGGGCATCCCGCTTCTTTTCCTTGTGCTCGGGCAATGTTGCGTTTATGAAGGGATTCTTGGCTATGTACTCCCATCTTACCGCCTGATTGAAGGCACAGCGCAGCAGCTTGTGGATGTCCCGTATCGTTGAGGGGCTTATCTTATCCCGCTTGGGCTTTCCCATATTGGTTGCAGGCTCTGCCACGAACATCAGGAAGTGATAGTAATCATCCACCGTTTTGGTTCTGATGTTCCTGAGCTTCTTATCCCCAAGGTAGGGATGCACATAGTTCTCAAGCAAACCCACGTTGCCATCATATGTTGAGGCCACCCACTTCCGCTCACCGTACTTTTCGATAAACTCATAAAGAAATTCGCTCACAGTAATCTCAGTCCGCTCAATGTGTATGTTCTGTGCGAATTCGTACTCTATCTGAGCTTTTCTCGCCTTGGCGGCGGTATAGTTCAGGCCTGACTCCCAAACCTGATGACGGCTTTTCCCCTCCCCTTCATAGTAAACGACAGCGTATGATTTTCCTCTTTTGACGATTGATGCCATGCCTGTTATCCTCCGATAGGCTCAATGCTTTCCAGCCAGCTATCGAAAGAGGCTTTGGATATGCGGATGGCCGAGCCAACCCTGACCACCTTAAAGCAGTTGGTTTTGCACAGGTCATACGCCTTCCTCTTGCTTATTCCCAGTATGGATTTGATCTCATCCACGGAGTAAGTCCTCTTTCCAGTAGGTGCAAAAGTATTGATCTGAGAATGCATCTGTTCCATTATAATTATCTCCTTTCAACATAACTAAATGAATCAAGCCGCATCAAGCGTCATACAATGCACTTGCATTATATTAGCTCTGCTGCGGCGTATCAATGATACGGCTGTTTGTGTTTTTTCTCCTGCGATGGTATGTTGTCGTCAAATCTGAGGAAATTGTTTGGATTAAGCCGCGCCAGGCCCGCTCATAAAGCACAGCTTGGCGCGGCTGCTTCTTTATTATTTTAATTGCTTTGGTTTTTCGTCTCCGGATGGACGTAAGCTTGTCCCATTGGTTTTCACCACTCTCCATTCCTATGGCGAGGCGTACTCATTGCTTGCAGCGGGTTGGCTACCGCGTGAGCTGTGACTATACGCAAGTATCATTATTGGACGCACAAGCCTGTACTATGTTCACGCAGCAAGGTATCATCGCTCTTCCTGCAATAATAAGCAAGTGTCATGGCGTACCTGCTGTGTGGCCTCATGCGCCGTCTGTTCTCCGAAGCGCCGTTCTTGTATTGTCAAGGTTCCATGAGTATAGAAAAATAATCCTCTCATATACCGTGTCAAAAAATGGCTGTTTGTAACCTCTAATTAGCATTATTTTTCAGAATCTGCTCTAACTTCTTGAGTCCGCGCCGGATAGATGCAGAAACCACATTGCGGCTGACCCCCTCAGCCCTGGCGATGGAGGCCTGGTTCAGCCCGAGGAAGTAGTGTGCGTAGATCCTCCTTCCCTGCTTTTCCGGCAGCATAGCAATAGCTGAATGCAGTTGCTCAAAAGTAAGTTTTCTTTCGTAAATTTCACAAGGCGAAAGCGCCACAAACAGCACATCATGCTCTATTCCATCATCGCAATCGAGAGAATAGTGTGCTCTGTTACGATAGCGATTGCGCTTATAGTTCTGCTCTTCCCGCTCCCATTGGACAAACTGCTCAGCCAGGATATCCGGTACTTCAACGAAATAGTCTTTATTATAATACTGAGGGTAGAATTTCCTTAAATTGATTTGCATATTTATATCCTCCAATTCGATTTTTGATGTGCAATGAATCGAATTGAGGATGGAGGCGAGCGACAGCGGACAACTGTGGGTAATATAAAAGCACACCGCATAACGATGTGCCTGTACTCAACAACAAAATTCAGGTTAAATATGTAATAAAATACACCTATTCGGATAGAACTATTCCGAAGCAAACATTGAAATGCACTTTATCATAAAGATGGTTGCCCACTTTATCTCGCGCCATGGCAAGCTCCTTGCATGAATTTAAATACATTAATTATATGAATTGCGATGAATACAATCGAAAAGAGGTGCATTGTAGAATATATTTGAGGTGAATTGTAATGCCCGATTATTCTCGTCCGCTGGGAGATGCCATAAAGAAAGCCCGTGGGAAACTGAATTTGACACAAACTGAGGTAGCCGAGGCTATCGATATTGATGTGCGTACTGTTTTAAATATTGAGAACTACAAAGGAAATCCTAAAATGGAAGTCCTGTTTCCACTGGTACGCACTTTAAAAATCGATGCAAAGGAAATATTCTATCCTGAGATGCAGCGGGAAACACCGGCTATAAGTCAGCTTAGATTACTGATAGAGGATTGCAATGAAGAAGAGGCTGCGGCCATGATACCGGTGCTAAAATCCGTTCTTGGTGTAATAAGAGACAAAAACGCAATACGCATTGAATAAAGAAAGAGCCTGCTTCCATAATGTCTGGAAAGCAGGCTCTGCGCTTATAGCGTCCGGCTCATTTGCTTAATACAATCTTAAATTGTATAACATGGATGCACATGTCTTTTTGGAGTTTTGTCCCTAATCCGGATTTGAGATGTGAAAAGCTCCCTCACTCCAGTAAAAGAACGATAACTGCTCCAAATCGCTGTCAGTAATGCTATCAGCATATATATGTTCGCCCAAAATAATCGGATAGAAAGCCGAATCCGATTCCATATCTATTGGCAAAACATTTTTCCAGTTTGCAGCATCATATAGTCCGCCTACAAACTCCTCTGGGCCAGCGGCAATATCTATAGCGTTGATATACAGGTAATCTTTCTCTGCTCCATATGGCTGAACAATGTTATATGTAATCTCATCTGCCAGCAGAGAAAACACCTGAGTTTTTTGCTGCCGCAACTGGGCATCGTATACGCAAAAGGCCACAAACGTCTCCGGCCAGTCCGCCATAGCCTGATATTTTGCCGGATCTGTCACCATAAAGGCCACCAGAGCCTCTTGATCTTCACCGGTAAAGCAGCCGTAATGAATGGACTGTATGCCAATGTCATCTTCAGTTACTCCGTGGTGTTCCGTTAACTCGCTGGGGCTGCTCAGCAAAATAGCAGACCCTGCATCCTGTATAGAGGGACTTCCACAACCAGTACACAAAACCAACAACGCAGAAATCACCACAACTATACAATACACTCTTTTCATTTCTGATTCCTCATATAATGCATTTGTCATTTTAGCAAGCCTGCTCATTTGCTCAATACCATCTTAAATTGTACGACGTTTATACACGTCTCTTTTTTGCATTTTGGGCAAAACAATGGGAACTTTACAAGTGTCGTATCCCAATACACCTTTGTTCTTGTTTTCCCTCCGCAGATCGGGCAATGTATCCACAGAGAGCCTTTTCGATTGTCATTCATCTATAGTCCTCCGTATGTGGCATTGCTCTGCGTCCTGCGTCTGGCTTTTGCCTATGTATTCTTGTAAAGATGTTATAATCCAATTTAAATGTGCTCACGAATCACGATAAGGGCGGCTGATCTGGATACCAAAATGTAATAGCATCCGTCACTCGCTTATTAATTCAAAAATGTCTCTACCATTTAGAATATAATACATTTGAACATTATTCCCACTCTGTAAAGATACGGTAGATATCGTTTTTTGTGCAAGAGTTAATGTGTATCCATTGTAAGGTGGTTTCAGATAATCAGCAGCAAGAATAGAAAAGGCGGGACGGTCATCACTAAATGCTCGTGTATGATTAAAGAGCGTCCGCCAAGCAGAGCGGATGATCGCATGGTTGTTGCAAGTTGAAATAAGAGTCTCTTCTTCAATATTAAACTGGTTTTCAGCATGGGGTACAGATAATACATAATCTATATGAACTGTAGCAGGAAACCAATTCCTATGAGGAAAATAATACATTGCCAAGAGGAAACATCCAATAACGGCGGTAATTAAGAGGGTATATTTCTTTTGTGCCTTTGAAACGAGCAATAGAATAATAATCCCCATAGTCACAACCCAGAGAAATAAAATACATAATGCAATTGTTTTAGCGAGCATAAGTGTTCCCTACTTTCGTTCGGAGTATCATTTAAATGCATTGAATCTATCAATTATGCCTCTATTTATTCTCTTGAATCTGTGATAAACGATTGAGATATTGCATTTACAAATACGACCTTAAATTGCACCCCTAAAAGAATCGCTTACATATGTCCACACATACAACATCTAATGAACTAATCTTATATCTGCTATGCATGTAGAATTAAGATGTAATTTGCTATTATGCATATGAAATTGATAATTGGGAGAACTATGAGCCAAGGCGATCTGTTTGATTTATAACGCTTAATACAATAAACAGATACCGATAAAGTAGGCAAAAAAAGATTATACTAGTGAGGGATACAATAACCCTATCTATATCATGTGTTACAAGATCAAGAAACCCATACATACCTCTGTAAGCGAAAGGCGTACATATGAATAACAAAGAGTTTAAGAGCAACGGCGAGTCCGTCAATACATCAGAATTACTTTTCTGATGTATGATTATAAAAGTACCTAATGCAAAAAAGAAATTTATACTAAGAACAATGACATAAAGCATTTTGAAATTCTCCCATTATCAAAACCTTTACCAAATGCACAATTCCTCCGCCCATATCATGAGTTTGTTTATGGCTGCCTCATCCTGTATGGTATAAACATTGCATGTGCAGTCAAGGCTTATGTCGCTTCTGTATTTGTAATAAAGAAAAACATTGCATCTTGATTCAGCATCTATACCTATTCTTACCATAATCAGGCGCAGCTTATCATCCGGCACGTTTTGCTTTGCCTCTGTGCGTAGCTGTATTTTTACAGGTGCATTCTGATACTGTTCATCAAACAAAGCTTCGGCTTTTTTTTGATACTCCTTTTCGGTGGTCGCATCGGACTCAAGGGGATAGAGAATGGTATTGCAAAGTATAGACTCTACGGATGCTGCTATCTCCAGGTATTCGTTTGAATCTGTATGGGTTGAGTCAAAAGCCTTATCATTGTAGGCTATTTGAAACATATCGATGTATTCCGAAAGAACAAGTGTGTTTTCCCTGCTGGCGGCAAGCACTTCTATATACAAACCTCCGGCGTAGGGTTCATAGATTATTTCTCCGTCGTGATTGCTGTATAAGCAGCTATACATGCAAAACAACATTATAACGATGCCCAGGCATGTCATGATAATAGCTTTGTTGTCTTTCATAAGTAATCCCTGCTTTCATATAAAGTATCACTCAAATTCCTGCAGCCCATTAATATTTAGCGAGATCTCATAAATAATCTTCTTTTTAGTCATGTGCTTTATTCCAAAGCACATGATATCCATATTTTTCATTATATGGAAAGTTTAAGAATTGTTCTTTAGTTAATAGTGCTGTAAGCATCAAGTAGGGTTCCTCAACAAAATCAACATCATATCCTGCAGCTTCCAATCGTTGCTGCTCCTGTTGATAGACTTCGATAATGGTCTGTCTCGCTTCGGTTGTTCCCTCATATTTATCTAAAGCGTTATATAGTTCACCTATTTTTTTGTATTCCTCCATAACAGATTCGCCTTTGTACAAGCGTGCCCATTCATTAAAATCAGGGTAATCATCTCGAAAATCAACTTGCCATAAATACCAATCTTCGTTGTAGCTTGAAAAAACTTCGGAATTTTCAATATCGTAAGCGGTTGTTCCATCATATATAAATGCGCTTTTCAGTATTTCATACATTATAAATTGTATGCTGAATAAATGGTTACTGTTATTCGATTCTTCTACTGCCCATTTTATCCCTTGACTGCAATATACAATACCCGGTGTAGGTATTTCTTCCGGGAAAGGACCGTTACCGTCATTGCCATTATAACTATCAATAATAATAGGTTCCTCTTTAAAAGGACTGTCGCTGTAATTATTATCATCAATAGTTGATGAGGTATTGCATCCTACAAAGAATGCAAAAAACAAAGCTATAGCAAAGGCTATGATTATTGTTTTAAATATCAAGCAATTCGTAGACACGGCAACCTCCTCAAGGTACATACTGATATGTGCTAACTTACAGGTGAGGTTAGCAATTAGTATATATAAATTCCTCTATAAACTGTTGAAATTTTGCCCTATCATCGGTATGCATTTCGATACCTATATCTATTTCATTTATGATCATTGAGGCGGTGTATATATCGGTGAGGCTATTATCAGACTTGCTGCGGCGATGGTGACCAAGCACTACAGAAATACCATTGATGTAGGTTTCTCGTATTCGATTTAATGTGTAAACATAATCAATGGGCGAATAGCTTCTGTCAGACCATATGGTGTCTGAATGCATAGTAATATAGGTAGAATCATTACTGCCGTCTGTCTGGTGGATATTAACCCGCATATTTAGTATCTTATCGTTGTTATCGTAGTGAGCCTTATAGGATATACTCAGATCTTCTTCAGATAATAATGAGCACTGTTCCAAACGGAGGCCAGTTTGCTCTTTAAATATCGTTGCATCTATCTCTTTGGAATATGTTCCTTCTATGTATGGTGGTGCAGGTTCCGCCATACTTTTTATGTTGTTATATTTAAGCTTAGGTTCAGATGTACATCCGCTCAACAAACTTACTGTGATGATAAGCAATGATAAAGCTATAATGCTTATCCGTTTGCACATGGATTTACTCCTTTCGCATGTTATTTAACACACAGCTATGACGTTTGGTTAGTAACGCTCCTGCCCTACAAAAGCAGCTGTGTCTCAGGAAGGACGCTTTTTTCAATGGTAAATACGGGAGCACCATCCTCGATGCGGCAGCTTACCATGTGAAGAAGCTCCATATTGAGTTCCTCTTCGCTCAGCATGTTTGGCAAAATCCTCACTTTAACCTCTCCGGTTTCGTCTGCAAGAGTGGCCTTATAGGCAGTTCCTGCTACAAGGCCCTTATCGGCAAGGCTGTAATATACATCTTTGCCTATGGGATGGATATCAACAAGCGTACCTGTTGTGAGAAATTTGCCTCCGTCGGAAGCCTGAGCGGTCATTTCTTGTATTGTACAGGCAGTATCAGTCCAGTCGTAGAAAGGGAAGTGTGAGGCGAAGGTTCGCATATCCCTTGAAAGGTACTTTTCGCTTTTGGTTATGGTAAAAGAGGTAAATATGTATTCGCCTATGGTTTCATTCCAAATATAATCGCTTTGACAGTATGCGTCATTGTTGTGATTCAGGAATGAAACTGTGTTGATACCATCGTATTTCAGTCCGGGAAGTATCTCCTGCGCCATATTCTCCATAAGAGAAACGGAATCAGGATCACCCATTAGCTTTCCGGAGAGGGCATATACTGCGGGAACATCCGTTTCGCAGAAAGCCTGCAGTTGCTCCGTTGTCGCGGCGAAGGGCTGAATGGCAAGGTTGATGCTGAGATTTCTTTCGTCGCTTCCGTCGGACAGCTTACTCCCGGAATAACAATGCATATTAGCGAATCCTAATCCGATTTTGTCATTAACCATAGGGACGATTTCAGTAAAGAACATTACGTCAGGTTCGCCTGCAACCAAGCCTTGATAACTGTTGGCTCCAAATGCGTCTTTATCAGCCTTCCAGTTCCAATCGTAAACAGACATCATGTCATTGAGCTCATCTGCGGATACCGGATACTTATAAGCTGATGAGGCAGCGGCCGCTTCATAGGAAAGGGGATTGTCGAGATGTATCCCATCCGGAACGTACATTTCAAGCATGGGGTGCCATACGTATACTGCGGTACAATATACGTTGCCTTCTTTGCCGTTCCACTCTATGGAGTGTTCACCATTGGCTTCATATTCACTAAAATATGCCGTGCATTGGTGATGAAGCTTTTGCACCTCACCGTGAGCCTGAAAGAGTATTCCGGCAAGTTCCCATAACTGCGGCAATTCGTTTTGCTCAAAGCGCAAAATGTCCTCGGCGGTTTGCTCATTATACGCAAAGGTTATGCTGGCGGTCCTGTCGTCCGGAGGCATGTAATAGCGCATGTTTATGGAGGCGTTAACTAAGCCATCCTCGCTTGTTATGCTGTGTATGGCAAAGGGATCGGGCTGAAGATTTGCAGGCTGCGCATCATCGTTCTGAATGCTCCAGTTCAGGCCTGCCTTGTCCAGCGCCCATTGCAGCTCCACTATATCTTCAGGCGGAAATGTGTAATCGGATTTGGGTGCAAATGGGTCGTCAACAATAACGTTATTCTCGATCGTGTAGGGACCGAACTTGTATTCCAATGCATCCATTCTGTCCCAGTTAGGGTTGGCGTCCAGGACTTGGGTCTCTTCGCCGCTCAATATATAGGAGTATTCCTCAGGCGTAAGCTGAAGCAAATATTCGTCATACACCATGACGAAGTTATTCGTGAGCATATCATTTGTCAGTTCCGGGCGCTCAAAAATACCAACTATGCCTTCAGATTCCGGACTTACAAACTGTTCTTCGGGTTTTGTGCCGCAGGCAGAGCACAGAAAAGCGACACAAAGTATTATGGAGAGGACTTTTACGGTTATCCTAACGGTTATTTTCATTGGCGTTCTTCTCCTCTCGTAATTTGCGTAAGCAGCATATACAAGCAATAATAGACAGGCAGCTCATTGTCATGGATAAACTCCTATACTTGAGATAAAACTCCGCAGCGGTGTATTGGATATGATTAGACAGCAGCTCGGGAACGACCCAAAACATCAGCCCGATGATGCCGCAGGATAGAATTTGATACAGATGCTTTTTCATGATGCACTCCTCTTGTTGATGAACCGATAGAGATAGTAAATGCATATCATTAACAAAGCACTGGTAAGGCTAAGGCCAATCATAGAAATATAGCCCGCAAATAGTGCCACAGCTCTTGAACCGAGGTTGATTACACATCCTACGATAAGCCCCGTAATCAAAGAACCCAGCAGCACACGGGAAAACCTTGGCTTCTCAAATTGTGCGGGTGGCTCTTTGGCGAATCTTGTTGTATATAAAAGTGCGAAGGCAATAGATCTGGTGGCAAAAGAGATAGGTTCTACGGGTGGCATCTTGTAAAACAAGGTTATAACTAAATGCGCTGCATACATTATTAAAAAGATGAAAACCAAGGTGTCGATGAACAGCAGCAGGTATTTTGCAGCTTTTCCGATGTTGAGTTTTAAAATATGGCTGTAAAACATATGGCCTCCTTTTTATATGTCATCTCTATGTCTACGCTTATGTTTTTTCCCTAGAAAGAGCCCAGGTATATTGTTTTCTTTGATATACCATCGGGTGATGCGCAGCAGGTGCACCAGCAATACAACGGCAAGAATATATATGGCGTACACAGCGAACTGCATGCAGCTCATTAAAAGCAGCTTGAGCGTTAATATAATCCCGGACATATTTTATGGCTCCTTTTCAAAGATGATATTGCTGTAATCGATACCGTCTGCCACATATATCGTCAGGAAGGTATTGTTCCATTCGCCCACGGCACACAGCGTGCCGTCAATACTGTCCAGACTGCAATGCATAGGAGTGCCATCGGCCAAATAGCCGTCCCATTCCTTGCTGCCGGGAGCGTGTGCACCAAAACTTTTACTCCATATTTCCAGATCTTGTATAATAGTAATATAGCGTTCCTGTGAATCGTGGAATACTGCATAATGGGTAATGCCGGCATTACAGATCACCAATTGAAGATAATCCTGTGTCATGCCATCTGTATAATCCGGGCGATATATGATATGATCCGTAGCCGCTTGAAGCTCATCATAGGTTGAATAGAACGTTTCTGTATACGGAACGGCTGTCCGCAGTGGTGTGGTCACGGTTTTGCCAACTTCAGATAAGGGAGTTACAGTAAAACCACCACGGTGAAATTCCAATACAAAGTCATGAAGCTCACTTGCCATAGCCCTACCGTATGGAGTAAAGGTAAAGAATGATACCAGGGCCAGTATAATTGCAAGAGAGATTGCGAGTCTGGGATGAGCTTTAAAGAATGAACGGCCATCTGAACTGCTTTCGCTATGTGATGTGCTGGCTTTCTTTTGTACCACCAGACCATCAAAAGCTTTCCATGCGCTGTCGGGCAAGGTTGAGCGTCTTTTTGCGTTGAGTATTGTTTCTTCCAGCGTGGGAAAACCACCGCATCCATCTATTGTGACCTGAGCTTGTGAATGGCTTATGGCAAAGCGCCCGTCCACAAGATTCGGATATTCAGCTATTAATTCTGCGAATTTGCGTTCGCGCATTTTCGGACTCCTTTCTTACCATTAACAATGAAACATAAGAATCATAAGCCAGAGATCTGGGCCGGATTTTAATAAAGAACCTCGCAGGCGTTTAAATTTCTGAGCAAGTGTGTTGGCGGGAATCCCCATTTTGCGTGCCACCTCCTGCAGCGGATACCCGTCCAGATACCTCATGCAGAAGGCCTCGGCAAGGTCGGGTGTATACTGGGCCAAGTGCTTATTTAAGCTCAGAAGGAAATTGACGGTAGCAATATCGCCAGAATTGTCGGATACGATACTCTCCAGCGCAGGATCTGCCGGATCAACAGCCACAATGCGGCGCGCCTTATTGGTATTGGTGTAAAACATATTGCGCAGGCATGTTTTGAAGAACGCCAAAGGATAGCGGACTTCCTCCGCGTTTTCTTGACGCCCTAAAACAATCACGCAAAGATCGCTTACAAGATCCTCTGCATCCTGCATACTGCCTGTCAGTTTTAACGCATACAGAATCAGCGCATTATGATGTTTTGCAAAATGGTTTAGCAATTCTGTGTTATTCACATTGGTACGCTTTCTTCGACAGGAAGAGCCTCTGCCGAACTTTTATTAAAAAGATTCTACTCTATATTAGTGAGACGGATTAGATGGGTAAAATATGACAAGAGAAAAAATAAAATAAAGATTGTGTTGCGCTATATACAGTTTAACATGAATTTAACGCTGAAATTATTGCCAAACTGTAACCATTTCAGCTTTGCGGTATGGAAATGCCCCGTTCTTTTTTTAGGACGGGGCATCGTGTGTTTCTGTTATGCCGTCCGCCTTGCAAAGGCAAAGCACCTATTCTGATTTAGGCCTTGGGGATGGCGATAGCGCTGCCCGACACAAAGGTTATATGCTCCCAATTTGATACCATCTGACGGAAGTTGGCGATCTTTGTACTGTCCATATCCAAGAGCTCCACGATAAATTGGTCTTTTGCCGGGTCATAATACATGGCGTTAAATCCGCAAAGGGCTTTGTCCGCAGCGCTGAGGCTATCCACACGTTGGGAGATACTGCTCATCAATTCCCTGATGTACGCTTCATTCACATAGGAAGGCAGTGAGGATGCCATCACTTTGAATGTGCCTGATTCACCGGCAAGCAGAGCGGAAAGGTCTCCGGTTATCCTCTCAACATTTGCGCCGCCGGAAACACGGATGTAAACTCCACCGGATAAGGGATCGCCGAACATGCCTAGGTAAATATCGGCGTTCTTCTTAAAGTAGTCCGATTTATCCAGCGCATTTGCCAAGGATGAAACTCTCTCCTGTTCCTGAGCATTCAGTATGCAGTAATCTTCATGAACATATGCCGTCTGCCTGTTCCAGTGTATCTTTATCCACTCGTTGACAGTGCCTGTCTGAGGCACGATCTCTCCCTTTTTGAGCTGTCCAAGCTTATCATAGTGCGTACCGGGGCCGCTGCGTATGTTTACGTCAGTAGTCGCCTGGGCGGTTCGCCCGGCAATGGGAGGTTCATAAGAGCCTGAGCTCACGGAAGCGGTGGGAGCGGGGGTGGGCGGATATGCGAAGGCATCACCAAACTTTACCGTATCCATCCACTTTTCGCAGTCTGCCTCGGTCTGCAGCAGCTTCCAGCCGCCGATATCGCCCCTTACTGCATTGACAAAGCGGAAGCCCAGCACGATATTTTGGCTCTGGGTTTGTCCCCGGTAATCCCACTGGGGAGTAAGATAAACAAAGTAGGTGGTATAGGCGGTATCCTCCCAGCCCGGCTCTGCAATATCCATAACGGAAGTCATCTTCTCCATTCGGTAAACAGGAGAAGCTGCTTCGAAATAAGCCAGGTGGTCAAGCCGTGTGAACTCCATAACGATTTCGCTGTAGCTGTATTGGAACTGAGTAATAAGATCTCCCAGCCTGCTGCTGTGATATATTGCGTCAGCCGATGCTCTATTTATCATCAGCAGGGTATGCCCCTCATCCAATCTATCAAACTGATCTGGAGCGATATTATACTCTGCCATTGTGCGGGTACGATCAGTACTGTTCAGGTCTATGGAGACCTCGTAATAGGATAAATCTATCCGCTTTCCTGTTTCGCTGAAGGGAGCGGCTATTCTTTCAGCCGCCTGCCATTCGGGGTTTGCTACATTAAATGCAGGTATGGGCTGTACCGCAGTCTGCAAGTACGCAAGTATTTCCTTCTTGTTGGCATCATAATATTCTTGTCCATTTTCATAGTTGTAAACGGAATCTACGCTGGTAAGAGCATTGAACACCATTGCCATTATCTGCCCCTCCAGACCTGTTTCCCTACCAGCCCTAAAGCGGGGCATAAAGCGGCTCACTGCCCTGCGGCCCATGGCGCAAAGCTGACCGTATTCACCCACATGCTCGTGGATGTAGTCGATGGGTACAGATGAATCCTCGGGGCTTGAAACTATTGTGCTGAGGAGTTCATCTATGTTTTCTGTGTTGGCCATGGAAAGACCTATCTGTTCCTCTATTGCTTTCAGCCGTTCCTCACGTCCGATAGAAAAATCCTGTACGTATTCTTCCAGCATCTTAGGCCAGAAGTCCGCCTGATCCTTTGCCAGACCTGTGGCGGTATACCAACTTTCCTTTGGTATAATCATACCTACTAATTCAATTTCGCCATCCTGCTTTTCACGGAAAGTCAACCTAATAGCAGATTCCCACTCTGCGGATAAACTTAGATCATCCTCAATAATTTCATACTGACGATAGGAAGCAATAATGTAAACGTCCCTAATGCCACTGTTTGCATTCTGCGATACAGCCACAACGTTATATGCAGCTCCCGCCGCATCATATGGCCGCACTATTCCCTGGATGATCTCATTTACATGCCCCATCAATTTATCCCATATGCTTACGGAAACATCATTTCCACTGAGAGTGCGAGGAAGTGCGTAAACCTCGCTGTTGTTTACCAGCGAGGAATTGATTAGCAAATCCATGTCTGAAAGAGTGTATAGGGGGGTTGTTAATGAATCGGATGATACGTCGGAATCAACGTACAGCTCATTATCATATTGTGTGGCTATGCGTTTGCCCGCTTCCGTCATGCAATAATTACTAAGTTTGGAGCCATCGATGGAGTTAATATACAGCTGTTCGTGGTCAGTCCAACCGTCACCGTGATCAATAACAAATTCAACTATCCACGTAGGGAGCAAATACCCTGTATAAGATTCAAACTCGCTCTGCACAACACAGTTTGAAAGCAGGATATTCTTAATCGTCAATGTACATTCGGGAGAATAATTATCCTTGGTTACAATGGCTATTTCTTCGATTGCCGCCTTTATACTATCCTTTGCCTCTGCAAAAGTGAGCGGAGGCTGCGTATCGGTAATGGATGAAATTTGCTGAGATGGGCTGTACCAGGAGAAGGAAACAATTCCGGTTTCATCCACAAAAATAAGTAAGCGTTCTTTACGAAGAGGTTCAAATTCATTTTCAAAGTCGGTAAATACGGTATGGGAAGTTAGAAAAGGAATGGTATCCCTGTCTCCATCACACCGCATATACCTGAGATACCAGCCTTCGGTCAAAGTATTGTTGGAGGGATCAAGCATCCTTGCCTTTTCAGCATGGGACAATCCCATATTGCATATGCCTAATTCATCCATTACGTTTTGAACTTTCTGAATGGCTTCTTCCTGGGATATCCTTACGTTGTCCAGCGTGGTTCCGGCAGGTTCGCCGGTATAAGCATTACCTGCCAATACTGTCTCTTCCGACTGTATAACATATTCCTTATCGGCATAAGCAGAAATGGTTGTGCTGCTTTGACGGGTTACCACCTTCCACTGGTTACCGGCTTCATCTTTACATGTGTATTTTGCCATGGGGCTGAATTGTGTTTCAGAGGCATTCTTTGTTTCCGAATAGTCCTCCGCAAGCTTTATATCAGAAACACTGCCCATCACAGTTTCTACCGTTCTATTAATCTTTTCTGTTGTAAAATCATAATACTCCATCTTGTAAACCGGGTAGTTTACATACAGGGGTATATCCATCACCGCATCCACGGTTACGGGCAGCCAGCCGCCTGCGGTGTAGGTTTCCTTCCACACTTCGGATTTGGTTTCGGTAACGCTGTTTATGCTGTTGGAGCCATCCTTGTTGGCGGCAAGCTGTGCAAACAGAGGGGCTGCAAAAAACTCATCGGTAATTTCATATTTGCCCTTATCATCCCATGTGATGATGGTAACGAAATAGCCAAGCCTTTCCCAGCTTTCAGCATCGGGACCTTTTACATACTGGCATAGAGCCAGAGCAGGCTTGCCGTTGATGTATGTGGGCATGGCGTCGCAGTATTCAAAGGCAGCAAGGTCATTTGTAATAGGAGTATCCTTGATTTCCAGCCAGCGCTTCTGGTTGTCCCTTACTGCATAGTAGGTCTCCATGCCTGCAGCATCGCTTACCATTACGGAATAACCGTCCTTCTCAGACTCCATGTCCGCTGTAAATCTACGATAAACCGCAAGCATTTCGCAGTCCCACTCTACAGTGACAGGGAATGCCATGGTAGGTGCAGACAGGGGCTTGTATTCATCTCCTGATTTCTCATATACGAACAGCCCGCAGCGGCTCTCAGGCCCTTGCTGACCGATATTGATGAGCAGTATTATCTCGCGCTGATCATCGCCTGTTACATCCGCACCGAAAGCAATGAAATCCTTGCCCCATTTATCTCCGTTCACATTAAGCTCTGCGGAATCAGCGATTATTTTACCCTTGCCGCTAAGCTCCACGGTCACGGTGCTGCCATAGCTGTCCATGACGGCGTAGTCGGCGTTGCCATCTCCGTCAAGGTCGTCGTTGCACTCCGTGACAAAGCCATCAGCACCGCGGGTTCCGCTGCCGAATATGTCTGTAAACTGCTCCCATGCCTGCTCATGGTTTAACACCCCAATGACTCTTGGGGCATCCATATCTGCCTCCGCCGGTTTACTCTGACAACCGGTGAAGACAAATAGTAATATCGTTATTGCTGAAATCATAATAGTGCACTGTTTTTTCATCATGTTATCTTTCTCTCCTGTAACACATGTCAAATAATCTCTCATATAATTACAGATAACTATGGAGCAGCAAAGTAACATAAAAATCTGCCCGAAGTAAATCGAGCAGATTTTTTGATTGTAACGTTATTCAAATTTTATTTGAGGTAACAGGTCTTTTAATGTATCTAAAGCAAGTCCATTTCCCGACATGGAAACATGTCCATATGGGTAGACCGCTTTCGCATACGCATCGCCATGACTATCCTCGCCGCAGTATATTTCAATACCATTTTCTAACGTGTACTTATCCGGAAGCTCATCCGCTGGAGTGGCATAGCCCGCAGACGCCGTATTGGGATCAAAAAAATCCTGCCATATTATCAATGTATCCCCGGAGGCCAATGAATACGTAATTTGCAGAGTAATATACATCCCATCCTCTTTCATGGTCAGTATATCTACAAGTGATGCATCATCGCTCTCAATAAAGACTACCGGTCTTTGCATGAATACGGCTGCTTCGTGGATAGATGCAAAAGTTTCAGGCAAGTTACTGTAGTTTAGAGGCAATACGCTCTCTTTATCCTGAATGTTTTGCATATCTTGCCTAATGCTAAATGCACCATTAAACAAACCTACAATAACGGCGTATGCTTCTTGTGCAAACGCCCGCCCGGACTCTGTAAATCCTCCCCCTATAATCAGCAATGCAACCAAGCAAGCTGCGACGGCCTTAATCCATCCTCTACCGGTTGCTCTATTTCTATGCTTTGCATGCGGGGTTATTGTCCTTGCCTGCAGCGCATCCGCATAGGCTTGGTTCCTAATGCTCTCTTTTACCCGATCTATCTCACTAAATAACTCGTCATTACCCGTCTCGCTATCACCGCCTAATAACCAGCCCAGCTTCTGCCGCTCGCTTTCTTGAATGGCTCCATACAAAATGCCCGCAGCTTCATCTGTGCGCAGAAGGTATTCTATTCTTTTGCGTTTTTCAGCATTCCTGTTTTTCATAATGTTCCCCTTTAATTACAAAGCCGCGGTTCTTTGTGTCATACAATTATAGATAACCCAACATCTCTGATGGTAACTATAAATTTATATTTTTTCTCAGTTTGTTCAGAGCACGCTTTTTCCGCATTTTTACTGCGCCCAAGCTCATATTCAATGTATCAGCGATTTCAGATAACGACATTTCCTGATAATATGCCATCCAGATTATCAGCTTGTCTGTATCATCCAACCCCAAAACCGCATTCCTGAGCTGTTCTATTTCGCTACGATCAACAACTGATTCTTCGACATTTTCTTTTGAATGGCTATATAAAAGCGGCGCATTAAGCGGATCTTGCAAATCCACCGGTAATTCATAAGAATTCTTGCGTTTTTGCTTTTTTATATATGCCGCAATCTCATTTCTGGTAATAGCAAATATCCAAGCCGGGAATTTATTTGTATCTTGCAGCTGATAAAATTTCGATAGCCCCAGAACGATTACATTATGGTATATCTCTTTGGAGATTTCGCGATTCTTAACCTTGCCATGGATCACATTAAGCAATAGATCTTCCATGGGCCGCAACAGCGTATCAAACATTTCTCTGCTGCTCATAAGAATGCTCCTCTCCTTTCCCATGATCTAAGATAAAGTGGATTTATTATATCGGTGCGCTCAATAAACCGCAAACATATGGCCGCAAATTACCACTATTTATATTATAGATAAATATTTCTGTGAAAAGTAACAAGAAAACAAGCCCAAAGGGCTTGTTTTTTGTTCTACGCAACCCGCCTTGCAAAGGCGAAGTGTTCCTGCCAGTAATCGGTTTCACAGCTGCGCTTTTCTATTTTGCCTGTGGAAGCGGAGGCATCTACCATCTTGCCGTCGCCGATATAAATGCCTGCGTGCTGGATATCCTCTGTGTCGCCGCCATGGAAGAACAGTATATCTCCGGGCTGCAAATCAGCCTTGTCGGTTATCTTCTGCCAGTTTGCGTTATCGGCATACCTCTGACAGTTTTCCATCTTTTCCACATAAACGCCCGCCTGTGTAACCACATAGTACACAAGCCCTGAGGAATCAAAGGCGTCCGGGCCATATGCGCCTGTTTTGTAGGGCTTGCCTACAAGGCTTTCCGCCCTGGCAACTATGGAGTTGGGAGCGCCATCAATCTGGAATGTACGCATCCATTTTTCGCAGTCATAGTCCGCCTGGTACAGCTGCCATTCGCCCTTGATCTTCTTTGCGTTGAGGAAGCGGAACATCAGCACCACGTCGGAGTTGTAGTATTGTATCAGTACGCTGTATATGGTGGTCACATAGGGTATGGAATTTTCCGTGCCCCTTTCATACCGCCGGGTCATACGCAGCACACGGTCATTGTGTCCGGGGAGCCATGTGGGGGCGTATTCCACCGCGCCGTAGGTTTCGCTGTCCGGGTTCCATTTCGTATTTTCTGCGGAATGCTGTATCAGGTCAACGTCAAGCTTCAATGTGCCCCGCAGAGTACGATGCACCTCAAGCAGCTCCTGACCGTCCCTGCTGTAAATATCATTGGAGAACCAGTCCTTCAGCATTGACTCGGTCTGCTCTGTGCCATTCCCGCTTAAGGATATGCCATAATAGGAAAGATCCAGCCGGGAGGTATCCTTATCCTTATACGGCTCGATGGCTAACTTCCCTGCCCGCCATGCATGCTCACCCGTTGCAGGAGCAGGGATATGGGCTGGTACGGGCGTGGGCTGAAGCAGCGATACATGCAGCGGCGTATCCTGTGCAAGTCCTGCGGATGCAAGGTCTATTCCGCTTAAGTTTGCCAGCTCGCGCAGCAGCTCCCTTATTCCGCTGCCGCTTGTGCCGTATTCCTCAAGAATAGGTTTTGTAAGGCCTGACCAGTATGCTTCTGCCTCTTCACGAGAAATATTATCTCCAACAACAGCAGGCAGAAGCAGCTCCCAGCCTTCGGTACGATGGTAATTATAGTTGAAGTAGTCAGTGTTGCCAACGGTTACTTCATTCAGATTGGGTACAGCGGCAAACATGACCGCCGCGTACATATTACACAGCTCCATACTGCAATTTGCATCCGGGATTTCAATAGTGCATCCGGGCTGTTTTTTACTTCCTGACTTACCGGCACCAATAAGCCCCAGACCCATGGTTTTAGTAAGTGCTTCGGTCTTCTCATAGAAGGCTGTGTCCACTTTAGCTTCAAAGCCCTTTGCGGCTATCTCATCCGCCAGAGGGTACAGCCTGAGAATGGCGTCACGGAGTGCAGCTTTTTCATCCGGCAATCTCATATATGCCAGAATTCCGTTCCTGCTGGCATCGTACCACGCCTGCCCGTTTTCATAGTCGTTAAGGGAATCCACGCCAAGAAGGGCATTGAGCACCGCTGCCATTATCTGTCCTTCAAGGCCTGTTTCGTATCCCTTCTCAAACCTGGGCATAAAGCGGCTTACCGCCCTGCGCCCCATGGCACAAAGCTGACCATATTCGCCAACATGTTCCTTGATGTAATCGATACGGGCAGAGGAACCCTTGGGGCTTGAGGTTATGATGCCAAGGAGAGAACCTACGTTTGTGGTATTATCCATGGAAATGGCTATCTGCTCATCTATGGCTTTCAGGCGCTCTGCACGGCCAATGGAATCGGGCGAGAAATCGGTGTATTTTTGCAAATCCTCAGGCCACTCCCTATTGCCATAGCTCACACGACCCTTGGAATCCTTTAAGGGCCAATACACATTGGAAAACTCTATTTCGCCATTTTCATTTTCTTTATATTGCCATATGACGGCACAGTTCAGCTCGCCATCCACGGACAATTCATCATTCAAAAGCGTGTACCGCCGATAGGTGAGAATTGTATAAACATCGATAATGTCGCTGTTTGCATCCTGTGTTACAGCTACCACGTTATACGCCGCTCCCGCCGCATCGTAGGGCATATCCTGAAAATACTGGTTATTTACCGTAATCAGAATCCTATCCCAAATTTCTGTAGATAGATCATTGCCGCTGAGGGTGCGGGGCAGGGCATAAACCTTGCTGTTGTTTGTCAGCGAGGAATATATGAGCAGGTCCATGTCGGAAAGGGTGTCGATGGGGTCGGGGGGCACCGGCGCATATTGCAGAGTATCGGGATAAACCTGCTCCTCCCCATATGCTTCGCCTATTTCCATGCTTTCTATGAGCCAACCGTTGCTGGTCCATGAGAGATTGGTGTAATATGCGGTGGTGATCCCCGCACCGGGGTCATATTCCAGAAGCTGACGCAGGCGAAGCATAGGCTTTTGTCCTTCTGTTATTACTGTGCCGCCGCTTACCCATAGCGCGTTTTCACCACTTAGTGCGGAATATTTGCTTTGATCATAGGGAATGGCGTCATTTGTAATAATGTTGTTCGGGTATTCTACAAATTCGTCATTCTTTATCATAATGTTATTCGGATATTCTGCAAATTCATCATTCACTATGTGGTAAACATATACATCTGTTGCGTCATAGTTGCTTCCGCCTGCTACCAACATAAGGGCAATGTCGGTTTTACCATCAGCGTCAAAGTCAGCGGTGTGGTATTCTGCATTTTGCCACCAGCCGGGGATATCACGGGTTATTTCACCGTTGAAGAGTTTGACCGTTAACGTGGCCATTGCTTTTTCCGGGTCAAAGTTTTTATCATTAGGATTATCTGCGACGACAGTAATCGTGTCTTCATGACCGTCGCCGTCCACATCAATAAACTGCTCTGAAGCAGTACCCGCAATATCTGTCTCGCTAGGTTCCACCTCCGCAGGCGCTTCCTGACAGGCCGTGGTGAAGCAGCCAACCAGCATTATAACCGCAAGCATCAGCGCCGCAGCCCTGCCAAGGAAGGTGGTACGCTCCCGCATGAATGCGCCCTTCATGCGGCGCTTTGCCATGCGTCGGGAGCTTGCTTGGCTCATGCCCAGCTGGGGTCGGGTAGCGTAGGAGAACAGCTCCAGTATGGCGGTGAGATAGCCCCGCTTCTGCTCCTTGCCCACAAAGGCGATAACATCCGCATCGCAGGCGGTTTCCATGTCGGCCCGCATTTCACTAAAGCCAATATGCACAGCGGGATTGAACCAATAGATTATACGAAGCGCTGTAAGAAGTGCGGTCATATGGTGGTCATGCCGCTTCTTGTGGGTCAGCTCGTGGAGGAATGCATAGCGAAGCTTTTCCTCGTCCCCGTCCATAGAGGCGGGGAGTAACAGCACAGGGTATGTGAAGAAGGCTATGCCGGGGGATATGGCCCTGTCCACCGCCCACATGGTTATGGGCTTAACATTGAGGGCAGCACAGCATTCATAGTATATGGCGTACACTCTGGGGGATACAGAGGTGGTATGCCGCTGCATATCCTCGTAAAAGCGCAGTTTTACTATCATCATCCACAGGCCGAAGACAAGCGCCCCTGCCACCCATGTCCAGAATGCGGCAATGCGCCAGCGAATATTGAACACAGGCTCCTTTACCTCGGGAACAGCTGCTGCTGCGCTTTCAGGTATTTCCTGAGAAATAGCAGGAGTAACAGCATTTTCGCCCTGAGTATCAATGTCAGGCTGAACGGGCGCTGCTTCAGTTACAGGGGCCATGTTCACGGCGGGTATTTCGTTTATAACGGGGCTTTCAAATATGCTTTCTTCCTGTACAACAGGGGCAGGCCGCTCGGGCAACAGGCTTTCCACATGGAAACCGCTTTCGATGGTGACAGGCAGCATCAGCCGCAGCACCAGCAGCAGCCACATTGCATACTGCACTTTGGGAGAAAGGCGCTTTTTGAACGCCGCCCGAAACAGCAGTATGAATGCGGTGATTACAGCAGAATAAATGCTGATTTCTATGAGGATATCAACTGTTCTTTCCATCCTGCTCCTCCTTCAGCATCCGCTCCAGCATTTCCATAAGCTCCAGCCGATCCCCCTTGGAAAGGTCCCCCTCACGCACCATGCTGGTGACCATAAGGCCCAGAGAGCGGGATTCCATCCTGCCAAGGATAGCTTTGCTTTCGCGGGAGATGCACTCCTCACGGGACACGGCGGGAGAATAGAACTTGTCACGCCCACGCTTTACAGCGGAAACGTAGCCCTTCTTTTCCAGCACGTTTACGTATGACTGATAGGTTTTGTAGTTCCAGCTTACCTTGTCGCCGATGCGCTCAATGGTTTCGCCAAGGGTGGATGGACTTTCTGCCCACAGTGCTTCCATAACGATCCATTCATTGGGATTCAGGGTGTCCTTCATATTCAAAACCTCCGTTAGCAGTATTATCAAGCTTGTGCTTATAACTATAATCCATATGAGCACAGCCGTCAATATTGTGAAGGAGTTGTTTACAGTTAGTTCACGGGCGGGGGATGTGCTGATATAAAAAAGTAGTATCCATATGTCATCTTGTGTATAATAAACATATATTCATCTCAATATCATCCTATAATTATTATCATAATTGAGCTGCGAGGGAATCAATATGTATACCATTACAAAAGAAGATATTTACAACCTGCATGATGCCGATCTGCGCAATTTGATTGGGTATTTATGTGTGGCTGAGTTAGAAGCTGCCGGCGAGTCACCTGTTGGGATAACATATGGCGGTAATCAGGATGCAACCGATGGTGGCGTAGATGTAAGAGTAACCCGTACCAAAGAAGTCCAAGTAGATGGTTCATTTGTTCCCAGAAAACAAACTGTATTGCAAGTAAAAAAACCAAAAATGACCCCGGCTACTATTAAAAATGAGATGCTTCACAATGGAGTACTTAAAGACTCAATTATGGAGCTTCAGCAAAATAGCGGGGCTTATATTATTGTTTCCAGTAAGGATGACTGCACTGATACTATGTTAAAAAACAGAAAAGCCGCAATGCAAGAATGCATCGGCCAATTCAAAAATATTTTTATCGACTTTTATGACTGTTCCCGCATTGCAACATGGGCAAATCTATATCCCTCGGCGGTAATTTGGGTTTGTAACAGATTAGGAAAGACCACATATGCTGGATGGCAGAAATATGGTGACTGGAGCAATAGTAGAACACAAGAGCTAATCCACGATGATGCGGTTAGGATAAAAAAATATCCTTACTCTGATAATAGTTGCTTTAATATGCTAGAAGCAATTGAAGCAATCCGTAATTTATTAGATGCACCTAAAAATACAGTTCGCTTAACAGGTCTGTCAGGTGTAGGAAAAACCAGACTCTTGCAGGCACTATTCGATACACAGATTGGCAAAAATGCTCTCTTACAATCTTTGGCTATTTATACAGACGTTGGATATTCACCTTGCCCAGAACCAATACATCTTGCAGAAACTTTAATTCTAAACCGCAGAAGGGCCATATTGCTACTTGACAATTGTTCTGCCGGATATCATGAAAAAGTATCGGAAATCTGTCAAAGAGAGGATAGCCTGCTCAGCTTGATTACGGTCGAATACGATGTCAGAGAAGACTCGCCACAGGAAACCCATGTTTTCAACATGGAGCCAGCATCAGAAGATGTCATGCGTAGTCTTTTAAAAAACCGTTACCCACAAATGCCTGACAACGATATTTATGCGATTGCCAAGTATTCAGATGGCAATGCGCGAATTGCCATAGCATTAGCGAATATATATAGACCGGGTGATAGTTATGTAGGGCTATCCAATAAAACACTAACAGACAGATTGGTATTTCAAAGCGAAGCGCCAGACGATAAACTGAAAAAAATTGCGGGCGTGCTGTCTCTGGTCTACTCTTTTAATGGTACATACAATGATGCAGAGGATGAAAAGACAGAGTTAAGTATTCTTGCTAAGATCGCAGACATATCTCCATTGGAACTGTATGAATTTTGTTCTAATTTGAAAAACAGACAGCTTATACAGTGTAGAGGGCCATGGATGGCTTTGTTGCCGCATATGCTGGCAAATCATCTGGCAAACGCAGCTCTGGATAGATTCCCACCAACGCATATTCTTTCCGTGCTAATGAATGGTGGCAATGAGCGCCTGCTTATGTCATTATCACACAGGATATATTATTTACATGAGAATAATCATGCGAAGGAGATTGCAACAAAGTTACTTGATTATATCCAGAAAAGTGGCTATCCGTATGTAAGCCGCTACATGCATTATATGGTTAACTACCTTGCTCCTACGATTCCGCAGCAAGTACTTGAGCTTATCAGCAGCGCTATTAAAGAAGGAAAGATTAATGGATTCCGAACTCATGGTATTGGCAGTCATGTCTTGTTAATTGAGCAATTGGGTTATGATTCTGCATGCTTTGAGCAGGCATCTTTAATCCTTGCAGCATTTGCACAAGCAGATAGGCTTCCGAATAATAATAGCGCAAAGCACGCACTTGTATCCTATTTCCAAATGTATTTATCCGGCACGACAGCCACACCGGAACAACGGTTAAAAATGATATGCACATTCATAGAATCTAATAATGAATACTATCGAACCCTAGGCCTAGATGCTCTCAGAACAGCACTTTCTTATCATCAATTTGTTGGTTCCGGTGCATGTGGAATTCCATTTGGTATGCGATCTCGAGACTATGGATATATGCCTAAAGGCGATGAAGTAAAAGCATGGTATGAGACATTTACCGATTATGCTTGTGAGCAAATCATTGGTGGTACTTGGACCTCGCCGGAAGTAAAGAGTATTCTTGCAGAAAACATCAGAGGAATATGTCATTGCGGATTGATTTCGATTATAGAAAACGCGTCGGAAAGAATTTTAAAAACAACAGACTGGTTTGAGGGTTGGCTTGCATGCGGAGAAATGCTTCACCACGATGCAGATAAAATGGATGAAGCATATCATACCCGTATTGAACTTCTTATGGAAAAGCTAAAGCCCGTATCCCTTGAAGCTCGAATACGTGCGAGTGTGTTGGTAGATGATAGTGAGCATTTTAATCTGCGCTATATATTAGACGATAGTGATGATTGTTCTATATACGAGAAGGTCGGTCAATATGTTTACGACTTGGGCCTTGAACTAGTATCCGATGAGAGCCTGCTTATTAAGATCCTTCCAGAGCTATATGGAAAAACAACATCGTCATATGGGTTAAAAAATCTTGGAGCTGGATTTGCTGATGGCTGTCAATTGCCGGAAGAGCATTGGGTAACCATGTTGGATGTGCTGCAAAAACAAGATGACTCTCGATATTGTGCCCAATTTATGAGCGGTTTTCTCTCCCAGATGTTTCAGAATGATATAGCTATTGCTTCCTCACTATCCGATTTGCTTGTGGGAAATGAAGGTATGGAAAGCAACATACTATATCTCTTAATAGAAGCCGATCAAAGCCCACAATGCCACCAACGAATCATAGACCACTTAGACAAAAATCCTCACTTGCGCTGGAATAGTCTTTCTTTTCCGGATAATCCAATTTACAAAACCGAAGATGCTTGTATTGAATTACTGATAAAGCTTGCAGAGCGTCAAGAATCATTTACCACAATTATTCGTCTTATTTACATGTCTCTTCCTCATAATAAAAATGAGAAGAGTATTTGGTGTAAATATAAACCAGCACTTCTAAAGTTGCTCTGTTTGTATGTTAAAAATCGTAGCGAGTTAAGCAATGACAACAATAGTTTTATGATAGAGGAAATCATATCATTTGCATATCGCAGCGAGGAAGATGGCTGTATTTTATCGGAGATCGCAAAATCACTGTATGACCATATCATAACGGATGATGATTATTATAGGAAATCCTGTTGTCATGCATTTGTGCATAGTATTGCAAAGATTAATCCATCCTTGCTTTTAAGTGTGTTTTTACCTGACGATACTGAACTAGGATATAAAGTTGCGCATGTTCTTTATAATAGAATCGCAGAAAGATGCTGTTTGCAAGATTGCAATACCAATGCAGTGTTAGATTGGGCTTATCAAAAGCCAATGGAGCGATTAGAGAAAATTGCGAGAATTGTAAATATCGTTGAATATATTGACGATGGTATCAGAATAACTGAATTGGCACAGTCAATAATTGATTCAGAGTATATTTCTGAACGGACACTTGACGCTCTAATGAATAGTTTTGATTGGGGTCTCTGGACGAGCCGTTTATCCGCAGCATTAAAAAAACGGCTTACTCTAATAGAACAGTTACAATTCCATAAGAATGAAATTGTGAGACAATGGACTACAAAAATAGTAGGAGAAATTAATAATAAGATTTCATTTTGGGAACAGCAAGAATTGGCAGAACAAAATAGAGTTCCCACATCATTCGAACCTTAATGCAACATATGAGACCACGCTGTACAAACTTGCTGAGGGTGCTTCCGTTAGAAGCAATAATAAGTAATTGGATGGTCGTGATACAACCCGCAATGCTGGCTTTCTGAACTCAATAGCCTATGATAAAACGGCCAGCCAAATTTGCGGGCTGTTTGAATTATCCGAACAACAACTCAAGAATAGTCTTCTTGATTACTTGATTACTATCAGCAGTGGATTCCAGCATTACATGTGTTGCATGACCACTTCTGGTGACTCTGTCAAAGGATGAATAATGCTTTGTCAGTTTATCACACTCTTTACATTCTGACATGATATCGTCACATGTACAAAACCGCCTGCGCTCACGAATATTTGAGCCACCTTGCTAAGGCTTATTCTGCATGGATAGTAATTGTTTTCACAGAACACAGTACATTCAGCTACCGTACCGTCTGAGAAAATCAACTCTGCAGTATTTTCCTTTAACACTACCTCTACCCTGGACTCTTCCATATCATACTTGGCAAGCAATGCAAGTGGTAAGCCACATTGCGATTTTTCACTTCCGCCCTTGCCAGTCGGTCATGTGAAAATGCTTGTTGGGGAAGTCCCCAAACCCCTATGAAACGCAGTATATATCCTACGGCTGAATATCTAAACTCATTTTAACTTGATTAAATTAAAAACAAGCGCAAGCGTATGAACCTATTATTCAAAATCTGCTCGAACTTATGTGATTGAAAAAATACTATTTGTAAGTTATTATAAGATAAAAATAAATAATTCGTCTTTTCTATTACGCTATGCTCTATTTTTGCAAAACAAAAGGAGGATATCTGTGTTTACAATTGAGAATTTTGTAACCGGTCTACAATCATCCGTTCGTAATTTATTAGTCAATGTTGAATCCGAAAAAATAATACTGTCAAAAGTGTTTTATAATTACGATAGAGCAGAAGAAGAACACAAAATAATTGGTGAAATACCTATTGCGGATATAAATTCTGTGACGGAAACTTTAACCGCTGAATTTTCTTGTTTCAATTCTGTCCTTTGTGGTAATCGTTACTTTGAGGTTGCTGTCCAAGCAGTCGACCAATTGCGCCGCCCGCCGTTTAGACCTGATTTGGTTACGTATTCCGTTTCAGAGCACAACTATGAGTTTGAACTTTCAAGAGCAAGTTCTCGATATATATTTGCGCTGTTTTGCAGTTTTTCCCAACGGGCAGAACAGAATTATCAAGTGAGGCCTCTTCTTCTACACATGTTATCTCAAGAAAAACTGTCCTCATTAAATGATTTGACAGAACTTTTTCGCATATTAACCGTTAAAATTAATACTCCAAAGATGCACTCTAATTCTGAGTTGCGTCGCATGTTCGATTCGTATCTATTCAATATATCTTATAATCATAATACGACATTATCAGTGATGGATTTCATAGCTGAACAACGCCCATTTAGAAATGGTTCTCGCCGTAACGGACAACTATTTCCATACAGACACTATAATCCCGAGTTGGTAAAGTATTATCATCAAGCAGTCGCTATAAATATACCGTTTGCTCAATATTTAGCATTTTATCATGTAGCCGAGTTTTTCTTTCAATCAATTTCTGAAAAAGATACTTTTTGTGAGATTGAGAATTATATCACCCGCCCCTCTTTTTCACCACACAGGGAAAGTGACATTAGAGGTTTTTATAACATGATAAGAAAGAAAATGCGAGAACAGAGAGAAGATGGTGTTTGGAACGAAAAAACCGGCTTGCTATTATGTATGAAGAAGTATATTCCAGATCTAAGCATCTTGAAAGATTCTATATTAAGCATTAACCCCAATGCTCTTTTTTACTACAAAACCAGCTTGGTCGAATTTACTGATGATAGTAAATTGATAGATTTTAATGATACTTCTGAGACCATTTATCAAAACATCAGAGACCGTGTATATTCAGTGCGAAATGCTATTGTTCATAGTAAAGATGGCGAAAAATTGCGCTATGAACCATTTAAACATGATAATCAATTGACCAAAGAAATTCCGCTTATAAGGTCAATAGCCGAGGAAATAATTATGAATTCAGCAAAGCAATTTGATTTCTTTTAACACAATTATGTTTGCCGGCCCTCTTACCTGATTCAGGATTATGCCCGCATCTCATTTATAGGCATGTTCGACATGGCAAATGTTTCTTCCTTGGAGTCAATATTCTTTTGTTGTATTACGTTTTTAGCTCTGTTGTATTACGTTTTTAGCCTGCTCGTCAAATTTACAAAATGTTATATAAGCCCATAATGTGTCTAAACAACGGAGTATAATTATTTTGAAAGGGGTGCCCCAGTTGAAATCAAGTTTGAAAACGCAAAAAGGATTAGGATTATTTCAATGGATAGTTAATGTTTCAACAATTATTGCGCTTTTACTTCAATGTCTCGGTATTAACGAGCCTTGGCTTCCTTATGTTGCATATGTTGTTATATTCCTTTCTTTGTTGAGCATAATAATTGGTGTTGTCACTAGGAAGAAAACAGTCCTTAAGAGGACTGAATTAATAGAATTAACCCAAAATCGTATGATTAACTCAACAGGCAAAGTCATTATGTTTGGCGGTGATCTTAGTTGGGCTGACGATTATATTGATGTTATCACAAAGCTTACAAACAACAATCAGGTTGTAGAAATAATATTCCCCTTGGAGAAAATCGCAAACTCAAAACAAAGTGCTATGGAAGAGTTTAATAAACAAGTACAGGCTTTGCAGCAAGCAGGCGCGCATATTTACTATTCGAACGAAGATTATCATTTGCGTTGCACTTTAATCGATGTTGAACCTGGACGAGAGAACGAAGACCTATGTGTTATTTCCAGTAAAAGAGTATATACAGACGCATCAGATTCAGATAATAACAAATATCAAACCAATATACTAGAATATGCAAAAGATGAAGAGCGTACTTTATGCAACTCATTTTATCGCAACTACTGTTTAATCAAAGAACTGTCCAATAAATATTAAGGAGGATCAAACGTTGAAAGTTACAAAAGAGATAATGTCCCGCTTGATAAACCAGTATAAAGCAAATAATAAAACACCGTTTGTTGTAGAAGTTTCGGGAACGCCCAACTCTGGGAAAACGTCTGCCATACAGACATTCGAAAAAGTATTAAAAAGAAGTGGTATAAAGTATAAAATAATATATGAAGCTGCGGCTAAATGCAAAATTAAGAATAAATTGTCTCCTGATTTTAACATATGGACATTAAACGAAACAATCAAACAGCTTTTGGAAGCATATTTGGGGAATTATGATATAGTAATTTGCGAGAGAGGTCTTTTAGATGCTATTTGTTGGTATGAACTTTACTATCAAGATAAGTTAATAACTGAAGAAGAGTATCGCACATTGCTTAATTACATTTTGCTAAATCGATTTGTTAATTGTATTAGTTGTTGTTATATTATGAAATGTAATGTAGAAGTATCGTTAAATCGAGAAAACCTTTCTGGTCTATTAGATACAACAGGTACAATTATCAATGACCCTGTTTTAACAAAATATAATTCTGCATTAGAAAGAGTTCAAAAGTTATATAGTGAACATTTTAAGAAGGTAATGGAATTGGATACTTCAGAGTTGTCCCAATCAGATATTAACCGAACGTTCGTTTCATCAATACTTGAACATATAAAAAACCTATGTATTGCTGACTACTAATAATATAGACTCCGTCCCATTAGCTTTTCCTACGTATTGAAGTGTTCTTTGGGGCCCGGTAGGAGTGGCTTACTTTTCTAACTGGGATAGCTTTTTATCAAATGTAACTTTGTATTTCAGCGGTTGACGTCATATATCTATACTGTAACAGAAAAATCATCGTGTTTTCTATCGTTCAACTGTTTATTATAGTTTAAAATTTGTTCTACATTCGCCTTCACGGTCAGTAACTCACGCATCTCAGCACGAGCGTTGGTGTACTCTATGAAGGCTTTCTTTTTTTCAGAGAGTAGCACTGCATACTCTATATTCAATGATTTCACAGTAGGTACCTTTTTCGAGCCAAGAGCTTCAAAGGCCTGCTTTGCTGCTTTGTGCAAAAGCAAATCAGCGGTATGCACTTCATAAAACTTCTTAGAATATCCAGCCTTCCGGTAAGCCACATACACATCTCGGGTCTTGCTGTAATTGATAATATGCGTCCGCAGCGCGGCAATCTCTGCCATACGCTTTTCGGTAGCCTTGATCTGTGCTGACAAATCATGAAACCTTGCACTAACTTCCGCCGCCTTCCCAGAGAGGGCATCATAACTTAACAGGTTATTTTCCGTAAGATAGTTGAGCGTATGCGCCATCTGTTTGAGGTTGAAGGTCTTTGCCCAGCGTTCATAGCCGAGCCCTTTACCTGCTTGCAGCTTGGCTTGAATATCGACAAGAAGATTTACCTGCTTATTTAATTTTGAAGCAGCCGCTTTATTGGGCATATTCGGCTTCTTGCCTGCGATTACCTTTCGAAGTTCACTTTCAGAATATCCTTCACCAAGAGAACGAAGACGAATGAACCGCTGCTGTCCTGCACCTTTGAAGGCTATATGTGCTCCACGCTTGACCTCGTAACCAGAGTTTTCCATAAGCAATAGAAAATGCTCAAAATCCTTCGGCTTTTGCTTGAGAGTTGCGTCGATAGCTTGACGTAGCCGATCTGAAAACGTGGAATTCTTCTGTTCTCCCAACCACTTTCCATAGTGCCCTCGGCTGGGTCTGGGGTTCAAGATAATGGACAGCCTGTGTTCCATGCAGATAGCATCAGAGAGCCGCCGCACAGCATTTGTGCTTCCCATGAAGTTTCGGAACTTCTTCGTGCAATCCAGGGTCGTGGAATTATAGATGATGTGATTATGGATATGCGCCTTGTCCACATGGGTAGCCACGATAAAAGCATGTTTTCCCTTCGTCCAGCGCATAGCAAACTCATGGCCGATCTTATTGGCTTCCTCCGGCGTGACTTCACCCGGTCGAAAAGATTGCCGCACCTGATAGGCAATCACATCACTCTGCTGTGAACGGCCTGTACGGTCGGCGTAGATGCGTTTTGCGGCAAGGAACTCTGCATCCACCGTAGCGGGGTCACATTCATAGGCGCTGATGAATTCTCCATCGGCAGTCTTATCAGGATTCTTCGCGTATTCGGTTCGATCAGTAAGACATTGTGAAATAGATTTCCCCTTATTCTGATGCATCGGAATCAATCGTGTGGTCGCCATAGAAATTCTCCTTGAAACACAAATATGGGAGGCAGCGTTCTGCTGCCTCCCTGTATCGTTATATTGCGGTGATTACTGTTCTCAAATCATCCATTCTGTCTATTAGCCAACTGGCTACCTTCGGAAGTCCAAGGGGTGATATGAGAAACGCTCCAACTATCCCCAATACTCCCGCCTGCGTGTGTTCGATAATCAGTGCCATCAGCGAAAACAGGAACAAAACACTTGACAGAATGGACAACAGCCCCGCCGAACAGACACAAACAAAACGGCAGATTCCAATAAAAAAGCCGAGCACCAATCGAAGCGGCAGCAACAATATCCGCAACAATCCTCTCATTGTAGTCTCCTCCATTCTTCGTGTTTTCAACAGAAGCATACCATCCTCCGCACCACAAGTCCATTTTGTGGGCAAGTTGGCGGATGATATGCTCCTGCTTTCAGATGGAAGCCAGCTGGGTAAGTATCTCCCTTGCGGCATCAAACATAAGCTGATGATTCTGGAACAAATCCTCCAGATCTGCGGCATAGATGCTCCCGGTCTCGTGAGCACGCTTTGTCAGCTGATTGAGATTGTTGCTGTAGCGACGCAGGAGCGTAATCAGCTCTCGCACGTCGGATAAGTCCAGATGTATCATATAGCCATCGATGGCCATCTTCCGAAAGTAGGCCTCCATATTTGTGGTGCCCATCTCCCCCATCTTTTGCTGTATCAGCTCCTTCTCCTCTGGCGTGAGCCGCACCATAACGGGGATGTTTCTCTTTCTGTTTGGCATATCACAGCTCCATCTCTTCGGATTTCGAAGGTTGTTTCTGCTTGTTATGCCGAGCTGAAACATTCAATTTCTCCGCAACAGAGGGTCTCTCATCCTTAATGGTCTCCCAGTTCATAGGCATAATAAGAATCTTGCCGTTTGCCCTGGCAAACATTTCAGGCGCTTTGAATTTCTGGGTAAACTGCTCAATATGCGCCTCACTTAGGGAACAGAAATTATCCTCGCTTAATCCCGCTATAAGGAATGTTCCGGCTACGATATCATATACATGCCCATCTTCATCCCGCAGCGCACGGTTTAATGGTTCCCCATTCAGCTTGCCCTCCTCATTACAAATAATAGCAACGGGTTCTTCAAATGGATAAACCGCCTGAATATAACCCCCTACTTCTTTCTGCAGCGATTTCAAGCCGGAATCTATTTCTTTCACATACGGTTCCATCAGCGGCTCAACCACAAGCACAGTTATTTTGCTATTCTCCATGTCTCCCTCCGTTTATAAGTAATCGGGATAAAGCTCCAGCACGCTGTACTGATCATCAGTCACATTCTGGAGCTTTGTGATTGCGCTCTCGGTTATACTCGCAAGTTCTGCGTCTTCTTTGGACATAAGCGCCAGGGTTCGGTTCAGCTCCTTTATCAAACCCCTTCTGCTGCCCACATCGTAAATACACATGAGATTAATCTCGTCATGGGTAAATGAATTGGTTTTCATATCATCGTTCTCTTTCTGCGCACTTGAGCGCTGTTCGTTTATGTTCTGAGTTCTTCGCAGTTTGCAGCTGCTGCAATACCGACGGCCTATGCTCCGTCAGCTTTTCTTCCACATTCTTTTGTCCGTTATTGATGATTCCATCGATCATGTCATAGTCATCTTCAAGGGACAGTTCGACATTTTTCAGAGCATTTTCGACAGGAATCTCCGTACCGCGCTCCTCACAAAGCTGCATAAAATGCCGGTCAATATCGGTGATAAGCTCTGAGGCCGTTTGGTTGATGGTCTCTAAACTTGCCCGAAGCTCCTCCAAATCCTTGCCCTTAGACCAGCCTGCGATATAGCCGAAGCTGTTTTCTGCGGTTTCTATCCCGTAATATTGACACACTGCATAGGCGATGCTCTCGGCCTCCACCTCTTTTGTGCGCTGATCCTTCTTTGTAATCTCTTGGGTTTGTTCGGCTTCTGCATTGGCGATAACGTAGTTGTGCAGCTTTGCATGAGCGATCTCATGAACCGCTGCACACACCGTCTGCACCTCGCTCATGCCTGCACGGATAGCGATGGACTGTTCCGTCAGGCTGAAATATCCATCGGTGGTAAGTGCAATGGGCTCTATAGAAACAGGAACCGGAGATGACCGCTGTAGGGCTTCCATGAAGGTATCGTATTGCTGAACATCACCCGTCAGGTCGGATACGATCTCCGGCAGTGGTCTCCCTTCGGTCTGGGATACATCGAATACGGATACCACACGGAACATAGGGATTTTGATTTCGATCTCTTCCATGACGGCGTTGCCGTTCTGATCCAGAACAGGCGCTTTTGTATCCGGATCCAGCTTAACCGCATCGATTTTCTTCTTGCAGGGTGTGGGTGCGATGATTTGGATGCCCTTTTCTCCCTTGCGCACATGCCGCCCGAACTGATTTCTCCAGTTGCTAAACCCAGCGATGTGAGTAGCATCCGGGCGCTGCATGGCGATAAGAAGGGTGTTATTGACGGAGTATCGGTGAAAGCGGGACATGGTACGAAGGTACTGCCTGTATTTATCACTTTCAAACAAGTCTTTGATACCCTGTTCTATGCTGTCGGTAATTTCCCGCAAGCGGTCTTTGCTATTTTTTTGTTCCATTGTGCCTCCTTTCTGTTACTGATTCAGCCTTGCAATCACCTGAAACTTGCCCGGTGCATTGCCTGTGTACTCAAAGGGATAGCAGGTCACAAGCACCAACACATTTTCATCCGTTACAGGCAGCGTCCAGTCAGAGGTTTTCTCGAAGATCTGCACATCCGTTACCTCATAGGACACCAAGCGGTTATCGGATACGAAGCGGAAAGAGATCGTGTCGCCCACCTCGATAGGCTCAATGAGCTTCAAGTGTTTTCGGTTCCTGTGTCCGAAGATGATGCTCATACCGGAGTTGCCGGGAAGAGAGCTGTCCGGTACCCAGCCGGGGCTTTTCTCCAATGTAGCTGCATCAATGTCATCCCGCACAATGACGCTTTTGCCATCATAGATGAGCTGTCCCAAGATGCCGTTGGCATTGTAGGGCACGGATGGCTCTGCAGCTTCTTCCACAGGCAGGATATCGAGTATTGTGGTAGGGTCACTTTCCGGTAAGGGCTGTTCTGCTGTTGGCTGAGATGGTGCAATACTTGGTTTTTGTGTCTGCTCTGCGGGCAAAGAGGTAACGGTTTTACCAACCAACACTTCGGATGTCCTCTGCGGAATGGTAAAGATCGAGTAATGGAAGCCTAAGTAAACACCAAGCCCAATGCAAAGCAGGATCAACAGAACGAAAATCGTCTTTTTCATACATACCTCATAAAGCGAAACGGGAGGCAAATGCCTCCTGCTTCTCATTCAGTCCTTATCGGGCAGTTCTGCGCTTTCTGATGTATATGAAGGTTGCAGCGCCTGCAAGCAGCAGAATGCCGCCGCCCATCAGCAGCACATCGTCCCACTTGTCGGAGTCAAGACCCAGCTTGACCTCAGGGGTGTTGGTGACGGTGATCTCAAGGGGCTTTTCGTAAGTATCCGTAAACTGTACGGTGAAATCCTGTGCAGGTGCGGGGAAGAACCCGTTGGGCACTACGGTTTCCACCAGCTTGTACTTGGCAGCAGGCAGGCCGCAAACAAGCGCCTGTGCGTTTTCATCCATGGTAATGGTGGTAATGCTGCCCGCTTTGCTGTACCAATAGATGCCGTCCTTCAGTTCAAAGGTCATGGGCGTAGTGCCATCGCTGCTTCGGATTTCAAAGGCAGCACCCTTCAGGGGCTTCAGTGTCTTTGCGTGGATCTTGCTGATTCTCAGCGCAAGGGGCTGGTCGGCAATCTCCACGGTCTCCATGGCAAGGGCCGCATCGCCATTCTCATGGGAAATGGCGGTCATACCCACGGTTGCAGTAGCATCCGCTGCATAGGCATAACCTGCGGGTGCGCCGCTTTCACGGATGGTTACTTTGCCGGTGATGTACTTCACAGTGACAGTACCGTCAGCACCCACGGTCAGTTCATCACTGCCGGTCTCAGTGGATTTAGCAGGACGATATACATCGTTTTCCTGTACCAGCTTAATGCTATTGCCGCTTTCATCCAGAACCTTGAAACGGGTACCGGGCAGCGTTGCCTTGGTAATGGCATCTGTTTTAGAAATGACGAGTGTGCCGGGAATGTTCTCTACTGTCATTGCAAGGGGCACTTCGGTGGAGTGCGCAGCAGTGATCTCAAAGGAGATATCCTTCAGAGGGGCATATCCCGCTTTCTGCTGCTCAATCAGGGTGTAAGTGCCATGCTTGAGATAGTGGATCACGATTTCACCATTGCCGTCCGTGGTCAGGGTGGCGTTGCTGATGGCAACGGTGTCTTCACCCACTGCATAGGCAGGACGGTAGGTACAGTCATCCATTAAGGCAATGGGAACCACATTGCCGGATTCATCCTTCAAGATGAATTTTACATTATCCAACGCAGCCTTAGTTTCCGCATCCACTTTAGTCAGCTTAAAAGCAGTAGGACAGTTTTCAAGGCTTGCGGAAGCAGGATTTTCCTCGGTATTGGTATCTGCCACGGTCACAGCCACTTCCGCATGGGTAGCGTACACATCAAAGGTCTGTTCCACAAGCCTGTAACTGCCCTCGGGAATGTGGGAAATCAGTACCTTGCCCTCGGCATCCGTCAGGAAGGTATCCGCGCCAGATGCGGTGACCTTGTAGCTGCCATCCTCCTGCTGGGTATAGCGGAGTGCATTGCCGGAACTGTCGATGAGCTTGAAGGGTACATTTGCAAGTGCTTTGCCTGTCAGCTTATCGGTTTTGGTCAAGGTAAAGTACAGAGGCCAGTTCTCCACGCCCACTTTGGCGGGATAACTTGCGGTATTCTCGGCGGTGACGGTAAACTCCTGTGCTTCGGTGGGCGCAAAGCCGGGATGCTGCTGTTCTTCCAAGGTGTAAGTACCTACAGGGATAAACAAGACGCTGGCAAGACCATCCACATTGGTCTTGAAGGTATCCTCGCCGTCAGTGGTCACATAGTAGGTTCCGTCATCCTGCTTGGTGAAACGGAGATAGTTATCATCCGCATCTTTAATTTTGAATGCCACGTTCTCAATGGGAGATTTGTCTGAAGCATCCACCTTGTCCAGCAGCATGGCAAGAGGTTCGTTCTCCACGGTCACAGAAGCGGGTGCGGTATAGGTATTGTAGCTGCCTACAACCGCAGAAGTGGTGCCGCGAGAGATGGCATAACCTTCGGGTGCAGAGACCTCCTTCAGCTCGTAGCTGCCCTGAGGGATATACAGGATGGTCGCTGAACCGGACGCGGGAATGGTAAAGTCAGCGTCGCCGTTTGCATCCACTGCAAACCAACCATCATGCCCTGCCATGGCAGATACCTTGATGGCGTTGCCTCGGCTGTCATACAGGCGGAATACCGCGTCGCCGATAGGCTGATCGGTAACGGAAGATACCTTGTTTACGGTGAGTGCAAGGGGCTTGTCCTGCATGGAAGCTACTGAGGGATTGGCAGAAGTGTTGCTCTCGGTGACGGTAGCGATCACATCCGCAGCCGCTGCAAAACCATCGGGAGCCTGTTCTTCGGAAATGGTGTAGCTGCCTGCGGCAAGGGGCGCGATCAGAGCAGAGCCGTTGTGAGTGGTAAAGGTGGTGCTGCCGTTTGCTGCAGGGGCATATACACCATCTTCCACCTTGCGGAGCTTGATGAGTTCTTCGCCGTTGTAAAGGCTGAACTTACCGCCGTCGATTGCGCTTCCGCTCAAAGCATCGGTCTTGTTGAATCGAAGTGTCATAGGGCTGTCCGCCATGGTGACGGTAGCTTTGCCGCTATTTGTTACGGTGACGGTCTTATTTGCATCCTTAGTGTAACCGTCAGGCGCGGAAACTTCGCTGACGGTGTACTGCGCAGCAGTAAGGCCATAGATAGTAGCCTTACCTTTACTGGTGGTGAAAGTGTCCCCACCGTCTGAGGATTTGCGATATACACCGTCCTCTAATTTGGTAAGAAGCATTGCAATACCGTTGCTATCATAGATACGGAAAGTGCCGCCGTCCAGTGTTTCTCCTGTTACGGAGTCAGTTTTGGTAAACTCCAGTACAGTGGGCTGGTTCTCTACAGTCACCACATTTGCACCGGTGAAGTTCACAGCTACATCTGCAAAGGTGTTATACCCGTCCATGGTAGCTTCCCTAAGGGTATAGCTTGCCTTGGGGAGCTGACGGATAATGGCTTTACCATCGCTGCCGGTGGTAAAGGTGGTAGAACCGCTGCTGCTTACGGTATAGCTCCCATCCCCTGCGGAAGTAATCGCAACGGGGTTGCCTGCGCTGTCCAACAGAGTGAATGTTGCGCCGGGGAGCGCATCACCGCTGACAGCATCCTTCTTAAGGACGGTAAGAGCTGCGGGGGTATTTGCTACGGTTACAGAGGTGTTTTTATTGAGGGTAATAGATTTGGCGTCGGATACCATGTAGCCGCTGGGTGCGGAGACCTCCGTCAGCTGATAGCTGCCTGCGGGAAAGCCGGTAAGGATCGCCGTGCCGCCATTGGTGGTGAATTCGGTAAGAGTTCCGCCTGCGGAATACTTGCCCGCTGCGGTCTGAGTAAGACCAATGGTAGTGCCGCTGGAAGTCAGCTTGAACTTTGCACCGTCAAGAGCTGCACCGGTGGAAGCGTCCGTCTTGTTTACGGTCAGGTCGTAGAAATTGCCGGTAATGGACACCGTCTTAGACTGGCCTGTAGTGCCGGACACCATTTCAACAAACACCAGCTTCTGACGGGTACCAGAATCAGGTGCATAGAACCCAAGATCTACGGTGCTTACGCTGCCTGCGGTGGCTGTGAGATAAAGAGAAACGGATGTACCAGACAGAGTTGCAGGTGCAGTGATGGTCAGCCTGTCGCTTCTGCCGCCGGTATAGCCGGAAATGGATACCTCAGGATCACTAGCAGTGATGGAATATCCATTGCTGGAAGATACGGAAAGAGAAGTTGTCAGCTGTCCGTTGGAAAGCGTCCACTTGGGAGAAGAAGGAGACACATACACGGATGCGCTGCCGCCCACATCCTGATTGCGGGCGTACTGAAGCAGCTCCATACACCAGTTCCACACGGCTTCACCGCCAGACTTTACACGGACATGACCGTTGGACAGTATCATGAAGTCATAGCCCTGACCGCAGCTTTCCTTGATCCAGAAGCGCAGGGCGTTGGCAGTTGCATAAAATGCGGCTTCATCGCTGAATCCATTGTTATCCGCAGGATAGCCACGGTTCAGGATGGCCTGTATACCAGTCAATGTATAGTTATTGAACAGGCCAGAAATGTCGTAGGGTACATAGTCCACGGAAGGCCTGGGCGGCTTTGCCTCATGCTCGATGCAGTAGCCCACATCTCCATCTGCAGTATCCGTGTACATGACGGTGTTGAGATCCTGCCATGTGCCGCCATCATAGTATTCAAAGTAATCGTAGAGATCTTCGTCTACGATGTTCAGTGCAAATGCCGTGGAGCAGAAGCTGAACAGCAGAAGCATGGTCAGCACAAAGCTGAAAATTCGATTTTTCTTTGATGTCATTGGTTTCTCCTTTTCTATGTAGATTTGTTCTGAAATGCAAAAGCCCCGACATCGGTAGAACCGAATATCGGGGCAATGTTTTTATGTATTCTTTTAGGAACGAAACTCCCTGTTGGGCGGTCTGATCTGTGCTTTCAATGCCCGCTGCCTGTCTGCTTCCCGCCGTTCCTCCGAATAAGGCGCACGGATGGAGATACAGCGCTTGGGCACAAGATAGGTTCTCGCTCCATCGGGGGAATCCCGTGCATGGATGATCTGCCTGGGATGCTTTACAGCAAGACTTTCAAGCTTCAACTGCAATCGGCGATTATAGGTAAAAACGCTGGCGGTATCGCAAGCTTCATCGAAGCAGATAATAGTCTCCTGTTCTTCGCGTGTGGGTTTCATGCGTTCGCTCCTTTCTCCGAACCGAACAGCATTTTATAGCGCACCCGATTGCCATCGTCCTCCAGCACCACGGTAGTGTCGTAGGTCGTGCCGTGCTTTTCGGAATAACAGCCCTTGAGTTTCACACGTCCTTCCTTCAGGAGCGCTGCCGCTACCTGCTTGGTTAACTGCTTTCGCTTTGCGGTAAAGAAGCGGCTGTTTTTCCAGAGCACAAACCCGCAATCCTTTGTCTCGCAAGAGAATGCTTTTGGCGTATCCATGACCCAGCTGCCGCAGCGGGGACAAACGCCAATGGCTTCCTTGGGCTGGTTGAAAAGCACCTGTCCATCCTGCGCCATTTCGTAGGTATCCACCAACTCCCGCACCATTTGTATGATCTCAGTCATAAAGTCCTCAGGCGCAAGCAGACCACGCTCGATTTCCTTTAAGCGTGACTCCCATTCAGCGGTCAGTTTCGGGGATTGGATTGCCTCTGGAACCACGGTAATCAGGGCTATCGCCTTATGGGTGGGCAGTAGATTCACGGCGGACTTTGCCTTTTTCCGTTCCACATATCCCGTTTTTACCAGCTTTTCCAAGATTCCTGCACGGGTGGCAGGCGTACCTAAGCCTTTTCGCTCTGCATCTTCCGGCGCATCCTCACTACCCGCCGATTCCATGGCAGAGAGCAGCATATCCTCAGTGAAGTGCTGGGGCGGTGTGGTCTTGCCCTCTTTGACAGACGCAGAGACAAGCTCCAGCACTTCGCCATCCGTAACTATGGGCAGCGGCTTTTCTGTATCTTCTTTTTCCGCCTTTCCTTTCAGCATGGCTTTGCAGGCGGAATCTATCGTCCGCCAACCGGGATTCAGCACAGAACGTCCTTTTGCGGTAAACTCTGTTCCCGCACATTCCACAGTAATGATTGTTTCTGCATAGTCGTGCTTCTTTCCAACGGCACAGAGTAACCGAGCCGATATGAGATACAGTGTGGAGCGTTCTCCGGCAGGAAGCTCAGCAAGGTTTGTATCTTTTAAGGTCATTGTCGGGATAATGGCATGGTGGTCAGTGACTTTTCCATCGCAGATAACCTGCTGTACTTCGGCGGTGATAGGCATTTCTTTCGCAAAGGGCATTGCCTTGGCAATAGCGTTTACGAGAACGGGAAGTGCATCTGCCATATCGCCGGTTAAATATCGGCTGTCGGTACGGGGATATGTGCAGAGTTTCTTTTCATACAGGCTTTGTGTGTAATCCAGTGTCTGCTGTGCAGTATAGCCGAGCAATCGGTTGGCGTCCCTTTGCAGAGTAGTAAGATCGTACAGAGCGGGAGGATTTTCATGTTTTTCTTTGCGCTCCGTGCGCCTTACGATTACAGACGCATCCATGCAGGCGGTTTGCAATCGCTCCGCATCTTCCTTACGCTCCATCCGTTTGCTCATTGCAGTAAAGCCGTTCATTTCCAGTACCACATTGTAAAAGGGAACGGGACGAAAGGCGGCAATCTCGGCCTCTCGCTGGACGATGAGCGCCAGCGTGGGTGTCATGACCCGACCAATCTGCAAGGTCTGACGATACAGGCAGGAAAACAGCCTTGTAGCGTTGATTCCCACGATCCAGTCTGCTTGTGCGCGGCAAAGGGCAGCGTGGTAAAGTGCATCGTATTCATTGGACGGACGAATGGCTTCAAAGCCCTTCCGAATCGCCGTTTCTTCCATGGAGGATATCCACAGCCGCAGTACAGGCTTGGTGCATCCCGCTACAGCATAAACCAAACGGAAGATCAGCTCGCCTTCCCGTCCCGCGTCGGTGGCGCACACGATCTCGGTCACATCCTCCCGCGCCATGAGCTGACTGAGAATGTTGAACTGCTGTTTGCTGCTTGGAAGGACGGCGTACTGCCACTTGTCGGGTAGGATGGGCAGGTCAGCGTATTGCCACTTGCCGTAATCCCCGTAGGCTTCCGGCTGTGCAAGCTCCACAAGATGCCCTACACACCAGCTGATAAGATAGCTCGTGCCCTGCAAATAGCCTTGTTTTCGTTCTTTCACTCCCAAGGCTGCGGCGATTGATTGGGCAACGCTTGGTTTTTCTGCGATGATGAGCTGCACGGTTCATCCTCCTTTTTCTGTTGTTGTTTGCGTTTTGAATGATCCCTTTCTGTAAGCAAAACAGCGGGAACGGTTTGCTCCCGCTGTTGCATTTTGGGTCGCTGCACCATCATCCGCTCAAAGGGACTATCGGTGAACCAGGTCATACTTCTTTCTCCCAGATATCGTCATCATCCATGTCGTACTCATCCGTATAAGAAGGAACTTTCTGCTTGGGCTTTTTCTTTATGACCTTGAAATAATAAAGGACAACACCGCCCACAAGCAGAGCAAAAACGATCAGCAGAATGCCGCCGTTCATGCCGTTGGTTTCCTCAGGTTCCGGCACAACCTCCACGGTAGGCTTGGGCGTGGGTGTAGGTTCAGGTGTTTTGTCGGGAATTTCGATATCCAGTTCCTCCAACAGCGCCATGAGGTCAGCCTCGTCCACCATGTTCAAAAAATGCACCTCGTAACTTTCGGTTTCCTCGTTCTGAACCGCATCGTAGTCGATGACGATATAAAAGAGCTGCCCATTCTTGCTTTCCACGGTAATGAACTGCTTGTTGGTATTCTCGGCAAAGAGATTGTCCACTAAGGACATATTGCCCTCGTTTGTAAAGGCGCTGCCCTGGGTTGCAGGCGTCGGCACAGGTGTAGGCGCAACGGTAGGCTGTGGTGTTTCCACAGGCTCGGTTCTCTCACTGCCATCTGCCAGTGCTACGGATGAAAAAACCGTCATACTCAAAAGCATGACGGTCAAAAAGGCCAACAGCCGGACACGGCGTTTCTTAATCATAGCTGCTCACTCCTTTGCTTTTCATGGAGCGCAGCAGCTCTGCAAGCTCTTCAGGCGTTGCATGGATGGAGCGGACAAGACCGATGATCTCGGTGTTTTCCAGCTCCGTGCGCTGCTGCTCCAGTTCTTTGATGCGGGCTTGGCTCTGCTCAATCCGTGCCTGCTGTTTTTGGATCTCCTGATTGATCTTCTCAATCTTGGGGTTCATGTACTTAACCTCCTAATCTGCCAAAGGCATAGAAATTCTTTTTGTAATACTTGCTGTCTATGGTGTGATACTCCACGCCGTTGCCTGCACAGTGGATCATCATGCCATTGCCCACATAGATGCCCACATGGGTCACGGGATGCCCGATTTGTGCAGCCCTCGCACCGGTAAAGAAGATGAGGTCGCCGGGCTTGGCTTCCGCACGGGATACCACGGTAGAGCGCTTGTAAAGTCCCCTTGCATTGGTGCGGCCTACGCTTGCCACGCCGCTCTGATTCAGCACCCAACAGGTGAATCCGCTGCAATCGAAGGATGTGCTGGGCTTGCTGCCGCCCCATACATAGGGGTATCCAAGATACTTTTCCGCTTCCCGAATGAGCGCTGCAAACTGTGGGTCTGCAAGTGCCGCAGGCGGTATCTCATATGGCGTGGGCGGAGTGATGTCCAGAGAGCCCACAAAGGGATTGTCCTCCGCATCGAACAACTCCGGCTTGTTGCCTCGGGTCTCCATGAGTACGGCATACATCTCGGATTGCTCTGCATCCAAGTCAGATATAGAAATACCCTTGTTCAACAGTTCCACAGACAGAATTTTGTACTCATATGGCACTTCCACGGTTTCCGTGGTGGTCATTTCCTCACCGGTTTCGGGGTCAATGGTGGTGACCGTATGCAGTTCGGTTCTGTAACGAATCTCAATGCTCTCCGTAACGTTCAGCCGATATTGCTCCTGAAACAGCGCTTCCAGCTCAGACTGCATTTCAGCCGGTGTGAAAGAAACATGCTTTGCCGTCAGGTAGGAGATAAGCGCATACGGATTGTGACCGATTTCATCCACAGAATAGCGGTACTCATCGTAACCGGGATACTCACTTTCGATGTTGTCTATACGCCGATCCAGTTCGTCCTCCATGCGCACATACGCTCTTTCTACGGCAAGAATATCGTCGTCCTCGGAAAGATAGGATGTGCCCACTACGCTTTGCACCGTGCCCATCGCCATCTGAGAACAGGAAGAAAAGAGGTTCATGAGCAGGAATGCCAACACGCCCAACAGACCGAAGACAAGGAAACCCACCTTATGCCGCCCAATGAAGCGAATTACTTTCTCAGTAGCCTTTTCCGTTTCCTGTGCAGCTTTCTTTGCGCCCTTTACGGTCTGCTCCGTCCGTTTGCCGCTCTTTGCTGCGGCGTACTGCTTCTTGATAGCCTGTTTCTGCCGGTAGCGGGACATGGGATTGGAACCGCTTTTTGGGTCGTTACGGATACTCTGCTTATACAGGGCATCCACATTGGCCTGATCCAGCTTTTGTTCTACCTTGTAAAGTTTATGCTGAGGCTTGAGCTTGTGGGCGTGATAAGCGGATTCACCCATGTGGAGGGCACTCTCTGCCGCTTGCTCCGTTCCATGAGCTGCCAGAACACCAACATTCTCATCTTCCGATTCCCGAATGTTCCGATGCACCTCCTGAGACAGCAGCCTGCCGGGCGCTTTCTGTACTTCGTGAGACAACTTGGAAGGTGGCTTTGGTGTGCTTCCTTCAAATTGGAGCTTTACCCGGCGTTTCACTTGGTCTACACGGTCAGCCGCTTTCTCCGCTTTTTGAATGGGCTTTTTCAGTTCGGGAGATGCACGTTCTTCCTCGGTGAAATGTAATCGAGTGGTGTTATGCTTCCTGCTCATGCTTCACCTCATTGGGCTTGGTGGTCATGATGCCGTACAGCTCAGGCGCAATGTCCTTGGGAAAGCGGTCTATGAAGGGCAATATTGCATTGCCGTAGAACAGCAAGCCCTCGCCTTCACCGGAGTTCTTGATGTAGGAAAGCTGATCCGGCGAAATGCCCAGCTTGTGTGCCAGTATCTCCCTATCGCCGCTGCCCTGATTGAGAAGATACAGGAAGTCTGAGTTTTCAAAGATATTTTCTATCTCGTTGGACTTCAACAGGTCTTTGACATTCTGGGTCAGTCCTGTGGGAATGCCGCCCCATTTTCGGAAGCGCTTCCAAATTTCCACGGTGTAGGCGGCGGTCTGTTCTTCTTTCAATAGCAGGTGCATCTCATCGATGTAGTAGCGGGTTGACTTTCCCTTGATGCGGTTTGCAGTCACACGGTTCCACACCTGATCCTGCACGATGAGCATACCCAGCTTTTTCAGCTGCTTGCCCAGATCCTTGATGTCGTAACACACAAGCCGATTGTGGATATTCACGTTGGTGCGGTGATTGAACACGTTAAGAGAGCCCGAAACATACAGCTCCAATGCCGACGCAATGCGCTTTGCTTCCTTTTCATCCATGGACATGAGCTCCGTGTACAGGTCGCCTAATATGGGCATGTTCTCCGGACGCGGGTCAGCAAGGTAGCCCCGATAGACATTCCGCACCGCACGGTCGATGACCGTCTTTTCCACGGGCTGCAGGCCATCCTTGCCGCCCACGATCAGCTCACAGAGGGACAGAATGAAGTCGGACTTCAACGACAGCGGGTTTTCATCCTCGCTGTAGTTCAGGTTGATATCCATGGGATTGATGTACTGATTGGATGTGGGAGAAATCCGCACCACCTGTCCAAGAAGCCTTTGTACCAGCGGAGCGTATTCCGACTCAGGATCGCAGATCATGATGTCATCCTTCGTCACAAGGAACACATTGACGATCTCCCGCTTGGCCGAAAAGCTCTTGCCGCTGCCCGGTGTGCCCAGGATAAGGCCGTTGGGGTTCTTCAACAGCTTTCTATCAACAAAAATCATGTTGTTGCTCAGCGCATTCAGCCCGTAGTACAGCGCTTCGCCGCCCATCTGAAACAGCTCCTGCGTAGTGAAGGGAACGAATACCGCCACGCTGGAGGTGGTAAGCCCACGGTGGATCTCCACATGATTGAGACCCAAGGGTAATGAGGACATGAGCCCTTCTTCCTGCTGATAATCAAGCCGCACGATTTGGCAGTTGTTCTGCTGGGCGATGCCCTGCACGGCAAACACGGCGTTTTCCAGCTGCTGCTTGGTGTCCGCTGTGTTCAGGATGGTGAAAGTAAGCTGAAACATGCGCTCGTTGCGGTTCTGTAAGTCTTGCAGCAAGTCTTTGGCGACAGCGCCGTATATGGCAAGGTCGGAGGGCAGGATGTCCATGTCATAGCCGCTGCGGACAGCCTGCTTTTGGGATTCGATCTTCATCTTGTCAAGATCCGTAATCTTGCGCTTGATGTTGCGGATCGCCGCCGTCTGGTCGATGGACTGAATGTGCATACTGACCACGGCGCTGTTCTCAAGGTCGAGGAATTCCACAAGGATACGGTCTTTCAGCTTGGGGGCAATGATCTGCAGGAAGGATACCGCACCATACTTCTTGCCCATCCGGAAGGTGCGTCCCTCCCGAAACTCAAAGCCGCCGGGTGCAATGAAATCCTTGGTGGAAAGTCCCGAAGGCGGGAGCCAGTTCCAGTCGAAAGCAAACCGCTCATCTCCATCCATGTGGAAGATGCCGTGCATGAGTTTGAGCCGTTCCTGTCCATTCAGGGCGCTTGTGGCAACGCCAATGCGCTTGAAGTTCAGCCGGATGTCATTCTCGATACGCTCCAGACGGTGCTTGGCAAGCTTGGGGTTATCCGCTTCGATACCGAAGGTAAGATACTTGGTCTTGACCAGACCATTGTTGCCCTTGCTGAGCTGGATTTTCAGCATCTCCGCATATTCGCTGCGGATGCTGTTGAAGTCATCCCGCTGGGGTTCGATGTGGATGCTGTTCTCAAAACCGTCCGCGCCTGCTGCGGTATTGAAGAAGGTGAACTGAAAATGGATAGAGGAATCAAAGTAGTTCAGGAACTCGCACCAGTTTTCAAAGATGGCTTCCTTGTCTTCATTCTGTGCCAACTGATAGTTGATGTCCTGAAATTCAATGGTCTTGGAATAGTAGTTGTCGGTGATGCGGCACATGCCATCCTGATACATCCATTGGTACGGGATGGACTGCTGTGCCGACAGCTGCTTTTTATCTGTGCGCTTTGCTCGTTCGATGGCTGCGGCGATCTGCCGCTTTTCTTCCCGGGTAAGCCTGCGCTTTTCCTTTGACAATGGCTTGAACCTCCTTGTTCAGTTGTTTCTGCCGCTCCAGTGCGGTATAAAGATTGTCGGTGCGGTAAGGACGCTGCTTTGGACGCACAAACCGTACCTGTATGAAGTTGTGGGCGAGCTTTTCCAAGGGCTGACCGTTCTTTTCGTACATGGCCAGCATGAAGAAAGGCAGCATGGCGATGATCATGATGAGTGCCGCCGCGCTGATGGGTAGGCAGCTTTTGAGAACAAAAAACAGCGGTACGCCGATAAGCGCCCCGCCGCCGAAACAGATCAGCTGCCGCTTGGTTAAGTTGAACATGACCTTGGTTTTCACCGAGGTCAGGTCTTTGGGGATGTCTACATAGGCCAAATCATTACCTCCTAAACAAATATATTCTAATTTTAATTAGTATTTTGGCAATTCTTCGTTTCGTCTGTCGTATTCGGCGGATATAATACTATAGGCAAATAAATGGACAAGCTCACTGAACTAGAAGGAGGAGGCCAGAATGTTGTGGTTATACCCTTTAATCATTGCCGTTGTTCTTTTTCTTGTGATCGGTCTAATCGCTATAACCAACAAAGATATTACATGGGTAAAGATCTCATGCACTTGGCCATTTGGCATTAATATGGAATGGCGTAAGCGTCCCCCCAGAAAAAAGTGATTATATTGAAACAACTTAATGTGCATTGAAGATGGACTTTGCAAGGCTGCCGGTCTTAAAGAGCGTGAAGCACAGCAGCACCGTGTAGCCCATGCAAGTCCAAATGGCATTCATGATGTCCGTATCCGTGGCGATGTTTTTCACGAGCACTGCATAGATGCCCACACAGACGATAATGAGAAACGCCTGAAACGCAAGCGCAAGCAATGAGCGGAGATAGTTCTGCCCCATATTGCCCCATTCACGGTTGACCATGGTAGCCATGGGGATGGGCGCAATGGACGTGACAAGGTAAATCTCGATCATACGTCCGTAGATCACTACAAAGATGCATACGGTGAGTGCGCTCATGGTCAGCCCTACAAACAAGCTCTGGAACCACAGCCCGAACAGCGGTCCCAAGTCCATGGCTGCAAGGGTGGTATCGAGATTGCCGAGAACCGCGGAAATGTCGATGTGTGTATCTGAGATCACCACACCTGCCGCACTGCCCACCACGCTTTGCGCTGCATCGAATACACCCATGACGATGTTCCATGTGTTGGTGACGATGAGCACGGCGCAGAAGGTCTTGAAGATCCACTTAAAGAACATCCAGGTATCCACATCGTGCAGGTTGTTCTTGTCGATGACCATCTGAATGAGTTCATAGCACATGACAAAGGTGAGGATCAGCCCTGCAATGGGGACGATGACATTCTCGGACAGGGACTGAATCATGGAAAAGACGCCCCCGTTCCATGCGGCAGGCGTCTTTCCCACTTCACCGGCGATCTCCCCGATCTGAGAGTTCACCGAGTCAAACATCCCCGACAGATTTTCCTTGATACCGGTACTCAGGATACCTTTCAGCCATTCGGTAATCTTGTCGATGATGGTTTGCATGGCAGTTTACCCGCTGCCATTAACCAAACAGGCCCGAAAGAAGGGGTACAAGGGTGATGCCGATGAGTGCCACACCACCGCCAGCCATGAGCTGCTTGATGCCCTGGGATTTCGCACCGGGGTTGTCGTTGCCGTAGCCCTCGAGAAGGTTGATTGCACCCCATACGGCGAGACCTGCACCAAGGGCGATGACCAGCGTTTGCAATACTTCGATTGCGGAGTTGAAAAATTCCATGTGTTTTCCTCCAGTAATTTTTTGTTTTGTGGTAATAAAAAACCGCCTTACTCGGCGGCAGCTTCCTCGTCGGAGATGGGTACTTCGTAGACCTCGTACACATCATCCGGCTTGATTTTGAGTTTGGTAGACAGAAAGCGTTCGATGTCAAACGCATTCTTTGGGTGATAGTCCGACAGGTGCTTGTAAAAGGGGTGTTTTGTGATGTCGTACTTGTCGGAGAAGAAGGGACGAACGCCTCGTAGCTGTAGGATGCACTTGCCGCCGTCCATGACGGCGATTTCATCCTGACTCATGAGCTCCTTTCCCAGCTTTTGATAGTTGAGGCTGTAGGATTTTTCCCGGCCACGGCTTTCGCCGGTGTTGTAGGTGTCGATTGTCTCCTTGCCCAGTGCTTCTGCGATCTCCTTGGCGTTCTTGCCCCGACCGCTCAAAAACACGGTACTGTCGCAGTTATCGGAGATGATCTCTGCAGCATCCTTATAGATGGCCTTGAGTTGGGAGAGGCTCTGCAGCACAATGGCAGCGGAGATCTCCCGGCTGCGGATGGTGGCGATGAGCTTGTCGAAGTTGGGTATCTGACCGATGTTGGCAAACTCATCCAAGAGTAGCCGCACGTGAACGGGCGGGCGTCCACCATACACATCATCCGCCTTGTCGCAAAGCAGGTTCAGCAGCTGACTTTGCAGCATGGCAAGTACGAAATTGAAGGTAGTATCCGTATCGCTCATGATGAGAAACAGCGCAGTTTTACGATCTCCCAAGGTATCCAGCGCCAACTCATCGTAGGCCATGAGATCACGCAGCTCCTGAATGTCGAAAGGAGCCAGCCTTGCGCCGCAGGAGATGAGGATGGATTTTGCCGTCTTGCCTGCAGCCAGTTTGTATTTCTTGTACTGACGGACGGCAAAGCAATCGGGCTTTTCCTTCTCCAGTGCTTCGAACATCAGGTCAACGGGGTTTTGAAAGTCCTCGTCATCTTCTCGAGTCTCCATGGCATTGACCAGCGCCAACAGGGTGGAAAAGTTCTGTTCCTCTATGGGTACTTCGTAGTGGATGTAGGCGATCAGCGCCGAATACAGCAGCGCTTCCGCTTGTGTCCAGAAGTCGCCGCTGTTTTTCTCGTTGCCGCCCTTGGTGTTGGCAATAAGGGTCGTTACCAGCTTCAGAATGTCCTTCTCTGAGTGGAGATAGGCAAAGGGATTGTAGTGCATGGACTTTTTGAAGTTGATGGTGTTGAGGATGCGAATCTCATACCCCTTACGAAGCAGCAGTTTTCCGCACTCCACCACGATGCTGCCCTTGGGATCGGTAACAACAAAACTGACGGGATAGGTCTCGGATGCACACTGCATGAGGTTGGGCTTCAACCAAAATCGAGTTTTACCGCTGCCGGAGCCGCCGATGATAAGCACGTTTTTATTTCTTGCCGTCTTGGGGTCTTTGGGGCGGTTGTTCATGGTAAGCCGCTCCGTTTGGGTGAGGATGATGTTGTTTTCAAAGGCAGGATCGATGTAGGGCTTGATATCCTCCGATGTTCCCCAGCGGGCGCTGCCGTATTCCATGTTCTTTCGGTACTTCTTGGCGTTTTTGCCCTTGAGGTATACCGTCAAACGAAGAAAACCGCCCACAGCGGCTCCGATGCAGAGGTCAGTTAAGTGCAGGCTGGGCAGCGGATTAGCAAAGGCCAAAGCTAAACCATCTACGATGTGCAGCAGCTTTTCGGAAGCGTTGCTGCCTGCTGTAAGCCGCCATCCTTCGCCAATGTTTGTGGCAAACAGGCCGATCACCACATACGGGATGCTGGGAATGAGGTGCTTTTTCAGGTTCATCGCTCCAACTCCTTTTTACGGGTCTTGGCAATGACGGTATCCTTCAGCATTTCCTTGAACTTGGCAAGGGTTTGCAGCACCGATGGGCGCTGCTCCCGCTTCACGGTTTTTGCGGCGAACTCGGTAAAGGCGGCAGTGAGCGCATCTGCATCCCGCGCCTTGAAGAACACCAGCCACTTGGGTGGGGATACGCTGCTGTCCTTTTTTACGGCGTAGTCCACACCGTACTTCCTTGCAACACGCTCAAAGGATTTGATGTTGCCGTCCGTCACTTCGATGTTGCTGACACCTTGATTCTGCCCCACAAGTTCTTTTACGGTCTGTTTCCCATGGGGTAGCTTTGCGGGTGCATCACGGCTCTTTTGCCATTCTGCCAGAAGCTTTGCGATTGCGCTTTTCAGCACACGGGCACTGAGCTTGGTGGCGCTGATGGCAAGGGTTACGGATCTGTTTTCGACTTCTTCCTGCAAGGGTTTGTCCTCCTATTTTAATATAAAAAAGACGACATTTGTTGTCGTCTTTCGTTTTATCACTATCCATTGTCAACTATTAGTTACCGTATGTAATAAAATTCTGCACTTGTTCATCATAACTGCTCATATTGTTTAAGCTTTCTTGATAAAAAGCATCGCGCATTTTGGAACTAAATAAGCCTGCATTTTTGCAAACCGGACAAACATAATCACCATCTTCTTGTACACAAATCCGAATTTTTTTATTATCACTGTCAAGACATTTAGCACAATAGTATTCGTTTTCTCCCCCTTTGGGACTTTCTCTTACATAAAAGCCAGCATCAATATATTTCAAAGGTTTTCGGAAGGTATCTAAATCCTTATACTTGTTTAACTCTTCTTTAAGCATCTGGTTTTCTTGTTCCAAATTCTGCATGGCGTTTCCTCTACGATCCTTTTTTTCTTTTTTGTTTTGGAGACAATGCGAGAAAACAGCTCCAACAATTGCGCCTACTATGGCAGTTATTAATGGAATTAACCATTTCTCATTCGCCCGAAACCAATCCATGATAATCTCCTTAACTTACTATATTGTGGATTGGTATCATGCTATCATGTGGTTATCATAGATTCAATCCTTTTCTTAAGTTCAAGCACACATTATTTCACCCCTAAACAAATATGCAAAAAGGCCCTCCATCTCAGAGCACCTCGGGATATAACTATTTATTCAATTTTTTGTACTGCTCAGACTTGACATCTGACTTGTACTGTACAGCAGCATACAAGTCGCAGCCATTGAATGTCGCTCACTTACTTTAGCTGAGACAGTATCCCCTTTTAAGACTACTAAAATTGCACCTTCCCACTTCCGGCATTGAAATCAAAAAACATAATGTAATAAATTGGGATATAAGTATCCTGCCCTTCTGCAAAATGGTTCTTTCGTTTGCCAACATGCCAATAATATAGGTTTTGCCAACCTAGCATGCACCATCAACAAGCAGAATTCTCTTAGAATTCGCTTTCAAGTGTAATTCTATAGTCGATTCTATCTTGCGATATAACATTGGAAACACCTCCACTTTGACTTTTCAATAAAATTACAGCACAATAAATATGACATTTCAACAAATCTTAGTCGTCGAACTTTGACATTTCAATTATGATACCATCAAACGCACACGCACATGTCCGAACTCCATGTAATAGGAATTAAAAATATGCCTTTTGTTGACTGACTGGAAAACAACGAAACAAAGAGCAATTTACCCCCTTGACAACTGTTTAATATTGTCTGTCTGCTATGAAAGAGAGATCCCCACGCTTTTATATAGATAGTACTAATCAACCGAAGTATTACTTGATCTACAAATTTCATTCACTAAAGAAAAACGTTCTAACTCTAAGTAAAGAACGTTTTTCAAATAATACATTTTCAATTCTATTATTGTTTATTTTATCAACTCTGATTCATTAACAGTCTGCTCTATATAACACATTAGTTTTAATCCAATGAAAACCTGTATTCGTAAATAAGAAGCTCCTTTTATTCTAGGTATCCCCCGAAAAACCAAACTATTCGTTGCCGCATAATCAATTTGAACTTCTGTTGTCCTCTGATGGATAATGCTTTTTGAATTCATCCAATCTAAAACTAAGCGCAAAGTGACTGGTTCTAATGAATCCACATTATATCGTTCCATCATACTCTTAATATAATATTTCTTTGGACGATAATCCGAAAAAACAATATTAATCATATCTCCATGATAACTACAATCAGTTATAAAAAGGCCATTGTTTTCAAACATGTCTTCTTTACAAATTTTGATTTTATCCTGGTATTTCTTGAAGCTAATATAATCTGTGTCTTTTAACATGTTTAATAAGCTAATACGTTCTAAATTGTTTCGGCATAATATTGCGTGCAAATTAGTGTCTATGGGCATCGAATTGGGATGCAGAATCTCTGCATGTCTATATTTCTTTGTTTGTTGGATGTTGTCTAATCTGTTGCTATAAATATTATCGAAATTCAAAGCGGCAAATTCCTCTGTACCGCTTTTTAATTGAGCACCATATCCAGATTGACCTTGCTCTGAAAACTGCACACCAGGTAAGGAAAGAATTTTCTCTAAATCAAACAAAAAGAAGACAGGAACCGGCGTATTCGCGTGCTCATCATTATCATATCTCAGCTGAGGATGTTTATATCCTTCATTATAATACTGTGTCGGAGTCAGCGGTCGGAAATAAAACCTCACGCAAGAAATAGCCTCCGTTTGGGTCATATCAATAACTTGCCGACTAGCATTATCATTACGCATTATCCCCAATTCTTTAGCGTTTGCGCGACTATGTAAGTATCCTAACCGCAGAATATTCACAGCATTTGTTATATCGGTATAATGAAACGCAAATCGGGGCCACCAAGGCACAGGGCTATGCTTTTCACAATTATCTTGAATAACTTCTAAATAAGTCATTCCCTATCCTCCTTAAATGAAAAAACACGTCCCACAGCTTCATTGATCTGATAGCCGTTAATCATACTATTTGTCTTAGTATCAAGAATACGCACTTTGGTTAAATACCCTAAAGAAAACAACATAGCGCATATTAGTTCTTCTTTACTGCCCTGATCACCTTCTGGGAAAATACTCTTTTGACGAATAGTATCCCAGATATAATAAAAATCATCTTCATCAACAAATTCAATCTGTTTTCCCTGAAAATTAGAGAATCTCACTCCATTTTCATACGTTACAGAAATACATTCATTAAGCGATTGAAATTCATGCGGGACAATAGAACTTGTAACAATTAAATCGTCTCTTACACCATTAAAAGACATATCTTTAGCATTTTCTTTTAGCCAAGCAATTGTTTTCTGTGGCATTTTATGCTCAGGCATTGCTTCAGGATACATGCCGACATAAATATAGACATCAATGGGGAGAGGCTTTAAATATTTCTCCATCAAAGGACGAACATCATTCCAGTCTAATTCGCCATTTCCGCATCCCAAACGTGGAAAAGCAATAGACACGATATTCTTATCCGCATATGTATCTACGAACTTCAATAAACCTTTTTCTATATATTCAAGTTTTGAAGGATTTCTCCAGTTTTCTTTTGTTGGGAAAAGAAGCAACCAATGATCCGGTTCATAAAAAAGCATCAATTTTCCAATGGTTAATTGGCGTTTTTCACAAGCTGCTTTATAACGCTCAAACATATCTGGGTAACGTTGTTTAAACGACAATGCTAACCCTTTTCCCATTACCCCAACTGTATTGACTGTATTTACAATAACTTGAGCTGGACTATCAAAAATATTTCCTTCCACATATTGAATCATGGACTCTCTCCTTACTCTATAGTAACAGTATCTCCATCAGGATATACAAACTTACAATTCACTTTGCAGCCGGTAACCAATGCAATATCATTTAAATCATCTAATGTGAATTTCCCACGCTTCATTTTTTGACTAAACGCTTGTGGCGACTTATTTAACCGTCTACCAATCTCCGAAATAGATAATCCGGACTTTACACATAGCATTTTAATTTGATCATCTATACGCATGTAAATCACCTCACTTGCATTATAAACAAGGATGTTCACGTTATCAATAAAAATGTTTATCATTTCTGTCTACATCTTTTTTCCATTCCTTTAAATAACTATCTATTTTTCAGGTTAAATACAGCTCTGCCATAAAAGTATCACCTTTCGCTTAAAACCATCATGCAAAAAAGAGCGATAATTCCAAGAGAGGCAACAAAAAGATGAGCGACTTTTATCGACATAAAAGCATTTTTATCTTTTCCCATGTCCACTTTTATAATAGCACCACATCAATCACGTAAAACTTATACTCCGGATCCATACAAGTCGTGATTAGCCTGCGCTTTGTAGTAGCTACCCATGGTGCTGGGCGCATTGAACAGAGTAGCAAGCAGGTACTTTTTGATATTCCGTACTTTGGTCGTGTTCTTGTTTAAGCACTCAAACACATACTGGATGTGCAGGCTGTTGATCCTGAGCAGCTTGAACTTTACCGTGGAAGCGGGATAGGTATCTCCTGCGATACAGAAGGTTGCCTTCTTGGAAGCAAGGGTTTCTGTCATGAGCTCTACGATTTCATCCAGCCGCTCACGATCATATGGGAAGTTGTCTTTCATGATGTCGTATTCGATGTTCCCTTTAACGATCTCTCTGTAAACATCCATCCCATCCATCCCCATCTGATCCGTTAGGGGATTGATAGGATAGGAATTGATTGGATAAGGATTTGTTGAGAGCGTATTTGATTCATCTTTATTTGTTCTATAAGTATTTAATTGTGCGGGGGTTTCCTGTTCAGGTTTTCCCAAGACAGGATAATCCAAGACTGGGTTTGCCTGAACTGGATTTTCCCGTTCAGGTTTTTCCTGTTTAGGTTCTTGTGGCTGCTCCAGTATCGTGTATTCTATGGCTCCAAGCTGCCCGTTGGAATTGCGGATTCGCTCACGCACCACATATCCATGATCCTCTAGCTCACGCACCCCGGCGCAGATACTGTCAACGCCGTCTTTACAGATACGGGCAAGACCTTTTGTGGTATAGTCCCATTCCTCCGGCAAGGAAAGCATCAGGGAAAGCAGACCCTTTGCTTTCAGGGAAAGCCTCGTATTTCTGAGGTGATGATTTGCCATGACCGTATAATCCCTTGTCTTTTCTATGCGAAAGACTGCCATATTGTTTCAGCTCCTTTTCTGCAAATGAAAACGGCACTCCTGATTGAGTGCCGTTTATCGCTCCTGTTCTCGTTGTCGTTTTCGCTGCCACTGTTCCAACAGCTTTATGATGGTTTCCTCCATCTTCTTTGGGGTATAAGACTTGGGAAAATACTTGGACAGTGTGGTTGTAGTGAGTGTAATGCGGTCAACTTCTTTCTTTTCTTCGGACATAATGGCAAGCATAACATCTTCGGATAGCTTTCCCTGTTGGCTGAACTTCTTGAGCCGCTGTGCTTGGGATAATGACGGTGTAGCGTCTTGGGCTTCCATGGCATCCAGCAGCATGGTCTGCTCAGAAAGTGTGAGATAGGATAGTTCTACCGCCGGGTTAAAGGCAATCTTCCGCTCTGCAACACCATCCACCATATCCAATATGGGTGGGATAAGCTCGGTCAAGCGGATGTAGCGTTGAACCTGATTGCGGCTTTCCCCCATTTGTTCTGCAAGAATTTGGTCAGATCTTTTTTGTGTCCCAACTTGGGACACATTTTCTTTCGATGGTCTTCCGGCCTGTCTTTTCAACGCTTCCAGCTTCATTTTATAAGCATAAGCCCGTTCGCTAGGCAGAATGTTTTCACGCTGCAAATTGGCATCTACCATTGCGATAATAGCTTCATCGTCGGTCATGTCGCGAACGATAACAGGCATGGTTTCCATACCTGCAAGGATGCAGGCTTCCAAACGACGGTTGCCTGAAATCACTTCATATCCGCCGCCATCGGGAAGTGGTCGTACAAGACCAGGAGACAGCACACCGTATTCTTTGATGCTGTCCGCCATGTCCTGCAAGGCTTGGTCATGTCGTACCTTAAAGGGATGGTCGTGAAAGTGCTGGAGCTTGCCCAGCGGAATTTCTATGACCCGCTCCCGCTGATCTTCTTGCCTTGTGTCCTCCGTGGTGAAGATGTCATCGTATGAGGTCAGACTTAGCTTTTTGCCGCTGTTTTTCAATCTTTAACACCTCCTTGGTCAGTTCTCGGTACGCTTCCGCGACTTTGCCTTTTGGATCGTGGGCATAGATGCTCTTGCCTTCAGCGCTGATTTCAGCAGCACGAACAGAATGCGGAATTTCCGTTGCAAAGACTTTGATTTTACTGCCGTAGGTATTCCGCAGCAAGGTACTGATTTCCTTTGCATAGTTGGTGCGGTTGTCCACCATGGTGAGCAAGATACCGCTGATTTTCAGCTTTGGATTGATTTGTCGCCGCACCTTGTTTACGGTCTGCAGCAGCTGCTCCAATCCCTTGGCAGGAAGATACTGCGCCTGCACTGGAATAATCACGCTGTCTGCAACGGCAAGGGCATTGATGGTCAGCATCCCGAGGGAGGGCATACAGTCGATCAGCACATAGTCGTACTGGCGCTTTACGTCATCCAGGTATTGCTTGAGTATCTTTTCTCTGTTCATGGCGTTAACCAGGGATACCTCCATGCCGGACAAGCTGATGTTTGCAGGCATGAGCGCAATACCTTCGTCATGGGAAAGGATTCCTACATCGTGCTTGATGAAGCTTTCATCCATGACCTTTTCCATGATGTCAGAAAGGGTGATAGGCAGTTGGTCAGGACGGTCGTAACCAAGGCTGATGGTCAATGAGCCTTGTGGATCGCTGTCGATCAGCAGCACTTTCTTTCCTTCCTGCGCCAAGCCAATACCTAAATTAGCGCAGGTTGTGGTTTTACCAACGCCGCCCTTTTGGTTGGCGATGGCGATGATTTGAGATTGCATATGTGCCTCCTTTTGATATGGATTGACCGCTTAATATATGAAATGAGCCATCAGTTGCAGATGACTCATTTGAAATCATAGCTGTTTGGTTTAATGAATTGAACAAAGAGTATACACCTGCGTTTTTGGCTAAGAAACACTCTGTTTTATAGGAATTTTTGCCTTTCTCCACCCTTCTTCCGAAGGAATCTCCGATAAAAATGCGCGTTTGATTTTCTCAGCTGTTTAGGTACATTTTATTGCAAAGTATGACAGCTTGATGGGTGCTGAGAAAGTGCTTCGGAGCGTTCTCCTAAGCGGAAGGTCGCGCGTTCGAATCGCGCCGGGTGTGCCAAACAAAAGAGCCATCTTACGATGGCTTTTTTGTTTGCCGCGGCAGCAGATGAGAACGCGCCGTGAGATACCGGAGACTTCAAAATTTCGAGCTTTAAGTGATGGAATTTTGTTAGTCGGAGGGATACTCCGGAGTAATTGCGCCGGGTGTGCCATCCTTAACGCAGAAAACCCAGTAAATCAGGGCTTCTGCGTTTTTTTGTTTTTGGGATATAGCCGTTTTGCTAATAAAAATTCGGCTTTTTGCTAATACACTATGGGGGTCTAATTTGGCCTCTGCTAAGAAATTACGCAGATACGGTGGACTGGACGGACTGGAGAACTTTCATTAGCAGGTCAGGATTGCCTGAAAGTATCTGAGCTATTGCATCCGGATTTAGGGCTTCCGCTTTCTCTTCCTTGGGGGCAGCCACAGACTTTACGGTCTTGGAGCGCTGATAGAATTGTGCCTCCATCTCCTGTGCAAGGCTTTTCCTGTCCTCATCCAGGATGTGAGCGTAACGCTTTGTTACCATGTCCGGAGTGTTCCATCCTCCGTCGCCCTGTACCGCCTTCAGATCGCCATTCGACAACCTCAGCTTAAAGCCTGCGCTGGTGTGCCTGATGCTGTGGAATACGATTTCACTGGCATCTATCTCCGGGTCGTTCATGGCAATAAGCACATCCTTAAAGCGCTTGTTCAAATGCTCCGTCATGATGGGCCTGCCATTTGCCTGGCAGATCATCATGCCGTAATCCATGTATCCTTCCTCTCCCAGCTCCTGCTTGAGCTGTTCCTGCATTCTGTGCAGCATCCTGAGCTTTCGGGCCACGGTATCTGGAATGTATACATTTCGGATACTGCCCTCTGTTTTAGGCTGCTTCAGCACTATGGAGGTTCGGGTACCGGGATACAGATTTGGAAACTTATACAGGATTTCCATTTTAGGAAGCTTCTCCATTAGCTTTCTGTCCACCCTGTCTATTACCCTGTCCACATAGAGTATGTGGCTATCTTGATCATACCTGCTCCATTGGGCTCCACCCACCTCGCCGCCCCGCATGCTGCAGGCAAAGGCAAGCTGTATGGCACAGTGGATAAGATAGTAATCGTAGATATCCGGCCTGTCTGTAAAGTCCAGCACTCTGCCAAGCTGTTCCGGCGTAAGTGCATCCCGCTTCTTTTCCTTGTGCTCGGGAAGGGTTGCGTTTATGAAGGGATTCTTTGCTATGTATTCCCACCTGACCGCCTGATTGAAGGCACAGCGCAGCAGCTTGTGTATGTCCCGGATCGTTGAGGGACTAATCTTATCCCGCTTGGGCTTTCCCATGTTGGTTGCGGGCTCAGCCACGAACATCAGGAAGTGATAGTAATCATCCACCGTTTTGGTTCTGATGTTCCTGAGCTTCTTATCCCCAAGGTAGGGATGCACATAGTTCTCAAGCAGGCCCACGTTGCCGTCATATGTGGAGGCTACCCACTTCCGCTCACCGTACTTTTCGATAAACTCATAAAGGAACTCGCTCACAGTGATTTCAGTACGCTCGATGTGTATGTTCTGTGCGAATTCGTACTCTATCTGAGCTTTTCTTGCCTTGGCAGCGGTATAGTTCAGGCCTGACTCCCAAACCTGATGACGGCTTTTCCCCTCTCCTTCATAGTAAACGACAGCGTACGTTTTTCCTCTTTTGACGATTGATGCCATGCTTGTTATCCTCCGATAGGCTCAATGCTTTCCAGCCAGCTATCGAAAGAGGCTTTGGATATGCGGATGGCCGAGCCAACCCTGACCACCTTGAAGCAGTTGGTTTTGCACAGGTCATACGCCTTTCTCTTGCTTATTCCCAGTATGGATTTGATTTCATCCACGGAGTAAGTCCTCTTTCCGGTAGGTGCAAAAGTATTGATCTGAGAATGCATCTGTTCCATTATAATTATCTCCTTTCAAAATAACTAAATGAATCAAGCCGCATCAAGCGTCATACAATGCACTTGCATTATATTAGCTCTGTTGCGGCGTATCAATGATACGGCTGTTTGTGTTTTATCTGCTGTAATAGAATGTTGTCGTCAAATCTGAGGAAATTGTTTGGATTAAGCCGCGCCAGGCCCGTTCATAAAGCACAGCTCGGCGCGGCTGCTTCTTTGTTATTTGAGTTGCTTTGGTTTTAGGTCTCCGGATGGACATAAGCTTGTCCCATTGGTTTTCACCACTCCCCATTCTTGTGGCGAGGCGTACTCATTGCTTGCAGCGGATTGGCTACCGCGTGAGCTGTGACTGTACGCAAGTATCATTATCCTCCATGCAAAGGCCCATGCGCTCCGCATGTATCTGTGTCCGGAATAACCTGTATTTGATTGTCAAGGTGCATATCTGAGTAACCCCTCTACTATTCGTGACCTTTTTAGGCTAAAATGGGGTATCCAAATCTAAAATTCTTCCAGTTTTTTTGAAAGAATCCTCAACGCAGACAGAATAGCCTTTCTCACAGTACTCGGATCGGAGCCCTCCTTTCTGGCAATTTGCGAGTAGTTCATGTCCATAAAGAAGTATTCATACACACGGCGGCGCTGCTTGTCCGACAGCGCTTGCATTGCAGATAGCAGCATTTCCATATTCATCCGCTTTTCATAGTTTTCCTCCGCCGATGGAACAGGCAGCAACGCCTCATATTCAGCGGTTTCATAGCAATCAAGAGAATAGTTTGCCTTGTTTCTGTATATACGCCGTCGTTGAGACCGCTCGTTCCTTCTGAGCTGTATAAGCATTTCCGCAACCTCCTCCGGCACATTAACAAAATAATCCCCTTTATAGAACCCGGGGTAAAACTCCCTGAGATTGATTTGCATAATTTATAACCTCCAATTCGATTTTTTGATGGGTGAAAAATCGAATTGAAGTGGGCGGAGATCGGCATCGTACTGATACCGCCAACAAAAAAGCACGCATCAAAATGATGCGTGCACGCTCAAAAACAGTGCTATGGTTTAATATGCAACAGAGTACAGTTAAGAGGGCGCAATGATTGCGCTGCCAGCATTGAAATGCACATTTACATAAAGCAGTGCACCTGCTTTATCCGACATCGTAGCTCAGCCCCTCTCACGACCTTAAACGCCCCGTGATGAATGCAATCAAAAAACAAAAGAGCCTGCTTCCATAATGTCTGGAAAGCAGGCTCTGCGCTTATAGCGTCCGGCTCATTTGCTTAAGACCATTTTAAGTTGTACGACATGTATGCACATCTCTTTTTTACACTTTGGACAAAACAGCGGAAAATGTATCATTACTGTTTCAGGATACACCTTCGTCCTCGTCTTACCTCCACAGTTCGGACAGTAAATCCATAAGGAGTCTTTTCGATTGCCACCCATCTTATATCCTCCATCGGCGACATCGCTCTGCGTCCTGCGTCCGGCTGTGCGCCTTATCGATTGCCCTTTAACTATAATTGACAAACCCTTACTATTGAGGTCAGAGTTTTATGTTCTATCTATCCTTACAGAATTTCAACCAGATTTCCAAGTCGCTTTATCGTAATATCCGAATCAGGATCATTACCATCAGTGCGGATTCCTATTACGCGGAATCTTCCCGCACAGGCAGCACGAACGCCTGACTCTGCATCCTCTATGACAATAGCATTTTCAGGACGTACCCCCAGCATGGATGCCGCAAGCAAAAACACCTCTGGATCAGGCTTTGAACGAGTGATCTGGGTGCCGTCAGCAATCGCATCAAAGAATCCACCTAAACCCAGCTGCTCAAGTATTTGCTTTGTGTTCTTGCTGGAGGAACCAATCGCCAGCAGATAACCCCTCTGGCGCAGCGTGTGCAGCGTCATGCGAACCTCCTTGGAAAGATCAGCAGGTGTCATTTCAGATAGATATGCCCGGTAAATGCTGTTCTTTTCCTCTGCAAGTGCCTGCTTTTCCGCATCCGAATACGTATTACTGCGCTCACCCAGTATGATCCCCAGGCTCTCCATACGGCTCACACCACGAAGTTTCTTGTTTACCTGCTCATCAAATGGTATCCGCAGCTTATCGGCAAGAGCTTTCCAGGCAAGGTAATGATAGCGATCCGTACTGCAAATCACACCATCTAAATCAAATATAATTGCGTATATATCGTTCATACTTCCAATCTAAATCCATTTCTCGTAAAGACAGGAAGCTTTCCATCTCCGCCTGCGGTCACGGTTTGCTCCCCCTGATATTCAATCCCATCAAAAAGTCCGTACCATGTGCCCCTTGGCAAATAGACAGACCGCCTCTCTGCATTTTCTTCAAGCAGCGGTGCCACAAGAATATCTTCACCAAGCAGATATTCATCTGCACAATCTATCACATTGGGATCATCGGGCCATTCATATACGAGGGGACGCATGATAGGCTTGCTGTCCCGCACACATTCCTGCGCCGTTTTCCAAAGATAAGGACGCAGTTTTTCATGCAGCTGATGCCAATAGCGCATTTCCCCCATAAACCCGACGCAGGCATAACTTTCTTCCATGTTCCATGGACTGCGCTCATTGTTTCCCTCTGCTCCCGGCATAAGTTCACGGAACTGACCTCCGTCGGGCTCAGAATGCCACTGCATAATTGGGCAGAAGCATGCCATCTGCGTTGCTCTGCGATACAAATCAAGCGACGGCAGAGGTCCCGCAAAGCCCGCAATATCAAATCCCCAGAAAAGGATACCTGTAGCTGCTGCTGAAAGTCCCGCCTTCAATACGCTGGCCAGCTCCACATTTTGAGATTGCTGATCCCCAGCCCAATGGCAGGGCACTGTATGCTGTCCCGCAAATCCGGCACGGCTGAAAATCACGCCGTTGCCACCGACAAAGTCCCTATAGCTTTCGGTATAATCCCTTGCGTAGCGATTAACTCCTGTTTTACCGTTGGTACCGTCATTGAACTGCACATCCTCACAGTAGATGAACTCACCGCCATCCGTCTTAAATCCATCTATGCCGATATCCAGCAGATACTGCCTCTTGGCAAACCATGACTTTACCGTATCAGGATTGGAAAAATCCGGCACCATTGAACCTGCAAACCAATTCCCTTCAGGAATGGCATAGGGCGATCCATCAGGCATCACTACGCATAATTTTTCCGCTTCTGCATGGGCACGGTCCAGATCGTTCTGGCGATTTCTTATTTCATCCTCGCCCTGCTTCTTATATACGGGAACCTGCCATAAAAGCACCCTCAACCCTGCATCGTGCAGCTGCTTTATCATTGCAGCAGGATCAGGCCACGGAGAATCCGAAAAATCAAAATCCTCATACCGCAATGTTTTGCCATCGGGCACCGGCTGATACATTGCGCCGTTCCAGATGTAGAACGTTGCCTCGTCACTCCATGCTTCCAGCACCACTACAGATGCAGGGAAGTCGTGCTTCTTTAGACGTTCCAGCAACACTTCAACATCTTTCTGAGAATTCCATCGGTTTGCGGACACCCAAACACCCAGCGCCCATTCCGGCGGAAGCACCGCTTTGCCAAACAGGCTCATATATTCCCGCAGCATAGCTTCAGGAGTCCCGGAGAACAGCACTATAGCTGCTTCAGGCGGCAATGTAATCTCGATGCTATCCTCCCTGAAATCAAACACGGTAGTTTCGCAGGTATCAACATATAGCCCGAATCCCGTATCCGTCCAGAAAAGCGGTGCAGCACAGTACGTCTTGTCACCCTGGAAACAAAACTTTTCACGCACCTGATTGATAACAGTCTTTCCCTTTTGGTTCAGGCTGTCATATTTTTCACCCATGCCGTATGCGCCGTTATACTGCAATGAAACGGACAATTTGTTTCCGTCCCGATGCAGCACAGCGCCGCCATAGCTAATTTCTTTTTCCAGATATGATATCCGTTTCATGAATTTCTCCTTAGCCCTTTATGCCGCCTGCCATCATTCCGTCCTTAAATTGCTTCTGAGCTATTATGTAGATGATAATGATGGGAATCATGGCAATCAGACTGCCCGCCATCAGCACATTGTATTCGGTATTGTACTGTCCATTCAGCGTAGAAAGCGCAATGGGCAGCGTCATTTTGTTCTTATCGCTCAGCATCAGCAGCGGCCAGAGATAATCGTTCCAGGACTCCATAAATGTGGTTATGGATAAAGTCGCAAGGCTTGGAACGCACAGCGGCAAGGCTACCTGGCTGTACACGCGAAATACCCCTGCGCCGTCAATCCTTGCAGCATCCAGGAAATCATTTGGAATCGCCCTCATTTGCTGTACCAGCAGGAACACTGCAAAGGGGCGGAAAATGGACGGCATTATAACGCTGGCATAGGTATCGGTCAATCCCATACGATTCATGATTACGAACAGAGGTATCATGGTAACCTGCGTGGGAATCATCATTGTGGCAAGATATCCGCTGAGAAGCAGATTATTGCCCGGGAAACGCAGCTTTGCAAAGGCAAATGCCGCCATAGATGCGGAGATCAGCGTAATCACGGTATAGCTTACGGAAATAAACAATGAATTCCCTATGGTTTTTGCAAAAGGAAATTTGGAAAACACCTTGATGTAAGCATCCCATGTGGGTTCCTTGGGTATCCATTCTATGGGTATTGACATCAGTGCTCCACGGCTTTTGAAGGATGTGCTGATCATCCATAGGAACGGAATCATTGCAATGACAACAAGCGTAATGGCGACCACATAATAACAGACCTTGCGAATTTTTTTCTTAGTCGTCATAATACACCCACCTTTCCTGTCCCTTCATCTGTATCAATGTAAACAGCATAATGATGACAAACAGAATCCATGAGAACGCCGCCGCATATCCCATGCGGTAATAGCGGAAGCCGTATTGGTAGATTCGCTCTACCATTACCTGTGTTGCGCCATTGGGACCGCCGCCCGTCATGATCATGATCTGCGGGAACAGCTGGAAGCTGTTTATCATACTGACTATCAGTACATAGAAAATCGAAGGAGTGAGCAGTGGCAGCGTAATACGGGTAAACTTAGTCCAGCCATTCGCACCGTCAATGTCCGCCGCTTCATAGTAAGTACGGTTGATTCCCACAATGCCCGAAAGCAGTATCAGGCCAAAGAAGCCCATATCCTTCCAAACAGAAACCAATACAATGGCAGGCATGGCCCACTTTTCATCCAACAGCCAGCCCGGGCCTTGAATACCGAAGAATTCCAGTATACCGTTCATTGCGCCGTACTGTGGAGCAAGAACGGATTTCCAAATCAAAGACGCAGCGACCCAGCTGGTAAGTACCGGGATATAATAAAGCACACGAAATGCACCCACACCTTTATTAGGGCGGCTAAGCAAGTATGCAACCAGAAGGGATGCCGCAAGCATCAGGGGAATATAAAGAACAATGTATTCTGCCGTATTGCCAAGGGTCTTCCAGAACTCCGGCGTTGACAAAATAGTTTTGTAGTTTTCAAATCCAACATAATGTTCCTGCAAAAATGCAGGGTCAGTCAGCTTATCCAAGCCGTTCCAATCGGTTAAACTGATCAGCCCCGAAATAATCAGGGGCATAAAGCTGAAAACCAGCAGTCCGATCAAGCTGGGCAGCAGAAATGGGGAGGCAACCAACAGACCGCTTCCCTGCTTCTTGCGCTTGAATCTTTCCTTTATCTGCATTCTTTCACCTCCATGGGATAAAAATAGGGCCGCTACAAATGCAGCGGCCCACTTTCAGCAATTAACCAAGCTTGATCTGAGCTTCACACTCAGCCTGTGCCTGATCCAGAGCTTCCTGCGCGGTGATAGTGCCTTCTGCCGCTGCTGCCAGCTTCTGGGTGATGATGTCGCTCATCAGAGCGTAGTCCTCGATTACGGGAGGCATTACAAGATAGTTCAAGCTATCAAATACTGCTTCACGATTGTCGGGAGGAGTGATATCGAGATAGGCGCTGAGAGCACCAAGGTCCTTCAGAGCGGGGAGATCCCAGCCTGCTGCAAGACGGATATCTGCGGATGCGGTGGAAGAAGCCAGCCATGCCAGCCAGGTTGCAACTTCCTCAGCATGCTCGGTTTCGGGGTTCATAACAACGCAGTTGGAGAAGAAGTGGGTAGCCTTCTGGGTGCTGCCGGGCTCAACAACGATGTCCCATGCAAAGTCACAGCCATCGGTGAAGGTCTGGAATGCCCAAATACCGGTGGGGATCATGCCGAGACGACCGCTCATGAACATATCCCAGTCGCCCATGCCGCCCTGCTGTACAGCATTGGGCTGAACATTAGAAACCAGAACGCGATCGATCAGCGCCTGTGCAGCAGCAAGATTCTCTGCGCTGTTGATGGTGAAAGCAGTCTTATCTTCATTCAGCAGTGCACCACCATACTGGGCAACTACCTTGAAGAACTCATTGTAGGTGATAGGCTGCCAGATACCAAAGATATCATCGCCAAGGGCGCGGATTGCCTCTGCGGCTACCTGCAGGTCAGCCTGAGTCCAGTCAGCGGTGGGATATGCAACACCGGCCTGATCAAACAAATCCTTGTTGTAAATCAGCACAACATTGGAGAAGCTCTCGGGCAGGCCGTACTGCTTGCCGCCAACGTTGAAAGCGTTCAGTGCAGTGTCATTCAGACCGCTTACGTCAACACCGCTGATCTCTGCCAGCAGGCCCTTGTTGGCATATGCAGCAAAGTTTTCGATGTTCAGCTCGTAGCAATCGGGAGCAGTGCCGCCTGCTACGCGGGTCTGCATCTGGGTGAAGTAATCATCGTAGCCGATAGTTTCTACTTCTACCTTGATATTGGGATTCTCTGCTTCAAAAGCGGCAACCATCTTGGCGAGGGTCTCTTCGTTGCCGCCGGAAGAGTTGAAGTTGCAATAGGTTATGGTTACAGGTTCGGCGGGTGCCTCTGCCTGTTCAACTGCAGCAGCTTCCTGTTCGGGCTCTGCGGTTACTTCTGCCTGGGGGGCACATGCGGCAAATACCATAATAAATGCCATTACCAGGGTGAGCAGCGAAAAAAGCTTTGTTTTTTTCATTTGTTTTCCTCCTAACATTGGTAATTGTTTTTTGAACTCTTTTCGCTTATAATAAAATTTGGCGAAAAGAGTGGCGTCCACTTCTTTTTCCCTGCGGTTTGTACGATCTTTGGCGAGGGAGTACAAGCCGCTTTTTTATACCGCCTCCTTCTTGACTGCGCAAAAATATCAGTTGATTTTTCTGACAGATCCGCGTGTCACAAGGTTCAGAGGCAGAATTTCTTCCTGTTTGGGAAGAGATGAGTCCTCAATATGCTTAAGCAGTAATTCCACTGCTTTTTGCCCTTTCAGGGAAATATGCTGGCGGATGGTGGTCAGGCCGGGGGTCATGTACTGTGCGATCTCCACATCGTCAAAGCCGATAATGGAATAATCGTCAGGCACACGTTTACCCGCTTCAAAGAAGCCCTTGACCGCTCCGATTGCCAGAATATCCGCTGCAGCAACAATGCCCGTTGCAGGCAGTTTGGATTCTATCAGCTGATTGGCAAGTTCTATTCCGCTATTGTAATCAATCTGTCCTTCGAAAATATAATTCTCTCTGTACGGAACTTCAAACTCGCTGAGCGCCTGCTGATATCCAAGCAGGCGTTTCTTCATAACTCCATTTTCCTTCATTTGCCCAGCAAAGAAAGCAATATGGGTATGTCCGTTTTCCAGCATGTATCTTGTTGCAAGGTAGCTGCCGTAAGCGTCGTCAATTCTAATATTGTGGTAATAGTGGTCGTTGCAATAGCTGTCGATGAGAACAATGGGGATTTGCGTTTTTTTCATTTGCTGGTAGAAATCGTTGGGATACATGCCTATGACGATGATTCCGTCAAGATTTCTCTTCTTAGCCAGCGTAAGGTAGCTTTCGTTGGCATCAGTTGCCGAGATTAAAATATGATAGCCCTGCTGACGGGCATAGTATTCAATGCTGCCAAGCACTTCGCTGTAAAAGCTGTTTTGGAACATCAGCCTCTCACCCGGCTCTGTCTGGGGAACCACAACGCCAATCAGCTTTGAATCACGCATGCTGAGACTTCGGGCGTTCAAGTCCGGAACATAGTCCAGCTCCTGAATGGCTTCCATGACACGGCGCTTGGTCTCTTCGGAAATAGGGCGTTTTCCGCTGAGGGCATAAGAAACCGTTGCAGATGTTACGCCTGCTTTTTGTGCCACATCCTTCAAGGTAGGTCTATCCACAGCACGTCCCCCTTTCCGCATATCATTTAATCGCTTAAACTCTATTTCTGAAATCATGATAATATTTCGCCCCCTCTTTGTCAATAGTTTTTGGTATTTTACTGAAAATACGATTGACAAGCCGTTGAAATCCAATATACTTGAATCATAAGATTATTTAACCGATTAAACGATTATAGGATTTGGAGTGCTGTTATGGAACGCTATTTACCAACTGGCAACGAAATGATATCCCTGCCTAAAATCAACGAACTTACCGCCGGAATTGAAGACTTTACCTATCTTTCCATGCAGCACAAGGGTCTTATCGAGGTGCGTGGAAGCAATTCCATGCCGCTCATGCAGCCCTTTGTTATTATCAATGGAAAGGAAATGCCCCTTACCAATCTGAAGTGGTGCAGAGAGTTATACTGGATTCCCGTGTGCAGCGCAGCTGTTGGAAATCTGCATCTTACAATGACCATCCTCACCCCTATTGGAGAGCGCGGCTTTGCCGTTAAGCTGAATCTTTCAGGCAATGAATCCGCTTCTGTTACATGGGGCCTGCAGGGTTGCTGGGACAGCAGCTGGCACTGCATCAATGAGGATAAGCCGCTGGAAGGCACAGTGCATTGTTACCAAAGCCCTTGGAACTCCAGCATCATATTTGACTACCGCTGCGGAGCGCCTATGTTTGCCTTTGCCCCCATGAGCAGCAAGGAAACAACATCAGAATACACAATCGAAAACAACTCTGTAACCTACTCGCTTTCCGCATCCGAAACACTGACAGAGGACAAGTCCTCTGAACTTATTTTCTACTGGGGTCTTGGATATGAAGAGGTAGCCGCAGCAACAAGCGCAAAAGAAATGCTTCGCCGAGGCTGGGACTGGGAATATAACCGTACAGCAAAATGGCTGGAGCAGCGCACTGCCAAAATGCCCACCCCCAAGCTCACAGAAGTGTACAATACAAATCTCTTTTTCTGCATCTTTTATTCAACTGGAATTACATTGGATACAGAAGAACTGGTTTGTGCAACAAGCCGGGGAACCCGCTACTATGTCAGCGCCGCCTATTGGGATCGCGATGTGCTGCTTTGGGCATATCCTGCCATTCTTGATGCAGACTCAAATCTTGCCGAAGAGATACTGTACTACATCTTCGGACGGCAGCGTAAAAACCTGGGCATCCATTCCAGATACATCGACGGCACCGTTTTAGAACCCGGCTTTGAACTGGATGAGCTTATATCTCCCATCATTGCGCTGGAAGCCTATGTGGATAAAACAAGCGATCATGCAATCCTGCAAAATGCCGATGTACAAAAGGGTATCAAGCAGATATTGAAAACACTGGATTCCATGCGCCATCCTGACATTGCGCTGTATGAGACCTTTCTGCAGCCCACGGATGACGAGATTGTCCATCCTTACCTCACTTACAATAACGTTCTGGTATGGCGTGCCATGAAAGCCCTTGCAAAACTCTATCCTGAAAGGTACGCCGCTCTGGCCTGTGATGCCGATGCAGTTCGGGATGCCATCTATACCCATTGTGTATTTCAGGGCGAAGACCAGAAGCCCTATTTCGCCTGGTCGGTGGACTTAAATGGACAGCACAATATTTATGACGAGCCTCCGGGAAGCCTGCAGCTTCTCCCCTATTACGGATTTTGCAATTTCGATGATCCTGTATGGTGCAACACGGTATCTATCATCCGCTCACCTGCGTATGCATATAGCTTTGCAGAGTCTCCCATCGCTGAGATTGGCTGCGCCCATGCACCATATCCCTGGATACTTAGTCTTTGCAACAGCCTGCTCTGCGGCCATGAGGAACAAGCCCTCCGCGAGCTTGAAATTATGGATATGGATAACGGCATTGCATGCGAAAGCGTTGACCCTATTGATGGCACCTGCATGACAGGAGCAGCCTTTGCGACCTGTGCCGGATTCCTTTGCCACAGTATGAAAACCGCAGCTCATAAGGAGAATGCCTATGCGCAATGATTTAATCTTAACACCTTGGACGATTTCTGCCCAAGGCACTTCCTGGGCAGACGACTTCTTTGAAAGCATCTTTTTCCTTGGCAACGGCCGCTTGGGTATCCGTGGATATCTTTCTGCTGAGCCCGCAGAACGCCCCATTCAAAAAGGCGTTTATGCCGCCGGTATATTTGGTGAAATCAAACCCGGTGTAACGGATTTTGTTAACCTGCCCACACCTGTTCTAGATGAGATTTCAATCAACGGAACTGTCGCAGATCTCAGCTCTGAAATTGAGCGAGTCCTTGACATGCGAACCTCTACTCTGACATTCCGATATTCTCTTGCGGTAGACGGAAAGGTGTTGTATGTGGAACAGCAGCGTTTCCTTCCAAGGGAACATCCCGCATTGATTTTGCAGCGCCTTCGTTTCACCCCCCGCTCCCCCATGGAGCTGACTGTCAGCAGTGGCATCCAGCTCAGCAGCTGCAACAGCCCAATCCCTGACGATCAAACAAAAGCAAATACCGAAACCATACAGCTCTCCCAGCTGCACAGCAGCTCCGTATCCAGGCAAGGCATCAAATGTGTATTTGATATTCTTGGAGCCAACCTTACCGTTCAACAAGAAGTTGCATTCCATTGTCCCCGTTTTGAATGTATTCAAAGCAACAGCGCAGCGATGGCTTTTATGGCACAAGCTACTGCGAATGAATCTTTGGTCTTTGATAAAATCGCCTGTATCTGCACTTCCCGAGATGTGGACAATCGCATTGACGATATTCCCTCCGGCTGGGATTATGATAATCTCCTGCAAGAACACATCCGTGCTTGGAATGCAGTATGGAACACATGCACAGACAAACTCCCTGCTCTTGAGGATGAGCTGCAGGCTGGACTGCACTTTTCAATGTTCAATCTCATGAACAGCTGCAGCACCAAGGATCCCACTGTAAGCATCGGCGCAAGAGGGCTGTCCCACGGACGGTATAAAGGCTGTTACTTCTGGGATACCGACCTGTTTATGCTGCCATTCTTCCTTGCGACTGATCTGGAAGCGGCAAAGAACCTCTGCGAATACCGCGTCCGCTCCCTGCCTGCAGCAAAAGCACATTCTAAAAAGATGAATACCGCAGGCGCCCGCTATCCATGGATGGCAGCGTTAGATGGAAGCGAGCAATGCGAAACCTGGGATATCGGCTGCAGCGAGCTGCACATCACCGCCGATGTTGCGTATGCGATAGCCGCATATTGCAAGGCTTCCAACGACACTGATTTTTATCTTGATAAAGCAGCGGAAGTATTTATCGAAACCGCACGTTTCTGGGTCAGCCGCTACACCTACCGTCACGAAACCGGAACAGCAGATTTGCTCTTTTGCAAGGGGCCCGATGAGTATTGCGGCATCACCAACAACAATCTTTTTACCAATGTAATGGTGCAGTACAATCTCGACCTTGCAATACAGGCTGCGGCAGACCTTCAGGCACATCGCCCTGACCGTTATGCCTGCCTCGGTATCACACAACAAGAGATAGATCACATGGCAGCTTTACGAAAAGCTATCCCATGGCCACGGGATCCCCAAAGCGGAAAACTGCGTCAGGATGATACCTTCCACCTGCTTGAGCCGGTCAATCTTGCCGAAGTCAAGTTAGACAACGGAGCAAGCTATCATCACGTATGCTTTGATCGTCTTCAGCGATATCAAGTCATCAAGCAGGCAGATGTATTGCTCGTTATGACCCGCTTCCCGGAACTGTTCACGGCGGAAGAAAAGCAGGCCGCATGGGCAGACTTTGAGCCGCTGTGCCTGCACGATTCCACGCTGAGCTTTGCAAGTCACGCCTTGTTTGCCCTACAAAACGGATTTGAAGAACACGGCTATGAGTATTTACGAAAGGCGCTTTTGTTAGAGCTTAGAGATATCATGGGCAATACCGGACACGAAGGACTCCACTTTGCCAACATGGGCGAAGCTTGGCAAGCAGTTATGGCAATCAAACAATAGCGTTATATTTTAAAAGGCAACTGCAAATGCAGCTGCCCTTTGTTTTAAGTATGAATTCTTACGTGGCAAGCAATGCAAGTGGTAAGCCACATTGCGATTTTGCCTTCCTAACCGTACCGGTCGATCATGCAAAACTACTTGTTGGGGATACCCCAAACCCCTTTTGAAACGCAGGATAAATCCTGCGGCTGTATACTATTTTAAAAACATATTTGTTGGAATTGCAACAAATGGCAGAATAGTAGTACGGAATTTATGTTAACTTGCCATAAAAATATCCATGTAACCAAACATCGCAAATATGGCATAATTGAAAAGCACATTATTTGGTGATATAATAATTAAACGGTAGGCAACAAGTCTACCAAGCCGACCGTGTGGAGATTATTTCATACGGTTTTTTATTTATCCGTATTTGGAGGAAAAATAATGGAGTCATTATTAGCCCGGGTTGCAACATTCTTATTGGAAAACATAGCTTCCACGATAATAGATAAAGGGCAAGAAAGTTTGTTAGAATGGCTGTCAAATAAAGAACTGATAGAAAGCGATCAAAGAATCCGCAATTATTTGATAGATTGTTTGCCAGCCTATGAGTATGAAAAAATAGATGAATTTCTTTCCAAAGAAGGTATCTATTCACACAATCAGACCACGACAAATTGGTCTATGATGTCGGCACAAACCGATAGAATAATTGATGATTTCTACAATTCTTACCCCTCGCTACGACATAATCGAGAAAATCTTTCACCGTTATTAAAACAGGCAATTCATGCGTCCTATCAATCCGTTATATCTCAACTTAGTATAGATGGTAAAGTTTTGTATGCACAAGCATTAAACCATCGAGAGCAAAGTAGATTAGAACATCTGCAATTAGAGAATAAGCTTAATAAAATCCAAGCATTATTATCACAATCATCAAAGAAACTATCATATACCGAAGTTATTAAAGCATATGATATTCTTTGTCATGTTATTGATTCTGCTAATTTTGAATCTATCAATCCATTGATACAATTAATGGAAAATCAAGTTAACGATTGCGATCGCAGCTATTGTTCTGCTCTGAAAATCTATTTGTATGGTTTTGTTGGTACTAAATCTGAACTAGAAGCCCTTTGCATGCAATACATACGCGAGAATCCTCCAAGTAATCTTACTGATACTGTTGCTACGTTCTTATTGCAAATGGAACAACGAGCCGCCTTAAGAATATTGCATCCAAATATTTCTAGATCCACATTGTGGATGCTGGTTAATGATTATATTGCGGAAGACCCCAATAATGCAGTTAAAAATATTATAGATAAAAATGGTAATCTTAAAGATGAATATGCAACTTGTGAAGCTGCGCTATGGATATTTGCAAACTACTCGAAAAAATTCGGAAATAAGGCTGCTGCATTGGCAGCATATTCTCAGCTGAATCAAATGCATTCTACAGTATGGACAAATTGGTCAATACAAGAAACAACAGCAATGCTCACACTCTCTGCTGCCATAATGGATGCTAATTTTGACATTTCAAAAATACGTTATCAAGCTGAAAATTTAAAGCATTTTTCTATTATGTTTGGGCATCTTTGTAATGATCTATGTGTCGAGTATGTTGATGTATTCCTTTCTTGTGCAGAGCTCCTACCGTTTGAAGAATTTGATACTTATTACAAACACTTAAGCTTACATGCACAAGAACTGCCTCTATCAAAAAAACATTGGTACTATGCCCATTTTCAAAAATTAGATAGTATTGATGATAGGGAGTTTCAATCCTTTTGCAAAAATACCAATGATGAAAATCTAATGTCAATATACTTATTGTATAAATCAACAGATTCTGCAAAATTCGTGATTGATTATATAGAAGAAAATAAGAATATATTGCAAAAGGAATACAATGCAGTTGTTGCTTATCACAACGCTCTTTCGCTTATTAAGGGAAAGGAAGCGGCCTTTGAGATTGTTACATCTATCTCTATCCCTAAGGCAATGGCTTTTTCTTATAATGTTTGCTTCGCATCATTCGGTACAAATCTCGATAATGATAAAGCAGATTCCTTTTTGCAGGCAGCCGTTGATGAGGCACTGAATCCAACTGGGGATATTACAATTATTCATCTACACATTTTGATAAATCTTCTACTCAATAAAAACCGTTGGTTGGATGCATCAAGTATTTTGAAGCAATATCAAGATATAGATCCCTCCATCATGCTTTTAAGGCTTAAAATTCTTATTGAGCAAGAGCATCAGTTTGAAACCTGTTCTATACTCATAGAAAAACTTGAGACATATTATAAAGAACATGACTTCGTTTTATATTCAAAAGGTATCGTGGCCGAGCAAAATCTTCCGGGTTCAGGGATGGAGTTTTTAGTTAAAGCTTTTTATCACAATCCTAATCCGCAATACGCATATGCAGCTTTAGCATCTAGACTCAACAGAAATGTCTATATTGAAGATGACATACTATCATATGCTGCTAAACATGATAATGTTGACCTGCTTTATATTAGCGGGATAACATATGCAAAACATGGTAAAAATCATAAGAGCTTTGTCACTTGGCTTCAAGCATTAATTAATAGTAGTAATAATTATGATGAACGATTGTATAGTGTGTTTATGGGAGAACAATTGGGTAGTTCTGAACACAACATACCTCCTGATGCAATTAAACCCGGAACATGTTGTATATTGGTTGAAGATGGCACCGACAAAGTTTTAAAAATTTGGATTCATGATGAAAGCATAACTATTCCAGTAAATGGCTCTAATTTCGCAGGATACGAACATATGGATCCAAATGACACAACCGCTCTTCGACTTTTGGACTCACGCGAAGGCGATATGGTTATTTTATCTAACTGCAATTATAAAATCACTGAAATAAACTACGGTGATGTTATTGCAACAAGACATTGTATGCAACAACTTATTGAGCACGGAGTTTTAAAACAGATAAACGTAGCTGAAGATAGTTTGGATGCTTTTTTTGAGAAAGTCAGGGAGTTAGGAGAAGCGCAAAGAAATCATGTACATGACGTTGTAGAACAATATAGGATTCCTAGTCCAGGGCTTACACTGGAACTATTTGCTCAATCAATAGGACAGCCATACTACAAGGTAGTTTATGCATTAATTCATGATAGTAGTATTCCACTTTGGGCAGGAACAGATGGTAGGATAATTGACAAGGATTGTATACTAACGCCATCTACAATTGCAATTCTCAGCTCAATTGATATTCATCCGCCAATAAATAATAATGGATTAGTAAAATTTTATGTTTCAAATTCTCTGAATGTAAATCTCGAATTACAAGCCAGAGAACATCGCAATGATAAAACCACAGCAGTTTTGGGATTCGAACAAGATGGGCATCCATATATGATTCAAAACTCGCTGGAAAGTAAAAGAAACTTAAATAACTATTTTGCATGCTTGAAGGAGTGGGCAAACTGGGCGCACGTCCTTGATCCAGTGTTACCAAATGATTATCCATCCGATATACGGAGCATTGCTAGAGAATTTGGAATTCCCAATGTTGAGGCAATAGTAAATGCTCAAACAACAGATAGGCTAATCTGTTGCGATGATTTGCTTCTTAGAAAGTATATGAGTTCAATCGGAATAGGAGTACCAACTACTATTGATGTGATGATCACTTTAGATTATTCATTCGATAGCATAATCAATAACGTGATTAAATTAATAGATTGTCATTATGTATTCCCAATAACTTTGAATTTTCTAAAATGGGTATCCCATTGCTTTGAAAACACTCCCAGTAGAGAGATTCTAACAAACTGGTCGTTTGCAATCAGGGATCTGCTAAAAAGAATTCTGAGCAATACAGAAATGCGCACCTATTTCTATCAAATTTATCAAGAGTCACATAACGACATAGTCACCTTACATCCTGAACTAATTCGGTTAATATACATCTCTATAATAGATTGGTCCAGACATGTGACTAAACCAGAAAAACAAGATGAGAACTCATAATTATATGAATAAACAAAATTGTCCCGTGCAGTATCATATGTGCGGGGCAATAATTAGGTTCTATGGTTACCAATATATTTTTTGAAACTAGTGGAATAGAATGATTCAAATTTATTACTAATATTCAATTCATTATCACTGTAATCAAGCCCCTAGTCACCCACCAAACACCTCCCTCTTCGCCTTCGTCCTATAATAATTCTCCATCGTGCTTGGCGCATTGAACAGAGTCGTTAGCAAATACTTCTTGATATTCCGAACCTCAGTTTTATTCTTATCCAGGCATTCAAACACATACTGGATATGCAGGCTGTTCAATCTCATAAACCGTTCCTTCACCAGCTCAGTTGGGTAATCCTCCCCGGCTATGTTGGTATATGGTTTGTTTGAACATAATACCTCTTCCATCAGGTCAACCACCTCATCAAGGCGGCCTGCTATCGTCTCATCCTCAGATAACGCATCGTAGCAGATGTTCTCCATAATGATCTTCCTGTGCTGCGCTGCAGTATCCACATCTATCCCCTCCATACTCTCCTGATCTGATTGGATAGGATGGATATTTGCTCTCTTAGTATTTAATCTATTAGTATTTAATTGTGCAGGCATTTCCGTACCCGGGCTTTCCGTATACGACATATCCATTACTGGTTTTTCCATCTCCGAGTTTTCCGTATGCAGCAGATTTGCATTCGGCTGATCGGTGTAAGCTTTTTGAGGATGCTCATATATCACATATTCCGTATCCTTGATACGTCCTTTATCATCCCTTAACTTGTTACGTACAATATAGCCTGCATCTTCCAACTCACGCAGAGCGTTTCCAATGCTGTCTACTCCTTCTTTGCAAATAGCCGCCAGCCCTCGCGTAGTATAGTTCCAGTCCTCAGGCAAAGACAGTATTAGGGACAGTAATCCCTTGGCCTTCAGTGTAATACTACGGTTTCTCAAATGGTGGTTTGACATAATTGTATAGTCACATGTCTTTTCTACACGAAATACTGCCATGTTAATTCACTCCTTTTCTGCAAACAAAAAGGGCGCTCATGCATTTGAGCGCCGTAATGTTAATTTATGTTTTTTCATATTAGCCTGATTTTAGGAGCTAACGCTCCTGTTCCCGCTGTCGTTTCTTTTGCCATTGCTCCAGCAGCTTGATAATGGTTTCCTCCATTTTCTTGGGAGTATAGGTCCTGGGAAAATACTTAGAAAGCGTATTTGTAGTAAGAGTGATGCGGTCAACCTCTTTCTTTTCCTCGGACATGATGGCAAGCATCACATCTTCACTCAGCTTTCCCTGCTGGCTGAATTTCTTAAGCCGCTGTGCCTGGGACAATGAAGGGGTACAATCCTGCGCTTCCATAGTACTCAGTAACATGGTTTGCTCTGACGTGCTGAGATAGGATAACTCCACTGCCGGATTAAATGCAATTTTGCGTTCTGCAGTGCCATCCACCATGTCCAATATGGGCCGAATGAGCTCAGTAAGACGGATAAACCTTTGTATTTGATTGCGGCTTTCCCCTACTTGTTCAGCTAAGATTTGGTCAGACCTTTTATGTGTCCCAACTTGGGACACATTTTCTTTAGACGGTCTGCCTGCTTGCCTTTTCATCGCTTCCAGTTTCATCTTATACGCAAATGCCCTTTCGCTTGGCAAAATATTCTCCCGTTGCAAATTGGCATCTACCATGGCGATTATAGCCTCATCGTCAGACATATCCCGCACAATAACAGGCATGGTTTCTATTCCTGCAAGCATGCTGGCTTCAAAGCGCCGATTGCCTGAGACTACTTCATATCCATCTCCATCCCCCAAAGGCCTAACAAGGCCGGGGGATAGCACTCCGTATTCCTTGATACTGTCTGCTAAATCCTGCAATGCTTTATCATGACGCACTTGAAATGGGTGTTCGTGGAAGTGCTTAAGCTTATCCAGCGGAATCTCCATAACCCGCTCCCGCCTGTCTTCTTGTCGTGAATCCTCTGTAGTAAAAATATCGTCATATGCTGACAAACTTAGTTTTTTGCTGCTATTTTTCAATTTTCAACACCTGCCTTGATCAGCTCAATATAAAAATGAGCCACCTGTCATATTAAATACAGATGGCCCATTCAGGAATGTATTTATCTGCTTTTATGGAGTGAACAAAGACCGTTCACTTAAAAATTCAGCTAATAAACACTTCGTTTTACTCAAATTTACACCCTTCTGCATCCTTCTTCCGAAGGAAATTCCGATAAAAACGCGATCCTGATTTTCTCAGCTGTTTAGGGATGTTTTATTGCAATGTATGACAGCTTGATGGGTGCTGAGAAAGTCCTGCGGAGCGTTCTCCTAAGCGGAAGGTCGCGCGTTCGAATCGCGCCGGGTGTGCCAAACAAAAGAGCCATCTTTTGATGGCTTTTTTGTTTGCTGCGGCAGTATTTTCTCTACGCCACCCGCCTTGCAAAGGCGAAGTGTCGGTTCCAGTAATCGGTATCACAGCTGCGCTCTGTTACCTTGCCATTGGCAGAGGATGCGTCTATCATTTTGCTGTTGCCGATATATATTCCGGCATGGTTTATCTCGGTGAGATCATTGCCGTAGAAGAACAGTATATCGCCCGGCTGCAGATCGGCCTTGCGGGTTATCTTCTGCCAGTTTGCGTTATCAGCATACCTCTGGCAGTTTTCCATCCTTTCCACATAAACGCCTGACTGTGTAACCACATAGTGAACAAGTCCTGAGGGATCAAAGGCATCCGGGCCGGATGCGCCTGTTTTGTAAGGCTTGCCCACAAGGGTTTGCGCCCTGTCCGCTATGGAGTTGGGAGCGCCGTTTATCCGGAAGGTGCGCATCCATTGTTCACAGTCATAGTCTGTCTGGTAAAGCTGCCATTCGCCATTGATCTTCTTTGCATTGAGAAAGCGGAACATCAGCACCACGTCGGAGTTGTTGTACTGTATCTGCACGCTGTATATGGTGGTCACATAGGGGATGGAATCTTCGGTTCCCCTTTCATACCGCCGGGTCATGCGCAATACACGGTCATTGTGCCCCGGCAGCCATGTGGGGGTGTATTCCACCGCGCCGTAGGTTTCGCTGTCCGGGTTCCATTTCGTATTTTCTGCGGAATGCTGTATCAGGTCAACGTCAAGCTTCAGCGTACCCCGCGGAACACGCATCACCTCAAGCAGCTTCTGACCATCCCTGCTGTAAACGTCATTGGAAACCTTGCTTCCCCGCATTGACTCGGTCTGCTCTGTGCCGTTTCCGCTCAGGGTTATGCCGTAATGGGAAAGCTCCAGCAGCGAAGTATCATTGTCCCTATACGGCTCGATAGCTAACTTTCCGGCTCGCCATGCATGCTCACCCGTTGCAGGTGCAGGGGTTGGCACAGGTGCTGAAGCAAATGCGCTGCCGAACTTTATCGTGTCCATCCACTTTTCGCAGTCTGCCTCGGTTTGCAGCAGCTTCCAGCCGCCGGTATCGCCCCTTACTGCATTGACAAAGCGGAAGCCCAACACAATATTCTGGCTCTGGGTTTGACCCCTATAATCCCACTGGGGAGTAAGATAAGCAAAGTAGGTAGTATATGCGGTGTCATCCCAGCCCGGCTCTGTAATATCCATAACGGAGGCCATCTTATCCATGCGATAAACAGGAGAATCCGCGCCAAAATAGGCCGTGTGGTCAAGCTGCACGAAATTCGAGACAGTCTCAAAGGGACTGGCACAGGAAATCTGGGTAAAAAGGTCATCCAGCCTGTTATCATCGCTTATGGCATCTGCGGCTGCCGCTTCCACCATAAGCAGGGTCTGCCCATCATCTATCCTATCAAACTGATCAGGAGTTACATTGTTTTCCGTCATTGTGCTGGTGCGCTCAGTGCCGTTCAGGTCAATGGAAACCTCATAATAGGACAAATCTATCCGCTTGCCCGTTTCGCTGAAGGGGGCGCATACCCTTTCAGCCGCCTGCCATTCGGGGTTTGCTGCGTTAAGAGCAGGCGTGGGCTGCAGCGCTGCCACCCACTCGGACGCAAGTATTTCCTCCTTATTTGCGTCATACCATTCCTGTCCGTTGGCATGATCGTAAACCAAGCCTATACCGGTAAGGGCATTGACTACACTCGCCATTATTCGTCCCTCGAGGCCTGTTTCATAGCCCTTCTCAAATCTGGGCAGAAAACGGCTCACCGCCCTCCGGCCCATGGCGCAAAGCTGACCGTATTCGCCAACATGCTCATGGATATAGTCTATTGGAGCAGAGGACCCCTTGGGGCTTGAGGTTATGATGCCAAGGAGAGAGCCTACGTTTGTGGTATTTTCCATTGAAAGGGCTATCTGCTCATCTATGGATTTCAGGCGCTCTGCGCGGCCAATGGAATCGGGCGAAAATTCAGCATATTTCTGCAAATCTTCGGGCCAGTTTTTTTTGATGGAGCTTGCGTATCCGTCGCCATCTTTTTCGGGCCATGTTACGCGAACAAACTCTATTTCTCCGTTTTCATTTTCCTTATAGTGCCATATAGCAGCGCCGTTCAATTCGCCAGTGACGGACAGTTTATCGTTTAAAATGCCATACTGTCGATAGGTAAGGATAAGATATACATCTATAATCCCATCCTCGTTCTGTCTCACTTGCACAACATTATAGGCGGCTCCCGCCGCATCGTAAGGCATTCCGTCAAAATACCTGTCATTTACCGTCAGTAGAATATTATCCCAAATACTTGTGGAGAAATCCATGCCACTGAGGGTGCGGGGCAGGGCGTAAACCTTGCTGTTGTTTGTCAGCGAGGAATATATGAGCAGGTCCATGTCGGAAAGGGTGTCTATGGGGTCGGGGAGCATCGGCGCATATTGCAGCGTATCGGGCTGCACCTGTTCTTCCCCAAAGGCCTCGCCTATTTCCATACTCTCTATAAACCAGCCGCTGCCGTTCCAGACAAGATTGGTATAATACGCTGTTGCAATTCCTGCGCCGGGGTCGTAATCCAGAAGCTGGCGCAGCCGCAGTTTGCTTTTTCCTCTTTCGCTTATTACAGTGCCGCCGCTGACCCATGGCGCATTTTCGTCGTTTAAGGCAGAATATCTGCTCTGGTCATAGGTGATGGTGTCGTTGGTAATGACGTTCTTTGCAAGCTCTGTGAGCTTACTGTTTCCCATATGGTAAACGTATACGTTTGTTGCATCATAGTTGCTGCCGCCTACCCATAGCATAAGGGCGATATCGGTTCTGTTGTCAGCGTCAAAGTCAGCGGTGTGGTATTCTGCATTCTGCCACCAGCCGGGGATCTCCTGGGTTATTGTTTCACCTCTACCCAGCTTTATCGTTAAGGTGGCCTTTGCGGTTTCGGGGGTAAAGTTTTCATCGGCTGTATTATCTGTGTCGACGGTAATGGCATCCTCAAGGCCGTCGCCGTCTACGTCGATAAGCGGCTCTGTTTGGGCGTTAACAACCTCAAGCTCGGGGGCTTCTTCCCCCTCAACCGGCGCGCTCTGGCATGCCGTGGTGAAGCAGCCCACCAGCATTATTGCCGCAAGCATCAGCGCCGCAGCCCTGCCAAGGAAGGTGGTGCGCTCCCGCATGAACGCGCCCTTCATGCGCTGCTTCGCCATGCGGCGGGAGCTTGCCTGGCTCATGCCCAGCTGGGGACGGGTGGCGTAGGAAAACAGCTCCAGTATGGCGGTGAGATAGCCACGCTTCTGCTCCCTGCCCACAAAAGCGATGACATCCGCGTCGCAGGCGGTCTCCATGTCGGCCCGCATCTCGGCAAAGCCAATGTGCACCGCAGGATTGAACCAGTAGATTATACGAAGTGCCGTCAAAAGCGCGGTCATGTAGTGATCCCGGCGCTTCTTGTGGGTCAGCTCGTGGAGGAAGGCATAGCGCAGCTTTTCCTCGTCCCCGTCCATGGACGCAGGCAGCAGCAGTACGGGGTATGTGAAGAAGGCTATGCCGGGGGAGATCGCCCTGTCCACCGCCCACATGGTGAGAGGTTTAACATTGAGGGCGGCGCAGCATTCATCGTATATGGCGTATACTCGGGGAGACACAGAAGCGATGTGCCGCTGCATGTCCTCGTAAAAGCGCAGCTTCACTATCATCATCCACAGGCCGAAGGCCATTGCCCCTGCCACCCATGTCCAGAAAGCCACAATGCGCCAGCGGATATTAAGCGCAGGCTCCTTTACCTCGGGAATGGATACCACGGTGTTTTCGGGTATTTCCTGAGGAACAGCAGGTGCAGCGTTCTGAGTATCAAAAGAGGGCTGGACGGGAGCTATATCTGTTGCCGGTGCCATGTTTACGGCGGGCATTTCGTTTATAACAGGGCTGTCAGATATGCTTTCTTCCTGCACCACAGGGGCAGGCCGTTCCGGCAGTATGTTTTCAATATGGAATCCGCTTTCTATGGTGACAGGCAGCATCAGCCGCAGCACCAGCAGCAGCCACATCATGTACTGAACCTTGGGTGAAATGCGCTTTTTGAATACCGCCCGAAACAGCAGTATGAAGGCTGTGATAACGGTGGAGTAGAGGCTTATCTCGATTAGGATATCAACTGTTCTTTCCATCCTGCTCCTCCTTCAGCATCCGCTCCAGCATTTCCATAAGCTCCAGGCGATCCCCCTTGGAAAGGTCTCCTTCCCTCACCATACTGGTGACCATCAAGCCCAGTGAGCGGGACTCCATCCTGCCAAGGATTGCTTTGCTTTCCCGTGAGATACACTCCTCACGGGACACGGCAGGAGAATAAAACTTGTCACGGCCCCGCTTCACAGCGGAAACATAGCCCTTCTTTTCCAGCACGTTCACATATGACTGATAGGTTTTGTAGCCCCAGTTTACCTTGTCGCCGATGCGCTCGATGGTCTCGCCAAGGGTGGAGGGACTTTCTGCCCACAGTGCTTCCATTACGATCCATTCATTGGGATTGAGTGTTTCCTTCATATTCAAAACCTCCATTAGCAGTATTGTCAAGCTTGTGATTATAACTATAATCCATATAGGCGCAGCCGTCAATATTGTGAAGGAGTTGTTTACAGTTAGTTCATGGGTGGGGTCAATGCCGTTATATATGAGACGGTCTGAGACGGAATTTTATGACACTGTCTTTATTAGACAAGGATTGTTATTAAAACTTAAGTGTAAATGTGCCTGATTTTTGCTCAAATATTGCCTTTAAACCGCCCTTGAACCCGCCATTTCAATCATGTATGATTACAACAATAGAAAAGGTGCAAACCCGCAGAGACAACTCTGCGGGTTTTTCTTTTCCAAATTTCAAAGGAGGATATTTAAATGGCAAACTACTATGTCAAGGGGTATACACCCCCTGCCGGAATCAGAAGCAGTGAAGATGTAAAGCGAAAGCAAAAAGAACTTGGGGTTAAAGCGGATGGAATATGGGGGCCTAATACTCAGGCTGCATATGACAAGCAAAGCTCTTCATTCAAACAATATGGAACAAGCGGCAAGAAAACCTATTCCCCTCCCAAAGGGATAGATAGCGTAAGTGAAATCAAGGACATACAGAGAAGACTCGGTGTAACCGTAGATGGTATTTGGGGTAAGAAGACAGATGCAGCATGGAACAACATGCGTAGCGGAGGCAATAAATCTATAAACCTAACCTTTACGACAAGTAATGAAAAGGCGAAACAAGACAACAATGATAGCTTCAGCAAACCAAAATACTCTGCGCCTAAAGGTATAGATAACGTTGAAGAAATCAAGCAGACACAGAGGCGTCTCGGCGTTACTGTCGATGGTGTATGGGGAAGTGAAACACAGAGCGCATGGGATGCGATGCGAAGTGGCGGTAAACAATCTATATTCACAGCTCCCAAAGGTATAGACACTGAAAAAGAGATTAAGCAAACACAGCAGCGTCTTGGTGTAAATGAAAGCGGCATATGGGATAGAAGTACCAACGATGCATGGGATGCAATGCGTTCCGGAGGAAAAGTATCCGAATCAAAGTATACTGCAAAAGGATTTACTGCCCCTGAAGGTGTAGATAGTCCTACTGATGTGCGCAGTATTCAAAAGGTGCTCGGTGTTAAACAGAGCGGCATTTGGGACATGGCTACTCAGTCTGCATGGAATAAGCAATTTGGTGACTTGTGGACAAATAATCAAAATAGCAAGTATAACCCACCGGCAGGCATTGACAGTTCTGAGGAAATAAAGCAGGTGCAATCACGTCTCGGCGTTACTACGGACGGAATATGGGGAGCAGCAACTCAGGCCGCATGGGATCGCATGAGAGACGGCGGAACTAAGCAAGCTTCAATTCGTACTATCTTAAATAAAGGCAATCAAATCGACATCCAGCATCTTGAAAAAAAAACCATCTTTAAAAGACGGCATAACATCTGTTATGGAAGATAGTTGGCAGATAGATAAGTCACTGGATCTTGAAATCGAATCTTCCAATTTAAAAGCGGCAGAAAAAGAACGTGCAATCAAATTTATTAGTGAGCTAGACGATAAGGAAAAGAAGCTGCTATTAAATCTGATAGACGAAAAAGGATCCTCAAAAACCTTATCATATAATAAACTTATTGATACAGCAGAAGAAATAATAAAAAATAGAGACGAACGGAATTCTATTGATGCTAAATCACCTCTAAACAAACAAGAGTCACTTTTTAGACCTCGTGTATACCCCGAAACATCTGTTTCTGATGTAAGTTATTCTGAGTATTATTTTGATAACGGTGAGTTTTGTTTTGATGTTAGCCATAAAGGGGAAGTAGTAGGAACGGTCTATTTAGGGAAGAATCTGCCAATGAGAACTGAACTGGTAATAGGAACACTTTCTGAATGGGACGTTATAGCTAGAGAGTATAATAAATATTCCCGCATTGTAGCATCAGGAATACCGGAGAAACTAGTTGAAAGCGGCATACAGGCTCTTGCGCCAAAAACTGATGTATCTCCGTTATTTAATCTCCCCGCATGGGAACAAATGATGGATTATATGGGTAGTCTATGGCCTAAAGATGATAAATTATCATTTATAGATACAAAAACCGGAGATATTGTCGTTCATGCATTTGCCGAATATCCTCCAGGGTTCCTATCAAAAAATAAACTTCATGATGTCATTTATATAGCGACTTAGATTACCCAAATAGCAATTCCATAATAAGATTTTTTGATATGTGATCGTTTACATTTGTAGATTCCAATGTTATATGGGTGGCGTGACCACTCCTGGTTGCTCTATCGAAGAATGCATAATGATCTATTAGCCGGTCGCACTCTCTGCATGCTGCTAAAATATCATCATATGTACAAAACCGCCTGCCGTTATTCTCTATAAAATCAGGCTCAAATATTTGCATAAGACAAGCCACTATGTTTTTTGCATAGTCACCGTCATGAGTAGAATACGAAACCTCAATGCGACTTATTCGGTCAGGATAGTAATCAGGATCACAGAACACAGCACATTCGGCTACCGTACCATCCGGAAAAATCAATTCTGCACTGCTGCCATTTGCCACAACCTTTACACCGGACTCTTCCATTGTCTCGGACAACAGGTTGTAAAACTCAGTCTCAGTCCTGATGCGTGGGTCCATATGGTATTCGATAAGTCTAATGCATCGAACAAGGCAAATGGCAGCAAGTATTACAAGGCCGGAGATTTTCAGAACTTTTCTCCAGTCCACACCGCCAACCATATAGCCTTCCTCTTTGTGCTTATAATATTTTGCCATGCCTCTCTGCCCCAATCACTTTAAAAATACAGATACAGATTCAGAGATTTGATTATGCGCTCATTCTCATATGCAGATGAAAAAGTCAGCTGGGTTCCATGTGTGCTTGTGGTCACCCAATCATAAACTGCGTGGTATTCATACGCCGCATCACACCTTATAGCGCTATTGCGTATGTCCTCATATGAATAATAGTAAGGCTCTTCCGCATAGTAGCAATACACCGGCTCTGCTGTGAAAAACTCAGGCTCGAATACGCTCAGTATTCCGTCTGTTATCTGCTGCATGTATGCGCCGCTTGTCAAATCATATGATATTGTCACCTCATAAAGCCTTGCGGTGCTGCGAGCCTCCCGCATTTTGAGCAGGACGCTGCCCGTATTGCCATTTGGCAGCACAAGAGAGAACTGCTTTTGCTGATACACGCTTTCCGGTTTAACCTGCGTCCATGGGTTCCCTTCATCGCTGATGCTTATCTCATATTCCGCCATTGCCCGGTTAAAGACATCCAGAAACTCCCGCTCGCTTCTTATTCTGGTATCCCGAGCTTGTCTTACTGCACGATAAACAATATTAACTCCCGCCACCGCCAGTACCAATACCAACACCGCCAGAGCCGACAGGCGAATAACCTTTCTCCAATTCACGCCGCCCACAACATATGGGTTTTCTTTATGTCGGTAATACTTTGCCATGATCCCCGCTGCTCCCCTGCCTGTGCTTCACATTCTATAATATCAGCATACCATACCTGGCGGGCAATGCAAGCGGCAAAGGATATTCATTGAACCGAAACACATAAAAGCTGATGAGCTTATATTGTTTTATACACAAATAAACAGACAGACGGCGGTAAACCATCTGCCTGTTTTTGCATTGTCTATATGTTACAGGGCGGCGATTATGCTGCTGCCGTATTCCTCGCAGGTGGCTCCTGCGGGAGTGCCGTCCGCCTTTACGGCGCAGGCATCCAATGCGGCTTCCAGCCTTGCTGCAGCTCCTCCGCGGCATATATGCCTCAGCAGCATTACGGCAGCACGCAGTATGCTCTCGGGATTTGCGTATTGGCTCAGCCCCTCCTCCACCATGCGTGGGGCGGAGCCGTGTATAGCCTCAAACATGGAAAAGCGATCGCCGATATTTGCGCTGCCTGCTGTGCCCACTCCGCCCTGAAGCTGTGCCGCTTCGTCGGTTATGATATCGCCGTAAAGATTGGGCAGCAGCACCACCTGAAACTGATTCCTGATGGCCGGATTCACCAGGTTGGCCGTCATGATGTCTATGTACCAGTCGTCCACGGTTATTTCGGGATATTCCTTTGCAATTTCGTGGCTGACGGCAACGAATTTGCCATCTGTCTTTTTCATAATATTGGCCTTGCTTACTATGGAAACCCGCTTTTTGCCATTTTGCCGCGCATAGTCAAATGCGGCTCTTGCAATGCGGCGGGTACCCGGGTCTGTGGTTATTTTGAAATCCACAGCCATGCCTTCAAGCTCTGCACCCTTGCTGCCCAGCACGTATTCGCCCTCGGTGTTTTCCCTGAAGAATATCCAGTCAATACCCTCCTGAGGGATGGATACAGGGCGCACATTGGCATAAAGATCCAGCTCGCGGCGCAATGTGACGTTTGCGCTTTCCATAGTGCCGCCCATGGGGGTGGTGGTGGGGCCTTTTAGCAATACGTCGCAGGATTTTATCTGTGCCAGAACATCCTCAGGCACAGATTTGCCCTGTGCAAGGCGGTTTTCTATGGTAAGACCGTCTATTTCCCTGAGGATGATGGCGCCGCTCTGCAGCTCTGAGGCCAGCAGAACATTAAGCACGGCCTTTGCCTGCTTCATTATTACAGGGCCTATGCCATCGCCGTCTATCAGGCCGATGGTAATTGTCTCTTTGGCGGAGAAATCCTGTTTTTCGCTGTTCATTTCGGCAATGCGCCGCTGCTGCTCCAAAAGCAGAGTTTTAAAATGCTCGCACGCAAGCTCTATGTTCATCATTGTCCGCCCTCCCTGGTGTAATTCAGCAGCCCGCCCAGCTTCAATATGCTCTGCTGACGGTCGGTAAAGCTGCATACACCGTATACGGTTTTTCCGGTGGTATGGTCAAATATGGCGATTCTGCCCTTTTTCATGCCGCTGTGGATATCCTTAAGGCTCAGTACGTGATCCTGCTGTACAGAGTCATAATCCTCGGGATTTTCAAAGCACAAGGGCAATATGCCTGCATTTATAAGGTTTGCCGCATGTATGCGGGCAAAGCTCTTTGCAAGGACGCAGCGTATGCCAAGATACATGGGCACAAGAGCCGCATGCTCCCGGGATGAGCCCTGGCCGTAATTGCTGCCGCCGATTATTATGCCGTTATCCACAGCCTTCGCCCTCTCGGGGAAGGCGGGATCGCACACCTCAAAGCAATACTGTGAAAGATGAGGAATATTGGAGCGATAGGGCAGTATCTTTGCTCCCGCAGGCATTATGTGATCGGTGGTGATATCATCGCCGACCTTAAGCACGGCGGTCATATCCATATTGTTCTCAAACGGTCTTGACTTGGGGAATTCCTTTATATTGGGGCCGCGAAGGACCTCCACGGCATCTCCGTCCTCTGCGGGGGGCAGCACTGCGGAATCATCAATACAGAAAGCATCGGGAAGCTCCACTGGGGAAATGGGCTCCAGCACGGTCGGGTCTGTAATGAAGCCTGTAAGGGCAGAGGCGGCTGCGGTTTCCGGGGAAACAAGATATACCTGACCGTCCTTTGTGCCGCTGCGGCCGTGGAAATTACGATTGAAGGTGCGCAGGCTTACGCCGCCTGAACTGGGCGAAAAGCCCATGCCGATGCAGGGACCGCAGGCGCATTCCAGCAGCCTTGCGCCGCTTGCCAGAATGTCGGTAAGCGCGCCCATCTGAGACAGCATCGTCAATACCTGACGGGAGCCCGGGGATATGGAAAGGCTGACATTGGGGGCGATGGTTTTGCCCTTGAGTATGGCAGCCACCTTCAGCATATCAAGTAGAGAGGAATTGGTGCAGGAGCCTATGCATATCTGATCCACTTTAACGCCCTTCAGGCTTTCCACAGTTACCACATTATCCGGGCTATGGGGGCAGGCGATCATGGGCTTGAGGGTGGACAGATCTATTTCTATGATGCGGTCATATTCCGCATCCGGGTCAGAGTACACAGGAACATAATCCTTTTCCCTGCCCTGCGCGGCAAGGAATGCCCTTGTAACGTCGTCAGAGGGGAATATGGAAGTGGTTGCGCCCAGCTCTGTGCCCATGTTGGTGATGGTTGCGCGCTCGGGTACGCTGAGGGTGGATATGGCAGGGCCGCCCCATTCTATAATTGCGCCCACGCCGCCCTTTACGGACAGTATCCGCAGCAGCTCAAGGCTGACATCCTTTGCTGTAACAAAGGGCCTCAGAGCGCCTGTCAGATGCACCTTGTACATTTGGGGCATTGTAATATAATATGCGCCGCCGCCCATTGCAACGGCAACATCCATGCCGCCTGCGCCAAAGGCCAGCATGCCCATGCCGCCTGCGGTGGGGGTGTGGCTGTCAGAGCCTATGAGGGTCTTGCCGGGAATGCCGAAGCGCTCCAGATGTACCTGATGACATATGCCGTTTCCGGGGCGGGAAAAATGCACGCCGTGTTTTGCGGCAACGGTCTGAAGATAACGATGGTCATCCGCATTTTCAAAACCGCACTGCAGGGTGTTATGATCCACATAGGCGATGCTGAACTCTGTTTTTACCCGGGGAATGCCCATGGTTTCAAATTCCAGATACGCCATGGTGCCGGTGGCATCCTGTGTAAGGGTCTGATCTATGCGAAGGGCAACCTCGCTGCCCGGCATCATATCTCCGGACACCAGATGTGCGGCAATTATCTTTTGTGCTATAGTTTTACCCATTGTTTTTAAGCCTCGCCATCATGTTATTCTTTGCGTGGATTATATGCTGTACCGTCAGTTCTTCGGCAAGCTCTGCATTGCCTGCGGCCATGGCATCGAATATGTCCTTATGCTCCTGAATGGAGTTTCCAAGCCTTTCGGGTTCCTCAAGGGATATCTTGCGATAGCGCATGGTCTTGCGATGCAGGGGCTGAAGGGTGTCCCTTATAATGGTGCGCTGGCTCAGCTCGTATATTGCATCGTGAAAAAGGTCATCCATCTGGCTTTGCCGCTCCGCATCTCTGCGGGTGTAGTAAAAATCCTGAAGGTCATTGAGCTGCCTGAGCTTTTCCAGCCCTTCGGGTGTCATGTTCTTTGTGGCATAATAGGCGGCAAGGCCTTCCACCCTCTGGCGTATGTTCATTATATCTATCAGGTCTTCCAGCGTGATGCCCAGAACTACAGAACCTTTGCCTGTATCCTTGATGAGCCTTTCCTGCTCAAGGCGGCGGAGAGCTTCACGAATGGGCGTACGGCTGACGCCAAGCTGTTCCACCAGCTTCATTTCTGTCAGCACCTCGCCCCGGGGATAAACGCCGGTAATGATGTCGTTTTCCAGCTGCTCGTATATCTGATCTGCAAGGGATACGGGTTTGTATTCCATGTATTATATCCTCCTTATGCGGTAAACCGACCGGGGGCCAGCTCTGCTATCTTCTCTTCCAGTTCCTTGCGTGACATTACAGTCTGGCGGTCAGACTCATATGCGCTGTCCACCCATTCCTTGAGGGCGATTACCAATGGATCGTTTTTGGCGATCTCCTTCTCGGGAGGTAGACGGTAATTCTGGTTTATCCAGTAGGCTATTCCTGCAAGGCCTGAGGTTTTGCTTATTTCCACCGTTGCAGGGCGGTTGAGCAGCTTGTTGGTATCGAATATGGTGTATATCTCGGCGTCCTTCATAAGGCCGTCTGCGTGTATGCCCGCCCTTGTGGAATTGAACTGCTTGCCTACGAAGGGAGTCATGACAGGCAGATTGTAGCCTATCTCCTTTTCAAAGAACTCTGCGATCTCTGTGATCACAGTGGGATCCATACCGTCCAATGAGCCGCGGAGGGATGCATATTCAAATACCATGGCCTCAAGAGGGATATTGCCGGTGCGTTCGCCAATGCCAAGGAGAGAGCAGTTTACTGCGCATGCGCCGTACAGCCATGCGGTGGAGGCATTGGCCACAGCTTTGTAAAAATCGTTGTGGCCATGCCATTCAAGGCACTCGCTGGGAACATCGGAGTAATGCTGCAAACCGTAGATAATTCCCGCTACGCTTCTGGGCAGAGCGGCCTCTGTATAAGGAATGCCGTAGCCCATGGTATCGCAGGCGCGGATCTTTACAGGGATGCCCGCCTGACGGGACAGCTCCTGCAGCTCATTGACGAAGGGAACCACAAAACCGTAAAAATCGGCGCGGGTAATATCCTCAAGGTGGCAGCGGGGAATGACCCCTGCATTAAAGGCATCGGATATTGTGGCAAGATAATGATCCAGAACCTGGCGGCGGGTCATTTTCATCTTTTTGAAAATGTGATAATCGCTGCAGCTGACAAGGATACCTGTCTCCTTTAAGCCAAGCTCACGAACCAGACGGAAATCCTCCTTGTTGGCCCTTATCCAGCTGGTGATCTCAGGGAATTTAAGATCCAGCGCAAGGCACTTTTCAAGGGCTTCGCGATCCTTCTTGCTGTAAATGAAAAACTCGGACTGGCGGATGATGCCGTAGGGACCGCCAAGGCGGGACAAATATTTATAAATCTTGACTATCTGATCCACGCTGTAAGGCTCCACGGACTGCTGACCATCGCGCAGGGTGGTATCGGTTATCCATATCTCCTCCGGCATATTCATGGGCACCCGGCGGTGATTGAAGGACACTTTGGGTACCGTGCCGTAGGAGTATATATCCCTCTGCAGATTGGGCTCTGCAACATCCTGCAGGGAGTATTTGTATGAGTTCTGTTCCAGCAGATTGGTTTTTCTGGAGATTTCCAACATTGATGTATCCTCGTATATCTGTATTATTGTATACAATTATACAACTATTGTTATAATTGTCAATACAAAATATTTTATTAAGCCAAAAAATATTTGAGAACCATAGCCGCGGCCAACAAAAAAACACTCCGATGCAGCTCAGAGTGTTTTTTGATTTAATTGATTGTTATTCCACAACCACCAGACCGTCCTCTTTTACGGTTATGGTCATGCCATCCTTGACGTAATCAAGAAACTCTTCGCCCAGGCAATCCACAACAGGCATTTCAACGTCATCCAGCCATACATCCGCAAGAACCGCACCTGCGGCGGCAAGGGAGTCTATGGGATTGGAAAACAGCATGCAGGCAGGCTGACGATGCATGGAGCAGGCACAGTACAGCACCAGACCGCCTGTGGTGGAGCCTATGGTCTGGGGCAGGCATAATGCCTTGCCGGCCATCTGCTTGCCAAAGAGATCGGGGTTGTTCTGATCGCCGCAGGTGGCCTTTTTATCGCCAAACTGCAGCGCCTTCTGGAAGGAGGCAAGGGTGTTCAATCCGCCATGTGATACCACTGCTTCAGCCTTTACGGTGCCGGGAGCAACTACGCGTCCTTTAAATTCTCTCATGTTACTTGCCTCCCTTCGTGATCTGCAGCAGAATCTCGTCATCTGTATAATAACGTGCGGTGGTGTATGTGCGGAGCTTGTTGGAGGAGGTTATTACCGGCATCTTGCCTGCAAGGGGATTGTTCATGTACATCAGCGGGCAGATGTAGGAGGTAATAACGCCGGTGGCCTTAAGGCGGGCAGCATATTCTGTGGTTTCAAATTCCTTCAGCACTGCGGGAGCAGCAGTGAATACAGTGGGGATGACCACCTTGCTGTTGCCGGCGGCCTTCAAGCCCGCTTCCACCTTATCCGTCCAGTCCTTAAGCTGCTGCAGGCTCATATGGGGACAGCCCATGAAGCACAGCTTGGGCTTTGCATCCATCTTCTTCCACATTACGGGATAGCTGTCATATACCCGCTGCAGCTCTGCGTCGTCTATTACGTATACCTTTGCGTTTTCTGCAATAAGGCTCTCACCCTGCTCCACGGCTTCGGGAGTAAGTCCGTCCACATGGTACAGGCCCACTGCGCCGTTGGATGCAGTGGCGGCACCAAAGTCCTTAAGGTAGGTGCAGGCGGCATCAGTCAGCTCATTGCCCAGCCACTTGTCCAGTCCCTTGATGTAGGGCACATCCTCCATCACCTTCATGCCGATGGCGCTGCCCAGCAACTGTGCCTCTGGCTTTTTGGTAGTCTGAATATCAATTATCCATGTTGCCTTGCGGCCCTCATCGGTAAGCAGACCGAAGTAAGGCACATAGCCCAATACGCTGCCCATTATATCCACAATGCCGCTGTTGCGATTGCAGCGGGCGCCCAGTACGGAGTTAACGTACACAACGGCGGAGGATTCTGCCCAGCTGAGGATATCGCCCTTCCTGGGCTTATTGCCCATCTGGTCAAGGTAGCAGGCGCAGGAGAAGGCGTCTTTATCCATCAGGCCCAGCTTATTCAGCTGTCCCTCATAGAATTCCTGACGGGAATACATAAAGTTATTGAACACAAAATCTAGCAGGAAATTGGAAGGCACGTTTTTATCCAGGGGGCGGGGGTCAACGGAAAACTTCTGCTGGGATACCGCGCCGGCTTCAATCAGCTGATTCATCAGCTCATATACCGGGCCAAGGGCCTTAAGGCCAAAGGAGGTTACCAGATGGTTGTACTCAGAAGTTACCGGCACCATCTTTTCCGCGCCGAAAATTTCGCCGTATTTTACCAGGGTCTTCATAACCTTGGCAAGGGTTTCTCCCTTTTCGCCATTCAAGATGGCCTGCTGTTCAGGGGTAAGATACATTGCCATTTATTCTTTCCTCCCTTTATATCTTCATACAGACATCCCATACGCCCCAGATAACGCTGCGGAGATTGCCCACCTTGGCGGCGTCGCCGATGACGTGGATATTCTTCGCCTTCTGGGCAAGGGGAGCGCTCTTGTAGCCGGTGGAAAGTATTACGCTGTCCACAGGAATATCAAATGCATTGCCGTCCTTGCCTGCAACGGTGATTGCACCGTCCTTGATTTCCTTCAGGCTGGTCTCAAGATGCACAGGCACCTTGTTTGCCTTGAAGAAATCGCGCAGGAAGCTGGAATTTGCAAGGCATATGCCCTTGCCGCAGATAAGGTCATCCATCATTTCAACGATGACAGGCTTCTTGCCCTGCAGATACAGCTCGTAAGCTATTTCGCAGCCGGTAAGGCCGCCGCCGATAATGGCAACATTCTCGCCCACTTCCTGCCTGCCCCGGAGGAAATCTATTGCCTGTATGCCCTTCTCTATGCCCTTTACCGGGATGCGGTTGGCAACGGAGCCTGTGGCGATTATTACTTCATCTGCGCCCAGAGCATCGATATGCACTATCTGGGTATTAAGCTTTACCTGAATGGGATACTTTGTCATTTCCCGCCTGTACCATGCGATAAGTGCCTTATCCTTTTCCTTGAAGGAGGGGGCTGCTGCAGCGATAAATACGCCGCCCAGCTCGTTTGCCTTTTCATACAGGGTTACATTATGGCCGCGCTTTGCAAGCAGCAATGCCGCTTCCATACCGCCTATGCCGCCGCCGATGACCGCCACCTTCTTGGCCTTTTTGGCAGGCTTCACATAGTACTTTTTGCTCTGCATGGTCTGGGGATTCAGGGCGCAGCGGGCAAGGCCCATCGTGTCCGTCAGATCCTGGGTATTTGCGTGCCCCTTGGAGGAAGAGAAATTGAAGCAGCCTGCGTGGCAGCAGATACAGGGCTTGATATCCTCCAGCCTGTCCTCTATGAGCTTGGTTATCCATTCGGGGTCGGTAAGGAACTGGCGGGCAATACCTACGCCGTCAATAAGGCCGTCGGCAACTGCCTGTGCGCCCACCTCCGGCTCCATACGGCCTGCGCAAACCACGGGGATATCCACGAATTTTTTAATGTGTGCAACGCTTTCAAGGTTGCAGTTCTGGGGCATATACATAGGGGGATGTGCCCAGTACCAGGAATCGTAGGTGCCGTTGTCGGCGTTGAGCATATCATAGCCCGCATCCTGCAGATACTTTGCAGCACGCTCGGATTCTTCCATATTGCGGCCCACCTCAACGTATTCTTCGCCGGGCACTGCGCCCTCACGGAAGCCCTTTACCTTGGACTCTACGCTGTAGCGGAGGGATACGGGGAAATCATCGCCGCAGGCGGCCTTGATGGCCTGCACCACCTCTACGGGGAAGCGATAGCGGTTTTCAAAGGAGCCGCCGTATTCATCGGTACGCTTGTTTGTCCACTCCATAGTGAACTGATCCAGCAGATAGCCTTCATGCACCGCATGCACCTCCACGCCGTCCACGCCCGCATCCTTGCAGAGCTTGGCGGTCTTGGCAAAGGCCTCGATTATCTCGTGTATCTGTTCCTTTGTCATTTCGGGAGTGGTTATTTCGGGCGCCCAGCGTGAGGGCAGGGGGCTGGGGCTGGCCAGCTCATGGCTGGTATCCAGCACGGGCTTAAGCAGGGCGCGAGTGAATTTATTCTTATGAAGGGGAGCGATAAGCTCGGTAATGGCCCAGCTGCGGCCCATACCTGCGGTAAGCTGAATAAACAGCTTTGCGCCGGTCTTGTGTATCTCCTCCATGTACTCCTTCAGATCCTCAAACATCTTGGGATTCTGCCACAGCCACTTGCCCCAGAAGGTATCCCTCAGGGGAGCAATACCGGGGATTATAAGGCCAACGTTGTTGTTTGCCCTCTCCAGGAACAGCTTAGCGGCCTCCTTGTCAAACTTGCAGCCGGTCAGCTCAAACCAGCCAAACAGGGATGTTCCACCCATAGGACACATAACAATGCGGTTTTTTATCTCCACATTGCCTATCTTCCAGGGGGTAAATAAGGCTTCATACTTAGGATCCATACTGTTTCTCTCGTCCCTTCCTTAATAATATTAAATTAAATATTTATGATTGCTTGAACGTGGGAAATGTTTTGTTACAAATATATCGTATACCAACAACAGCATAAAAGCAATAGCGCAAAGCTTTCTCAAAGGCACCTCTTCTGCGCCATTTTGGTCGGTGAACCGCCTTTGCTGCCTGGTCTTTGCACATTCGTGTACGTTGGGGTGATTTTACCTGCAGGGTGCTGTACTCCGGGGTGAAAACATGTATAATTTAGTCAGGATAGCAATTTGTTTACTTTTCTGCAAAATCGCAGTTCGTTTATATTTTACCCCAGTATTATGATCAAGGAGGCTGCCAATGGAAAATACAGCTCTGATTATCCGCAATGCCGCGTACCTTATCAAAGATCGCGACAATACATTATCCAATGTGGATATTCTGATTAAAGACGGCATGATCGCAGAAATAGGCAAGGGAATATCCGCTCCCTGCGCTCAGGAAATAGACGCATCTGCCTGCATCGTCGCCCCCGGTTTTCACAACCTCCATACCCATCTTTATCAGAATTTTCTCAAGGGAATGAAGGATACCCTTCCCCTTGTGGAATGGTGTGAGCAGGTAACGTTTCCCTTTGTGACCGCTGCCCTCAGCGGCAAAGTGGACAAAGCCGCCCTTTTTTACAGCTTTGCCATGATGGGCGGCATAGAACAGCTCAAGAGCGGCATAACCGCCTTTGTTGACCTTGATATGTCTCATCCCGCCATGAACAAGGCCTGGCAGGAGCTTGGCATAAGGGGCAATCTGGCCGTTCAGAGCGCAAACGCATGGATCCCCGAGCACCTTCGCGCAAACGGCGATGCGGCGCAGATCAACAGCCTTATGAAATACTTTGAGGGGGCAGCGGCATATCCTCTCACCTCCACCGCCATAGGCCCCTCCACCCCCTTCTGCTGCACTCCCGAATACCTCAAGGCCCTCACCGACATTGGAAGAGATACGGGCCGCCATGTGCAGATACATGTAAGCGAAACCGAAAGAGAAGTAAAGGAAGCGCTGCAGGATTACGGCATGACTCCCCTTGAATATCTGGACTCTCTGGGTGTGCTTGGCAAAAACATGTCCATAGTTCACTGCGTACACCTGACGGAAAAGGAAATGCAGATAGCGGCGGACCGCGGCCTTGTGGCTGTTCACTGCCCCATGAGCAATCTCAAGCTGGCAGACGGCCTTGCCCCCATTAAGAAGCTCCGCTCTTACGGCATTCCCGTAACGCTGGGCACAGACGGCGCCGCCAGCAACGACAGGCTGGATATGTTTGCTGAGATGCGCTGTGCCATCCAGCTGGCCCGCCTGAAAGATAATGATGCCGCTGCCCTTACCGCAAGGGATGCCTTTGACATGGCCACCCGTGTTGGCGCTGAAGCCATGGGCCTTAGCAGCGGCGTGCTGGAGGTCGGCCGCCCTGCCGATCTGATGCTCATCGATACCTTCGCCCCCAACATGATGCCCTGCCACGACCCCATCAACACGCTGGTTTGGTGCGCCGCTCCGGAAAACGTCAGCACAGTTATCATCAACGGCGACGTGGTGCTTTCAAATGGTCAGCCCACCCATGTGGATATGGCCGCCCAAATGAAAGAAGCCCTCAGGCTGGAAGCAGAGTGCCGCGTCCTTATAGCAGAGCAGTAAATAAACCAAATAAAATCAGGAGCAGGTTTTTCACCTGCTCCTTTTGTATTATCCTTCATTCAGCACGCCCTGCACCACCCATCGTGTATCCGCTTCCCCTGTGCAGGTGGACAGAGTAATTATCCTGTCCTCCGCTTTTGGCTCAATGCCTGTATCGATCATGGAATTATCCAAAGCAAAGCGTATAAATTCCTCCCGCCGAGCTGCATTGTTTATCTCCAGAGCATACACTATGCTGTCCGTATCCACCTTATGGGCAGCGAATATGTCATAGCGAAATACACCGCTGTCATTGAGGATACAGATATGCGGATGGGCTTCCCAATAGGCCTGCTTTTCATACTCCTTCAATCCGCCAAACATGGCGCCGCTTCGCATATTGTGTCCGTAAATTATGGTATTGAAATCGCTGAAATCCGCCGCATTTTCCCGCTCCATAAATATGGCGCCGGATACATTTTGATCCTTTTTCCAATCGTATTTCAGATAATGCTCATTGTCCTCCCCTTGAAGCAAAGGATAATCCACGTCAGTGCCGTCTATATATATCCATCCCAGCACATCCCTGTTTATTTCCCTGAGAGCCTGAATATCCATATTTTGCAGCCTTATTGTTTCAGCATCCGCCTGCATCGGCATACTCTCCCCGCTGCCGGATACAGGCAAAGCCTGCGCTATCTGCGCCGCCTCCTTATAGTCCTCCCGGGCCGCTTTTTCCTGACGGTCTATCACCCCAAGCCATATAAGGCTTACCGCCAGCATGGCCGCAAAAAAGCCCGTCATCATCTTTCGCTTCATATTGAGCCTTTATCTCCTTTGAAACCACATAAAGCTGAGGATTGGGAAACTCCGCAATCCTCCTTTGCCTGTTCTTAGTTTTCCTTCTTCTTTGAGCCGGTCAGGCAGATAACCGCCAAGCCCAGTATTCCTGCGGCGGCCACGCCCAGCAGCACCCCGGATGCATCCCCGGTCTTTACGGGCCTTGCCAACCGCAGCTCCACATCTGCGGCGGGCTGCCCGGTATGGGTGGAGGAAGGTGCGGAAGGTATGCTCTGGGTGTATCTTTCGTTATGCCATGTCCGTTCCGCAGTGACCCTCTTGATTTCCTGTGCATCAAACCTGATGGTCATGCCAACCGAAACATCCACAGTTTGAGTGCCCTCCGCTATTCCCACAACGGACTGGGATTTATCGCTGCCCCCATGGGCCGTATAAATATATACGCCTTTGTTCAGATACTGGGTGCCCTCCAGATGCAGGTCAAACTTAAAATCGGCATTTTCGCTCAGCTGCAAATTCTTCAAAGTATAAACGCCATTTTCATCCGGCTGAATGGTATCCGCAACCCTGCCCTCGGAATTTTTGCCCGCAAGGCGTTTTACCACGTGATTTCCATCCTTATCCTTAATGGGATTGCCCTCCCCATCCAGCAGATAAACCAGCAAATCGTCCTTCTCGGGATCCGGCACTATGGCCAGGGAAAAATTAAGGTCCGCTCCATAAACGTCGTTGTCATCATTCTCATCCATGTTATCGGCATGGTCCTTCACCTTGCTGCCTACGGTAAGCGAAATATTGTCAACGGCATTATTTTGGTTTATTACGGTATCAATTCCGTCCTCAGTATCCGCTATGGGCTGAAGGCTCCTAAGCCAGTTGAATACCGCCATTGCCCTTGCATCGCTTTCGGGTATATACTCCCGAACGTAGGCATTTCTGTTTGGATTGGGCTTATACACATTTACAGGGCCGTGGGCAATATAGCCGTCTTTGCCGTCTCTGGTATTTGAATCGCCGTTGGCAAAGCTCCATATTGCAGCCTGAGTGGCGGCCAGTGCTTCGGATTCCGTAAGGCCATCTATAATGTCTGCAATTTTATAGGTTGCCTTGCCGCCCCTGTCATCCGTATCCACCGTAATGACTGCATCCTCTCCGCAGGCCTGCCTGATCAGCGCCTTTATCTGAGCGATGGAGCCCATTCCTTCCTTTGTGCCCCAATATCCGTTGGTAACAACAGCCCTGAGCATACCCGCCGCAGCAGGGTCAGGATAATAATCATTGTCATGCAGATTGGATACCTTATACCATGCGCCGTCCTGCACCTCGGTATCCGAATCTATACAGTATCCGAAGAAATACTCATACTCGCCGTTTTCATCCTTGCGCAGGGCGATCTGCATGGGAGTATTGTCCACCTTTGTTTCTATTTTTTCTATAACAAAGTTTCCGTTTTCATCCATTACAGGCTTGCCGTCGACCTTTTTATAGGTGATATAATCCCTCAGCACCTTTATCTCGTTGGTGGCGTCGCCATAGCCTGTAAGCTGATAATCATAGCCCTCTTCCGATGGTTTTGGAACAGCAGCGGCAGCATCCCCCACAAAATCAAGTACGGGACCGAATACATTGGGATCCTTCCCTTCATACTCCTCAGCCCTGACGGACTCAAGGTCGGTTTCCACCTTTTGCATTTCAGTTTCCGGCTGAGAGCTTTCCGCCTCCACGCTGCGCTCTACGACAGCGATCGTGGCAGTAAAATCATACTCCTCATCGTCAGAGCCCTGCCGCTCATCCCCCGTGATTTGGGTAGTTGTTTGAACTGAGGAACCGGAAGTGGCCTCCCCCGGCTTCAGCTCCACATCCACCTCGCCTATCTCCTCACCGGGAACAACCTCCTGCTCCCACTCCCTGCGCTCTGTGCCGTCCTCCCGATAGCTTATGCTCAGCACATCGCCATCCGCATCGCTTGTGGTGATATCTGTAACGGTTTCCTTTCTGTCCACCGTTACCCCGTCCTCCGTGGTGCCCTGAGTTTGCTTTTCCACGGTAACGGTTATAATGGTATTTCCGTTTTCATCCACAGCGGTATCGGTTACAGATGATGTGGTGACCGCAAGGCCATCCCCGGCGGCAAAAGCCGCAGAGGGAAACACGGTAACGCACAGGCATAATGCCATTGCGACGGCGAATATTCTATGTATTGTTTTTACCATGATTTTTGTCCTCCTGTAAAAACCTGAGCGGCACTTGAACCGCACGAAATGTACGCCGCATTCTATGCGGCAGCGCTATTTCAAATATATGCCGCTGTTACAGGATTTATACAGGCGTGACAAAAATAGACCAGTACCGATACTTCCTTTGCAAATGTGATTGATGTATCTATATAAAAAGCCGTCTCCCTGTCGGAGACGGACTATAATTCACCATATAAATGGCAGCAGCCGATATTTCACCCTCTGTTTGTATTGGGCATATCCCTCAAGGCCTTCTGTCAGCACCTTTTCCTCATTGACTATGCGGAAAACTATCACAATCGGATAAAGCAGCATCAGGAAAAAAGCGGCCCACGACCCCAGCACCAGCGGCATGGCGAGAAACAGCAGTATCGTTGAGGTATACATGGGATGGCGGACAATGCCGTAAAGCCCGCTGTCTATCAGCTTTTGCCCCTGCTGAATTTCAACAGTACGGGAAAGATATGCGTTTTCCCGCATCACCTCGGCATACATTCCGTAGCTCAGCAGCATTATGACCGCGCCGGCCCATGTAAGCCAATCGGGGATCCGTGTCCATCCATAGCGATGATCCAGCCCCGCCAGAATAAACACGCCCAGAAAAACAAGCCCTGCCGCGGCTACCACTCCTTTTTGAGCGGTTTGCTTTTCTCTTGAGTTCAGCCGCTTTGCAAGAAGGTCAGGCGCCTTTATAAGCAGCACTATGCCGAGCATCAGCATGGGGATAAACAGCAGGCCAATGAACAGCCAGCCTCCCCTGTAATCCATGGTTCCCGCAGGCAGAAAAAGCAGCAGCCCCATCAGGATAAGGCCGGATATGTATTTTATCAGGCCGTTCAGCCATAGTTTCATATTTATTTCCCCGCTATTTCCCATATTATAACTATCATATTTCCCTGGAAATCCTCTGTCAAGCTTATGAAAAGCCCCGATGGAAAATACTCCTTCGGGACTCGTTTTTTTAAACTATTTCAGGCTTTGCCCCATCGGGTATGGGGGAAAGGAAGCCTTCCTTTGTGCGGATTTCGAATTCCTCACGGATGGGCTTGAGAAGGGAGGGCTCCTCTATCAGGTCTATCGCGGCGGCGGCAAGCACCTTGCCTGCTGTGAGCATGCCCTTATGGGCAACAGAGCTCTTGCCTGCGGCTACGGCCTGCCAGGAATGGCCGGGGCAAAGGCTGGGCCATGTCACCACGTTGATCTGACCTGTGGGAGTCTGCCAGCTTACATCGCCCACATCTGTGGAGCCGGGGAAGGTAAGGCAGGAGGTAAATTCCGGCATGAGGAAGTCATTGAGGGCCTTTGTGCCGTTATTGCTGAGCCTGGATACCTCTGCCTTCATCAGCTCGTCCCCCGCTTCGCCAGCAGTGCCGGGCAGGCAGCCCGCATACTGCTGGGAGTAGGTGGCCATAAGCTGTTCCATGAATATCCATTCATCGGAAGTATAGGAAGGCACGCCAACCAGCTTAAAGTTATCATACAGCAGCTTTTCCATGCCCTTGTTTATTACGGTATTGGATGTGCCGTCGATAAACCTGCGGCTTACGGTGGTTTCCGTCATCATGGCGGCTGCATCGGCGATCTTATCCACTCTCTGCTGCAGCTTCATAGCCTTATGAACGCTGGCCTCCCGCACCATGTACAGCACCTTTGCAAAGGGCTGAACCACATTGGGAGAGGGCCCGCCGCCATCCGTAATAGCATAATGGATGGAGGCATCGCGGCCCATATGCTCGCGAAGGAACTGCACGCCTATATTCATAAGCTCTACCGCATCCAGCGCGCTTCTGCCCTGCTCCGGCTCTCCTGCTGCGTGGGCAGCAATGCCGCTGAAGGAATACTCCGTCTGTATACAGGACATGCAGCTGCCTGTGGAAACCTGATTATCCGATCCGGGATGCCAGCTGAAAGCGGCATCCAGCTTGGTAAACTCAAGTTCTTTTGCAAAGAATGCCTTTGCTGCGCCGCCCTCTTCGCCGGGACAGCCATAAAAGATTATGGTGCCGGGCTTACCGGTAGTCTGAAGATATTCCTTAACTGCACATGCGGCGGCAAAGGAACCTGCTCCAAGCAGGTGATGACCGCAGCCGTGGCCGGTTTCCATGCCAGGCTCGCACTGTTTTTCCGCAATGCCGCTCTTCTGGGAAAGGCCGGACAGGGCATCGTATTCGCCCAGTATGCCAATTACAGGATGACCTGAGCCATACTCGCCCACCACGGCAGTTTCTATACCGTGAAGGCCGCGGGTGACCTTAAAGCCTGCCTGAGTCAGAGCCTTTTCATAGCAATCTGCAGATTTATACTCCTGCAGAGAAAGCTCCGCATAGCCCCATATTTCATCGCTGACGGCGGTGAATACCTTTGCGTCACGATCTATTGAGTTGATAGCCTGCAGCTTATTCATAATTACAGTACCTTGCTGAGGAAGCTCTGAGTACGTGCTTCCTGAGGATTATTGAAGATATCCTCAGGCTTGCCCTGCTCTACGATAATGCCTTCGTCCATGAACAGCACCCTGTCGCTTACCTCGCGGGCAAAGCCCATTTCGTGGGTAACGATAACGGTGGTCATGCCGCCCTTTACCAGCCTCTTTATAACATCCAGTACCTCGCCTACCATTTCAGGGTCAAGGGCGGAGGTGGGCTCGTCAAAGAGCATTACGTTGGGCTCCATTGCCAGAGCGCGCACTATTGCAAGACGCTGCTTCTGACCGCCGGACAGGCGGGTGGGACGCTCGTTGAGCTTTTCGATAAGGCCTACGCGGTTGAGCAGATCCTCTGCCATTGCATCCGCTTCTTCCTTGGTCTTTTTCTTGAGCAGCACGGGAGCCATGGTGATGTTTTCCTTAACGGACATATTGGGGAAAACATTGAACTGCTGGAAAACCATGCCCATCTTCTGACGGTGCAGGTTGATATCCACATTGGGGTCGGTAATATCCACGCCTTCAAAGTAGATCTTGCCGGCGGTGGGCTGCTCAAGCAGATTGAGGCAGCGCAGGAAGGTGCTCTTGCCGGAGCCGGAGGGGCCGATTATGGACACGACCTCGCCCTTCTTGATCTCTTCATTTATTCCCTTGAGAACCTGCAGCTTGCCGAAGTTCTTTACAAGGCCTTCGGTGCGGATAACGATATCCTCATTCCATGCGGAGGTGATGATATTGCTGTTGGTATTGTTGCTCATTGTTCTTTGCCTCCTTTTGGAATTATTCTGCGCTCTTGAGCTTGTTTTCGTAGATGCCTACCAGCTTGCTGAGAGCGAAGGTCAGCACGAAGTAGATAACGCCTACGATGAACAGGGATTCGATAGCCAGGAAGGTTGCGCCCCTTACGGTCAGGTAGGAGGTCATCAAATCGCCTACGAAGAAGGTGGAAGCAAGGGAGGTTTCCTTGATTATCATGATAAACTCATTGCCCAGCGCAGGAAGGATGTTCTTTACAGCCTGAGGAAGAACCACCTTGAGCATGGTCTGGGTCTTGTTAAGGCCAAGGCTGCGGGCAGCTTCGGTCTGACCCTTGTCAACCGCCTGTATACCGGAGCGGATTACTTCGGATACATATGCAGAGCTGTTTACTACCAGAGCGATGGCAATGCTGGGATAGGTCTCAATATTGAGAGCGGGCAGCGCCATGGGCAGGATGAAGTAGAACAGATACAGCTGAAGCAGTATGGGCGTACCACGGATAACTTCGATAAAGGCGGTAATAATGCCGCGGAGGAGCTTAAAGCGGCTCATCTTGCCCAGAGCAAGGAGAGCGCCAAGTATTGCGCCGAAGAATACGGCGATAAAAGACAGAGAGATGGTTATGCTGAGACCCTTGATAAGGAATACATCCCAATACTGGGTCATTATTTTTGCTACGTTTTCGCAGAAAGTCTGAAAGGTCACGGTATCCTCCTTATGTTTGCCGCGGTGCTTATTTACGCAATTCAACCGGCAGAGTCATAAGGCTTTGCCGGTTGACTGTTTACTTGTTTAGCTTGTTGATTAGGCTACGTTGCCCTGATCGTCGTAGGATACGTCAGCGGCGGGTTCGATACCGGCCAGCTCCTGAGCTGCGGCATACCATTCACCGTAGTAGCCGGCTTCGAGTGCGGAAGCCAGGATCTCGTTAACCTTTGCGGTGAGGGCTTCGGAGTTCTTGTTCAGCATGATTACGTTGTTCTCGGCGGACTCGTCGATTTCAAAACTGAAGCCGGACATTCCTACATCGGGATTGTTGGCGATGATGGCTTCGCCGTTGCCGGTTGCTACTGCTACGCCGTCAACCTTGCCGGACTTAAGAGCCAGAACTGCATCGTTGATGTCCTTGAAGATTTCAACGGTGGCGATGCCTTCGAAGTTGGAGTTGCAGAGGGATTCCTGCAGGGATGCGCCCTGAGCGGCGATCTTGAGGCCTGCGAAGTCTTCAACGGCTGCGAAGGTACCGGCCTTGTCAGCTGCAACGATGATGGTCTGCTCGGTCTCGTTTTCACCGGCGAAGTAGTAATCGGAGAGGCAGAAGTTTGCGGCACGCTCTTCGGTCCAGGAGAAGCCGGAGATGGACATATCAACGGCACCCATCTGTACAGCAGCCTGGCAGGCATCAAAGGACATGGGCTTGATCTCAAGCTCTACGCCCATCTGCTCGGCGATGTACTGAGCAAGGAATACGTCGAAGCCAACGTACTGTTCCTGACCGGACTTGGAAGTGTCAACAAACTCCATGGGGGAGAAGTCGGGGCTGAGGGCTACCAGCAGCTTACCATCCTCAACGAGGGTATAGGCGGGAGCTTCTTCAGCAACGGGGGCTTCCTCTACAGCGGGAGCTTCTTCTACGGCGGGGGCTTCTTCAGCGGCGGGAGCAGCGCAGGCTGCTACGCTAAAAGCCATACAGAGTACCATTACCAGTGCAAACAGTTTCTTCATTGTTGTTTCCTCCAAATATTTTAAATTATTTTGTTTGCTGTTTGTTGTGCCTGTGTTCCTTAGCACATGTTTAATTATACACACTAATTTGGATTTGTAAACCCCTTTTATGCAAATTTATTTATATTTTTTTGAATTTTATGCTTATTTCAGCCTATTTTATGCATAATTTAATGTATTTGCAGATTTTTTATACATTTATTATGCATGTATTCATTTTGTTCCCCCTTGTTTTCTTTTTACAAAAAAACAGACGAGGTTTTTCGCCTCGTCTGTCATGCTCCGATATGCTGTTTACTTATTCAGCGCCCCTCTGCGCTTGCCGCCGCTGCGCATATATCCGCCTCTTACAGCCTTTACGTCGCTTACGGTTATCATTGCCGCAGGGCAGAATTGCTGTATTTCATTCATTACGGTCTTAAGGTTTTTGCGCTTTATCATCATTATGAGCATATAGTGGTCATCTTCGTTTCTGCCCTTTACGTCTATGGAGGTTATGCCATAGCCCAGAGACTGAAGATAAATGGAAAGCTTTTTGGTTTCCTCAAGAGTGGGAACCACGATCTGCAGGGAAGACAGGCCAAAGGCCAGCAGTTCATCCAGCCAGGAGCCAGCGTAGTTGCCGCAGGCATAAGCCAGCGCATAGGTTACTCCCTTGAATACATCCTGCTTCCAGCCCTCCAATACGCTGCTGGCAATTACCAGCCAGAAACTGATTTCCACAAAGGCGATCAGGCTGCCCTTAAGGCGCTCGCCCCGATTGATAAGCACTATGCGCAGGGTGCCCATGGAAACCTCCAGCACCTTGCCCACCAATATCAATACATAAACCCAAAAGCTGCCGCTGTTGAGGAAAGCATCAAGCCAAGCAAAAAATCCTTCCATAGTCTTATATTCCGCCTGCAGACCGCAGGCTTCCCTTTCTAAAAATAATGCGCCGTTTTTACGAACGGCGCTTATTATACCACTCATTTAAGGCATGTGGATGAACAAATTATTAAAATTTGCGGTTATTCCTCTATTGCCTGGGCAATAGCCTCTGCGGCGGCCTTCATTTCGGCCTTTTCCCGGGAAATACGCTTTCTGCGGTTGTTCCACTGGGCAATGCCGCCGATGCCGATGAGCAGATAAACCACACCCACCGCGATCATTGCAAGGCTGCCCAGTTGCTTTTCCCCGCCATCCAGCATTGTCTTGCCGGCTACGAACAGGAAATATCCAAAGCAGCCGAGGCCGACCAAGCCGCAAAGGCCAAAGGCTATCAGCCTGAGGACGGAGTTATTGAACTTTTCCCCTTTTTTGAGGGGGCTGATAAAGCCGCCCACCAGAGAAGCCAGCGCATAGCATGCCAGGAAGAATATCACGGCGATAAGGGCAAAATCCACAGCACCTATCGCCTTTCCCGTAAGATCAAGGCCGAAATAGCTGCCCAGCTGAAGGGCAGTTTTGGAGTTTGTCCATATTGCCAGAAGAATGCCGCCAACAAAGGAACAGGCAGCAACGCCGATTTCCCAGCGGCCATGTGCGCTTCGCGCATCTATCAAAGCGAATACCAGCGCCAGCAGCGCAAGTACCCCAACACCGATCATCATAAGAATAGATCCTCCTGATTATTATGCATACACTATACCACCTTTTGTCAAAACTTTCCATCCCGATTGGCCCCAATGGGAAAAAGAAAAAGCGGCATATGCCGCTTTTTCGGTGTTAAGCTTGTTATCTTTCCTCGCGGAAGTAGGGCAGTCCCAGATGTGCGGGGGGCTGGTCGTCCCTGTTGTGCCTCATGGAGATGGCAATAAGTACGATCACGGTTACCAGATAGGGCAGCATCTTGAATATTTCCTGAGAGCTTCTGGTAAGGCCGGGAATGTAGAAATACAGCCAGAACAGCATGCCGAACAGGTAGGAGCCCCAGATACTGCGCTTGGGTTTCCAGGTGGTGAATATTACCAGAGCAACCGCCAGCCAGCCCAGACGCTCGATACCGCCGTCGCTGTCCCATGTGCCCTTGGTGTAGTCCATTACGTAATACAGACCACCAAGACCGGAAATGCCTGCACCGATGCAGGTGGCAAGGTACTTATATCTTGTTACGTTGATACCTGCAGCGTCCGCAGTGGCGGGGCTTTCGCCCACAGCGCGGAGGTTAAGGCCGACGCTGGTCTTGTTGAGGAACCAGTGCATCAGTACCGCAAGTATCAGAGCAAGGTATACCATGAATCCGAATGCGGAAAGCAGTACGCCCACATCGCCCCACTGAGCAAAAATCTCGGGAGTTTTGCGGAATGCCGCACTGGTGGCAGCAACGTTGATCTGGCCTACGCCGCCTGCCAGCTTATTGAGGGAGCCGCCAAAGAAGTTGGCGAAACCGCCGGCGAAGATGGTAAGGGTAAGACCGGTAACGTTCTGGTTTGCCCTGAGGGTGATGGTAAGGAAGCTGAAGATAAGGCCGCCTGCCATAGCTGCCAGGAAGGCGCAGGACAGAGCGATAAATACGCACATGAAGGCGCTGGGCTCAGGATTGCCCATTTCATAGTAGAATGCGCCCATAAGTCCGCATATGCCGCCGAGATACATTATGCCGGGAACGCCCAGGTTAAGGTTACCGGACTTCTCAGTGATTATCTCGCCAACGGCGCCGTACATAATAACTGTGCCGAATACTACTGCAGCCTGTATAAGAGCAATTATCTGACCCATTATTTTGCCTCCTCCTTGCTGCGTAATTTGACCTTATAGTTGATGAAGAACTCGCTGCCCAGTATGAAGAACAGGATTATACCGGTTATCATATTGGATACGTAGTCATTCAGGTTGTAGCGGGAGGCTATCTCTATTGCGCCCTTTTCGAAGAATACCAGCAGCGCAGCAATGAGTACCATTACGAAGGAATTGAACTTTGCCAGCCAGCATACGATGATGGCGGTAAAGCCGCGTCCGCCTGCGGTACTGGTGGAAATGGTGTGGCTTGCGCCGGCAACGGCTATGAAGCCTGCGATGCCGCAGAGGGCGCCGGAAATGCCCATGGTGCGAACGATAACCTTCTTAACATTTATTGCTGCATAGCGGGCGGTATTTTCACTTTCGCCTACTACAGCGATCTCATAACCCTGCTTGGAGTAGTTCAGGTACATATACATACCCACTGCCAGCAGCATTACTATAATTACATTGAGGGCATATGCCTGGCCGAAAATATCCGGGAACCAGCCTGCCTGATTGCGGGCGTTGATGATGCCTACGGTATTGGAACCAAAGGGGTTTTCCCACTTTGCCACGAAGAATGAGGTTATCTGTATGGCAATGTAGTTCATCATCAGGGTGAACAGAGTCTCGTTGGTATTCCACTTTGCCTTGAACAGGCCGGGAATAAGACCCCAAATGCCGCCCGCTATAAGGCTGCATACAGCCATTACCACAAGCATGAGCACGAGAGGCAGCTTATTGCCGATGTAGATCATGCATGCGGCAGCGGCTATACCGCCCATAAGTATCTGACCCTCTGCGCCGATATTCCAGAATTTCATCTTGAACGCCGGAGCAAGGCCGATGGCTATGCACAGCAGCATCATGGTATCGCGGATCGTTACCCATGTACGCTTTGAGGTGCTGAATGCGCCCTCAAACATAGCTCCGTATACCTTCAGAGGATTCAGCTTAACAATGGCGAAGATTATGAATGCGCAGACCACGAGGGACAATGCGACTGCTATAAGCCTTATGCCCCATGCCTTGCCGCGAGCCATTTCGCCCCGCTTGGATATGCGGAGGAGGGGTTCTCTGCCTTCTTTTTTCATGCTTCTTCCTCCTGTCCGAGGTGAGTCATCAGCAGACCCACTTCTTCTTTCTTGGCGCTGCGGCCGTCAACTATGCCGCTGACCTTGCCTGCGCAAAGTACCAGAATCCTGTCGCACAGCTCAAGCAATACGTCAAGGTCTTCACCTACATACATTACAGCTACGCCGCGTGCCTTCTGTTCATTGAGCAGATGGTAGATGGTGTAGGAAGTATTGATATCCAGACCGCGGACTGCGTAGGCGGTCATCAGCAGGGAAGGATTGGCTGCTATTTCACGGCCTACCAGAACCTTCTGGATGTTGCCGCCGGACATGCGGCGAACCGGTGCGGCCAGGCCGGGAGTCATAACCTGCAGCTCCTCTACCACCTTTTCCGCCATGCCCTTGGGGGCCTTGCGGTCGGTGAATATGGAGCGGCCGTTGCCGTAGGTGCGGAGCATCATGTTATCGGGTATGCTCATGCTGCCCACGAGGCCCATGCCCAGACGATCTTCGGGCACGAATGCGCTGCGAACGCCCATTTTCTTGATATCCATGGAGTTGCAGCCTGCAAGCTCCACGGTCTTATCGGATTCCATAGCGGTATACAGCATGCTGCTGCCGTCTTCAACCTTCTGAAGACCCGCTATGGCCTCAAGAAGCTCCTTCTGGCCGGAACCTGATATGCCGGCTATACCGAGTATCTCGCCGCCGTATGCAGTGAAGGATACCTTATCCAGCTTCTTTACGCCATCGATATCCAGTACGGTAAGATCCTTTACCACCAGGCACTCACGCACATCCTTGGGCTCCGGTCTGTCGATGTTAAGGGATACCGCACGGCCCACCATCATATCGGTGAGCTGCTGAGGATTGGTGTCGCAGGTTGCAATATCACCGATGTACTGACCCTTGCGCAGTACTGCAACGCGGTCAGAAATCTCCATAACCTCATGGAGCTTATGGGTGATGATAACGATGGACTTGCCATCTGCTTTCATGTTGCGCATAACCTCAAAGAGCATGTTTGTCTCCTGAGGAGTAAGTACAGCAGTAGGCTCATCCAGAATGAGTATATCCGCGCCCCTGTACAGCACTTTTACTATTTCAAGGGTCTGTTTTTCGGATACCGACATATCGTATACCTTCTTGTAGGGCTCTACAACAAAGCCATAGCGGTCGCATATTTCCTTTACGCGGGCCGCAACGGACTTCAGGTCTACAAGACGGTTTTCATTCAAGCCAAGTATGATATTTTCAGCGGCGTTCAGTACGGGAACCAGTTTGAAATGCTGATGGATCATACCGATGCGCAGATTGAAAGCATCTCTGGGGGAAGCTATGCTGACTTCTTTTCCGTCAACGAATATCTGGCCGCTGTCGGGCAGATATATGCCGGAAAGCATATTCATGAGGGTGGTCTTACCGCTGCCGTTTTCCCCCAGCAGAGAGAGAATTTCTCCCTTGTGGATATCAAGGCAGACCTTATCATTGGCCACGAGGGGACCAAAGGTCTTGGTAATATTCACCATTTGGACTGCTTTATTCGTTTCCAACTGGGACATCCTTTCCGCCTTTCCCAAAGATACAGGAAAGGCCCGTAATTAAAGAAAAATGAAAGAATCGGGAGATGAAATCGAAAATGTGATGTAAAAATAGGTATGAAATAATGAACGGATAGATTCTAAAGGATAAGGGGGAGAGGCGATTCCCCGCCCCTCCCTCTTTTTTAGGTTAAGGAATTAGCTGAGCTCGGTGATGCCATCGATGCGCAGTGCGAAGTAAGGAGCGCTGCGATGTACGGATTCCTGGAAGATGCCGTCTACGATAGCTTCAGCAGTGTCGTTTACCCAGTCGCCGTCGGTATCCAGAGCCAGGGCAGAGGTAACGGCTTCGCCGCCTACGGTGAAGTTAGCGGTATCGAATACGTTTACAGAGCCATCCTTCAGGCCGGCCCAAGCGGCGTCAACGGCTTCCTGAGTGCCGGCTGCGCAGCTTTCGCCAAGAACGGAGATCATAACTGCATCGTCAGCAGCGCCTGCAGCATAGTCTACGGGGATGGTGCCATCAGCCAGGAACTGACCGATAACGGGAGTGTACAGAGCGGACCAGTTGTTCTGAGCGGAGGTCAGAGCAGCGGTGGGAGCAACAGCCAGCATGTCAATGTTGTAACCTACGCTGTAGCATACCTTACCGCCATCCAGCTGAGCCTGTACGGCAGAGGGAGCACCGGTGGAGTCAGCGTGCTGACCGATGATTACGCAGCCGCGGCCGATCAGAGCGTTTGCAGCTTCGGCTTCAGCGGTGGGATCATACCAGGAGTTGGTGTACTGAACGTCCATGTGTACATCGGGAACGATGGACTTGATGCCGAGGAAGAATCCGGTGTAGCCGGAAACTACTTCTGCATAGGGGTAAGCGCCAACATAACCTACATAGGGATCAGTTACGGTGCCTGCATCCATGAGCTCCTTGAGCTTCATACCGGCTACGATACCGGATACATAGCGGCTCTGGAAGGTGTAGGGGAAGATGTTGCCGTAGTTATCAAGACCGGACATGCCAGCCAGGTCACCGGTAGCTGCGATGAACTTTACATCGGGATACTCGGTAGCAGCCTGCATCATGAAGGACTGATGGCCGTAGGAGTTGGAGATTACCAGGGTGCAGCCCTGCTCTACAAGGTCAACAGCGTTGTCATAGCACTTTTCATCTTCAGGTACATTGTACTTATAGATTACCTGATCATCGGTGAGGCCGAGGGCAGCCTTTGCGCCTTCGATACCTTCGATATGAGCCATGTCATAACCGGAGTTTTCATCATGAACGAGGATAACGCCGATCTTAACAGCTTCCTCAGCGGGAGCTTCTTCAACAGCAGCTTCCTCAGCGGGAGCTTCTTCAACAGCGGGGGCTTCTTCTGCAGCGGGGGCAGCGCAGGCTACCAGGCTGAGAGCAAGAACCAGGGTAAGAATAACAGCTACGAGTTTCTTCATATTGGTTTATTCCTCCTTAATTTGTTTGTTGCTTTATATTTAGCCGATTTGCGGCGTGCAACCAGAATGGATTTCAAAAAAGATTTGCCAGAATATCATATATGATTCACATACATATTTTCTTACATATCGCGTTCTGTGTCAATATGCATGTTTTGAAAATTTATACACTGAATTTTTTTTACAGAATTCCGCTTTTTTCCAGTGCATCCAGGCTGGGCTCGCACATGGTGGGCTTTCCTGCTGCCTTGAGGGCATTCTTTACGTCCTTCAGGCCGCTGCCGGTGCTGATAACGGTAACGGTCTCATTGGACTTGATAATGCCGTCTGCAACAGCCTGACGTACGCCTGCGGTGGCAGTAACGCCTGCGGGTTCGCCGAATACGCCCTCGGTGCGGCCAAGCACGCGCATGGTATCCAGTATCTGCTCATCGCTTACAGCTACCCATACGCCGCCGGAAGCCTCAACTGCGCGCAGAGCCTTACGGGGATTGCGGGGAACGCCAACCGCGATGGAATCGGCAAGGGTATTTTCCTCGGCGGGTATCAGCTCGCGGCCTTCACGGGCAGCATCCACGAAGGGGCAGCAGCCGGTGGACTGTACGCCAAGGATCTTGGGTATACGGTCTATCATGCCCAGCTGATACAGGTCGTTGAAGCCATTGTATACGCCGCCGATGGTGCAGCCGTCGCCTACGGAGCAGGCTACCCAGTCGGTTACCTGCCAGTTCAGCTGTTCTGCGATCTCCAGCGCAACGGTCTTCTTGCCCTCGGTAAGGATGGGGTTGATGCCTGCATTGCGGTTGTACCAGCCGTATTTGTCTATTGCGGCGCGGGAAAGGTCAAAGGTTGCCTTGTAGTCACCAAGAACGGAAACTACCTTTGCGCCGAATACCAGCAGCTGAGCCAGCTTGCCCTCGGGAGCGCGGCTGGGAACAAATATAACGGTCTTGATGCCCATACGGGCGGCATTGCCTGCGCAGGAAGATGCGGCATTGCCGGTGGAAGAGCAGGAAATGGTATCATAGCCCAGCTCAACAGCCTTGGCTACTGCCACGCCGCTGGCCCTGTCCTTGAGGGAGGCGGTGGGGTTGATGCCGTCGTCCTTGATATAGAGGCCCTTGAGACCCAGCTCATCGCCCAGACGATTGGACTTGTAGAGGGGAGTCCAGCCTACTCTCAGGAAGGGAGAGAAATCCCTGTCCTTAAGGGGCATAAGAGCCTTATAACGCCACATGCTGTTGTCACGGCAGTTTGCCAGCACTTCGCGGGAAAGGGTGTTCTTTTTGATATAGTCGTAGTCAAAAACTATATCAAGTATGCCCTTTTCCCCGCAGCAGGGGCAGGTCATCAGCTCGGTATAAGGAAATTCTTTTCCGCAGATGGTGCAGCGATAGCCTAAAATGTGCTTCATTTTGTCCATTGCTCCTTGCATAATTTATATATAAAATTAATTCAAATTTTCGAAGGTTATTGAGTAAATTGTCTGATTATGCTACAATTTAACAAATTATTAAAGCAATTTAATATTGAATATTATCAAGTTAGGGAGGATATATGCAGGATACTTTTAAGAAGGGTCTCGGAGACCGCTATGACGGCTGGCGTGTACGCAATGTTGATGCCGTATTTAACGTGATCCCCTTTATCATGCGCACCCGCATGGATTCTCAGAATCTCTTTGATGAAAATATTCCCATTGAGAACATCGAGAAGTTTATTCGTCAGCACCGTGACGATATGCCGGATCTTACCTTTATGCATGTAATAATCGCGGCGATTATAAGAATGATCGCGGCAAGGCCTTATCTCAACCGGTTTATCATGTGGAATAAGATATACGCCCGCAATACCATCAGCCTTTCCCTCATGATCAAGCGCAAACACAGCAACGTGGAAACCAACGTTAAGCCTGAGTTTAATCCCACCGCCACGCTGAGCGATGTAGTTGCAACCATGAATCAGCTGGTAAACCAGAATCTCGAAGAGGATGCCAACAACAATATGGATAAGCTGGCCGGCCTTTTCGGCTACATCCCCGCATTCCTGCTAAGGTTTGTAATATGGCTGGTTCGCTGGATGGATAACTTTGGTATCCTTCCCCGCTTTATCAATAGGCTCAGCCCCTTCCACTGCAGCGCCTTCCTGACAAATGTGGGCTCTGTGGGCATCGGCCCCATCTACCATCACCTGTATGAGTTTGGCACCTGTTCCTTCTTCGTGGCCATGGGCACCAAGCACAAGGTTCACACTGTGGATGCCAATGGCGAAAGGGTGGAAAAAAGGTTTATCGGCCTGAAGTTCGTAACGGATGAGCGCATATGCGACGGCGAATACTATGCATCCTCCATGAAGCTGCTCAGAAGATTACTGAATAATCCGGAGCTGCTTATGACTCCCCCCGAGACTGTTCCTATTGATGATGGCGTTCCTATGAGAAAGCTGAAGAACAAAAAAGATTAAACAAGAAGCGTTTTTAGAAATATCCGGCGGGCGGGAAGCCCGCCGGTATTATTATCTGTTTTTCCAAAGACGGCCACTATTGCAGCCGTCTTTGTTTTAATTGTAATTACAGGCTCTCGAGAACGCCGGTGGCAGCGTTGAACTCTTCGATGAGCTTATCCATCTCTTCTGCCTGAGCATGCATGTCGGTCCAGTAGTGCTCGTCATACCACTGCTGGTTGATCTCTTCGTAGGTCTTGCCCTGCTGCTCAACCCAGGTGTAGTACTTGAGGTTGTGTACGCGCTTGCGATCCTCGTAGGTGAGCTCCTGCATGTTGTCGGTGCGGATGCCCTTGAGGTGCTGTGCATAGTCTACGGCGGCGGCAAGCTCGCTGTAAGCGCCCTGCTGCTCGTTGAGCTCTTCGATACGGCTGGTGTACATGATGGCGGAGTCGGTAGCAACGGTGGCTACTACGTCATCAGCGGTCAGCTCATAGTACTTGGCGAACTTGATGCAGCACAGAACGTTGGCGATACCGGAAATGCCGAGGAAGCTCAGCTTTTCTACGGTCTCGGCGGGGATGCCCTGCTTTTCTACCAGATACTTCTTGCCCTCTTCGGTATTGAAGAGGCGGAGCAGGTTCTGGGAATCATCGTCGTCAATGGCGATAACCATATCGGTGTTCTTTACGTTGTGGATCCAAGGTACATGCTTGTCGCCGATACCTTCGATGCGGTGGCCGCCGAAGCCGTTGTTCAGCAGAGTGGGGCACTGGAGAGCTTCACCAACAGCCAGCTTGGCGTTGGGATACTTTTCCTTGAGCAGATCGCCTGCGCTCATGGTGCCTGCGGAACCGGAGGTGAAGCAAGCGCCTGCGAAGCGGGACTTATCGGTCTTGATGGACTCATATACTTCGGCGATGGCGTTGCCGGTTACATGGTAATGCCATACGCAGTTACCCATTTCTTCGAACTGGTTGAAGATAACAACGTCCTCACGGGTGTTGCGCAGCTCCCAGGTCTTGTCGAAGATTTCCTTAACGTTGGACTCGCAGCCGGGGGTAGCGATAACTTCGCCGGCGATGTTGCTGAGCCAGTCAAAGCGCTCTTTGCTCATCTCGGCAGGCAGAATAGCTACGCTGGCGCAGGAGAGGAGCTTGGAGTTGAAGGCGCCGCCGCGGCAGTAGTTACCGGTGGAGGGCCATACAGCCTTGTGATAGGTGGCGTCAAACTGACCGGTTACCAGACGGGGTACCAGACAGCCGTAGGACGCGCCTACCTTGTGGCAGCCGGTGGGGAACCACTTGCCGATCATAACTACGATGCGGGCATCTACGCCGGAAAGGCAGGAGGGGATCTCGATGTAGTTTACGCCGCCATAGGTGCCGCCATCCATGGTGGGCTCATTGTGC
>JAZUMK010000047.1:0-8416 GCA_045603585.1 Clostridia bacterium
AGTCAGAATATTGGCGGGGCCATCCGCAAAGTGGAAGGGCATGAACAGCACGCCTTCCGGCACGATATCCGTCACTCTCGCCTTTACCACCAGACCGCCGCGACGGGATGTAACTGTCACAGAATCGTCGGTGACGATGCCCAGCTTGGCCGCATCAGCAGGGTTCACTTCCACATAGGAGTGGCCGGAAATATTCATAAGGCCTTCGACTCTGCCGGTCATGGTGCTGGTGTGATAGTGGTACAGTATACGGCCGGTGGTGAAGATCATGGGATATTCAGCATCGGGGGTCTCAGCGGAGGGGCGATAGGGAGCGGGCTTAAAGAGGGCGCGCTCGCCGCGGCTGAACTTGCCAACGTGCAGTATGGGGGTGCCGGGATGATCCTTGGTGGGGCAGGGCCACTGGAGGCCGTCGCCCTCAAGGCGGTCATAGCTCATGCCGGCGTAGGAGGGGGCTACCTTGGCGATCTCGTCGAATACTTCGGATGCGGTCCTGAAGCTGTTGTCGTAGCCCAGAGCAGCCATAACGGCGGAGAGTATCTCGAAGTCAGCATGGCTGTCGCCAACGGGCTTGATTGCCTTGCGGATGCGCTGTACGCGGCGCTCGGTGCTGGTGAAGGTGCCGTCCTTCTCTGCGAAGGAGGCGCCGGGGAGAACAACGTCCGCAAGGGCGGCGGTCTCGGTGAGGAATATATCCTGAACAACCAGCAGCTCGCACTTCTTGAGAGCCTTTTCAACGTGGTTCAGGTCGGGGTCGGACATCATGGGATTCTCGCCCATGATATACAGGCCGCGAACCTTGCCTTCGTCAATGGCGTTCATAATTTCGGTTACGGTGAGGCCGGGCTTGGAGGACAGCTTTACGCCCCATGCCTTTTCGAACTTTTCGCGAACCTCATCCTTGAATACCTTCTGGTATGCGGGATAGTCGGTGGGCAGGCAGCCCATATCGCAGGCGCCCTGAACGTTGTTCTGGCCGCGCAGGGGGTTTACGCCGCAGCCGTACTTGCCGATCTTGCCGCAGAGCAGGGCCAGGTTGGAGGTGCCCATAACGCCCTCGGTGCCGGTGGAGTGCTGGGTAACGCCCATTGCGTAGTAGATGCCGGCCTTATCTGCCTTGGCATAGAGACGGGCGGCCTTCTTCAGGTCTTCGGCGTCAATGTTGCATATCTCGGCAACAACTTCGGGGGTGTAATCCTTAACTATTTCAACAAGCTCCTCATAGCCCTCGGTGCGCTCGTCGATGTACTTCTGATCCTGCAGGCCCTCGCTGATGATAACGTTCATCATGCCGTTGAACAGGGCAACGTTGGTGCCGGGCTTGATCTGGAGGAATACATCTGCTTCGCGGCAGAGAGGTATGCGGCGGGGTTCGGCTACGATTATCTTGGCGCCCTTCTTGTGTGCCTGGCGGATAAGTGAGCCGATAACGGGGTGAGTCTCGGTAGTGTTGGAGCCGGTTACGAATACAACATCCTGATCAGCGGCTTCTGCGATGGAGTTGGTCATTGCGCCGGAGCCGAGGGTGATGGCCAGGCCTGCAACGGTGGAAGCGTGGCAGAGACGTGCGCAGTGGTCAACGTTGTTGGTGCCGATGGCTGCGCGCATCATCTTCTGGAATACGTAGTTATCTTCGTTGGAGCAGCGGGCGCTGGAAAGGCCTGCCAGGGCATCGGGGCCGCTTTCGGCCTTGATGGCCTTGATCTTGTCGGCGATGTAGGTGATGGCTTCGCTCCATTCTGCTTCAACCAGTTCACCGTCCTTGCGGATAAGGGGCTTGGTAAGGCGATCCTTGTGGTTGATGAAGTTGTAGCCGAACTTGCCCTTTACGCACATGAGACCCTTGTTTGAGGGACCGTACAGGGGCTGTGCGCCTACTACCTTGTCGTCCTTAACGATAAGGTCAAGCTGGCAGCCAACGCCGCAGTATGTGCAGGTGGTGTGGACTTTTTTGGTCTCGAAGGAACGGAAACGCTCCTTGGACTTGGGCAGCAGCGCGCCAACGGGGCAAACGGATACGCAGTTGCCGCAGGATACGCAGTTGCTGTTCTTGAGCAGGTTCTGGAAGGGAGTGGATACCCTTGCCTTGAAGCCGCGGTTTACTACGCCGATTACAGCCTCTCCGTGGAGGTTCTGGCATACCTGAACGCAGCGCTGGCAAAGTATGCACTGCTGAGGATTATAGGTGAAGAACTCGTTGGAATCGTCGATGGGATAGTTGTTCTTTACGCCTGCAAAGCTGGTGGTTTCCACGCCGTATTCATAGCAGAGGTTCTGCAGCTGGCATTCGCCGTTCTTGGCGCAGCTGAAGCAGTCTGCGTTGTGGGTGGAAAGGATAAGATCCAGCACGTTTCGTCTGGCGGCGATGACCTTTTCGGACTTTGTGAATATCACATTGCCCTCTGCCACAGGGGTGGAGCAGGCGGTAAACAGCTTGGGCATGCCCTCTATTTCCACCAGACACATACGGCAGGATGCCTCGGGAGTGAGGTCCTTAAGGTAGCATAGGGTGGGTATTTCCACACCAATGCTTTCCGCTGCCTGCAGAATAGTGGTCCCTTCAGGGACCTGCAGCTTGATTCCGTCAATGGTTACGTTCAGCATAGTTTCCTCCTTACTGAATTTTTTATACTTTGGATTTATGATGCATAATGGTATGATCCACTATAAATAGTGCAAAATTATAAAAAACCACAAAAAACCAACATGGGCGCCAGATACGTCCAATGCGGTACGATAAAGCTTTGTCTTTTTTGTTTGGATAAAAATCGAAGAAATGAATATAAGCCCATCATCCCCAATTGCGGAAATGAGCAGAAAAAAGAAAAAGCTGCATCCGGTGGAATAAACGATATGATCACGTGCCAACAAGTTAATTATACCCGTATCAAAGCGGATTGTCAAATGTTTGATAATGTCAGCGACAGCCAAAAAAGTGCCGTATTGTCTATGAATTTCAGGCGGTCTGAAATACCGATGTTGCAAAATCCCGACAAAAATAGTATGATGTTAAAAACAAGACGATGGGAGCGTTCCCATAAGTGCATACATCAACATTCCGATTCCCATTTTCCTAAAGCTTTTTGCCATGGAAGCGGGAACGATAGGGTACAGCGGAAAACCGCTGTGCCTGCCGGTGCGCAAAGGAACTGTTGGGCATATATTGAACATAACGTCATTCCGTATCGGGAGGGCGTAGTATGTTGTTCAGTGTTTGCTTTGCGCCCTAATGGGGCGCATTTGTTATTTATGCATTTTTTGCATATTACCATTACGACAGGAGGCGTACCGCAGTATGAAGATCATGGAACTTTACATAGGGGGCCAAAAGGGCTGCCCGCCCATGCGGGTAAGCTCCATGGAGCTTATCAAAGGAGCCGGCCCAAAGGGAGAGGCTCATGGCAAACATCAGGCCGGGCTGTGGAGCGCGGAGGACAGGATGCTGCTTGAACCCATAAAAGAGCAGGCACTCTGCGCAAAAAGATTTTATGCAAACATAATGGCGGACAAGTTTGATGTCCCCCTGAGCGGAGGAGATATGCTGCGTGCCGGAAGCGCGGTGATGCAGGTGGCCAATGAAGGCAAGCGCTGCTTTGGAGAGGAATGCGAGCTTTTCCGCAGCGGCGCTCACTGCCCGCTGCACAGCTGCAGATATCTTACCGTCGAGACCGGCGGCGTCATAGCGGAAAATGACCAAATAACAAAGGAGGACAGGCCGTGAAGGATAGTTTTGGCAGAGAGATAAAATACCTTCGCCTGTCCATAACGGAGCTTTGCAATCTCAGATGCAGATACTGCATGCCGGAGGACGGCATATGCAAAAAGAGCCATGCGGATATGCTTACCGCCGAGGAAATGATAATGGCGGTAAGGGCGGCGGCATCTCTTGGCATAAATAAAATACGCATAACCGGCGGAGAACCTCTTGTTAAGAGGGACGTGGTAAGTCTTTGCCGCAGCATTGCAGATGTTGAAGGCATTCAGGAAGTATGCATTACCACCAATGCCACGCTGCTGAAGGATATGGTGATACCCCTTCGCCAGGCGGGAGTAAGCCATGTAAACCTCAGCATGGATACGCTGAACGAGGAAAAATTCCGCTACATTACCCGCCGCGGCGAGCTTAAGGATGCGCTGGCGGGCATGGAAGCGGCCCTTTCGGCCGGGTTTGACAAGGTAAAGCTGAATACCGTGCTGATAGGCGGCTTTAATGACGACGAGATACCTGCCATGGCGGAGCTGAGCCGCAAATATCCCATGGACGTGCGCTTTATAGAGCTTATGCCCATGCATGACGGCGGCGAATTCGGCCAGGCCGCATACATACCCTGCGCAAAGGTGCTGGAATATCTGCCCGATGCGCAAAAGCTTCAGCAGGAAGGCGTGGCGGCAATGTACCGCCTGCCCGGCGCCCTTGGGCGGATAGGCCTTATAAGCCCCGTAAGCGCCCATTTCTGCGGCACCTGCGACAGGCTGCGCCTGACCGCAGACGGCAAGCTTAAGCCCTGCCTACATTCCCCTGTGGAATATCCCATAAAGGGAATGACTCAGGAACAGATGGCAGAGGAGATGAAGCGGGCGATACTTTCAAAGCCTGCCTGTCACGATGAGCTTTCCGCCACGCAGCGCAGCAATGCCGGGCGGAACATGAACCGCATAGGAGGCTAACAATGGGAGACTTTACTCACTTTGACAATAAAGGCGGCGCAAAGATGGTGGACGTGGGCGAAAAGGATATTACCTGCCGCCGCGCCGTTGCCGCCGCAAGAGTACTTGTAAACGATAATACATTTCAGCTCATAAAAACAGGAGGGATGAAAAAGGGGGATGTGCTTCAGGTGGCCCGCATTGCAGGGATAATGGGCGCAAAGCACACTCCCTCCCTCATCCCCATGTGCCATCCTGTGATGATCGACGGAATAGAGATGGATCTTTGGCTGGATGACGAGCGCAGCAGCGTTGAGATCCGGGCCGCGGTAAACTGCGGCGGCCGCACAGGGGTGGAGATGGAAGCGCTTACTGCCGTATCCACGGCTGCCCTTACGGTATACGATATGTGCAAGGCAGTGCAGAAGGATATGGTGATAACCGATATACGCCTCCTCAGCAAAACAGGCGGCGTTCATGGCGACTACGAAAGAGAGGAATAATATGCAGTATACAGCAGCTGTTTTGACAATAAGCGACAAAGGCTCAAAGGGAGAGCGGGTTGATACCAGCGGCCCCGCCCTTTGCAAAATACTCACCGAGCAGGGATACCATGTTACATATACCGCCATACTGCCCGACGATATGGAAACCATCAAGGCAGAGCTTATAGATTGCTGCGACAGGCGGCAGACCGCCCTGGTGCTCACCACCGGCGGCACAGGCTTTGCTCCCCGGGATGTTACTCCCGAGGCCACGCTGGCAGTGGTGGAGCGCGAGACCCGGGGAATACCTGAGGCCATGCGCGCTGCATCCATGGCCATAACCAACCGTGGCTGCCTTTCCCGCGCTGCGGCAGGTATACGCGGCAACAGCCTCATAGTAAATCTTCCCGGCAGCGAAAAGGCCGCAAGGGAAAACCTGCTGTCCGTAATCGTCCCCATCCGCCACGGACTGGACGTGCTCAGGGCAGAAGTCCCCACCGACTGCGGCGTACAGACTGCGGTTATAAAGGCCGTATGCATCAGCGAGCGCAAGGGCACACAGAAGCATCCTGTGGATTCAATCGAGCTTAAGCCCAATTTCGGCATAGTGGGTGATTCCCATGCGGGAGAATGGCACCGTCAGGTAAGCGTATTAGGCGCAGAGAGCGTTGCAAAGCTGCAGGAAAAGATCTCCTTTAAGCTGGAGCCCGGCGCCTTTGCCGAAAACATTCTCTGCGAGGGCATATGTCTTTTCCGTCTGCCTGTGGGCACGGTAATGCGCATAGGCACAGCTATCTGCCGCGTTACCCAGATAGGCAAGGCCTGCCATGCGGACTGCGCCATACGTCAGGCCGCGGGAGACTGCGTAATGCCCAGAGAGGGCATATTTGTGGAGGTTCTTGAAGGGGGCACCGCAAAGGCGGGAGACACCATAGAGACCATACCCCAATAGCTTTATTTTGCAGACAATACGCCCTTATGGGCTGTTGCTGATAAATCAAAAAGCAAAAACAGGAGGAACTTAAGAATGAAGAAACTGTTGGCAATCCTTATGACCGCTCTTATGCTGCTTGGCCTTATGGCAGGCTGCGCTTCCCAGCAGGAGGCTGTTGAGGCTCCCGTTGAGGAAGTTGTGGAAGAAGTTGTAGAAGAAGTGGTCGAGGAAGCAGTCGAGGAAGCAGTTGTTGTAGACACCGTTATCCTCAAGGAACAGGATGACAAGATGATAAACACCTACTCCGCAATCGCTGTTAACCCCGAAGCTCCCTTTGCGGATGCAGACGGCAACCCCGTTGCAGATGTAGCTGTTAATACCGCCGGTGCCGATGCTCTCATTCAGTTCCTTCTCAGCGAGGAAGGCCTTAAGCTGGCAGGCGAATACGGCGTTGAGCAGTATGGCGACTATCTGTTCTATGTAAAGGAAGACGCTCCCCGCTATGAGGGCGAGATCGCCGCTGCCACCGAGGAGACCAAGGTTATCCGCCTCTCCACCACCACCTCTGTAAATGACTCCGGCCTGCTGGGATATCTGCTGCCCGCCTTTGAAGATGCCTATGGCTACACCGTAGAAGTACAGTCCGCAGGTACCGGCAAGGCCATCGCCGCTGCCAAGTACGGCAATGCCGACCTTATCCTGGTTCACTCCAAGAGCCAGGAAGAGGCCTTTGTTGAGGAAGGCTTCGGCCGCGTACTGGAAGGCTTTGAGAGCGAGCGCCTCTCCTTCATCTACAACTACTTTGTACTCTGCGGCCCCTCTGCTGACCCCGCCGGCGCAGGCGCTGCTGCCGATGTTCTCACTGCCTTCGCAAACATTGCCGATGGCAAGTACACCTTCATCTCCCGCGGCGATACTTCCGGCACCCACACCAAGGAACTGTCCCTCTGGCCCGAGGCTCTCGGCATCACCGCTGAGGCTGATTCCTTTGCAGATTATGCCGATTGGTATGTTTCCGCCAACACCGGTATGGGCGCATGCCTTGTAATGGCAGAGGAAATGGGCGGCTACATCCTCACCGATAAGGCCACCTTCCTTACCTTCGTTGCCAATGACGGCGTGATGTAAGGTATTGAAAAAACAATATAAATAAAGCATAATATCATTGGGCAGAGCTTTCTGCCCAATGACACCTTTTGGAGGTTATAGCATGCAGTCCGCGCTGGAAAAGGCCATTGAGCTGATATTATCCGGCAACCGTGAGCTCGTTAACATACTCTCGGTAACCGCAAAAATGAGCATAAGCAGCTCCCTGATAGCGCTGCTTATCGGCGTGCCCATAGGCATTGCCTTAGGCTCTATGTCCTTCCGTGGGAGAAACGGCCTTGTGGTGATAAACCGCACCCTTATGAGCATGCCTCCCGTGGTGTGCGGTCTGCTGTTTTATATGCTGTTTTCAGGGGTTGGCCCCTTCAGGAGCATGAAGCTGCTGTTCACTGTTCAGATAATGATAATGGCCCAGGTGGTGCTGATAACCCCCATAGTCATAGGCAATATGGAAAGCTATGTGGCCGCCGTTGCCGCTCCTGTGCGTGAAACCGCAAAGGGCTTAGGCATGGGAAACGGAAGAACGCTGCTGCTGCTTCTCAATGAGTGCGTTTATCAGATATTCTCGGTATACCTTCTGGCCTTTGCAAGGGCAATCGCAGAGGTGGGCGCCGTAAGCATGGTTGGCGGAGCCATAGTGTGGAAAACCAACGTAATGACCACCGCAATAATGCAGTATACCAACCGGGGAAATTTTTCCATGGGCATAGCCCTGGGCATAATACTCATGACCTCCTCCCTCATAGTTAATATTGCCATATCCCTGCTGCAAAGGAGGGTGAGCCGATGAAGATAGTTCCCTTCACAAAAACATACGGCGGCAGAAAAGTATTGGATGTACCTGAGTTTGAATTAAAGAAGGGCAGCATATACGCCGTGATAGGCGCAAACGGCAGCGGCAAATCCACCATGGCAAAGATACTTGCCGGGGCGCTGCCTTCAGACAGCGGCATTCTCCCCCTGGAAAAGGATGTATCCGTTGGCTATATGCCACAGAAAAGCTATGCCTTCCGTATGAGCGCCGAGAAGAACATACTGCTCTGCGGCGGGGATGAGAAGAGGGCGAAGGAGCTTATGGGGCGCCTTGCCATACAGGGCCTTGCAAAGAACAGGGCTGACAGGCTTTCCGGCGGAGAGACCGCCCGCATGGCCCTTGCCCGGCTTATGATGGGCAGCTATGACCTTGTGATACTGGATGAGCCCACCGCAGCAATGGATATGGAATCCACAGCTCTTTCCGAGG
>JAZUMK010000048.1:0-7530 GCA_045603585.1 Clostridia bacterium
CGGCCTGCACCGGCTCTTCTATCGGCATGAAGGGCATGATTCGTGCTGCAAAGGTTATGGCCGGCGGTGCATACGACCTCGTATGCGATCCTGAGGCGCAAAAGGCGGCGAAAGAGGAGTTTGACAAGGCAATGGCTGGCAAAAAGTATATTTGCCCTGTTACGGATGAAATTGCCTGGCCCTATAAGGATGTTCCCCGGCCCGATAGCAAATGATTGAGAGGTATGCCATGCGCGAAAGATTAAGTTCAAAAGTAATTGATCAGCATGCGGAGCGGCTCAGCGAACTCGCCAAAAAGATTTGGGAAAACCCTGAAATGGGCTGGGAAGAAAAAAAGGCATCGAAATGGACAGCGGAATATTTGGAGTCGGAAGGCTTTGAAACAGAGCTGGGCGCATACGGCATGCCCACCGCTATCCGCGCGGTATGGGGCAAGGGTCATCCTGTCATCGGCTTCTGCGGTGAATATGACTGCCTGCCCGGCCTGAGCCAGAAGGTTTCCTCCAAGAGGGAGCCTGTCGTCCCCGGCGGCAACGGCCATGGCTGCGGTCACAACCTTCTCGGTGCCGGCTGCCTTGGCGCTGCCATCGGACTCAAAGCGGAGCTTGAAGCATCCGGCAAAGAGGGCACTGTCATATTCTATGGCTGCCCTGCGGAAGAGCAGATACTGGGCAAAGGTTTCATGGCAAAATACGGCGCATTCTATGAATGTGATTTCACGATGGCATGGCATCCCAGCTCCTCGAACCAGAATTTTACTGGAAATGCGAATGGACTGGAAGGGGCTATATTCCGCTTCCATGGTAAAAATTCTCATGCAGCGGCAAATCCCCATGCGGGCAGGAGCGCGCTGGACGCTGTGCAGCTCATGAATCTGGGCGCAGAGTTTATGCGCGAGCATGTAACGGATGATGTACGTATCCACTATATCATCACAAATGGCGGCCTTGCACCCAATATCGTGCCTGATTTTGCCGAGTCGAAATACATGGTTCGCGCTTGCACGCGCGAAGCGATTGTTGAAGCGTTCGACAGGCTGATCAAATGCGCAGAAGGTGCTGCATTGATGACGGAAACCAGGCTTGAGATCGTGCGCCTTGGTGGTCTGTACCCGACGCTACAGAACCATGTTCTCAGTAACCTTATGCAAAAGCTCAGAGATGAACTGCCCGACGTGGAGTACACGGAGGAAGAGCTGAAGTTTGCTGATGAGATCAACCGTCAGAATCCGCGGTATGTGGAAGGTGTAACGCCGCCCATCAACTCCGGGAAGAAACCGCTGATCGATAGCCCCATGCTTGCCTCCTCTGACTACGGCGATGTGCAGCATATCTGCCCTGGAGTTGTGAATTGGGACTGCACTGGCGCTACGCTGCAAGTCGGACATGACTGGATGTACACCGCATGCTCCGGTTCTTCCATTGGCATGAAGGGCATGATCCGCGCCGCAAAAGTGCTGGCTGGCGCCGCATACGATCTCGTATGCGACCCAGAGGCGCAAAAGGCGGCAAAAGAGGAGTTTGACAAGGTTATGGCAGGCAGAAAGTATATTTGCCCCGTCACGGATGAAATCCCCTGGCCCTATAAGGATTAATACCCAATAATATTTGTTAAGAATCCTCCCATAAGAGAAAAGGTCATGTTTCGGTAAGAACATGGCCTTTTCTTATGCTGAGGTATAAAAAATCAAGTAATAGAGTTAGAAGCAACAAAAGGAGCCGTATGTAATGGCTCCTTTTTAGAGTGTTGTATCCATCATCAAACAACACTTTCATCCAAAAGGAAATCGATAACCCCAATATTCAGTATCCCGTTATCATCATACCAGCGCTTGCGGATATCATGGCGTACAATGACCTTGGGGAAGGAATCGCCGGTCAGTGCAAAGGGCTTGTTTTCGGTTTCTGCTTTAGTTGCATCATGCAAAGCATAGGCAGACTGGATATAAGTCTTTTTGCCGCCAAGGGTGGCGATGAAGTCGATTTCCCGGGCAACCTGCACGGTGCGGCCTTTTTTGTCCTTGGCGTTGCCGTAAACAATGCCAACATCCACAGAACAGCCACGGATGATAAGCTCATTGTAGATGATGTTTTCCATAATGTGGGTCATCTCCTGCTGACGGAAGCCGATACGGGCATTCCTGAGGCCTATATCTTCGCAGTAGTATTTGTTGGGATAGTCAAAGTAGTTTTTGCCCTTTACATCCCAGCGCTTGCACTCGCTGAAAAGGAATGCGTCCGAAAGGTGATCCATGTAAGTCCTGACGGTATTTTGTGAAACAAGGCTTTCCCCGCTGAGCTTTTGCTTGGTGTTAAGAGTGTTTGCTACACCGGTGGGGTTGGTAAGTGAACCGATGGAGGAGCAAAGCAGATCCAGTATGGAATTCATTATATCTGCACGCTTGATACCTTTTCTTTCAAAGATATCCTTTAGGTATACCTCGGAGAAAAGGGACTGTAGGTAGGACATCTTTGCGGCTTCATCCGGACGGGAAAGCACGAGGGGCATGCCGCCGAAGAAGGCATAGTTGTCAAATGCGTCGTATTTATCTCCGCCTACAGCAGAGTAGTATTCCGCAAAGCTTAGGGGGTGTATGCGAATTTCATCGCTGCGGCCTCTGAATTCGGTAAGTATATCTGAGGACAGCATACGGGAGTTGCTGCCGGTGACGTATATATCCAGATTGGGAAGGGAACGAAGGTCATTCAGCGCATCGTAAAAGGTGATTGGTTTGCCGGCGCTGTTGTATGGATTGGGAACCTCATCGGACATCTGGATTTCATCTATAAAAAGATAAAACCGTTCAGAATTGCCTTCCACAATGCTGCGAACATATTCCGCAAGTTCAAGAGGATTGCGGTACTTTATATCCTTTGCCAGGTCCAGCTCAAAAGAGAGTATATGGCTATCATCAACACCGGCAGCAAGCAGGTGCTTTCGGAACAAGGTGCGAAGCAAATAGGATTTGCCGCATCTCCGAATGCCGGTGATAACCTTGACCTGACCATCCCACATGTAAGAGATGAGCTGATTTAAATATCGGTCGCGCTTGATTTCCATAAAGGCCTCCGCTGAAAACTTGATTAATATATTATGGAACTTTTCAATAATAATTATGCCATGGTGGACGGATAAAAGCAAGAAGTGCGTTGAAAAGTTGATTGATATTCAAGTGAACTTTTCAATTAAAAAGGGTGATCCTTTTGTGTTAAGGCTAAAATTGAAAGCAGTTTGATGAAACAGTGCGGTATGTGAGGCAAAACAAGGCGACTTAAAATTGATAGTAAAAATTGCAAAAATACGAAAATATGGATGGTGCTGCAGGCGAAAAACGGCTAAAATACGGGCAAAAATAAGCACACTCAAAATTGACAGTAAATTTTGCATTTTTTGAGCAAAAACAGCATTTTTAGCTATCGATTTTGGGCGGTTTTATAGGCGATTTTTGATGGCGAAAACCTCAAAAAACGCCCAATATTGTGCACATATCGGGCAGTACTCCTTCTCCGCCACGAAAAAGAGATCGCATCAGCGGTCTCTTTTTCGTGCTGCACAAAAGAAGGAGGGATGAGAAGGGCGCGGCCGCAGCTTGCGGAGGCGAAAAACCATCCAGTGAATGGTTTTTCGGCGCCCTGGGCTGGCGCCGGCACTGCCCCAGTGCCGGGGGGAATCCCTCCTTCTCCGCCATCTACGTGCACAACAGAAATGTTGTGCCCGTACTGTTTTCTGAGGATATGAGAAGGCTTCCGAGCTTACATCACAGAGGTTATTAGCTACACAGAGAAATAAAAAAAGAGGATAATTTATCCTCTTTTGCTATTTGCTTTTCATTGTGCACATAATACGGTTTTTCCAGCCCCTCTGTTGGCTCCTGCCAAACAGAAGCTCAAGCACATGGAAGGTCTCTCTGCCTTCATCGCGAAACGCTCCGAGGCAGCCTTCACAATAGCTGGTGATGACGGTGTTTTCCAGGAACTCCGTAACTCTGCGCTTTCGCATAACTGCGCTTTTTTCAGGGTTAATGGCACGCATCATGTGGAAATTGCCGCAGCAGATGGTGCTCTCACGGGTGTGTTCGGGCTCGGAAAGCTGTGCGCCTGTGAGGGCGATAAGCTCCCTTGCAGCCTGCTGCTGAACCGCATCCTTACGCATTGGGCAGGGGTCGTGGATAGTACAGGGGGTATTGCTCTGCGTCACATCGGCTGTGGTGGTGTTATCCGCAAGCACCTTCCATATGGGAATCACCTCAACACAGCCCAATGCCCTCAGTTCAACCGCGCAGTTGGGGCAGGCGGTGTATATGCGCTTCACACCTTGCTTATTTATTAAGGAAAGGAGCTTTTGCCGCCGTTTTGCGTGTTCTTCGGGGAAAAGGTATCTGCTGGGCTGGCCACAGCAGCAGGTGGATGCGCCTATATCCGGCTCCGCTCGTTTCAATATTTCAATGGTACGTTCAAGTATGCTGTTATCCAGATTCATCAGCGCACAGCCGGGCCAGAATACAGCCTCGGCTTTGGACAGCCTCATAAAGGGCCTGCTGAAAGCTATGCCCTGATGAAACTTCATTCCTGTTGCGCCGGCCTTATTCATTTACTTGTGCCTGCTCCGCTTTTTTCGCCTGACGGTCGTTGTACATGCGCTTGATTATCATAACGATTATGCTGAGGGAGAATATGCAAAGGAGGGCGGTTACGAAATACTTTACGCCCCCTGTGAGCATGCCGCCCACATAGGAGTAGATTATAGTAGCGGGCAGCTGACCGATGCCTGTTGCAATAACGAAGGGCCAGAACTTGATGGGGGTAAGGCCCGCAAAATAGCTGACCGCATCAAAGGAGACGAAGGGCAGCAGACGGCAGACCAGTATGGTCTTGGTGCCGTATTTTTCAAAGTAGCCCTCCACGCTTGCAAGGGCGCCCCGACCGGCGAACTTTTCCACCGTATCACGGCCCAGAGCACGGGCAATGAAGAAGCACAGCGCGGCGCCTGCCATGGCGCTGGACCATGACAGTATTGCCCCCTGCCACCAGCCGAATATTGCGGCATTTGAAAAGGTGATAAGAAAAGCGGGCAGAGGAGCGATAAGGGAAGAAAACACCATCAGTACAAAGGAGAATGCCATGGCGTAGGGGCCATAGGAGCGGATGAATTCTATCACCGCCTCAACATCCGCAGAGCCCAAAACCGCGGATACCTTATTTACATAGGCGTTTACAGAAGGCACTGCGAAATACACTATGCACAGCGCGATGAGAACGCCCAGAACATACCATTTAATATTGCTTTTAGTTTTCTTCTGTTCCATTTATTTATCTCCGTTTGTTTTTTCGTTATTTGGGAAAAGGCGTTTGCCAAGGAAGGCAGTAACCGCAAGCAGCAGCACCAGCAGCCCTATAGCAAGCCAGAAGGAAGGTGAGGAAATATCCCACGCTTTATCTCCGATATTGATAAACACCAGCGTGCCGGGGATAATGCCTATGGCGGAGCCCAGCATATACGCGCCAAAGCCCATGGGGGTGAGGCCGTAGGTGTAGTTTATAAGGTTGTAGGGCATGGCGGGGATGAGCCTGAGTATCACCAGCAGCAGAAACCCCTCTTTGCCGCCTGCCTTATTGAGCTTGTCCTGCCAGAATGGACTGAGCTTGGCTGCAATAAACTTTTCCACCTGTTTGCGGCCAACATACCGGGAAAGGATAAACATCAGCGCACAGTTGATGATTGCGCCGATAAAGGTATACAGGCTGCCAAGGCCAAGGCCGAAAAGCAGTCCCCCTGCAAGGGCCAGCACCGCCACCGGGAAAAAGAAGGCGGGCAGCAGGGCGAAAAGCCCGATATATGCAGCAGGAGCCCACGGCCCCGCCCTTTGCACCAGCCCCTGTATATCCTCAGGGGTAACCCCTGAGAAGATCAGCCAGTACAGGCCTATCATCAACAGGATAGCTGCGGCGGCGATCAAAACCTTCTTTTTGTTCATTGACATACCTGCCGTAAGATTATTTGCCGTATAAAAGTATAAGTAGACAGCGAATGCATTGTCAACGAGATGCGTTATTTGCTTTTTGAATTACAAGATATAAATATTCAAAGAATCTATGCTGTTTGACCCTGTATACACAGGATGTTATCATGGTAACCGCTGAAAAGCACAAAATTTTATAGGATAATATCCGGAGGAATTTACTCAATGAAGAAGATTCTGGCAACTGTTCTGGCTCTTGTTATGGCGCTGTCCATGGCAGCCTGCGCAAAGCCCGCTGAAGCTCCCGCTGAGGAAGCTTCCGCTGATGTACCCATGCAGTATATGACCGCTGACGAGCTGGAAGCAGTTCTCGGCACCGACGGCTACACCGTACTGGATGTGCGCAAGGCCGCTGACTATGAAGTATCCCACATCGTAGGCGCTCTCGGCTATGATATGGACGCCGCCAAGGAAGGCGACGCCGAAGCAGGCATCGCTACCATGACTGCCGCCACCGAAGGCGTTGATGACAATCTGGTTCTGGTTTGTTACTCCGGCAAGCGCTACGCACAGGCCACCACCAACGCTCTCTCCGCCATCGGCTACGACATGAGCAAGGTATTCACCCTCGAGGGTGGTATGAACAACTGGGCAGAAGTTAAGCCCGAGCTGGTTGAAGGCGCAGGCGCTGCTGAAGAAGCCGAGCCCATTGCCGCCGCTTTTGAAGGCGAGTATATCGTAAGCGCACAGTATGTGCTGGACAACCTTGCCAATGAGAACCTTCTGCTGGTTGATGCCCGCGGCGAGGATGCCGCCAAGGCAGGCACCGCTGAAGGCGCAATCGCTGTTATCTGGCAGATGTTTGCCGATGTTGCAAGCGGTGCAGCTGGCGATCCCATGTGGGGCACCATCCTTGAGCCCGAGGCTCTCAGCGCAGCTCTGAGCGCCACCGGTATTGCTCCCGAAAAGGAGATCATCCTCTTTGCAGCCGCTCAGAACGGCTGGGGCGATGACGGTCGCATCCTTTGGGAGCTGGTTGCAGCAGGCTTCCCCAATGTTAAGATGGTAGACGGCGGCTATGATGCTCTGGTTGCCGCAGGCGCTCCCATCGTAAAGGGCGCTGCCCCTTACACTCCCGCCGAAGTTACCGTTGAGTCTATCGACATGACCCACGTTATCAACACCGATGAGCTGGTAGCGGACTATGACAGCTTCAAGATCATCGACGTTCGCGGCGATGACGAGTACAACGGCGGCACCGCATACGGCGAGGCAAAGGGCGGTCATCTGCCCGGCGCCATCCATCTGCGCTATACCGATCTGTTCAATGCAGATTCCACCCTCAAGTCCAATGAGGAGATAGCAGCCCTTGCCGAGGCCGCAGGCCTTGCAAAGGGTGACAAGGTAGTTGCTTACTGCACTGCCGGTATCCGCTCCGCATACATGCAGCTGGTACTGGAAATGTGCGGCTATGAGAACACCTGGAACTACGATGAATCCTACTATCGTTGGTGCGCTGCACAGGATGTTGAGTAACCCAAAAAATTATATGAGCTAACAGGCAAAGCGGC
>JAZUMK010000049.1:0-5941 GCA_045603585.1 Clostridia bacterium
CCGGAAAGCTCCTTTGCAAGGGCGCAGAGCTTGGTGCGGCCTATGTTGAGCTGGCGGGATATGGAGGAAAGGGACAGCTTTTCCATATAGTGCTGCTCAAGGTAGGATTCAAGCAATTGCAGCTCGCTGCGGGCGGTGCTGTGTATCATGCCCTCTACCATTATATAGGTAGCCATGGCCTTTAAAAGGTCCGCAAAGGCCTCCACTTCTTCCTTGGTATACTGGCGGAACTGGAGAAACTGCTGATGCAGCGCTTCCTTACTGCCCTTGTACCAATCAAGGGTCGTGAGGGTGTTTTTCCATTGCTCTTCCACGGGGGAGGTGTCCAGAAACTGACCGAAGGCGAGATAGGCAAGGGTCTGGCCGCCGGAGGTAATGGGGATTATTGCTTCACATATGCCGGCGTGGCAGCGGTAGTAATGCACTTCGCCGGATTTTTTGCACAGCTTTGCTTCCCTGGCATCGCAATCGAGGCAGCGCTGATGACCCTCAGGGGTGCTGTTCATGGTGGTGCAGAAGGGCAGATGCCATTCATCAAGGCATATGTCGGCACCGCCCACGTCCAGTATGTTGGCGCGGATGCCTGTAAGGGTGTATAGGTTTGTTATAAGGCGCAGCAGCTCGTCAGTGTTAAAGAAAATGTTCATGGGACACCTCGGATGTGACAGCGGATAAAACGACAGATACTGCAGTATTAAGCGGACTTAGCGCCGCTATCGATTTTTGACGGAAACGATACCGGTAAAATAATTTTACACCATGTCCGTAAAAAAAGAAAGGGGGAACAAAAAAAGAAATGTGTGCGGCAGAAGAAAAGCCCGCACTGTGGAGGGGGAAGCAGAAGAAAGACAAAAAAGGAGAGCATAAAGCTCTCCTTTAAAAACCTGATTTTTTACTTTCTGTATTTTGCGATTATGGCGTTCATCTCGTCCCAGTGGGATTCCATATCCGCCACCAGCTTGAACTGGGTGCGGCAGCGGTCCAGGTTCTGGCCCTCCCTGTGGGTGCGGAAATAGGTATCGCCAACCAGATAGTCGGTAAGGAAGCGCATGCCGCACTCAAGGGTCATAAGCTTTGCGCCCCAGGGCAGATACTCAAGCTCGGTATCGGTAAGGGTGCCGCCAGCCCCCTCAAGGAAGGCCGCCGCGTAGGCGTCAAACAGGTCCAGATCGATGTACATCTTGGACAGGTCCTGCTCATCCTCGGCGCAGTGATTTGCGCCAAAGCGGATGGAGTCGCCGAAGTCATTGATGGACAGGCCGGGCATTACGGTGTCCAGGTCGATAACGCAGATGCCTTCGCCGGTGCGCTTGTCGATGAGGACGTTGTTCAGCTTGGTATCGTTATGGGTAACACGCAGGGGCAGCCTGCCCTCCCGAAGGGCCTGCAGGGCAACGGAGCAATCCGCTTCGTGTGCCTTGACGAACTCTATTTCGGGGCCGCAGAACTGTGCCCTGGAAAGAGCGTCGGATTCAAGAGCTGCCTTGAACTTTGCAAGGCGATCCTCGGTATCGTGGAAGTGGGGTATGGTCTCAAAGAGGGTCTCTGCGGGATAGCCGTCCAGCATCTTCTGGAAGCGGCCGAAGGCGCGGCCGGATGCGGCAAACAGCTCGGGGGTATCGGCGGTCTGATAGCAGTAGATATCCTTTATGAAGGGATATACACGCCATGCGCCGCCCTCGCTGTCGGTGTAGTAGGGCTCGCCATTCTTGGGGCGGAGCACTTCCATGGCCTCGCGGCTGCGGTCGCCGCCGGCCTCGGTTATCTTTTTGCCCAGGTACTCGGTAACGCCGATGATGTTGCTCATCAGCTGATCAGGGCGCTTAAAGGCGGCGGAGCTCATGCGCTGAAGGATGAAGGCTTCGCAGCTGTCATCTGTGGGCTGAGTGTGCACGCAGAAGGTGTCGTTTATATGGCCATGGCCAAAGCGGGCGGCGCCCACTACGGGATAGCCAAAGTCATAGGCTTCCAGTACTTCGTTGAGCAGGGTTTCGGCAGCGGACATGTTATTTCTCCTCCCAAAGATTGTCGGGGTATACGCCTGCGGCGGTCTTTTCTGCGATGGCGGCCACGACTACGGGCTTATCCGCCTGATAGGTCACGCCGTACCACTTATCTTCGCTCCTGAGCACCTTGGAGCGGGCCTTGCCGCTCTGGATAAGGGAGCTTATAACGCTGGGCAGGAAGTATTCGCCCTTGAGGGGGTTCTCTGCCATTGCCTTGTCAAGGAATGCGGGCAGGCCGGCCCAGGCTTCATCCATAAAGCTCTTGGTAAGGCCCCACATGTTCATGGAAACGATGGTATTGCCGGGGAGAGCGGTCCAGGTAGCGCCGTCGTCCTCGGTGAAGCGGGCATCCTCGCCGTCCTTCTCGTTGCGGGTGCGCTCGGTAACGGTTACCAGATAATTGTTCTCATCCTCCACGCATACGCCGCGGGCAACGTGGCCGTGCTCGGTAACGGTATTGCCAAGGAGATAGCCCACCATTGCATACTCGTAGCAATCGGGAGTATCGGGATTCTGGCTAAGGTAGTCGTAAATGGTCTTGAAGGCCTGAGGGCCGTAGTAGTCATCGGCATTGATGATGGCGAAGGGGCCGTCCACAACATTGCGGGCGGCAAGGGCTGCATGGGCAGTGCCCCAGGGCTTTACGCGGCCCTCGGGAACGGCATAGCCTTCGGGCAGGTCGGCAAGCTCCTGATATGCATAGCGCACGTCGATAACCTTGGAAAGCCTGTCGCCGATGGCTTCCTTGAAGGCATCCTCTATCTCGTGCTTGATGATGAATACAACGGTTTCAAAACCGGCGCGGCGTGCATCGTAAATGGAATAATCGATTATCAGCTGACCGTGTGCTCCAACGGGGTCGATCTGCTTGAGGCCGCCGTAACGGCTGCCCATTCCCGCTGCCATAACTACCAATACAGGCTTATTCATTGCTTTCTCCCTTCAATATCCTAAAAGTAAAGTTGAGTTATAAGTTAGCTCTTGTAGCCGTTGGGGTTGGTGGACTGCCACTTCCAGCTGGAGGCGCACATCTCCTCTATGCCCAGCTCTGCCTTCCAGCCCATCTCGATGAGGGCCTTCTTGGGGTCTGCAAAGCACTCGGCGATATCGCCGCTGCGGCGGGGGTCAACCACATAGGGCAGCTCCTTGCCGCAGGCCTTTTCGTAGGCGTGCAGCACGTCCATTACGCTGTAGCCGTTGCCGGTGCCCAGATTGCATACAAACAGGCCGCAGTTGGTCTGAAGCTTTTTGAGGGCGGCAACGTGACCCTTTGCAAGGTCCACAACGTGGATGTAATCGCGAACGCCGGTGCCGTCGGCGGTGGGGTAGTCATCGCCGTAAACGTGGAGCTTTTCCAGCTTGCCCACGGCCACCTGAGCGATGTAGGGAACAAGGTTATTGGGGATGCCGTTGGGGTCTTCGCCGATGAGGCCGCTTTCGTGGGCGCCGATGGGATTGAAATAGCGAAGGAGGGCAACGTTGAGGGTGTAATCCGCAGCGCAGTAATCCATCAGCACACGCTCAAGGAAAAGCTTGGTGGTGCCGTAGGGATTGGTGGTGCCGCCGGTGGGGAAGTCCTCGCGGATGGGTACGGAGGCGGGGTCGCCGTAAACGGTGGCAGAGGAGGAGAATACGAAATTCTTTACCCCGTGGGCGCGCATTGCGTTGAGCAGCACGAGGGTGCTGATAAGGTTATTGCTGTAATATTCAAGGGGCTTGTGTACGCTTTCGCCAACGGCCTTGAGGCCTGCGAAATGGATAACGGCATCTATATCGGGATAATCGTTGAACAGGGCCTCGGTTGCTGCCACGTCGCAAAGGTCTGCCTTTACAAAGGGAATCTTTTTGCCGGTGATCTTTTCCACCCTGCGGAGGGATTCCTCGGAGGAATTGGAAAGGTTGTCAACAACTACGATATCGTAGCCTGCTTCGATGAGCTCCACGCAGGTATGGCTGCCGATGTAGCCTGCGCCGCCGCTTACTAAAATGGACATATTGTGCCTCCTTGAATGAATTATGGTTGTATTTATTAAATATGTTATGGGTGATTTTGACTATATTGTATCATACCCGCAATGCAATTAAATAGACGATAATATGGATTGTTTGCACTATCGTCTATTCGCCTGCCTTTTTCGGGGTTTCCATCAGCATTTTCACGCTGCGGGCGTATTCGGTGGGGGTCATGCCGGTGAGCTTTTTGAATCTGCGGGAGAAATAATGCACCGAGCTGAAGCCTAATCTTGAAGATATTTCCGTTATATTCAGCCGCCCTTCACGTATCAGCCTGCGGGCGGAATCTATCTTCATCCTGCTGAAGAAATCCAGCACTCCGCCGCCTGTTTCCGCGGCAAAAAGGCTTTCAAGCTTTGCCCGGCCGATAAGGTTGTCCCGGCATATCTGCTCTATGGTGAGGGTCTGGTCAAGCCGCTGCTCAAGGTATGCGATTATGGGGGCGGTGCGGTCGGTAGAGGGGGAGCGCCTTGGAGGGGCTCCGCTGCCCCGGCGGATAAGCCTGATAAGCAACTCCTCAAGGGCGGCCTGCAGCAGCTGCTCCGCGCCGAATGGAGCGGAATCGCTGGGGGTCATAAAGTGGGTGGTGGGGTCGTTCAGCGGCGCTGCAAAGGCGGAGCCGCTTTCGCTGACTATGCGGGAAAGCAGCGCCCTTTCCTCCGCGCCCAATGACATTATCTGCCCGCGGAAAAACTCCATGGCAGGGGCGCCGCATTCAAAGCTGACCACCACAAGATTGGGCGCGGTAACGCCGTTTGCGCTGAGGGCGTGAAATTCCCCGGGCTGATGGAATATTATCTGGCCCCGGGACAGGTCGTAACGGGCATCGCCTGCGGTGACCCTGATGCTGCCTTTATCCACATAAAGAAACTCCCAGAAATCATGGCTCTCCCCCGCAAAGGAGTAATTGCTGGTAAATTCAAAATAATGCACAGTATAAAGCCGATTCACAGAAAGTGAGGGGCGCAGTATTACAGGGGTGTATGACATGAAAAGCTCCTGCAAACGGACATGGTGAGGTATTCTCCTGAATTATAATATATTGCAGATAGTAAAAACAACCGAATTTAGTACGATTTTTAGTAATTTCAAATGAAATGGAGGGAGATAATATCTGATTTTGTTTTGGGATGGTGAAAAGTGAAGAGGTAATTTATCTATACCCGACGCTCTTTCAAGGTGTGGCTTCCCTTGCGGGAAAACAGGGTGCGTTATTTATTCCGCCCGCAGGAGAAACGGATTGCCACGGCAAGCCTTTCGGCTGCCTCGCAATGACAGTTGCAGAGGTGGGTCGTATTATCGTAAGCAAGAGAACATTGCTGCCATGGCGGGCGATCACTGATCGCCCCTACAGGATTTACGCCGTGTATGGATGGTGCACCCCGCTTTTCCGTAAGGAAAAGCTGCATTGAAAGGGGCGGTCGGGCGGGGTAGTAAAATAAATAAGCCGCGCAAGCACCGTTGTCATAAAAGAAACGGATTGCCACGCCAACCTGTGGGCTGGCTCGCAATGACAGTTGCAGAGGTGGGTCGTACTATCGTAAGCGAGGGAACATTGCTGCCATGGCGGGCGATCACTGATCGCCCCTACAGGATTTACGCCGTGTATGGATGGTGCACCCCGCTTTTCCGTAAGGAAAAGCTGCATTGAAGGGCGGTCGGGAGGGGTAGTAAAATAAACCAAGCAGGCACCGCTGCCATAAAAGAAACGGATCGCCACGGCAAGCCTTTCGGCTGCCTCGCAATGACAGTTGCAGAGGTGGGTCGTATTATCGTAAGCGAGGGAACATTGCTGCCATGGCGGGCGATCACTGATCGCCCCTACAGGATTTACGCCGTGTATGGATGGTGCACCCCGCTTTTCCGTAAGGAAAAGCTGCATTGAAGGGCGGCGGTGGGTATAGATATCTGACCGCCCTCCC
>JAZUMK010000050.1:0-50399 GCA_045603585.1 Clostridia bacterium
TGGCGTGCTGGCTTCCTTCCTGCAGCTTTCCAAGAGCTTCAATATGCCCATAAATCAGGTATCCCAGCAGCTCAATTCCATCGTTATGGCATTGGCCGGCGCAGAGCGCATATTTGAGCTGATGGATCAGCCTGCGGAAATAGACGATGGCAAGGTGGTGCTGGTAAGCGCCCTGCGGGATGGGGATACCATAAAAGAAACCGACCATCGCACAGGCATCTGGGCATGGAAAAAGCCGGACGGTACCCTTGTGGAGGTAAGGGGCGAGGTACGCCTTACGGATGTGGATTTCGGCTACGTTCCGGAAAAGACGGTGCTGCACGACGTGACCCTTTACGCAAAGCCGGGCCAGAAGATAGCTTTCGTTGGCTCCACCGGCGCAGGCAAGACCACCATCACCAACCTTATCAACCGCTTTTACGAAATACAGGACGGCACCATCACCTATGACGGCATAGACGTAAGGGATATCAAAAAGGACGACCTTCGCCACAGCCTCGGCATGGTGCTGCAGGAGGTAAACCTCTTTACCGGCACTGTCCGGGACAATATCCGCTACGGCAACCTTGAGGCCCCCGATGAAGAAGTGGAGCGGGCGGCAAAGCTTGCCAACGCCCATGAATTCATAATGCGCCTGCCCAATGGCTACGATACCATGCTGGAGGGAGACGGCAGCGGCCTTTCCCAGGGACAGCGGCAGCTGCTGTCCATAGCAAGGGCGGCCTGCGAGGATGCCCCCGTTATGATACTGGACGAAGCCACCAGCTCCATCGATACCCGCACAGAAACCATCGTGCAGGACGGCATGGACAGGCTGATGAGCGGCCGCACCGTATTCGTCATCGCCCACAGGCTCTCCACCGTACAGAATTCCAACGCCATCATGGTATTGGAAAAGGGACGCATAATAGAGCGGGGCGATCACGATGACCTTATCGCCGCAAAGGGCAAGTATTACACTCTTTATACCGGCCTTCAGGCGTAGCCCGGGGCGGAAAAGGGGCAGGCAGCATGCTCCGTCATTCAGGGCGGCCCTGCGCGAAGGCTCAACGATACCGATCACAGGAGGAAAAAACCCATGGAACAGCAGCTTGCAAAGGAAGCGCTGAAGCATATCATAGCCCGGTTGCTGGATAATGCCTATGACACAGTGGCAGACAGCGCGGGCAGGGAAAATGACCCCTTTCTTTCGGGAAAGCGGCTGGCCTATTACGAGGCGCTGAGCATCATTAAAAGCGAGCTTGCGGCGCAGGATGCGGACATGGAAGAATTCGGCCTGGATGTGATACTTGAAACCATGCTTTAGGCCTTATCCGAGCCCTGTTCAGCTTTAACTCAAGGCTATTTTTCATTATAAAAAGCGAGGAATTATGAAAGAGGTTCTCAACTGGATGAAGATCCATAAAAAACTGATGATTCTCATTATAGTGCTGGCGCTGCTGCTGACCGGCTTCCTTGTGATACGCAGCAAGGCAAAGGAGGCCATGGCTGCGCTGACCCAGCTTACAGAGGAAACCGCCTTTGTGGAGCGCCGCAGCATACAGAGCAGCATATCCTCCACCGGCGAGATAATCAGCGACAACACCCGGGATATCTCAGGAGATCTTGCGGGCTATGAGGTGCTGTCCGTGGAGGTTGAGGTTGGCGACGTGGTGCAGGCGGGAGACGTGCTGTGCCTGTTTGACACGGGGGATATTGAGGACAGCCTTGAGGATGCGGAAAAATCCCTCTCCGCCGCAAAGACCCAGAGCAGCGTATCCGTAAAAAATGCGGAGCGGGCGCTGGAGATGGCCATAGAAACCAAGAATTACCAGATAGAGACTGCCGCGCGCAATGTGATAAACGCCCACGATGCCTATAATAATGCGGCGGATAATTACGATACCCTCCATGACAGCCTTAAGGATGCAAAGCAGGCAAAGGAGGAGGCAAAGGCTCAGCTGGACAGCATCCCTGCCACCCTTGAGGGAAGCGCAGAGTATGCCGCATACCTTGCGGCCCAGGCGGATTATCAGGCAAAGCTGGAGGCGTACAACGCCTTTGTGCCGGACGAAACGCTGGACGAAGCCGCCAACGCCGCTGCTCAGGAAACGCTGTTCAACGCTGCAAACGATGCGGGCGCAGCATTGTCCGCAGCGGAAGCCGCGCTGAACGCCCTCAACCTTGAAGGCCGCAGAGCAGCGGCAGCGTCGGCCTATGCCGCAGCGGAAAAGACATACGAAACGCTTAAATCCTCCCTCAGCTCCGCGGAAAGCGGGCTGGATTCCGCCCGCAATGCCCTTGTAAGCGCAGAGGCCGCCTACGAATACACCGTGGCCTCCCAGGAAAGCTCCCTCAGGGGAAGCAAGGACGCAGTAAAGAGCGCGGAAGCAGGGGCAGGTGTTTCCACCATTCAGCAGCAGAACGCCGTGGAAACCTACAAGGAGCAGATAGAAAAGGGCGCACTTACCGCCAGCATAGGCGGCACAGTTACCGCCGTAAATATCCACGCAGGAGAAAAATACGCAGGGGGCCCCATCGTCAGCATACAGGACACCGATGCATTGGTGGTCTCTGCGGAAATCGACGAATACGACATTGCGGATATAAAGGTGGGCATGAAGGCCGTATTCAAAACCGATTCCACCCGGGATGAACAGCTGACAGGAGAGGTCATATTTATTTCTCCCACCCCCACCCTTGGCAGCGATGTTACCTATCAGGTGAAGGTGCGGATAGATTCGGATACCTCCCGCCTGAGGATAGGCATGAACGCCAAGCTGAATATAATCCTTGAGGAAACCGCAGATGTGCTTACGGTGCCCTATGATGCGATTCAGCAGGATGAAAACGGCAACGACATTGTCTACGCCGTGGAGCGCAGCGAAAGCGGCGGCATAATCAAGACCGCCATTCCGGTAACCGTAGGGGTGGAGGGAGATTACTACGTTGAGGTCAGCGGAAATATAACCCCCGGCATGGAGGTGTCCCTGCCGTCGGATAAGACATTTGACCTTGAAGCGATGCAGGCGGAAATGCTGGCCTCAATGGGTGGCTAAGCATGGAGGAACGGAAAAGCATAATCCACCTTCGGGGAATAAAAAAGAGGTTCTTTGAGGGTACGGAAAATCAGATAGAGGTATTGAAGGGCATAGACCTTGACGTATACCAGGGAGAGTTTGTGTCCATCGTGGGCGCATCCGGCTCAGGCAAGTCCACCCTGATGAATATCATCGGCGCGCTGGACAGGGCAAGCGAAGGCACTTACATACTGGATGGAGTAAACATCGGTCGTGCAAACGACGACAGGCTTTCCCATATACGCAATAAAAAAATCGGCTTTGTATTTCAGACATACAACCTTATTCCCCGCACCAACGCACTGAAAAACGTGGAGCGGCCCATGCTGTACGCAGGCACTCCCAAGGCAGAGCGCACAGAGCGGGCAAAGGAGCTGCTGGAAATAGTGGAAATGCAGGACCGCATGAAGCACAACCCCGATGAGCTTTCCGGCGGACAGAAGCAGAGGGTGGCCATCGCCCGCGCCATGGCAAACAAGCCTGCAATTCTTCTGGCGGATGAGCCCACCGGCGCGCTGGACAGCAAGACAGGCCGCCTTATAATGGATATTTTCCACAGGCTCAATAAGGAGCAGGGCATGACCATAGTGCTGATAACCCACTCCCCTGAGCTTGCGGAGGAGACGGGGCGCATATTCACCCTGATGGACGGCGAAATAATCGACGAAAGGAAGGGCAGCCTATGCTGATATGGGAAAACATACTGCTGGCCCTTTCCGGCCTCAAGGCAAACAAGATGCGGGCCTTCCTCACGATGCTTGGCATAATCATAGGCATTGGCTCCGTCATCACCATAATGACCCTTGGCGAATCCGTTACGGATTCCTTCACCTCCTCCATGCAGACACTGGGCGCAAACAACGTTACCGTTGCCATTCAGCCCAAGCCCGACGAGGAGGAAAGGGACCTTTTCAGCGGCATGTCCTTTATGTCGGTGGGCCGCACCGCAATGCCTCAGGATAAGGACTATATTTCAGAGGAAATGATAGCCGCCCTGAGGGAATCCTACGGGGAGGAAATGCTGGGCATATCCATATCCGAAGGGGCGGGGGACGGCCGTGCCGAGGACGGCAGGCTGTATGCAAACGTCACAGTAACCGGCGTAAACGGAGATTATTTCCTCTCCACCGAGCTGGAGATGCTTGCAGGCCGCATGCTGACACCCGATGAGCTTGAGGGGGACAGGCGGCTTGCCCTGGTATCCGACAAGCTGGTGAACAATATGTTCGGCGGAGATAATCAGGCCGCTATCGGCCAAACCGTCGAGGTAACCACCGGCGACAGCTTTTACAGCTATACCGTCGTTGGCGTATACAAGTATCAGATGAGCATATACAATATGCACTTCGGCGCGGAAAAGGATATCCGCACCACCATGTATATACCCATCGGTGCAGCCCGGGCGGCGACCCATTCCTCCGCAGGCTATACCTCGGTTACCGCCATAACCGCACCGGGGGTGGATTCCACCCGCTTTGCTTCCCGGGTGGAGCGCTTCCTCAATGCATACTACCGCACAAACCGGGATTATGAGGTCACCGCCTTCAGCATGGAAAGCATGGTATCGGAATTCGCTTCGGTACTGGATACCATAGAGACCGCAATATCCGTGATCGCAGGCATATCCCTGCTGGTGGGCGGCATCGGGGTCATGAACATAATGCTGGTATCCATAACAGAGCGCACCCGCGAGATAGGCACCTGCAAGGCGCTGGGCGCAACCAATGGCTCCATCCGCATACAGTTCATAATCGAGGCGGTGATAATCTGCCTTATCGGCGGCGCGCTGGGCGTTGCCCTGGGCGTTACCGCAGGCAGCCTTGCCAGCAAGGCGCTGGGCTTCCCTGCCAGCGCCAGCATAAAGAGCATCGTCATCGCCCTGCTGTTCTCCATGTCCATCGGCGTGTTCTTCGGCTATTACCCCGCAAACAAGGCCGCCAATATGGATCCTATCAATGCGCTGAGGTATGAGTGATGGGGGAACGTCTTCTTTTTCTTTTCAGGAGAAAAGAAAAAGAAGCAAAAAGAAAAGCGAAATGGGGATAAGTACAATATTATAAAAGCATGCTCAGGCGTGCTGTCCAAATCACGGGAAAAGAAAAAGAAGCAAGAAAAAAAGCGAAAGGGAACAATATAAATGACCTTTCGCTTTTTTGTATGAAAAATGCAGGAGCAAAGCCCTCTCAGTCACCTCTTCACTATTCACTATTACATATAACCTCACATTGTGTTATCATCAAAACATAAATACAGCTCTTTGCAAGGAGATATCAGCAATGGAAAACAAAAAACTTTCCTGTATAGACTGCGCAGTTATAAACTGCAACCATGAGGACAAAAAGTATCCCGACTTCTGCCTTACCACAAGCATGGACCCCGATGTGCTGGCGGAGGCCATGAAGCTGTACGAGGAGGAGGAAAACCGCCGCTCCATGATAGCCGCAGGAGAGGTGGAGTATGACCATTACTGCCAGTATACCCGCATTGAGGAGATAATGGCCTATGCGAGAAAGATGGGCTTCAAAAAGCTGGGCATCGCCACCTGCGTTGGCCTTATCAGCGAAAGCCGCACCCTTGCCGCGATACTGCGCCACAACGGCTTTGAGGTATACGGAGTAGGCTGCAAGGCAGGCGTTCAGAAAAAGACCGCCGTGGGCATACCCGAAAGATGCACCGCCATAGGCGAAAACATGTGCAATCCCATACTGCAGGCAAAGCTGCTGAATGAGGCAAAGACAGAGCTGAACATAGTGGTGGGCCTGTGCGTGGGCCACGACAGCCTGTTTTACAAATACTCCGACGCCCTTGTGACCACCGCCGTCACCAAGGATAGGGTAACAGGCCATAACCCCGCCGCCGCCCTGTACGGCGCAAACTTTTACTTTAAAAAGAGGATGTTTCCGGAGGATAACAAATAGCCATATACACAAAAAAGCCGCTGCAAAGCGGCTTTTATATTTGGCAGGTTAAGCTATTTGTCGTTGCTGAAGGGTACCGCCCAGGGGTGGAGCAGCTCCAGCAGCCGCTCGTCATAATCCAAAGTCAGCCCATAGCCGTATTCCTGGCTGGGCAGGGTGCCTTTGCTGAAGGATACCTCAAGGCCTTCCGGGAAAAATATTATGCATTCCGGCTTAAAGGCATTATGCATCTCCTGCCTTAGCGCAGGGTCGATATCTCCGGCGGATATGTCTATCATGCGGTCAAGGGCATCATCCGGGGAACAGTCAAACAGGTCAAAGCTATTGATATGCTGTCCCGTGGCCTTGTCAAAGGCGGCGCCGAGACGAAGCTCGTATCCGTAATTATCCTCTTCGGGCAGCAAAACGCTGGTGAAGAAATACATAATATCCGAGTTTGAAGCGGAGGGGGAGGTACTCTGGTTTATGTGGCGGGGGCTGCCGAAATCCGAGGGCTGCTGTGCCTTGGCATATGCGGCGTATGCCCTTTCCAGCTCTGCCATTTCGTCATACAGCACGCCCTGCTCAGTATAGTATTCCATAATGGCAGCGGCGGCGGCCTCGCCGAGGTCTCCGATGGTTTCAATATCGGCCGTATAGGTATCTGCGGGGCCGGAGGGAGTGTTTACGTTCAGCAGCTCGGTCCCGTCATCAAGGGCGTATTTGATGCCGTCGGGATACTGCCAGATGTTTATTTCGGTTCCGTCACTGAGGGTGGCCTTGTCCTGACGGAGGTATCCCATTATATCCGTGTCGTTGGCAATATAGGCGGTCATTTCGCTGCCGTTATGGGTGATCTGCTTTTTGTGGGCCTTATTGTAATATGCCCACAGGCTTACGCCTGTCAGCCGGCCCTCCCTGAAGCTCTGGGCATCTATGCCTTCGGCAAAGCAGGTTATTCGGGTATCATCCGTCAGCAGCAGGGCAAAATCCTCTCCGTCTGAGGTGCGCAGAATGTAGTAAACATCCCCGTTATGCTCTCCTGCGGGGGAAAGTACCTTGCCGTACAGGCCGCGGTCATTGTCGCAGCCGGACAGCATGCAGCAGCACAGGCACAGCACAAGCAGCCATATTACATTTATCTTTTTCATATAAAATACCTTTTCTTCAGTATTGTCCCTTGTTTGCAGGGTGTTTTATAAGTATACGGAACAAATATGAACAATTCTATGCTTTTGCGCCATAAATCTGTTGCCGTATTATGAATTTTCCTGTTATTTCCAGAATCATGTCGTTTTCCAAGGCAAAAAAACCGCTCCCAGTGAGCGGCTTTTGGTCAGCACAGCTAAGTATCATATTTCTTTTACTGCCCCACCCGACCACTCTTTAAGGGTGCTTTTCCCTGCCGGGAAAAGGGATCGGGCAAAACCGTATAAACTTTCGCCTTTCTTTTTCTTTTGCTTCTTTTCTTACGGAAAAGAAGATACATCAAAACTCCCCGCCCTCAAGGAACCTCTGTATCATACCGACCATCTCTTCAGCGGTGGCGGCGCGGGTGGCGGCGGCACGGAAGGCGGAAGCGCCCCGCATGCCCCGGACGTAGTAGGCGATATGCTTTCGCATTTCCACCACGGCGTGTTCGCCCTTGTGGGCAACTATGCCCCGGATGTGGCGGATGGCGATGTCCATGCGCTCCGCATCGGAGGGGGGAGTGAAGGGAGTGCCTGCGAGGGCGGCCTTTATCTCGGGGAATATGTGGGGATTGCCCAGCGCGCCCCGGCCTATCATTATGCCGTCGCAGTTGGTATGGGCTTTCATGGCAAGGGCGGACTTTGCGTCCGTCACGTCGCCGTTGCCTATTACGGGTATGGACAGGGCGGCCTTTACTGCGGCGATTGCATCCCAGTCGGCAGTGCCGGAATACATCTGCTCCCGGGTGCGGCCGTGGAGGGTCACCATGGCTGCGCCGGACTGCTCTGCCATCCTTGCAAAGTCAAGGTAGTTTTCACTGGAAGCATCCCAGCCCTTGCGGAACTTTACGCTGACAGGCAGGGAGGATGCTTTTGCCACGGCCTCTATCACCTTTGCGGCGTGACAGGGCTCCTTCATAAGTGCGCTGCCTTCCCCGTTGCCGGTTATCTTGGGGGCGGGGCAGCCCATGTTGATATCTATCATTGCGGCGGCATCCCGGTATTCGTCGCAGAGCCGCTTTGCCATGTCCGCCATTATATGGGGCTCCCGGCCGAAAAGCTGAATGCCGCAGGGACGCTCCACAGGGGAGGTTTCCAGCAGCTCGGCGCTTTTGCCGCCGTAGCTTAAGCCCTTGGCGCTGACCATTTCGCTGAAGGTGAAATCGCACCCCTGCTCGCGGCAAAGGGCGCGGTATGTCATGTCTGTAAAGCCGGCCATGGGCGCCAGCATTATGGGGTATCCGTCAAAGGGCAGCTTCATAAAGTGTTTGTGATTCCTTGGGGTTTTGTATGAGTATAAGGCGAAGATACATTAAAGGGAGGCGGAATACCACCCACGCTTCCGATAGTGCGCCAATTTCGCCGCAAGGCGAAATTACCTTAAAAGGGCGGTGGGTTGGGTTTAGATAAATCAATACCTTATCTTACTATCCCGCGTCTCCGACGGGGAGCGGATTGCCACGGCAAGCCTTTCGGCTGCCTCGCAATGACAGGTTGATGATGACGGCGGTGTGCTGTCGGCGGGCGATACTGATCCCCCTACAAGTTTTCCGCTGCGATTTCGATAGTGCGCCCTGTTTTCCGTCAGGAAAACATACCTTAAAAGGGCGGTGGGTTGGGTTTAGATAATAAACTCTGCACTATCAGCTTTCCGGCGTGGGGGAGGGCAGCAGGGAGTAATCCGGGGTAGGCAGAGGCTGCTCCTCAGGTGCGTTCATAAGCAGCAGCATATCGCTTATGTACCAGCGGCCGTCCGTCTTGGTGAGCTTTACATTATACAGGGCGGCAGGCCATTCCGGCAGCACCGCGCCTTCGGGGGTGCCTTCGTTGGGGGTGCCGGATACCGACAGCATCTTTTCGTATACCTTTACGGTGGCGGTCCTGTGCCAGGGCAGGGCAAAGAGGCTCTTTATCTCCAGCTTGTAGATAAAGTTTGTAACCTTGAAATCCGCATACGTCCCATCATACAGGGCAGGATCCTTGGCTACAAATTCCTCTGAAAAGTACTCGGTGAGGGCGGTTATCTCGCCCCCCTGCAGCACGTATTCCGCCCGCAGCTCCAGGCCCTCGGTTACCAGTATGTAGATATTGCTGATGTGCATGGCGGTCACAAAGGCGCCAAGACACAGCACTATAACCAGCGCAACGCTGAGCAGCGTCCGCAGCATATACCATATGGATCGCCTTGCAATGGCGTATTGATTGCGGGACATGGCTTGTTCCTCATTTCGCATAGGTTTACTTATTTATCATAGCATATTGGGCATTGGGAAGCAAATGAACAGATTGTTATTATCTATACCCACCCACCGCCCTCGTCGTCGCGGATTCCGCCTGCTCGCGGCCATATCCACAAGGGACATGCCCTCTCGCTCACTCCATCGCTCCTCCTCTCCGCTCAAAATCGTCGCTTCGCTTTGGATTTTGTGCAGGCTCTTACGGAAAAGCGGTATGCACTATCCAAGCTGCGACGGCAATCCGTTCTCTGTGGAATACGTGAGGAAAATGGATAAGGGATTATTTTACTGCCCCGCCCGCTATCCTTTTAAGGTATCTTCGCCCAAAGGCGAAGACGGATTGGGGTTAGACAAACACCGATTCACCCAATACAGCCCCAAGGCTAAAATTCTATGCTGTCGACAGCGCGTTCCGCTTCTCCCTGCGGGAGAAGCTTCTTTGAAGGGCGGCGGGTCGGGTATAGATAATAAAAACCGCCTGCATTTTCTCCAACCGCAGGAGAACGGATTGCCACGGCAACCTGCGGGCTGGCTCGCAATGACAGCAGCGGGGGTGAGCCGCACTATCGGGGCAGGAGAACATTGCTGCCATGGCGGGCGATCACTGATCGCCCCTAAAGGCTTTCCACTGAATATGGATAGTGCACACCGCTTTTCCGTAAGAGCCCGCACAAAATCCAAAGCGAAGCGACGATTTTGAGCGGAGAGGAGGAGCGATGGAGTGAGCGAGAGGGCATGTCCCTTGTGGATATGGCCGCGAGCAAGCGGAATCCGCGACGACGAGGGCGGCGGGCGGGATTAGATAAATCCACCTCTTCACTATTCACTATTACCTATAACTTATACTCTCCCCCTCCGCTTGAATGTGCAGGCCATGTGTGGTAAAATCCAATTAACTATGAAAACGGCAAACAAAGGAGTAAATACCATGAAGAACGTATACGATGTGCTGGCGGAAAGAGGCTTTCTCAAGCAGTGTTCCCATCCCGAGGAACTCAAAGAGCTGCTGGGCAAGGAAAAGGTAGCCTTTTATATCGGCTTTGACCCCACTGCGGACAGTCTGCATATCGGACACTACGTTGCCCTGATGACCATGGCCCACATGCAGCGTGCGGGTCATCTGCCCATCGTGCTGCTGGGCGGCGGCACCGCCGTTATAGGCGATCCCTCCGGCAAGAGCGATATGCGCCGCATGATGACCATGGAAGAGATAGACCACAACGCCTCCTGCTTCCAGAAGCAGATGAGCAGGCTTATAGATTTTAGTGAGGGCAAGGCCATCGTTGCCAACAACGCAGACTGGCTCCGCCCCCTCAATTACCTTGACTTCATGCGTGATATCGGCGTGCATTTCTCCGTAAACCGCATGCTCACCTTCGAATGCTACAAGCAGCGCATGGAAAAGGGCCTCACCTTCTTTGAGATGGGCTATATGCTGATGCAGAGCTACGACTTCCTGGAGCTGAACAGGCGGCATAACTGCGTGCTGCAGATGGGCGGCGACGACCAGTGGAGCAATATGCTGGGCGGCGTGGAGCTTATCCGCAAGAAGGATCAGAAGCCCGCATACTGCCTTACCACCAGCCTGCTCACCACCAGCGAAGGCAAGAAGATGGGCAAGACCGAAAAGGGCGCACTGTGGCTGGATGCGACCAAGACCAGCGTTTACGATTTCTATCAGTACTGGCGCAATGTTGACGACGCAGACGTTGAAAAGTGCCTGAGCCTGCTGACCTTTATCCCCATGGAAGAGGTAAAGGCCCTGTGCGCAGAGGGCGGCGCAGCCCTCAACAACGCCAAGAAGGTGCTGGCATTTGCCCTTACCGAGCAGGTTCATGGCACTGAAGAAGCCGAAAAGGCAAAGGCCGCAGCAGAGGCTCTCTTCGGCGGCGGCGGAGATATATCCAACATGCCCACCGTAGCCCTCACCGCTGAGGACATTGAGGCCACCGGCCTTCGCGTTACCGACCTTCTGGTAATGGGCAAGCTGGCAAAGAGCAAATCCGATGCCCGCAGGCTCATAGAGTCCGGCTCTGTTCAGGCGGACGATGTAAAGGTAGAGGATGTATACGCTGCAATAGATGAAAGCAAGCTTGCCGACGGCGTAATCCTCATGAAGGGCAAGAAGGGCTTTGTTCGCGTAGTTCGGGCATAATGACAGGCTACCGCTCAGTGGATAAAAGCTCCGAAACGGAGTACATAATCAACCGCTCAAGGTTTATAGGACGCTGCTTCCCCGTCACAAGCGAGGAGGCAGCCCTTTCCCTGCTTGGGGATATCCGCAAAAAGCACTGGGACGCCACACATAACTGCTTTGCCTACCGCATAGGCGAGACCGCTTCCATCGCCCGCTTTTCAGATGACGGCGAGCCGGGAGGCACCGCAGGCATGCCCATAATGGACGTGCTGCGCTCCAAGGAGCTGACAGACGTGCTGGTGGTGGTCACCCGCTATTTCGGCGGGGTGCTGCTGGGGGCGGGCGGCCTTGTGAGGGCCTATTCCAGAAGCGCCGCAGATGCCGTAAGCGAAGCCGGCATAGTGTCATACATTCCCGCAAAGCAGCTGAGCGTATCCATGGATTATTCCCGCTATGGGGCAATGGAGCAGTATATCCGCGCCGCAGTGCAGGTGGATGATGTGGAGTTTATGGAAAACGTAACCATGAAGGTAACGGTGGCGGAGGAAAAGCTTCCCACCTTCATCAGGGACATTACCGAGCGCAGCGACGGCCGATGCATTCCCCAAATAACCGGCGAAAGTTACCTGCGTATTAAGGAAATTTAAATTTTCCCGGCGGATACTGGCGCAAAAACATATTGTATTATATAATCAGAATGACGCGATATGCTCATTCTGATTTTTTTATCCGAACAGGGCATCCTCAGGAACAGATTAGGAGCTGAATCATCTATGCTTAAAAGGATAATCCCCTTTGTATTGGCTCTGGCCATGATATTTCCCATGGGAGCGGCAAACGCTTCCTCCTCCGCCTCCGCCGCAATAGTGCCGGTATCCATGAGCACCGCAGGCGAGGGCACCATATCCGTTACTCTGACAAACGAAAACCAGGCGGCAGAGGACGGCACAGGCACCCCCCTTACCGACATAGTGATATTCTCCCCCCTGTATCCCGAAATGTATTTCGGCTCAGAGGGCGTTTCGGTTGCGCCGGGACAGAGTCAGGCTTTTTCCTGCACATATTTCTTCACCGAGGAAATGCTGGATACCGATGTGCCCCTTTCCGTCAGCTGGATAGACGGGGACAACGCCAAGAGCAAGGACCTTTCCGTAAAGGTGCAGCGCACCAAGGCCACCTCGGTTTCCATCACCCGGGTCGCCAGCACCAAGCAGGCCTCCCCCGGCGAGGAGATAACCCTCACCTATACCGTATCCAATACCGGCATGACCCCCATCACCCTTACCTCCATTGTGGACAGGGCAATAGGCGGCAAGTCCTCCATACTTAAAGAAAGCACCCTCATCGAAGGGGGCGGCAAGCAGGACTTCCAGTATGTATACAAGATGGGCCGCAACACCGTGGAATCCGCTCCCGTCATAACCTACAAGGACGAGGCCACCGGCGAGGAGATGACCGCAGAGGCATCCCCCATCACCCTTGGCATGGTAAGCTCCAAGATATCCGTTGAGGTGCTTCAGGGCGAAGCCAGCGCAAGCGGCGTCATGTTCACCCTTAACCTTACCAACAACGGCAATCAGCGCATCAGCGGCATAGTCATCACGGACGATCTGGGCAACAGGGTAAACCCCGAAGCCTTTGCCCTTGCGGTAGGCGAAAGCCGCCAGATCACCTACAACGTGCTTACGGATACCGAAAGGTACGTGCTGTTCAATATCTCCGGCGAAACCTCCTCCGGCGACGATTACGAGGACAAAACCAAGAGCTACGTTGTGCGTAAGTACATCGACCCCAGCCTCCTTGGGATACAGCTTACCGCCGCCGTGACCGAGACCCTCAACTCCGCAGGCTCCGTGGAGCTGAAGTTTGATATCAACAACACCGGCACCATGGAAATGAAGGACCTTGTCATTTCCGAAGTGACCACCGAAATAGCGGAGGACGGAACCGAGCAGCCCAAGCTCACCGAGCTTTACCGCACAGACACCGTCCCCACCGGCACCTTCTCTGTGCCTGTTACCCTGTATGTGGGCCAGCCCCGTGACCTTTCCTTCCTTGTGGAGATGAAGGACCCCGCCGGCAACCCATACAGCTACAATACCTACGTTACCGCCGATTACCTGGGCGTGGGCAATGTTGAGGAGACCCCTCAGGCTCAGCAGAGCGCCATCAATACATTGGGCGCATCTGTGGGCGATTCCATCAACAAGGCCCTCACCATCGCCCTGATAGTGCTGGGCGTGCTGGTTGTAATATCCGTTGCCGCCATGATAATACTTTCCGCCCTTGAAAAAAAGCAGCGCCGTGAGGCCGCCCGCAGGCGTGCCGCCAAGGAGCGCCGGGCAAGGCTGGAGCAGGATATGGCAAGGGAGAACGCCGCAAGAAGGCGGAGGTAAAGTTGGGATAGTATCTTCTTTTTCTCTTTCTTTTCACGAGAAAAGAAAGAGAAAAAAGAAGCAAAAAGAGAAAGAAAAGCGAAAGGGAAAGAGATATTGACCTTTCGCTTTTTTCTATGTGAATGTAGGGGCGATCAGTGATCGCCCACCCCAGCCGCATTACCCTCCCGGCAGCGGCAGCGCATCCATTTCGCCGCAAGGCGAAATTACATTGAAAGGGTGGTCGGGCGGGTATAGATAAATCCACCTCTTCACTCTTCACTATTACTTATAACTTCCCCTGCGGGCGGGTTTGGATATTTCCCACCACTTGACAATTATTCACAGCGCGGTTACGCTGATAGATAAGGCATATCTTAATGGAATTTCAATCTTTCACCGCACATTTGGAGGAAAACATAATATGAAAAACGAATTTATAAGAAAAATAGCACAGGGCAGGCGCTGCGTGGGCACTTTTTCCCATATAGCATCCGAAACCGCAATTGAGGGGCTGGCATACGCAGGGCTGGACTTTGTAATAATAGACGGAGAGCATGGCACAGCCGGCGCGGAAACCGTACAGAAAATGGCCCGGGCCGCAAAGCTTCACGGCATGACCCCCTTTGCCCGCACAAGGGACAGCAGCAGAGGCGCAGTGCTGTCCATGCTGGAGGCGGGAGTGCATGGCCTGGTCGTGCCTCAGATAAACACGGTGGAGGAAGTGCGCGCCCTTGTGGAGAATACCAGATATTTCCCCCAGGGCAGCAGAGGGGTATTCCTTGGCAGCAACGGCGGCTACGGCTTTGCGGACTTTGCCCTGCAGGGCTTGCAGAATTACTTTGACGTATGCAATAAGGAGACCCTTGTATTCCCCCAGTGCGAAACAAAGGGCTGCCTTGAAAACATAGAGGAGATAGCCGCCCTGCCCGGCGTGGACGGCATATTCATAGGGCCTTACGATCTGAGCGTTGCGCTGGGCATACCCGGCGGCTTTGCTGATCCTGCCTTCGGGGAGGCGGTGGAGCGGGTGAAGGCCGCCGTCAAGAGGGCGGGCAAGCTGCTTATCATCTATACCACAAAGCCCGAGGAAGTATCCCGCTACTTTGACCGGGGCTTTGAGGCGGTCGCGCTGAATGTGGATATTGCGCTGCTTATTTCCCTTGTGAAGGACACAGTGGAAAAGGCAAGGGGAGAATGGGCATAGCCATACGGCGAACTAAATGTGACAATGTTGCGAAATGGAATGAAGAACGGAAGGATTTATGCTAAAATCTATGAATATGATGAAGTTTGATTCCAGAAACAGCAAATACAAGACCCCCTTCGGCGCGGTCACTCCCGGCACGCAGGTGCGCTTCTTTGCGGAAACAGACCGCAAGGACGTGGAAATATTCCTCAGGCTGTGGATAGACGACCATGAGGAGATAGTGCGCGGCTGCGCTGTGGAAAACGGCGTGGAATTTTACTATACCCCCGACCATACCGGCATAGTATGGTATTACTTTGTGATATACGCCCCCGAGGGCTGCAAATATTACAGCGGTCATTGCGGCGGCGAGGGGTATATTTTTGACTATCCCCCCGAATCCTATCAGCTGACGGTGTACGATGCTTCCTTTGTGACCCCCGAGTGGTTCCGCAAGGGCGTGGCATATCAGATATTCCCGGACAGATTTTATCGCCCCGGTGAAATACTGGGTCTGGAGCGGCATAAGGCGCTGGGCCATGAGCTGACGGTGCATGAAAACTGGGAGGATGAGCCGGATTATCTTGCCCTGCCCGGAAGAAGGCATTATTCCCCGACGGACTTTTTCGGCGGCAATCTTTGGGGCATTGCGGAAAAGCTGCCCTATATCGCCTCCCTTGGGGTAAACTGCATATACCTTAACCCCATAGTGCTGTCCGACTCCAACCACCGCTACAATACTGCGGACTACATGGAGGTGGATCCCATACTGGGCGGCGACGAGGCGCTGGATTACCTTGCAAAGAAGGCAAAGGAATACGGCATACGGCTTATGCTGGACGGCGTATTTTCCCATACCGGCGACGACAGCGTGTATTTTGATAAATACAGCAAATTCGGCGGCGGTGCCTGCAGCGATCCCAATTCCCCATATAGGGATTGGTTCGCCTTCAAGGAATATCCAAAGAAGTACCGCAGCTGGTGGGGCTTTGAAACGCTGCCCGAGGTGGAGGAAATGACCCCCTCCTATATGGACTTTGTGGGTCAGGTGCTGGACAGATACGCGCAAAGCGGCGTAACATCATGGCGCCTTGACGTGGCAGATGAGCTGCCCGATGAATTTATACAGTTTATCCGCGCCCGCCTCAAGGCAAACGATCCCGACGGCGTGCTGCTGGGAGAGGTTTGGGAAGAGGCCTCCAACAAGCAGGCCTACGGCCGCCGCCGCAAGTATGTGGACGGCCATGAGCTGGACTGCGTAATGGGCTACCCCTTCAGGGGAGCCATGATAGATTTCCTCCTTGAGCGGATGGATGCAGGCGCGCTGGCCCACTGGCTGCTGTGCCTTATGGAAAACTATCCCGAGCCCTTCTACTATGCCCATCTCAACCTTATGGGCAGCCACGACGAGGTTCGCCCGGTAACTGCCCTTGCGGGAGCCCCCAGAAGGGGAGAAATGCCCCGTGAGCAGCAGGCGGAGGTATCCTTTACCCCCGAAGAGATGGAATATGCCCGCAATAACTTTATGATGGCGGCGGCGGTGCAGTACACCATGCCCGGCGTGCCCTGCCTGTATTACGGCGACGAGGCCGGCCTCTGCGGCATGGCGGATCCCTTCAACAGGGGAACCTATCCCTGGGGCAGGGAGGATGCAGAGCTTGTAAAGTACTTCCAGACACTTGGTCAGCTGCGCCGCAGTCATGATGGCCTTACATCCCACGGCTGCGCCATGTGGGGCAAGGGGGACGTATTCGTACTTTGCCGCAAGGGAGTTATAACAATAGTAAACAGAGGCAAGAAGACCCGCGTTGTGCTGAATAAGGACGAATTTGCGGGAGATATGCAGGCGGAGCTTGAGGGCAGCTATAAGGATGTATTCACCGGATGCGTTTATACCGACATGACGGACACCCTGATACTCCCCGCAGAAACCGCCATGATACTGGTCAGGGAATAAAGCAAAAAAAGACAGAGGTGCGCAATATATGAACAGATGGCTTCAGGGAAGATACGGATTTGACCAATTCAGCCGTACGCTTTTCATCGCCGCCCTTGGGGTATCCGTGCTGTCCTGGTTTTTCGGCAGGGCAGCGGCAGGGGTCTACTATGCCCTCAGGGGGGTCACCCTTGCGCTGATGGGCTTTGCCGCATTCCGCACCCTCAGCCGAAACTTTGCCGCCCGCCAGCAGGAGCTGGCCCGCTATCTAACCGTTGAGCGCAGGCTGCGGAACTGGTGGCAGAATCTGTCCATCCGCCGCAAAAACTACGTGAACCTCAGGCAGGATAAAAAGAACTACAAGTACCTTGCCTGCCCCCAGTGCATGCAGAAGCTGCGGGTGCCCAAGGGCAAGGGCCGCATACGGGTCACCTGCTCCAAGTGCGGAAACAGGTTCGAAGCCAAGAGTTAGGGATCATCTTCTTTTTCTCTTTCTTTTCACGGGAAAAGAAAGAGAAGAAAGAAGCAAAAAGAGAAAGAAAAGCGAAAGGGAAAGAGATATTGACCTTTCGCTTTTTGTATGGAGAATGTAGGGGAGATCATTGATCGCCCGCTGATTCTTACCGCCGTATATAACCAATGGCTTCTTTTTGTTTATTCGGACGGTGACCGCTTCCGTCTTCGCCGCAGGCGAAGATACATTGAAGGGCGGCGGGCGGGTTTAGATAATCAAAAACCCAACGTCCACTCTCGCGTCTCCGACGGAGAAACGGATTGCCACGGCAAGCCTTTCGGCTGCCTCGCAATGACAGCGGGATTGACAGCATGGATGCGCTGTCGGGACCGGGAGGGTATTGCAGCCATGGCGGGCGATCACTGATCGCCCCTACAGAGTTTTCCACTGTGTACGGATAGTGCGTCCTGTTTTCCGTCAGGAAAACATACCTTAAAAGGGTGGTCGGGCGGGATTAGATAAATCCACCTTTTCACTATTCACTATCACCTCTAACCTCAGTTTTCCTATATATTGTTAAGTTTTTATGTATGGTTGGCGTTGGGGGAATAATTGTGATAAAATAAAACTGCCTATGTATGGACATTTGTACCGCGGGCGATAAATCAGCAAAATAAATAAGGATACGATATAAATTGAAAAGACGGAAGAAAAGGCTTACATCGCTGCTGGTGAGCATTGTACTGCTGGCGGCACTGATAATATTCATAGCAAAGCTGGAGGTGGGGGAGCAGACCGCGTCCGTGGATTCCCTGCGCCTTAATGAGATAATGCTCAGCAACAAGGGCTCTGTGCCGGATGGCAGCGGCGAGTATCCCGACTGGATAGAGCTGTATAACGGCGGCAGCGAGGCGGCGGACATTTCCGGCTTTGGCCTCAGCGACAGCTTGCTGGAAGGCCCTAAGTATGTATTCCCCGCAGGCACTGTGCTGGAGAGCGGCCAGTTCATAGTGGTATGGTGCTCCGGCAATTCCTCTGAGGCGCTGCATGCCCCCTTCAAAATAAACGCCGAGGAAGAGGCCGTGCTGTTTGACGCCACCTCAAGGGTGCTGGACAGCGCAGACCTTATGGCGGTGGATGCGGGGCTGACCCTGGCCAGGCAGAACGACGGCAACTGGGCGGCAATGAAGCCCAGCCCCGGCTATGAAAACAGCGATACAGGCATTGCGGCATATGAAAGCGAGCTGATGTCCACCGAGGATATGGGGCTGTATATCAATGAATTTATGCCCTCCAACGCCACCACCGTAGCGGACAGCTTCGGCGTGTATTCCGACTGGATAGAGATATACAACAGCACTTTGCAGGAGATAGACATTTCCGGCTTCGGCATCAGCGACAGCATTGCCCAGCCCATGAAATACCGCCTGCCCGAGGGCACTGTGATCGGCCCCGGCAGCTACCTTGTAATATTCTGCTCCGGCAACGAGGGCCTTATAAACGGCGAGCTGCATGCTCCCTTTGGCCTGAGAGCATACGAGGAGGACGTGGTGCTTTCCTCTGCTAACGGCCGCATTGTGGACAGCACAAGCTACAACCGCATGGAGGGGGACTTCTCCATGGCCCGTACCCCCGACGGCACAGGTGAATTTGCCCAGAGCTCCCAGCCCTCCCCCCGCTATCCCAATACCTCTGCAGGCTATGAGGCATTCAATCAGGCACACAGGCTGCCCCTTGCAGGAGTGCATATCTCTGAATTCGGCAACGCCTACGGCACACAGACCCTGGACTGGGTAGAGATATACAACTCCACCTCCCAATCCGTAACCCTGACAGGCTACGGCCTTACCAATAACCCCGGCAATCCTGCCAAGTGGGTATTCCCGGAAACCACAATAGGCGCAGGCCAGTACATGCTGCTTCAGACGGAGGGTGACGACCCTCAAAAAAAAAATCCTGCCCGTCTGAGCTTTAATATCAGCGCATCCGGCGAGAGCCTGTTTCTCTTTTCCCCGGATGGGCAGCTTGTGGACAAGCTCAGCGCGGGCCGCATGAAGTCCGGCCTCAGCTACGGCCGTGACGGGGCGGACAACAGGCTGTATTACACAGAGCCCACCCCCGGCAGCAAAAACGGCAGCGGATACAAGGGGGTCACATCCACCCCTGTATTTGACATCAACCCCGGCATCTACTCCGAAGCGGTCACGGTAAGCATCGCCGCCGCGGAGGATGAAGTGATACGCTACACCACCGACAGCTCCACCCCAAATGCATCCTCACCGGTGTATACCTCGCCCTTGCAGCTGAGCAAAAACACCGTGGTGAGGGCCGCCGCCTTCAAGGACGGCTGCCTTGTGGGGGATGCCGCAAGCGGCACATACCTCTTTACTTCCGACGGCGTAAACCACAGCCTGCCTGTGGTAACGCTGGTCACAGACCCGGACAGCCTATGGGATGAGGAAACCGGCATATACGCCTACGGCGCAGAATACGACGCATCGCTGCCCTACGGCGAGGCAATAGCCACCGCAAACTACTTTGAGGACGGCGACGAATGGGAACGGCCCGCAAGCTTTGAGCTGTTTGACGAGAGCGGTCAGAGAGTATTCAACCAGAACGTTGGCATATCCATCGCCGGCGCATTCGGCCGGGGCCGCGCCCAGAAGGGCTTTAACGTGATCGCCAGAAGCGAATACGGTGCAAGCAGGCTGAACTATGAATTTTTCCCTGAGGACAGGGCCTTTGGCCAGTATAAGGCGGTGGTTCTCAGGGCGGGCGCCCAGGATCAGAACCGCTCCAAGATAAGGGACGAGCTGGCCGTGGAGATACTGGACGGCATAGATGTGAACTTCCTCTATCAGGCATATGAGCCCTATGTGATGTATCTCAACGGAGAATACTGGGGCGTTTACTTTATGAAGGAGAAGCGCAACCGCTTCTTTGTTGCCCAGCACGAGGGCACTGAAAACACCCAGGATATGCTTATCGGCAAGGCCAGCTCCAGAGTATCCTACGGCACAAACACCGAATGGACGGAGCTTATGGCCTGGCTGGAGGAGCACAGCCTTTCCAGCAGCGAAAACTATAAATACCTTTGCGACAGGGTGGACGTGAACAGCTTTATGGATTACATGATATGCGAGCTGTACACCGGAAACTCGGACTATGCAAATATACAGTATTACAAGCTGCCCGGCGGCAAGTGGAAGTGGATATACTATGATTTCTGCTGGGGCTTCGGAGACCCCGCCCACGATACCGTGACCAAGAGACGGGGCGAGATACCCGCCGCCAGCGGCCTGTTCAATGCCCTCCTTGAAAACAGGGAATGGAAGGATGCATTCTGCAGGCGGTTTGCAGAGCTGCTGAATACCGCATTTACCCCCGAAAGGGTGAAGGCGGCAGTGGATGAGCTTTACGCCACGGTGGAAAGCGAGATAGAACGGGAACGCACAAAGTTCAACGGCGAAACCTTCATGGGTCAGCCCCAGCACGAGGAGTGTCAGGGCGACTACAGTGACTTTGTAAAGAATGCGGAGCGGATAAAGAAATTTGCAGAGGAGCGCCCCGCAATGATAAAGGCAGACCTTAAGAATGCGCTGGAGCTCAGCGATTCCTACATGCAGGAGGTGTTCGGATAGACATGGCAGACACAAGGCCAAGGGCAAGACGGCCCAAAATACCAAGACTGCGCCCGCTAAGCTACCGGCACGAGCTTAAATACTTTTTGAACAGGACGGACTACGAGCTGCTTTCAAGGCGCCTTCGCGCCGCAATGGAGCAGGATAAATACGCCCGCATAAACGGCGGCGAGTACTTTATCCGCAGCCTGTACTTTGACACCCCATGGGATGCCGCGCTGCAGGAAAAGCTGGACGGCGTGGACGACCGGGACAAAGTCCGCATCCGCATATACAACGGCCGCGACGACGTTATCAAGCTGGAGCGCAAGCACAAGGACAACGGCTATATCGCCAAGCAGTCCATAACCCTTTCAAGGCAGGAATGCGACGCCCTCTGCGCAGGAAATTACTCTTTCCTGCTGAAGAGGCCGGAGCCCTTTGCAAGGGTGATGTTTGCAGAATTTGCCACAAAGGGCCTGAAGCCCGTGGTAATAGTGGACTACATGCGTGAGGCCTACACCTTCCCCACGGAGGATGTGCGGGTAACCTTCGATAAGGACATCCGCACCGCATACAGGGGGGTAAACCTCTTTGACCTGACCCAGCCCACCTATCCCGTGATCGACGACTACGCCATGGTGATGGAGGTAAAGTTCAACGCCTACCTTCCCACCTGGATCCGCGAGCTGATACAGCCTGTGAGCAATGTCCGCAGCGCGATAAGCAAATACTGCCTGTGCAGAAAGTTTGAATTTTAACCCTTAATATACGCCCAATTTTTAGGAGGAATACATATGTTCAGCGATCTTTTCGCCATCACCATGAATCCCCTGCAGGTAATAATCACCCTGCTTATCGGCATGCTGGTGGGCATGTACATCTGGTTTATCTACAAGAAGACCTTTGCAGGAGTTATGTACTCCCGCAGCTTTGGCATCACTCTGGTAATGATGACGGTTGTTACCGCCCTCATGCTGATGCTCATCAACAACAGCCTTACCCTTAGCCTTGGCATGGTGGGTGCGCTGTCCATCGTCCGTTACCGCACCGCCATCAAGGATCCCCTTGATACCGTGTTCATCTTCTGGGCGGTTGGTCAGGGTATTGCCATCGGCACCAAGTTTTACGATGTTGCGGTTATCGCCGGCATACTCATCGGCATATTCCTGCTGGTCATCTCCTCCGGCAAGGGCAGGGGCAGCATGGGCTATCTGCTGATACTCCACTATAACGACATGGCCGCCGACGCTGTGCGCAAGATGACCAAGCAGCTGCCCGGCGCAAGGATAAAGAGCAAGTCCGTTCGCCCCGAAGGCACCGAGCTTACCATGGAGCTCAGGCTCAAGGACAACGAGACCGGCTTTGTTGAGAAGTTCCTCCGCGTTGAGGGCGTATACGATGCCACCCTTATCACACATCAGGGAGATGTGATAAGCTAAAGACGCTTACGCTTTCGCTCAAATGCTGTTGGCATTTGAGCGAGTTGCGCCCATTGCCTTAAGGGCAACGGGCGATTACAGTCCCTTCGGGGGTTTTACATGATTTTCTTATGACCCTTGCGAGGGTCACCGGGCAGAAAATCATGCAGGGAACAAATCCCCTTGGGATTTATCCGTTCTGACGCACCTGTCGTCAGAGCCGGAATAAAGCCGAAAACTATCTGCTATATCAAACCATACCTTTTGCCCTCCCCTGTGAGGGCAAATTTGGCAAAGGGACAAAACAGGACAATCGAACAAATGTTCCACGTGAAACAATGCTTTGCCATGATTATGCATAGCAGGTAAAATGCAGGAAAGGTGATGCCTATGGAATTGCCGAAGCGGAAGCAGAATCGCCTGAAAGCTTATGATTACAGCACCCCCCGTGCATATTTCATAACTGTTTGCACAGAGGGACGCAGAAATCTGTTCTGGAATAATGTAGGGGCGATCATTGATCGCCCGGAAAAGATTTCGTTGACTGGCATCGGTGCGTTTGTACGGCAGAGCATAGAAGACATTCCAAAGCATTATCCGGAAATTACGGTAGAAAAATATGTGATTATGCCAAACCACATTCATCTGTTATTGCAGATTAACGGGAATGACGGCGGGCGATCAATGATCGCCCCTACAGTGTCAACGGTGGTTAGGATGATGAAAGGCAGAGTAACAAAGCAAGCGGGATTTCCTGTTTGGCAGAAGGGTTTTTATGACCATGTGATTCGAAATGATAATGACTATCGGGAAACATGGAATTATATTGAAGGAAACCCAAGCAAATGGGTGGAGGACAATCTGAATTGCTATTGCGAATAATTTCATTTTCACAAAACTGAAACGATGGAGTTATACTAACGTCTCATTGCAGGAATAAAGTAACTTATACCCATATGACCCTCCCCTTTATCTTTTCTTTTTCTTTTGCTTCTTTTCTGTTTTCTTTTCTTTAGAAAAGAAAAAGAAAAGAAGAGCCAACCTATCTTAATCAAGGAGCAAACACATGAAAATATCCGTGATAGGCTGCGGGCGGTGGGGAAGCTTCATCGCCTGGTATCTGGACAGCATAAATCACCAGGTAACGCTGTATGGCCGCAGGGGCTCAAAGCACATGGCGGCCTTTGAGCAGACCCGCACCAACGGCCTTGTTACCCTGCGGGACAGCATAGCCCTGGGCTGCGACACCGCCGAGGCCGCAAAGGCGGAAACGGTGGTGGTTTCGGTTGGCGCCCAGTCCTTCCGCAATGTGGCGGCGGAGCTGGCCATGGCGGGCTTTGAGGGCGACCTTGTGCTGTGCATGAAGGGCATAGAAACCGGCACAGGCAAGCGGCTCACCGAGATAGCAAAGGAATATCTGCCGGATAACGACGTGGCGGTATGGATAGGCCCCGGCCACGTGCAGGAATTTACCGCCGGCATACCCAATTGCATGGTAATAGACGGCACATCAGACGGCATCCGGGACAGGATGGTGGAAGCATTCAGCTCTCCCCTTATCCGCTTTTATTACGGCTACGACCTTATCGGCAACGAGGTGGGGGCGGCGGCAAAGAACGTAATAGGCGTTGCGGCAGGCGTGCTGGACGGCCTTGGCCTTACCAACCTTAAAGGCGCGCTGATGGCCCGCGGCACCCGTGAGGTTGCCCGCCTTATCGCCGCAATGGGAGGCAATGAGCAGTCCGCCTACGGATTGTGCCACCTTGGGGATTATCAGGCAACGGTGTTTTCCCAGTTCAGCCACAACAGGGCATACGGCGAGGCGCTGGTCAGCGGCAAGCCCTACGAGGAGCTGGCAGAGGGATGCTATACCGTGGAAGCGCTGATGCTGCTCAAGGAAAAATACGGAGTGGATATGCCCATATCCGCCGCCGTTCACAATGTAATATACGGCGGCGCATGCGCCCGTGAGGAGATAAACGGCCTGTTCATGCGCAGCCTCAAGAAGGAGTTTTAGTATGCTTATCGATACCCATGCCCATCTGTGCGATGAGGCCTTTGATGAAGACCGGGACGAGGTGATCGGGGCTTTCGGGGAGCAGGGGGTACATAAGGTAATAGAAATAGCCTGCAATCCTGCGGACTTTGACAAGGCGAAAAGCCTTGCGGACAGCTATGGCTGCATATATCTTAACTTTGGCATACATCCCGAGTATGCGTCGGCATGGGCGGATGCAGATCTGAGCTTTCTCAGGGAGTATCTGAAGCATCCAAAGTGCGTTGCCCTTGGGGAGATAGGGCTGGATTACTACTGGGAGCCCTACGATAAGGAGGCTCAGATAAAGCTGCTGCACCGTCAGCTGGATATGGCGATGGAGCTGGATATTCCGGTTTCCCTGCACATCCGGGATGCCTACGGCGATGCAATGGAGGTGCTGAGGGATTATCCCGGCCTTAAGGGGGTCATGCATTGCTTCTCCGGCTCTGCGGAGATAGCGGAGCGGTGCGTAAAGATGGGGCTGTATGTGGCCTTTGGCGGTTCCCTCACCTTCAAGAACAACAAAAAAGCCCCCGCCGCGGCGGCGGTGGTGCCGCCGGACAGGCTGCTGCTGGAAACCGACTGCCCCTATATGGCGCCGGTGCCCCATAGAGGTAAGCGCTGCCTGCCCTCCATGACCGCCATCACCTGCGAAAAGCTGGCGGAGATAAAGGGCATTGACCCTGCCGAGATGGAGCGTATCGCATATGAGAATGCCGTACGGCTGTTCGGGCTGTAGGGAAATAAGCAAAAAGAGAAAGAAAAGCGAAAGGGAACAGGATGTTGACCTTTCGCTTTTTTGTATAGATATACCCGCCTCTTCGCTGTTACCCATAACTTTCCTTGGCTCTCCCTCTGGGAGAGGTGTCAGCTTTGCTGACTGAGAGGGCTTTTTTGTGCGCACGACCTGCCCTCTCCGGCCTCGCTGCGCTCGGCCACCGCGCCTACGGCGGAGAACGGATTGCCGCGCCAACCTGCGGGCTGGCTCGCAATGGCAGTGGGTTTTGACAGTACAGATGTACTATCGCTGCCGGGAGGATATTGTCCCCATGGCGGGCGATCAGTGATCGCCCCTACAGGGCAGCGTGCAGCTGGTGCAAGAATGGCAGGTTCTACCACCGACAGAGGGATACCGTTCGGCTTTTCCGTAAGGAAAAGCTACCTAAAAAGGGCGGTCGGGATACCGCCTGCGCTTCCGACAGTGCGCCCATTTCGCCGCAAGGCGAAATTACCTAAAAAGGGTGGAGGGTGGGTATAGATATCTAACCTCTTCACTTTTCACTATTACTTATAACTTTCCTTGGCTCTCCCTTCGGGAGAGCTGTCAGCTTTGCTGACTGAGAGGGCCGGAATATGGCCGCGAGCAAGCGGGGCCCGCGACGACGAGGTGGGCGGGTATAGATAAATCCACCCCATCACCATCACCCATAACTTCCCCTGCGGAATTATCCCTGTTCCGGCTTCGCCTCCCGCCAATCCGCTATGGTCTCATCTGCAAAGCCCTTTATTTCCTCCCAGTGCCGGGAGGCGACCTCATCCCATACGCCAATCAGATAAAACCCCGCCTGCTTTGCGGTGCGTGCCGCATACATGGCATCCTCATACACCGCGATATCCTCAGGCTTTGCGCTGAAGCGTTCCGCCGCCATAAGGTAAATATCCGGAATGTGCTTGCCGAGGCCGGTCTCCTCGCAGGAGAGGACGAATTCAAAGTGATCCTTTATGCCGTATCTTTCAAGGCAGGGAAAAACCAGATACTCCGTGGTGGCGGAGGCTATGCACATCCTTACCCCCTTTGCCCTGAGGGCATCAAGGTATTCCCGCGCCCCCTCCTTCAGGGTAACGTCATTGGCGTAATGCGCCCCCATAAGGTCGTGCATTTCCCGGGCGACGGTCTCCGGCGTGCCGGGCAGAGAAAATTCCTTTATAAAAAGCTCTGCGGATTGCTGCATGGTCAATGGCTTTATGCGCTCCAGCATGTTGTCGGGAATGGGGTCCACCCCCTTCAGCGAAAGAAACTCCCGCCAAAGCTGCCGCCAGTAGCCCATTGAGCAAAGCAGCGTGCCGTCCATGTCGAATATGGCGTATTTTTTATTCATTGCTTATTTCCGTCCCCTGCTGTTGATAATATCATTGTACAATTCGCCGCGGCATACTGCAAGGGCGGCAGGATACTGCATAAATAGGGAATAATTGCAGGAATTATTCTTGCAAGCCGCCAAGTATTGGGTTTACAATAACTATATATGACTTTTTAGCGAAAGGAGAACAACTATGGACGCCGGGCCCTATGGAAGTAGACCAGCCGATAATTGCACATCAAAAAACGACGGCGTTCCCTTGGTGGTGATTCGCCGTCCCTGAAAAGGAGGAGAATACCATGGTAGAGGTTGTTCTTCAGTATTTAACTGAACATAAATATGCATTGGTAAAAGAAACCGTCCGGGAAATGCACTATGCAGACGTGGCGGAGGCTTTCGAGCAGATCGAGGATGCGGAATCCGCTCAGCTGTTCTTCAGGCTGCTGCCCAAGGACATTGCGGCGGAGGTCTTTTCCTACATGGAAGTGGAATCCCAGGAGCGCATCATAAGCACCGTATCCGACAGGGAGCTGCGCTTCATACTGGGAGAACTGTATCTGGATGACTACGTTGACCTGGTTGAGGAAATGCCTGCCAACGTGGTAAAGAGGATACTCAAAAACTCCTCTCCCGAAAGCCGCAAGCTGATCAATCAATACCTGCAGTATCCCGATGATTCCGCAGGCAGCCTGATGACCAATGAGTACGTTTACCTTAAGCGTACCACCACCGTCAATCAGGCGCTGGGCGTTATCCGCGCCACAGGTGTGGATAAGGAAACCATAAACAAGTGCTACGTGCTGGATTCCCAGCATCACCTTGAGGGCGTTGTTACCCTGAGGGATATAATCCTTGCAGACCCCGATTGCGTTATGGAGGATATAATGCGCACCAGCGTTATTTCCGCCAATACCAACGAGGACCAGGAAGAAGTAGCCAAGATGTTCTACAAATACGATATGCTTTCCATGCCGGTGGTGGATAACGAAAACCGGCTGGTCGGCATTATCACCATAGACGACGTTGTGGACGTCGTTCAGGAAGAGGTCACGGAGGACTTCGAAAAGATGGCAGGTATATTGCCCAGCGAGGATACCTACCTTAAAACCCCCGTGTTCACCCTGTTCAAAAGCAGAATTCTCTGGCTGATGGTGCTGATGGTGTCCGCCATGGTCAGCGGCGCCCTCATGAATCGCTTTGAGGGGGCCATATCCGCCCTGCCCCTGCTGGTGTCCTTCATTCCCATGCTGATGGGTACCGGCGGCAACAGCGGCTCCCAAAGCTCCACCACCATCATCCGCAGCATGTCCCTTGACGAAATAGAGCTGTCGGACTTTTTCCGGGTATGGTGGAAGGAAGTCCGCATAGCCCTCCTTTGCGGCGCTGCCCTCGCGCTGGTAAATTTCGCCCGCATTTACTTCCAGTATCACGATGGCGTTATCGCCATGACGGTAAGCCTTACCCTTGTGGTCACCGTCGTCATTGCCAAGTCCCTGGGCTGCATACTGCCCATGCTGGCAAAGAAGCTGAGCCTTGACCCCGCCCTTATGGCTTCCCCCATGCTCACCACCATCACCGATGCCGCATCCATACTGGTATTCTTCCTGTTTGTGATGACCTTCCTTGGGGATAAATTATAATATTGCCGCTGCCGGGAACACTCCGCAAAGGGGTGTTCTTTTTATGCGCCGAAGGCTCACGGGGCAAAAAGTGCCGGCAGGCCTTTGAGCCGGGATATCTGCGGACGGAGTAGGAATGGGTACAGTGTCCGCAGTAAAGGGGAACGAAGCGTAGCCCATCCAAACAGTAATGCTGACGGAAATACCTGCATTTTATGCATCGCGGTTGTTTCATATATGCTCCTTTTTGGTAGTGTGAAGTATGGCTATACTAACACATATGTGGTGGCAGGGGCGGATTTTACTCAAACACTGAGTATGTTTCAGCAGTATCCGGGGCGATGGTGCGCGGATGCCCTTGCCTCTCACTATGGGAGAGGCAAGGGCGCAGCGAGGCCGGAGAGGGCAGGTAAAGAGCCCATTAATCCCCTCTCAGTCAGCAAAGCTGACAGCTCTCCCAGAGGGAGAGCCAGGAGGGCAGAAGCTTCACAGCAACTGTCATTGCGAGGCAGGCCGCAGTCTGCCGTGGCAATCCGCTCTCCGCCGGAGGCGCAGGGGTATAGATAATAACCCTCCCCCGATTACATAATTCAGCAATTATTTTCCCTCAAAAAAACAAAGGCCGCAGATTTCTCTGCGGTCTTAAACTTTACCCATCCCCTATATGCAGTCCACCCCGTACAGCCTAAGCGCAAGCCTTTTTACCAGCCTGTTGCGGTTGCGGCGCACCGTTGCGGGGTCGCAGCGGAGCCGGGTGGCGGCGTCTGCGTCCTTTATGCCGCTGAAGTACTTCAGCTCGATGGTGAGATAATAGGGATCCTCCGCCACCGAGTGGAGGGCATTCTGCAGCTTGCGCACCTCCCGCTCGTCTGCCGCAAGGCGGGCGCGAAGCTCTGCCATCTGGGCGGAATGCACCTCCTCGGGGGTCAGACGCATGCCGGGGCGAATGAGCCGCACAAGGGAGGAGGAATGATGCCTGAGGGCATCCACCCCAAGGGTCTCCAGCTCGGTAAGCTCCTCTCTGTTGTCTTCTATGCGCTCCCTCAGTATAGGCAGGGCATACAGCCGCCTTTCGGTGGCGGCATAGGCGGCCTGGGCCGCATTGCGGGTGATGGGGCTGTCACCGTAATACTGGCTGAGGGCAAATTCAGAAACCATGCGGTTTTCGGTATCGTTAATGCTATTCATAGGATTTTTTCCTCCTTTGTTCGATTACAATAGAACAATTGTTCGACGGCGCATATAAATGATACATTTTTTGCATAGGGGGGTCAACCGCTAAAAACGTCGAGTATACCAAAAACGGTACTTGCCGGGTTTTGCCTGCACAATGGGCACAGGAAAGGCGCAGAAAAGCTGTCCTTGAATGACGGGGGGCATAAGGTTATAATTTTTACAGTGAGAAACTGACGGTCGGCGGTTTCTCCTTTTTATTTTCAGGCGAAAGGAGGAATGTGTACAATTTGATACTGCGCTTAAAGGGCCTGCCAAATCCCCGGCAGGCCGAATTTTTTTGCTCTTCCGCCCGACATACGGCATACGGCGGCGCAAGGGGCGGGGGCAAAAGCTGGGCGATGCGGCGCAAGCTGGTGCTGCTGTGCCTTGCCCATCCGGGGCTGAATGTGCTGCTGCTGCGGCGCACGCTGCCTGAGCTTCGGGAAAATCACGTTATTCCCTTATTAAAGGAGCTGAAGGATGCGGCAAAATACAACGCGGCGGAGCGGGTGTTCCGCTTTCCCAACGGCAGCCGCATACGCCTTGGCTACTGCGACAATGCCAACGACGTATATCAGTATCAGGGGCAGGAATATGAGGTGATAGGGCTGGAGGAAGCCACACACTTTACCGAGGAGCAGATGCAGTTTCTTACCACCTGCAACCGCACCACCCGCCGGGACTTTTCCCCCAGAATGTACTACACCTGCAATCCCGGCGGCGTTGGCCACGGCTGGGTAAAGCGGCTGTTTATCGACAGGCAGTACAGGGCGGGGGAGCGGCCGGAGGATTACGTATTTATCCCGGCAAGGGTGTATGACAATCCCGCCCTTATCACCGCAGACCCTGAGTACCTTCGCCAGCTGGAGAATCTTCCTGAGGAGCTGCGCCGCGCATATCTCGATGGGGACTGGGATGTGCTGGCAGGACAGTTTTTCCGGGAGTTTTCAAGGGAGCGGCATGTGGTGCAGCCCTTTGATATTCCCTCATGGTGGCGGCGCTTCCGCTCCATCGACTGGGGCTACAACGACCCCTGCGCGGTGCTGTGGCATGCGGCGGACGGGGAGGGCAGAATATACACCTACCGTGAGCTGTATATCCGCTATACTCGCGCGGATCAGGCGGCGGAAAAGATACGGGAGCTGAGTGAAGGCGAGGATATCGCCTATACCGTGGCTTCGCCGGATATGTGGCAGAAGAGGGGTGCGGTGCTGAAAAGCTGCGGCGGCTTTGAGGGGGAAAGCATTGCAGAGCTGTTTGCCCTGTCAGGCGTGCCCCTTACCCCTGCGGACAATTCCCGCATTGCAGGCTGGCAGCGGGTGCGAAGCTATCTTGCTGATGCCCCCGACGGCGCGCCCCGCCTGCAGATATTCAGCTGCTGCGAAAATCTTATCCGCACGCTGCCCGGCCTTGTGTTTGACAGCCGAAACCGGGAGGATGCGGCGGATGGGGAAGACCATGCCCCGGAATCCCTCCGCTATGGGCTCATGTCGCGGCCTGCCCCCGGCGCAGAGGCAAAGCCCAGGGCAGAGAAGCCCTATGATCCCCTCAGCGTGGAGGAGGTGAGGGAGAGCGGGTTTTTGTCAAGGTAAAAGTGAACAGTGAATAAGTGACGTGGCTTTTCCCTTGGGGGAAAGCTGAAGGGAAACATGGGGGCAAAAAATAGCCCTGCCCCCTTGCCCTTTTAAGGGGAACGGATTGCCACGCCAGTTTGCGAACTGGCTCGCAATGACAGCACAGGAGCATAGTCAGGACGCCGGGATTCTTTTCCGAAAGGCCATATCTTTTCCCCGCACAAATAAGCGAAACAGGCTATACCTCTCCATTTGGCTTTTCTTTTTCTTTTGCTTCTTTTCTCTTTTCTTTTCTCCTGAAAAGAAAAAGAAAAGAAGAGACAACATCCAACAGGAGGACAAAATGGATACCAACTTACAGAGTATTTACACACTTTTTGACGAGTACCGCAACGCCTACGGCCCGGAGTGGCAGAGGCTGGAGCGGTGCGAAAGGATATACCGGGGGGATCACTGGCACGACGTGCCGGAGACGGATGCGGGGGAGCCCCGCCCTGTTACCCCGGTGATACAGTCCACCATTGAAAACGTGCGGGCGGACCTGATGGACCAGTACCCTCAGGCGGTGATAACCGCAGACGCGCCGGAGCACGCCGAGGCGGCGGAGCTGCTTACCGCTGTCATCGGGGAGAATCATACCCGCATGGGCTACGCCAGGGAATATGCCAAGCTGACCCACGATTTGCTGGTGGGCGGGTATATGGTGCAGGAGGTGGGCTTTGACCCCGCGCTGAACTCCGGCCTTGGGGGAGCATTTCTTCGCCATGTGGATCCCCGCAGCATAATGTTTGACCCCCTCTGCGCGGATATCGGCGACAGCAGGGCGGTGTTTAAGTTTGTTGCCCATCCCAGAGCCTGGTTTAAGCAGCGCTATCCCGATAAGGAGCGGGATATGGATTCCGACAGCCTGCTTTTAAAGCCCGTCAGGGACAGCCTGCTTTCCGTATCCGATGGGGACAGCATAATGCTCATCGAATGCTGGCAGAGGGAGTACGATCCCAAGACCGGCAGCTTTGCCGTACACATGAAGAAGATGGCAGGCGGCGTGCTGCTGGAGGACAGCCGCACCGCAAAGCCTGAGGGCTGCTACCGACACGGTCAGTATCCCTTTGTTATCACCTCCCTGTATCCCAGGCGGGGCAGCTGCCTTGGCTTCGGCCTTGTGGATATGTTTGAAAATCAGCAGCTGTATTCCGACAAGCTGGATCAGATAGTGCTGAAAAACGCCCTTATGGCCAGCCATAACAAGCTGCTGGTAACAGGGGCATCCGGCTTTGACGTGGATGACCTGCGGGATTGGTCCAAGGAAGTGCACAGGGGGGAAAACCTCAACGGCGTGACCTGGTTTGCCACAGCGCCCCTGCCCGGCTACATCCTTGAATATATCCGCTCCATGCGAAACGGCATCAAGGAGGAATCCGGCGCAAACGACTTTTCCCGCGGCATGGCCTCAGGAGGCGTGACCGCTGCATCCGCCATTGCTGCCCTGCAGGAAATGAGCAGCAAGCGCAGCCGTATGGCGGCCCGCTCCATCCACGATGCCTTTGAGGAGGCTGTCCGTCAGGAGATTGAGATCGAGCGGGAATTCTGCATATTCCCCCGCAGCGTAAAGGCGAAGAAGGGCATCAGTACCTTTGTGGGAAAGAGTCTCAGCAAGCTCACCGACCTTGGCAACGAGCTGCCCATCGAGTTTGTGGTATCCGTAAAGGTGCAGCGGGAAAACCGCTTTTCCGTGGCCGCCCACAATGAGCTTATGCTGACCATGCTGCAGGCCGGCATGATAACCCCCGACGTGGCCCTTGAGATGATGAACTTTGACGGCAAGGAGCAGGTGCAGGGCCTTATGGCGAAAAAGCTGGAGGAGGCAAAGGCGGAAAAGCAGCAGCAGGAAAAGGCCGATACTCCCATAGCCGAGGAAATTGCGGCTAAAAAAGCGGAGAAGGAGGCAAAATAAGGGCAAAAAAAGGAGACGCCTTATTATGACGGAAAAACGCAAGAACTTTGAGGAGCTGGAGCATACCCTGAGGGGACAGAGAAGCAGGTTCCCCTCCGATGTGCAGGGCAGCTATACCGGGACGGATATGGATCCCGAAGACCTTGAGCCTGTGCAGGATGCGGATGACCTGTAACGGATTCGCTCAAAATCCATCGGATTTTGAGCGGGAGGCGCCCCAAGGCATTTGGCCTTGGGGCGATCTTATTCCTTACGGAGAAGGAAATAATGAACAGGGAACAGGTGAAGGTTTCCTGCTGTGGATGGAAGAAAGTCTGTTTTCAGTCAAACGGAACCGATGTTATTATCTATACACGCCCTCCACCCTTTTAAGGTAGCTTTTCCTTGCGGAAAAGCAGTATGCACTATCCAAGCTGCGGCGTAATTGGCGGCTTCTTTTTGCTTATATGGATGGATACCGCTTCCGTCTTCGCCGCAGGCGAAGATACATTGAAGGGTGGTGGGTTGGGTTTAGATAAACCAAGCAAGCACCGCGGCCGCAGGGGAAACGGATTGCCGCGCCGGTTTGCGAACCGGCTCGCAATGACAGTATTTTCAGCATTGCTGTTTCTTCCATCGACAGAGGAAGCCCCACACCTCTTCACTTTTCACTATTACCTATAACCTCCAATGCGGCGGGTGGGTTTGGATAATCAATACCCCACCCTGCAGCACAAAAGCCGCTGCAGATGCAGCGGCTTTTTATTTGTTTTATCCCGATATTACATTATCTCAAAGGCTTCCAATACCCAGCCGCTGCCGGCATTCCTGACCACGGCGGAAACAGAGGCGGCTGCGGCGGCAGAGCTGCTGCCGGGTGCGCCACTCATCAGCTGGCCGGTGAGGGTGACGGCCTCCCCATCGGCGTAGGCGTCTTCCCACTGTACCCCATAGAAGGGCAGTACGTTTTCGGCGGCAATGACTTCGCCATCGCCGGCCTCTGTGCCGAAGATGGACTTGTAGCTTTCCGCGTATGCGGCGGCATAGTCCGCGGCGTTTTCAAAGGAAACGCCCTGAGCGCTCAGGTAATGGCCGATTATTGCGGCGGCAAGCTCACCCTCGGGCGCGCCTGCAAAGCCGGTAAAGTCGGGACCGCATGCGGCTGCGGCGGCGGAGAGGGCAGGCAGCAGCGCGGAGTAATCCTCCTCGGACATCACATCGCCCACAAAGCCGGGATACAGCGCCCTGTGGGGGAAGCTTATCTCCACGATGCCCTTTTCTTCAGGGGCGATGGTGCCTGCGGGCAGATAGAGGGTATAGCCCTCATCCGCAACGGTAAAGCCATTGTAAAGGTCAAGGGCGGAAAGGATGGTATCGGCGGAAACATCCCCATAGTAGCTGTCCGGCTCGTAGGCGATAACGTTGAGCACCTGCTGAACAGCCAGATCCTCCGGGAAGTATGTGCCGGATACATCTCCCAGACAGCACTCTGCACCGTCGGGGCCTATGACGATAACGTGGCGGTCAAATTCCGCGGCGGAATCTCCGCTGAAGGAATGTTCTTCGGTGAAGATTATGTTGGTATATGTGCCGGCGGGCAGCTCCGCCCTGAGGGCTTCAAAGGTGACTTTGGTGTAGGGCAGAGAATCCACAGGGTCTGCAAAGGGCAGATGCTCCGTGGTTACTCTGGTATAAAGCTCGTCAAGGTAGAGATTTACCGCATCCTGAGCGGATTGATCTTCAAACTGAGGCGCCTGATAGGAAAGGCGGTAAACCGCCTCCTCCTCCGGAACGTCGCGGGGCAGGGTCATGTCCTCGGAAAGAATGGCGTAGCCCTCATCCGTCTGCACGAGCTGCGTCTGGGGCTGCTCCTGCTGCGGGGTTTCCGCAGGGGCGGTAACGTCTATTACCGGCTGCTCCTCCACCGGCGCGGCACAGCCTGCCATGGCAAGCACAGCGGCCAGAGCAAGGGCGGCTATTTTAAAGCTGTGATTTTTCATGTATCTGCCTCCTTTGAGGGGGATGGTATATATAAAGGATATCATAAAATACCGGCCATCCTCAACTTGTGGAGGGCAAAATTAACACAATCATCAAAAAGGAGACATCATTTATGGAGGAAAACATACGAAAGACCGCGATAGACTGCCTGCTGGCCATATGCGAAGACCCGGAGGCCAGGTCCTCCGACAGGGTGGCGGCGGGAAAGCTGCTGCTGGAGCTGGACAGGCCGGAGGAGGGAGGCAATACCATCACGGTAATTATGGAGGGCGTGGCAAAGGAGTACTGCAATTAGGTAATAGTGAATAGTGAATAGGTGAAGCTCTCTCCGACCTCGCTGCACTCGGCCACCTCTCCCAGAGTGAGAGGCAAGAGTCGCGGGTCTCCCTATGGGAGAGCTGTCCCGCAGGGACTGAGAGGGCGCCACCTCTTCACTTTTCACTATTACCTCTAACTTCATAAAAAAAGCCGCCCATGCGAGCGGCCTGATTGCATTATCGGTTTGTTACATCCACCTTGCCCGGTAGAAGGGCAGCATGACGGCCTGTACCTTGCCCTTTACCTGACCGTAAGGCACAAAGCTTACCAGAGGATTGCGGCTGTCGTCGCTGGCGTGGCGGTTGTCCCCTACCACAAAGAGGGCTTTTTCAGGAACCGTCACCTCCGTCATATCGCCGTAGATGGTATCATTCCAGTATTCGGATTCATCCAGCAGCTGACCGTTAAGGTATATCTGTCCGTCCGTTATGGCAACTGTATCCCCCGGCATGCCGATTATGCGCTTGACGCAGTTTACGTTCATATTGGAATAGCGGCAGATGATTATATCGCCATGCTCAGGCTCGGAAAAAGCATAGCTGAGCTTTTCCGTGAACATGCCCTCCCCGTGAATGAGGGTGGGGTGCATGGAGGAGCCCACCACCTGCACCGGCTCAAATATAAACGTGCGGATAAACAGGGCGATGAGCACCACCGTAACAAGATACAGCGCAAACTCAAAGTTTGCGGCGCGCTTGTAGGGCAGGTCGTTTTTATGAAGATTTTCAGCGGCGGATTTGAGGGCCTTGCGCTGACGCCTTGTAAGCTTTGCCATTGGGAATAACGCCTTTCCTGTAAGGTTTGTTCAATGGTTATGGTAGCACGGCGCAGAGGGGTTGTCAAATGGGACGGATAGGGTAACCAATATAAGGAGTGCAGGAATAGTGGTGCTGTTTCAAACGACGGCAACGCAGAAGCTCGCCAATTTCACCACTTTTGGCGGGTTCGGATTACGTTGGTTACCCTAGGATAACAAACTCGCACATCTTTCTTTCAATTCCACGTTACATCAGTTCATATATTGTGATACAATCCATATCATGAAGAAAGTTTTTCCATTATTTGTAATTTTAATATTGCTGCTGACACAGTGGGGCTGCGCGCCTGCTCCCGCAGCGGAGCCGGCTGTTGCCCCTGCGCCCGCTCCTGCGCCCACCCCGGTGCCCACACCTGAGCCGCCAAAGGTGTATACCATTGCCTGGATGAGCGATACCCAGCATTACAGCAGGCAGTTTCCGGAAACCTTCCTTGCCATGACGGAATATCTCAGCGATGCAAGGAAGGAGCTTAACCTAAAGTATGTCATACATACAGGAGACATTGTGGCCTCCGGCACAAAGGAATCCGAATGGAAGCTGGCAAAGGAAGCCATGAACAAGATCGCCCACATACCCGTTGGCGTTTGCGCCGGCAATCACGACGTTAAGGGCAATAAGGCGGAGTATAAGTATTATCAGGAATACTTCGGCGAGGATGAGTGCTCCTACCGCATATGCTACGGCGGAAGCTTTCAGGATAACAGGGGTCATTACGACCTTATCGACGCAGAGGGAAGCAAACTGCTTTTCCTGTTTATGGGTTTCAGCATAGAGCAGGAAGGCATAGACTGGATGAAGAGGGTGATAGAGCAGTATCCCGACAGGGCTGTGATAATCTGCACCCATACCTATTTTGATACCAACCTTTCCCTGCTGGCCGACGGCAGACTGATAAGGGAAGAAATAGTTGAAAAATACCCCAATGTTTATATGGTCCTTGGGGGACACAGATACAACGTGGCAAGGGTGCCTGAGGAGTTTGATGACGACGGCGACGGTATACCCGACAGAACAGTTCATCAGATGATATGCAATTATCAATCCGCAGACAGCGACGGCGGCAGAGGCTACATGATGTTCTTTGAGGTGGACGAGGCAAAGGGGGAGATAAGGGGATACACCTATTCTCCCGTGATGGACGACTATGCCCACTTTGACGACAGAACCCACCACAAATACTACAAGCACGCCCCGGAAAACGAGCTGTTTGTAATAGACATACCATGGGAATACGGAGAGCCGAATGCTTAATGATAAGGAAATAAAGCAATATTTTCCGGATGTCAGCTGGCTTTTGAGCGCAGAGGAGCTGCCCTCCACCAATACCGTGGCCAAGGAGCTGGCCGCAAAGGGAGTGCCGGAAGGCTCCCTTGTGATAGCCGAGCGGCAGACGGGCGGCAGAGGCAGGCTGGGCCGTGACTTTGAAAGTCCCCCGGGGGGCATATACATGACCCTCATACTGCGCCCGCAAGGCAGCCTTGAGCAATGCACCATGATAACCATGGCGGCGGCGGTGGGCGTATGCCGGGCGATGGAAAAGCACCTTGGCATTTCCCCCGGCATCAAGTGGGTAAACGACCTGTATCTCAGCGGTAAAAAGATATGCGGCATACTGGCAGAAGGAGCCGCCGCAGGAGAAAGCCTCAAATACGCCGTGGTGGGCATAGGCATAAACTACCAGAGCCCGGAATTTACAGGGGAGCTTGCGGACAAGGCGGCCAGCCTTTATCCCCACAGCGAGCCGCCCTTATCATTGAGCGCCATGGCAGGGGCTGTGGCGGCGGAGGTATTCGCAGCCTGCAAGGCATATGACAGCGTGGAAGTGTATAAAGAATACAAGCAGCGCAGCCTGCTGCTGGGCAAAACCGTGACCCTGCCGGACGGAAGGGAAGCCGGAGCCGTGGACATCACCCGGGACGGACGGCTGACGGTGGAATTTGCGGACGGAACAGAGCTGGATCTCAACAGCGGCGAGGTAAGCGTTACCGGAACACTGATATAATTACGGAGGATACTATGGATCACGTTGAAAGAGCAAAGGAGCTTTTCCTTCAGGGATATAACTGCGCCCAGGCAACATTGGCCGCCTTCAGCGACGTTACAGGCATTGACGAGGCCGCGGCAATAAAGCTCACATCCGGCTTCGGCGCAGGCATGGGCGCCCTCAGGGATACCTGCGGCGCGGTGACAGGCATGTTTATGGCGGCGGATATGCTGTATGGCTACGACAGCCCCACGGATAAGGAGGGCAAGGCCGCCCACTATGAGCTTATTCGTGACCTTGCCGCAAAGTTCAGTGAGGAAAACGGCAGCATAATGTGCCGCGATCTTCTTGCCAACTGCCCCAAGGCGCAGCAGCCCATGGACAGGACGGATGAGTACTACGCGGTGCGTCCCTGCGTGCGCCTTGTAATGGACGCAGCGGCAATACTGGATAAGGTCATTGAGGAAAAGAACAAAGAAAAGTAAATATTGTGATAAGCATATTTACAAAACACAATATGTTGTGGTAGAGTGGGCATAGTAAGAATGCCCACTTTGCTTTTTGGCGGGATTTGATTTTACTGATTCGTCTGCTGCAAGGTATCGGCAGCTGGAAGAAGCAGCCGTTCTTGCCTCTCACTATGGGAGAGGTGGCCGAGCGTAGCGAGGCCGGAGAGGGCGGGTCGCGTGGGCAGTGGAACCCTCTCAGTCGGCTGTGCCGACAGCTCTCCCGGAGGGAGAGCCGAGGGAAGGGCGGAGGATAGCGAATAGGAAATATTTCATATCCCGCCCACCGCTCTTCAATGTATCTTCGCCTAACGGCGAAGACGTGGGCGGCCGCCATCCAAGCAAATAAAACGTAGATGCTGAATATATCACCGCTTCGATAGTGCATAACGCTTTTCCGTAAGGAAAACCTGCCTTAAAAAGGGTGGTGGGTGGGTTTAGAAAATTACTTATTCACTTTTCACTATTACTTATAACTTATAACCTCCCCCGTGGCGGCCTGCCCTATAATGACAGCAGGGCGTAAACAACATCCCCTGCTGTGCAGGACGATCCCTCACCTCAGCTCCTGCGGGACAGCTCCCTTTGCACAAGGGAGCCATGATTGACACACAAAGGCTTACTTACACAGAATATTGTGTTTTTAGTTTTTCTTTCTCTTTTTGCTTCTTTTTCTTCGTCTTTCACAAAGAAGTTGGAGCTGGGCGACAGCTCCAACGACCTGCCTGGGGGCAGGCCAAAAAGAAAGAGAAAAAGAAGAGAATCCAAACAGCAAGGACAACGACCTATGATCAAAGGCTTACAAACCCTCACATTACTGGACTATCCCGGCAAGGTGGCCTGTACGGTGTTTACCGGGGGCTGCAATTTCCGCTGCCCCTTCTGCCACAACGGCGGCATCGTGCTGAACCCCGGCGCAGAGCCCGGCATACCTGAGGAGAAGGTATTTGACCTATTGAAAAAGCGCAGAGGGGTGCTGGAGGGGGTATGCATAACCGGCGGCGAGCCCACCCTGTGGAAGGGCCTCTGGGATTTTGCAAAGGAGATAAAGGCCATGGGCTACGCCGTAAAGCTGGATACCAACGGCACAAACCCCGAGCTTATGCACAAGCTGATACTGGCAGGGGTTGTGGACTATGTGGCCATGGATATAAAGAACAGCCCGGATAAATACGCCGAAACAGCAGGGGTGAAGGGGCTCAGCCTTCAGCCGGTAAAGGACAGCGTAAGGCTGCTATTGCAGGGCACCGTGGGATATGAATTCCGTACCACTGTGGTGAAGGGCATGCACACACCACAAGATATAGTGGATATCGGCAAATGGATACAAGGGGCGGAAAAATACTTCATTCAGCCCTATCGCGATTCCGACCTTGTGATCGACCGCAGCTGCGAAAGACATTCCGATGAGGAACTTCAGGCACTTTTGGCCGCGGCGAGGAAATATGTCCCGGCTGCGGAGATAAGGGGCTAGATATTGTGGCCGGGCAGTATGGAACACCATATATAGCCTACCGTATCGCAATTGATACACAATATGTAGTAGACAAAACCAAAATTGTGTGATAAACTTTAAGCTGTTCCCGCTTTGGCGGGGCAAATATAGAAATATCATCCAAAAAACAAGAAAATCATCTGCAATTATTCTATAAGACTCATTCAGGAGGAGAAAAAGAGAATGTACCGTGTTATAAAGCGCGATAATTCCGTAGCCGAATTCGACATCACCAAGATCGGCGCCGCCATTACCAAGGCATTTGACGCCGTTGAAAAGCAGTACAATCAGAGCGTTATAGATTTCCTTGCCCTTAAGGTCACCGCTGATTTTGAAGGCAAGATAAAGGACGGCCTTATCGCCGTTGAGGATATTCAGGACAGCGTTGAAGAAGTGCTGAGCCTTGCAGGCTATGCCGACGTTGCCAAGGCATACATTCTCTACCGCAAGCAGCGTGAAAAGCTCCGCAACATGAAGTCCACCATACTGGACTACAAGGAGACCGTCAACAACTACGTTAACGTTGCTGACTGGCGCGTAAAGGAAAACACCACCGTGACCTACTCCGTAGGCGGCCTTATCCTTTCCAACAGCGGCGCCATCACCGCCAACTACTGGCTGTCCGAGGTGTATGACGAGGAGATCGCCAACGCCCACCGCAATGCGGATATCCACATCCACGACCTGTCCATGCTCACCGGCTACTGCGCAGGCTGGTCCCTGAAGCAGCTCATTCAGGAAGGTCTTGGCGGCGTTACCGGCAAGATCAACAGCAAGCCCGCAAAGCACCTTGCCTCCCTCTGCAACCAGATGGTAAACTTCCTGGGCATTATGCAGAACGAATGGGCAGGCGCACAGGCCTTCTCTTCCTTCGATACCTATCTCGCCCCCTTTGTAAAGGTGGACGATCTTTCCTACGATGCCGTAAAGAAGTGCATCGAGTCCTTCATCTACGGCGTGAATACCCCCAGCCGCTGGGGCACCCAGGCTCCCTTCAGCAACATCACTCTGGACTGGACAGTTCCCGCTGACCTGGCCGAGCTGCCCGCAATCGTAGGCGGCAAGGAGATGGATTTCAAGTATAAAGACTGCAAGCGCGAAATGGACATGGTCAACAAGGCATTTATCGAGACCATGATCGAGGGCGATGCCAACGGCCGCGGCTTCCAGTACCCCATCCCCACCTATTCCATCACCCGCGACTTTGACTGGTCCAATACCGAAAACAACCGTCTGCTGTTTGAGATGACCGCCAAGTACGGCACTCCCTACTTCAGCAACTACATCAACAGCGATATGGAGCCCTCCGACGTTCGCTCCATGTGCTGCCGCCTCCGCCTTGACCTGAGAGAGCTGCGCAAAAAGAGCGGCGGCTTCTTCGGCAGCGGCGAAAGCACCGGCTCTGTGGGCGTTGTTACCATCAACCTGCCCCGCATTGCCTACCTTGCCGCCAATGAGGAGGAGTTCTATCAGAGGCTGGACCGCATGATGGATATCTCCGCCCGCAGCCTCCACATCAAGCGCGAGATCATCACCCGATTGATGAACGAGGGCCTGTATCCCTACACCAAGCGCTACCTTGGCACCTTCAATAACCACTTCTCCACCATCGGCCTTGTAGGCATGAACGAAGCCGGCCTCAATGCAAAGTGGATCAAGGCTGACATGACCGACGCAAAGACCCAGCAGTTCGCCAAGGACGTGCTGAACCATATGCGCGAGCGCCTCAGCGACTATCAGGAGAAGTACGACAACGAGCTGTACAATCTGGAAGCTACCCCCGCCGAGTCCACCTCCTACCGCCTTGCCAAGCACGACGTAAAGAGGTATCCCGATATCATCACCGCAGGCGGCAACGGCGACGCTCCCTACTACACCAACAGCTCCCACCTGCCCGTATCCTTCACCGAGGACATCTTCGCCGCATTGGATATTCAGGACGAGCTGCAGACCCTTTACACCAGCGGCACCGTATTCCACGCCTTCCTGGGTGAGAAGCTGCCCAGCTGGGAGTCCGCCGCAAAGCTGGTCAAGACCATTGCGGAGAACTACCGTCTGCCCTATTACACCATGTCCCCCACCTACTCCGTATGCCCCAAGCACGGCTACCTGTCCGGCGAGCACTTCACCTGCCCCGAATGCGGCGGCAATGCTGAGGTATACAGCCGCATAACCGGCTACTATCGCCCCGTTCAGAACTGGAACGACGGCAAGAGCCAGGAATACAAGGAGCGCAAGGAATACGACGTGGCCAACGGCTCCTGCTGGCCCGGCTCCGCCAAAAAGGAAAAGGCCGCAGCCCTGCCCATGCTGTTCACCACCTCCACCTGCCCCAACTGCGCCGCAGCCAAGGATATGCTCAACGCCGCAGGCATCAGGTACACCGTGGTAATGGCAGAGGAAAACCGCGACCTTGCCAAGAAGTACCGTGTAATGCAGGCCCCCACCTTGGTTATCGACAACGACGGCAAGGTGGAAAAGTTCGCAGGCCTGTCCGCCCTGACCGTGTTTGTTGAGAATAACAAGCAGGTAGGCTAAAGCCGTTTCGCTCAAAATCTATCGGATTTTGAGCGAGGATCCCGGTTTTTACCTCTCGCCTCCAAAGGAAGCTCCCGGGCGGTAAAAACCGCAGGGAACCTATCCCTCGCGGGATAGTTCCGCTTTCGCCCCGCATGTGGCCGAAAGCGGATCAAAGCTTCGGCTTTCAGTAAAAGCAAACATATAAGCCGCTCATCGGGAGCGGCTTTTTTATATGGGAATTATCTAAACCCGCCCGCAAGGGAAGTTATAAGTAATAGTGAAAAGTGAAGAGGCATTATTTTACTACCCCGCCCAACCACCCCTTTTAAGGTAGCTTTTCCTTGCGGAAAAGCGGTATGCACTATCCGGGCTTACATTAAAAGCTCACTGTTGATTTATAGGATATGGTCGGAGTTTCGCCCCCCACGTCTTCGCCGCACTAGGCCCGCAGGCCTGTACAGAGCGCCCCTTGCCGCAGGCAAGTCTAGGCGCGGAGGAGGCGAAGATACATTGAAAGGGCGGCGGGTGGGTATAGATAATCAACCCACAAACCTTTCCTGCAGCCTGTCGCAATATTGGATAACCCCCCAAAAACGCGACGACGAGGCGGGCAGGATGAGATAATGAGAAACGGAATGCCACGGCAGCCTGCGGACTGCCTCGCAATGACAGATTAAAGCTATCGATGGTACCTTCGGCTTTTCCGCAGGAAAAGCAACATTGAAAGGGTGGTGGGTGGGAATAGATAATTTAACACCCCGTACATATATAATTTACTTCTAACTTCTGTACAATTTCCTCGTTTTGCAGTAATATTTAAATGGATAATTATGATAGGGGATAAATATGGAAAGACTGTATTTTATCGTTAACCCCACGGCGGGGGCAGAAAGGGCGGGGGACGCCTTCCGTGAAGTCTGCACCATGCTGGATGAAATGAATATGGATTACTCCTTCGACTATACCCAGTACAAGGGCCATGCCACAGAGCTGGCTGTGGACGCGGTAAAGCGGGGAGAGAAGTATATCGTATCCGTGGGGGGCGACGGCACCCTCAACGAAGTTGCTCAGGGGCTGGTGCATACGGATTCCGTATTGGGCGTGCTGCCCTTCGGCACAGGCAATGACCTTGCCAAGGCATTGAAAATACCCACCGACCCAAGGGAAGCCCTGACAATACTGCTGCTGGAATCCCCCAAACAGATGGACGTGGGCATAGCCAATGACAGGATGTTCTTCAATGTATCCGGCTTTGGCTTTGACGTGGATGTGCTTATCGCCACGGATAAATACAAAAAGCGGTTCAGGGGCATGGTGCCCTATCTTCTGGGCATAGCCCACAGCCTGACCCACCTTCGCACCCTGCATCTCACCATCAGGGATGACGGCAGGGAGTGGCAGCGGGATGCGCTGATAATCGCCGTGGGCATAGGTACGCACTTTGGCGGCGGCATGAACGTGCTGCCCATGTCAGACCCCTTTGACGGGCTGTTTGACGTATGCATAGTAAAAAAGCTGGGCGTGATGAAGTTCCTCAGGCTGCTGCCCAAGTTTATAAAGGGAAAGCACACCGGCTACAAAGAGGTGGAATACTTCCGCACAGACCATCTGGAGGTATCCTGCCCGGAGCACAGCCTGATAAATTACGACGGCGAGCTTTCCTCTGATACCCCCGTGACCTTCCGGCTGCTGCCGGGGGCGCTGAATATATTGGTAAAATAGCAAAGGATATACGCTTTGAGCAGATTTTATTTTATAGTTAACCCTGTAGCGGGCTCCGGCCGCTCAAAGGAATGGTTTGAGCAGGCGGCAAAGGAGCTTGAACGCCGCGGCGTGGATTTTTCATACGATTACACAGAGGGCAGAGACCACGGCGCGCAGCTTGCAAAGGCCGCCGCCGAACGGGGAGAGCAGGCTGTAATATCCGTAGGCGGCGACGGCACCGCAAGGGAGATCGCAGGAAGCCTGCTGTATACCGGCGTGCCCATGGGAGTATTCCCCTTTGGCACAGGCAACGATTTCGGCTCCGCACTGGGCCTCAAGGTGGACCCCATAGGTGCAATGGAGGACCTGCTGAATGCACAGCCCGCCTCCATTGACGCGGCCGCCGCAAACGACACCATATTCATTAACGCCGCAGGCACAGGCTTTGACGTGGACGTTATACGCAATACGGAAAAGTACAAGCGCCGCTTCAACGGCATGCTGCCATATATGCTGGGCATAATGAAGAGCCTTATCCATCTTAAGTGGGATCATTTCGTCATCACTGCCGATGGGGAAACCTTTGAAGAGGACGCCATACTCATTGACGCCTGCAACGGCACCCGCCTTGCGGGAGGCATAAAGGTTGCCCCTATAGCAGAGCTGAATGACGGATTGCTGGACGTATGCATAGTAAGAAAGCTTTCAAGGCTGGGGGTGCTGCGGGTGCTGCCCTCTGTGGTTGCGGGAAAGCATCTTGATTCTCCCCATGTGCGCTATCTCAAGGCAAAGGAACTGCGCCTTGAATCCACCAGAGAAAACACACTTAACCTTGACGGCGAGCTGGGCTCCTCCACTCCCGTTACCTTCAAAATACTGCCCGGGGCGCTGACGCTGCTGCTGCCCCCCAAGGAAGAGGAAAATGCGTAAAAGACGCTACAGAGTAAACAACCGAAGCAAAGCCATAGGCCGCATACTGGTGCTGGCGGCGGGGCTGCTTATAATAGTGGGGCTGATATTCGGCATTATCAGGCTTATCGGCTCCGCCACGAAGAAGGGCAAGGGCATGAGAGAGCTGCCCTTTGACGCCGCCGCCAACTACACCTATACCGGCGCGGGCTTTCTGTATTTTGACGCAGGCAGGCTGTATTATGAGGATATTTCAGACGGCTCAAAGGATACCTCCTACAAGATAAACACGGAGGAGCTGCAGCTGGCCGCCTCCCCCGGCATATCAGTGCTGTATCATGAATCCGCCCTGCAGATAGTGGGCGCGGGGGATTCCCTGGTGTTCTCCGGCAGAGTGCTGGGCGTGCGCTGCGGCAATGAACACGTTGCGGTGCTGAGGGAAGACAGCGCCGGCGGCACAGCCATAGTTATTTACGACAAAAACGGCATACAGGTGGATCAGATGGACTTTGACGCCACCGACCTTATAGGCTTTGGCTTCTCCAATACCAGCGACGAGACCCTCTGGACGCTGGAGGCGGATTATTCCACCCCCACTCCCGTATCCACCCTTACCACATACAACCTTGCCACCAAGCGCACCACCGGCGTTATGACTGTGCAGGGGCAGCTGGTGGAGGATGTGCTGTTTACCGACAGCAGCATTTTCCTTTCCGCCACCTCCAGCCTTATCCGCTGCAATCCGGCAGGCTCCACCGAGGCCTACCGCATGACGGTATACGGCTGGGAGCTTATGGATTACTCCATTACGGATTCCGCCCCCATACTGATGTACGGCCAGCGGGGCGCGGAAACCCACAGCACCATAAAGCTGTACACCCTTTCCGAGGGAGATGTGGGCACCGCCGAGATAGCTCAGGTGCATCCCCCCACAGGCTATGTGGGCGCATTCCTCATGAAGGGCAGGCTCTGCGTATATACCCCCACCGAGCTGTATACCTACTCTGCCAAGGGCGAGCTGCTTTCCACGGCTGAGCTCAGCCAGGTCATCACCAAGGCCGAGAAGCTTTCAGACAACCATGCCCTTTTGTACAAGGGCGATACCCTGCTGATAAATGTAAAATAACCCCCCTGTCCTATTATTAAGCAAAGGAGGACTGCAATGAACCTGATAGATCTGGCGGCAATAGTTCTGATCGCGCTGTTTGTGCTGAATGGATTTTACAAGGGCTTTTTGTCCACCCTGCTCAGCATAGGCGCATACTTTGTGTCCGTCATATTCGGCTTTCTGTTCATACGCCCCGGCGCCGCATTCATCAGCGGCCACAAGCGGCTGTTCAATATGATGCTGTATTATACCGAGGGCAGCGAGTTTATCGCCAATCCGGAATACGTGAGGGCAGAGCTTTCCTCCCTGTCCAATACCGATATAAACAGCATAATAGAATCCGCCCGGCTGCCCTATCCCATGGGCAGGGAGATAGCCGGCAATATCGCAAAGGAAGCCTTTGCGGAGCAGGGTATAACCACCCTTGGGGATTACTTCAACCAGACCATAGTATGCGTATTCATAAATATACTGGTTTTCCTGCTGGTGTTTGCCGCGGTGCGGCTGATACTGGGCTTTATCATCAACGGAGCGGACTATGCGGATCCCTTCCCGGTGCTCCGTGCCCATGACGGCCTTCTGGGCGGCGCGCTGGGCCTCGTCCGGGGCATGCTGGCCATGTTCCTGATATTTATGCTGGTGCCCATCGTGCTGACGGTATTGGGTCAGTTTGACCTTATTACCAACATGGTGGACGATTCCATCATGGCGGGAATATTCTATAAGCTGAACTTCCTGCTGTCGCTGGCAGCGTAAAGGCTTCGCCTTTCGCTCAAAATCTATTGGATTTTGAGCGAGCTGCGCCCATTGCCTTAAGGGCAACGGGCGATTGCAATCCCTTCGGGGACTTTACACGATTTGCCTATAAATCCTGTGGGATTTACCGGGCGGCAAATCATGCAGGGAGCCCATTCCTTGCGGAATGGTTCCGCTTTCGCCGTACATGCCGCCGAAAGCGTATCGAAGCCTCAATATATTCCCTGACGGTTATAATGGCAAACCTGGATAGTGCATTAAAATGACTTATATAACCTTGACCATATCTCTGTTTTGACTTTTCTTTTTCTTTTGCTTCTTTTCGTTTTTCTTTTCTTCTGAAAAGAAAAAGAAAAGAAGAGAAAACCTACCAAAGGAGAACTCCCATGTACCTTGCCTCAAACTGGAAGGATTACGAAATAATCGACGCAGGCGACGGCAGCAAGCACGAGCGCTGGGCGGACGTTACCCTGCTGCGCCCCGACCCTCAGGCCGCATGGCCCATGAAGGAGCCCAAGAGCGTACACGCCCGCTACATCCGCAGCAGCAGCGGCGGCGGACACTGGGAGTACGGCAAAGCCCTGCCGGACAGCTGGACCATACGCTATCGTGACCTTACCTTCATAGTGCGCCCCACCGGCTTCAAGCATACCGGTCTGTTCCCGGAGCAGGCGGTAAACTGGGACTGGATGCGGAGCATAGTGGAGAAAAGCGACAAGCCCTTCCGTGTGCTGAATCTCTTTGCGTATACCGGCGGCGCAACGGCGGCATTGGCCGCATCCGGCGCAGAGGTGGTGCATGTTGATGCCGCAAAGGGCATGGTGGCCTGGGCAAAGGACAACCTTGCCGCTTCCGGCCTTGGGGATAAGCCTGTGCGCTTCATAGTGGATGACGTTATGAAGTTCGTTCTGCGTGAGCAGCGCAGGGGCAGGGATTATCACGGCATACTGATGGATCCCCCCAGCTACGGCAGAGGCCCCAATGGCGAAATGTGGAAAATCGAGGATGACCTGTATCCTCTGGTGCGGGAGAGCGTAAAGCTGCTTGCCCCGGATGCAAGGTTCTTCCTTATCAATTCCTATACCACCGGCCTTGCGCCTACTGTGCTTTCCAATGTGCTGAAGGTGGCCCTTGGGGATAAGGGCGGCCATATAGAGTGCGACGAGGTGGGTCTGCCCATCACAAGGGGCGGTCTGGTGCTGCCCTGCGGCGCATCCGGACGGTGGGAGAGGTAATATGATACCTGTTCTTTATGAGGACAACCACCTTCTGGTGGTACAAAAGCCCCCCAATATGCCTGTGCAGGAGGATTCCTCTCAGGATATGGATATGCTCAACGAGCTGAAGGGGTACATAAAGGAAAAATACGCAAAGCCCGGGGAAGTTTACCTGGGCCTTGTCCATAGGCTGGATCGGCCTGTGGGGGGAGCAATGGTGTTTGCCCGCACCTCAAAGGCGGCGGCAAGGCTCAGCTCCCAGTTCAACGGCCACGCCGCAAAGAAAAACTACCTTGCGGTGGTGGAGGGGCATCCAATGGGGGGTGAGCTGACCGACTTTATCCTGCGGGACGAAGCCACCGGCAGCAGCCGCGTTGTGCCGGAAGGCACCCCAAATGCAAAGGCCGCAAGGCTTTCATACCGCCCCATCGCATCAAAGGACGGACTTACTCTGGTGAGCATACAGCTGCATACCGGGCGGCATCATCAGATAAGGGTGCAGTTTTCCAGCCGCAGAATGCCCCTGTGGGGAGATCAGCGCTACAACAAAAACGCCGTACCGGGCCAGCAGATAGCCCTCTGGGCCTGCAGCCTTACCATAGAGCATCCCACAAAGAAAGAGCTCATGACCTTCACATCTTTGCCAAAGGGCGGGGTATGGAAGCAGTTTGAAAATCTCATTCCCGGCGCAGCGGCCGGCATACCCATAGTATATGCCGATGAAAACATCATCCTTGCGGACAAGCCCGCCGGCCTGCCCACCGCCAAGGCGGACGGGGAAGGGGAGACGCTGGAAGGCCGCCTGTCTGTATACGGCGACCCCATGCCTGCCCACAGACTGGATGCAAACACCACCGGCCTTGTGCTTTTCGCCCGGAATGAAGCGGCCCTTGCGGAGCTTACAGAGGCCATAAAGCAGCGCACCCTCCGCAAGTTTTACCGCTGCACCGTAAAGGGCAAGCCGGATCCCTCTTCCGCAACCCTCACCGCGTACTGCGTGAAGGATGAGGAGCGCTCCCGCATAAGGGTATACGACCATCCCGTGAAGGACGGCAAGGATATGCTGACCCGCTACACCCTGCTGAGCTCGGCGGGAGACACCTCCGAGCTGGAGGTGGAGCTTATCACCGGCCGCACCCATCAGATAAGGGCGCACCTTGCCCACATAGGCCACCCCATACTGGGGGATGACAAGTACGGCGACAGGGAGTTCAACCACGCTCATAAGGCCCGCACCCAGCAGCTTCGTGCAGTCCGCCTGGAATGCGCCTTTGATAAAAACGGCCTGCTTGGGTATCTGGACGGAAGGGTGTTTGAGTGCTGATTAAGAAAAGCGAAAGTTTGAATTGAATTAAGTAAAAGCATGCATAGAAGTGCTGCCCCAAAAGCCCCATGAAGAATGGGGCTTTTTGTGTAGAATGAAACACCGCTGTTTCGATAGCACGACCCGCTTTTCCGTAAGGAAAAGCTGCCTTAAAAGGGCGGTGGGAGGGATATGAAATATTGCCTGTAACCTCCCTGGCGGCGCATGGGTATGGATAATTCTCCCTGCACTGTTTTCCGATGCCTGCACAAAAATATAAATTTTGCTTTTTATGGCAATAATAGCCCTGCAGCCCATTGTATTCCACTATCCCTTGTATCCGCCCGCCCTGCCCCAAACCATGTATTGAGGAGGGGCAAAAAGGGAGGGTCAATGTCCGAAAAAACCTTATTCGCCTAAGCATATTGACAAAAGAGGGCTTGTGGATTAGAATAGTAATGCTATGCTGAACAAAGGTATGGCGTCCACTCAATGCGCTGCGCTACGCGGGTGTAGCTCAGTGGCAGAGCGTCGGCTTCCCAAGCCGATAATGTGGGTTCGATTCCCATCACCCGCTCCAACAGCATCCCGTTTTCATGCGGGGAAAAACAAAAAACATAAGCTCAAATTTTTAGGAGGACAACAGTTACAATGGCAAAGGCAAAATTTGAACGTACCAAGCCCCATGTAAACATCGGCACCATCGGCCACGTAGACCACGGTAAGACCACTCTGACCGCAGCAATCACCATGACCCTTTCTCAGCAGGGCAAGGCCGCAGCAAT
>JAZUMK010000051.1:0-63609 GCA_045603585.1 Clostridia bacterium
CCTTGAATCTCATCCAATTTCGCCGCTTTTGGTCCTTTGGAGTTTTAACGGCCATAGGGCATGGCAGAGCAAGGAAGAGCGAGGGAAGAATACTGGTTGTATTCTGACTGAGGATGACGCGGCTATGTCGTGTCATATGGCAGCTAAAACCGCGGTTCGGATTATATTGGTTACCCTATGGCCGCGAGCAAGCGCAGTCCGCGACGACGAGCCACGCCAGTCTGCTGCCTTCTTCGCAATGACAGGTTGATGATGACTGCGGTGTGCTGTCCGCGGGCGATCAATGATCGCCCCTGCATTTTTCCGCACAAAAAAGCGAAAGGGGATCATTATTTCCCATTTCGCTTTTCTTTCTCTTTTTGCTTCTTTTTCTCTTCTTTTCCCGCTGGAAAAGAAAGAGAAAAAGAAGAATAGACCCCTCCCCTACAATCCCAGATACTCCAGTATCTCGGCGGCGTTGGTATCGGGCTTTGCCTTGGGGAATACCTTTTCCACGGTGCCGTCGGGGGCAATTATGAAGGTGCTGCGGACAACCCCCATGGACACCTTGCCGTACAGCTTCTTTTCCTGCCATACACCAAAGGCCTGAACGGCCTCAAGGTCGGGGTCGGAAAGCAGAATAAAGGGCAGGTCATACTTTTCCGCAAACTTCTGATGGGAAGCCACGCTGTCCTTACTTATGCCGATGACCGCGATATCATTGCTGCGGAAGCCCTCATAGGCGGCGGCAAAGGCGCAGGCCTGGCGGGTGCAGCCGGGGGTGTTGTCACGGGGGTAGAAATAGACCACCGCCCGCTTGCCCGCAAAATCCGCAAGGGAAACGGCATTGCCGTCCTTGTCCTTAAGGGTGAAGTTCGGGGCTTTATCGCCAACTTTAAGCATATTATTACTCCTCCTGTGATGTTTTTCCCTGTCCGTAATCAGCAAAGCGGCGGCGTACATCCGCCATCTGTTCAGAGGTAAGGTTCCTTGCGCCGCCCATGGCCTGGGTGCGCCAGTATATCTCCGCAACAAATTCCACTTCCTCCGCCGCGGCAAAGGCCCGCTCTATATTTGGGCCGGCTGCCAGCAGGCCGTGATGACCCAGAAGCAAAGCGTTTTGAGTGAGATTCTCCCCGGCAGCCAACGCAAGCTGCTGTGAGCCGAAGGGATAATAGGGTATGCAGGGCACGCTGTCCCCCGCGTAGCCTATCAGGTAATGGACAGGGGGAAGGGGCATTTCCATGCAGGCCAGCACCGTGGCAAAGGTGGAATGGGTATGCACTATTGCGGAAATATCCCGCCGCCTTTTGTAGCAGGCGATGTGCATGGAAAGCTCGCTGGATGGGGCAAGGGTGCCATACAGAATGTTCCCCTTCATATCCACCACCGGCACGTCTTCAGCGGTCATGGTTTCGTATTCCACGCCGCTGGGGGATATGGCTATGCATATGCCGCTGCGTATGCTTATGTTGCCCCCTGTGCCCCGGGTCAATCCCCGGCTCTGCATAAGGCGGCAGTAACGGACTATCTGTTCGCGTTCCTGTTTCATCATATCATTTCACCTGTTCAAACAATGCTTTAAGGCTCTCTGTGTACGGCGGGCGGCATACGCCCTTTTCGGTTATTATGGCGGTGATAAGGCTGTTGTCCGTCACGTCAAAGGCGGGATTGTAGCACTTTACCTCAGGCAGCGCCATGGGCTGAGCGTAGAATTTTTCCCTTATTTCCGCCTCAGGCCGCAGCTCTATCTTTATATCCTCCCCTGTGGGGCAGTTCATGTCTATGGTGGAGGTGGGGCCAAGGACGTAAAAGGGTATGCCGTAATGCTTTGCCAGTATTGCCACGCCGCTGGTGCCTATCTTGTTTGCGGCATCCCCATTGGCAGCAACTCTGTCGCAGCCCACCATGCAGGCGGATACCCAGCCGTTCTTCATCACCATGCTGGCCATGTTGTCGCAGATGAGGGTAACATCCGCCCCTGCCTTATGCAGCTCGTAGGCGGTGAGCCTTGCCCCCTGCAATAGCGGCCGTGTTTCATCCGCAAATACCCTGAGCTTTATCCCCTTTTCCAGCGCCATGAACAGGGGACCCTGACCTGTGCCGTAGCGGGAGGTGGCAAGGGGGCCTGCGTTGCAGTGGGTCAGCACCCCGTCCCCATCCTTCAGCAGGGACAGGCCATATTCGGATATCCTGCGGCACATATCCATATCTTCATTGTGTATGGCGGCGGCCTCCTCAAAGAGGGCGTCGATGATTTTATCAACAGGCAGGCCGCAAAGGGATCTTGCCTTATCCAGTATGCGCCCCGTTGCCCATGCAAGATTCACCGCCGTGGGGCGGGAGGAGTTGAGGTATTGGCATTTCTCCTTCAGATGGGCAAGGAAAACATCAAAATTATCCCTCGGCCCCTGTGCGGCCAGTATTGCCGCCGCATAGCCTGCGAATATCCCTATTGCAGGGGCGCCCCGCACCTTCAGCTGATATATGGCATCGTAAAACTGCTCCGCCGTGGTAAGCTCGATGTATTCAAGGCTGTTGGGCAGCATTGTCTGATCCACTATTACAAGGCTGCGCCTGTCGTCGCTGAGCCGCAGGTTCTGCATATGTGTTACAGAGTGAAGGTTATCCATTATGGGCCCTCCTGATGTGTGGTGATGATGTGTCTATGGTTTGATTATATCACGGAATGAAGCTGAGAGGGAGGGAGAATAGGTTATAGGCAACAGTGAAGGGGGAAGCCCTCTCAGTCCCTGCGGGACAGCTCTCCCGGAGGGAGAGCCAAGGGGGCAGAAGCTTCCCATCCGACTGTCATTGCGAGGCAGCCCTCAGACTGCCGTGGCAATCCGTTTATTCTGCGGTAACGATGATTGCGTGGTATGATTATCTAAACCCACCCAACCCCCCCTTTATGTATCTTCGCCAGCGGCGAAGCGGGGGACGGCTACCATCCAAATAAATAAAAATAAGCCGTTGGTTACGCCGCAGCTTGGATAGTGCGCCCTGTTTTCCCGCAAACCCGTGAAAAACCCAAAGGTACGACGGTTTTTCACGGAGAGGAGGAGCGATGGAGTGAGCGAGAGGGCATAGCCCCTGTGGCTATGGCCGCGAGCAAGCGCAGTCCGCGACGAGGAGCCACGCCAGTCTGAGGACTGGCTCGCAATAACAGGTTGATGATGACTGCGGTGTGCTGTCGACGGGCGATCACTGATCGCCCCTACAGGTTTTATACCGCAAGCGGACAGCGCAGCCATGGACATTTTCTCAAATTTTTCCCCATAAAAACTGTCTGCCTCTGTATTTACATTATTGGATATAGTATAATATGAATAGATAAGTATGGAGGTATCGCCCATGAAACTGACCGTCGACACTCAGGAGCTTAATGCAGTATTGGCCGTAGCATCCAAGGCCCTCAGCGCAAAGTCCACAGTAAGCATACTGGAAGGCATATACATGGCCGCGGAAAACGGCGAGCTGCTGCTGCGCTGTACCGATATGTCTCTGCAGATAGAAGCCACCATCGGCGCAAACGTTGAAAAGGGCGGTGCATGCGTGCTTCCCGGCAGGCTGTTTGCAGACCTTGCAAGAAAGCTCCCCGGCGAAGAAACCTCCTTTACCCTGGAAAAATCCTCCATGCTGGTGGAAAGCGGCAGAGCCACCACCACCATGCAGACGGAAAACGCCAAGGATTACATCAGCATGCCTGATGTTCACAAGGAATTTTCCCTCACCATATCCAAGCCTGCCCTCAAGAACATGATACGCCAGAGCATATTCGCCACCGCTCAGGACGATTCCAAGCCCATACTCCGCGGCGTGCTGCTGGAGCTGGATGGGGATGAGCTGAGCATGGTCGCGCTGGACGGCTACCGCCTTGCCCGCCGCAGGGAAAGGGTAAAGGTAAGCGGCGAATTCAGAAATTCCGTACTGCCTTCCCGCGGCCTGCTGGAGATCAGCCGCATACTGGACGACAACGACGAGGATATCAACCTTGTATTCTCCAAGACCCACGTTATGATAGACATGGGCTGCACCCGCATAATCACCCGCCTGATGGACGGCGAATTTATCCGCTACCGCCAGATACTCCCCACCGGCCACACCACCCGCGTACGGGCAAACCGCCAGGAGCTGATGGACAGTATCGACCGCGTATCCCTCATGGCCCGTGAAAGCAAGAAGAACCACATCAAGTTCTCCTTTGAGGAAAAGACCCTGACCATCACCGCCAACAGCGAGATCGGCAACAGCCGGGAGATAATCTCCATCGACCGTGTAGGCAGCGATCTGGATATCGCCTTCAATGCCAAGTATTTCAGCGACGTGCTGAAGGTGCTGGATGACGAATACGTCACCCTTGAGATGAACAGCAACATCAGCCCCTGCGTGGTGGCGCCCGAAACCGGCAGCGAGTATTATTACCTTATCCTGCCTGTTCGCCTGTTCACCGCAAACTAAAACCACAGATGACCGGGGAGAGGGAAATTCCTTCTCCCCTTAGCGTAACCCTAAATTTCGCCAAAAAATATATTATCAAAAAAAGCTTGCATTGTGCCTGTCCTTTATGTATAATACATACGTTGCGAAATCGCTGGTGTAGCTCAGTTGGTAGAGCGCGTCATTGGTAATGACGAGGTTCATGGGTCCGACTCCCATCACCAGCTCCAAACGAAAAACCACCCAATCGGGTGGTTTTTTGGTTTGGAAATTTAGTTGGAAGGGAGTCGGAGGGCGGATAAGCAAAGGCGCCGGTGACGCCTTTGCCCGCCCCGGCTTTGCTCATATAGGCGGAGGGCGCCGTGTGGAGCACAAGACCGACTGCCGATATATGAGCAAAGAACTCCCATCACCAGCTCCATCATTATCACCGGCCCCATCGGGTTTGCACATGCTCTATTATACAAAACTCATGCAGGTATATATCCCGCAGGGGCATATTCTATATATCAAAGCATTTTTGCAGCGTCTTGTATTCTCCCATTACCAGCAGGCTCATTTCCCGGGTAAGTATTATATCGGGGGCGATCACTATGTTCATTTTGTCGTTATACTTTATACCCAGTATGTTTATGCTGTATTTTTTGCGTATATCTATCTGGCCGATGGATTTGCCCACCCAGTTTTCCGGTACAGGCACCTCGAAAATGGCGTATTTGTCATCCAGCTCTATATAGTCCATTATATGGTCTGCGCTGTAGCGTATGGCAGCCCATTCCGCCACCTGCCTCTCGGGATAAACCACCTCATCCGCGCCGTTTCTCAGCAGAAACTTTGCCTGTACGTCCCTTTCCGCACGGGATACCACCATCTTTGCCCCCAGCTCCTTCAGCAAGGAGGTGGTTTCAAGGGAGCTCTGAAAATCGCTGCTGATGGCAACGATGCATACGTCGTAATTACTTACACCAAGGGATCTTAAAAATTCAAAATTGGTGCTGTTGCCTATCTGGGCCTCTACCACGTATGGAAGAATTTCGTTTATTCTGTTTTCGTCCAGGTCGATGGCCATCACCTCGTGGCCCAGTTCATTGAGCTTTATGGCGATATGCTTGCCAAACCTTCCCACGCCTATCAAAAGTATGGATTTCATAGTTGTTTACCTTCCTTTATCCTACTGTTATATTGCCCACAGGCAGCTTGGAATACTGTATGTCCGGTGAAGAAAATGCAGCATATATCAGCGTAAGCCCCCCTACCCTTCCCAGGAACATAAGGGCGATAAGCACTATTTGGGATGCTGTTCCCAGGGTGGGGGTTATGCCAAGGGAAAGGCCCACGGTGCCTATTGCCGAGGCCGCCTCAAAAAGGCATTCCTTCATGGGTATTCCCTCAAGCAGATTGATAGCCACGGCGCCGCCCAAAAAGAGAACGATATAAAGTATCAATATGGCGCAGGCATGCCGCACCACGTCGTTTTCCACCCTGCGGCCGAAAAACGAAGTATCATCCCGCCGTCTGAACACCGCTATGGCGTTGGCAAAAATTACCGCGATGGTGGTGGTTTTCATGCCGCCTGCGGTGGAGCCCGGGGAGCCGCCTATCAGCATCAGGGGTATCATTACCGCTATGCCCGCCGCGCTCATGGCGGTGAGATCCGCCGTGTTAAAGCCTGCCGTCCTTGTGGTAACGGACTGAAAAAGGGATACCAGCAGCCTTTCGCCGCCAAGGTGGGAAAACTCGCTGAAATAGAAAAATATTGCAGGTATGATTATAAGTATGCCGCTTGTAACCAATATTACCTTGCTCTGCATCCTGTATCGCTTTATGCTGAGCCGGTTTGAATAAATGTCCTCCCAGGTAAGAAAGCCAAGGCCGCCCACTATAATAAGCAGCATTACGGTTATGTTTATCAGGGGGTCTGCGGCGTATGACATGAGGGAAACATACTGCCCCTCAGGCCCTCCCATTATGTCAAAGCCCGCATTGCAAAAGGCGGATACGGAATGAAAGAACGCCATCCATATTCCCCTTTTCCCAAAGCCTTCATAAAATACCGGGGCCATTAACGCCGCGCCTGCCGTTTCTATTATAAGGGTAACTATTACAGCAAACTGCGTAAGCTTTATTACGCCGCCCAGCTTGTGGGAGGCTATTGCCTCCTGCATGGTGCTGCGCTGCATAAGGGATATTCTTCTGCCGGATATTACCGCAAAGAACACGCCCACCGTCATTACCCCAAGGCCGCCTATCTGTATGAGAGCCAGTATCGTTCCCTGCCCGAATAGTGACCAATAGGATGCAGTATCATGAACCACCAGCCCCGTAACGCATACCGCGGAGGTGGAAGTAAAAAGCGCTTCTTTAAAGGGCGTGTACACGCCCTCCCTTGAGGATATGGGAAGGGACAATACAACGGCGCCAATTAATATTACCGCCAAAAATCCAAGTATTATTATCTGAAAAGAGGAAAGATGCCTTTTTACAGGTGAATGCATATTCCTTTGCTGTTTCTCCTTTTGCCTATCAATCATGTTTGTCATCCACCGAGTCGGACAGATGCTGAAAGTCGTCCACAAATCCCTTGATTTTTGACTTATCGGAAAGATACCCGATCAATTGCTGATTTGTACCCTTTTCCATATAGTGCGACACGACCATGTCGCTGCCGGGGCGAGCCACCATAAAGCGAAGCCAGCGAAGATCGTCATTCTCGTATTCAATGATAAAAACTGCCTTATTTTTACTTCCGCGGAAATCAAAGCTGACTGTGAAGGGGGAAAATATCCCTTTTTCCGGGATTTGGGTACCCCGCAGATTTTCACAGCAATACTCCATGCATCTTTCTACAAGCAAATGGTTGGCTTTATCATTGTCCAGCATAACAAATACCTCCTGTGGATTTCCTGCAGTGATTCTTATTCATTTGAAACAAGCTGAGGCGGCGGATATATTTTTGTATGTTGAAATGGGCTCATCGGTATGCTGCCCATTAAAACCGATACCTTGATATGCTTATTGTCTATTATAGCGGATGCCCATTCCTGTCACGCATTGGTAAAACAGCAGACGGTCTGCGCGGGTATACTTATCCATATCATCAATTGTACCGCCTTATTGAAACCGTGTAAATATTCAAACCACGCAAAACTCGGCCTATTGACCCACGGATGATCGCGGCATAGGCAATAGTCGGCAACTGCACTGAACACCGGCGCCTTCTTCCGCAGCCCCATTGTAAGCAACGGTTTCTTTGCCCTTTCTTTCTGAAGGAAAGGCGCCCCGCGGAGCGACCCATGTATGCCCGCTTCCCTTCAAAAACAACGGTACCTGAATTTGACAAAGGCAGAGCTCCTTTGTACAATAAACCTGCAATAACCCCACAGGGAGGGACCCATGCAGTTTGATGCACATTGTGTAGAATGCCTTATACGAAGGCAGCTGAAGCTGGCGCTGGACTACGGCGACGGCGTCACCGTGGACAGCTATATGCGGGAGATAATGCAGATAATACTGGACGCGCCGAAGGGAGTGTCCGCGCCGTGGCTGGCTGGAGCATTTACCAAGGTATTTGAAAGATACTGGCCTGGACAGGATGCCTATGCTCAGCTGAAGAAGGAATCCAACGACCTTATAATGGGGCTGATGGAAAGGCTGAGGGAGGCGGTGGAGAGATCCCATGACCCGCTGGAGCTGGCCCTCCGTTATGCCTGCGTTGGCAATTTTCTGGACTTTGGCATACTTTCAAAGGAAACCGCAATGCAAGCCCTGGAAAGCTCCCTCAGGGGAGAGCCCGATGAGCTGCCGGATATGGAAGTATGGCGAAAAATGAGAGAAGATATCTCCTGTGCAAAGAGCCTGCTGATACTGGGGGACAATGCGGGAGAAATCGTATTCGACATGCTGCTTGTGGAACAGCTGCAAAAGCTGTATCCCGCCCTTGAGGTGACCTACTGCGTCCGGGGAGGCAATGTGCAAAACGATGCCACCCGGGAGGATGCCGCATACTGCGGAATGGACAGCCTTTGCAGGGTGATAGACAGCGGAGCAAACATTTCCGGCACAGAGCTTGACTATGTGGGGGAGGAGCTAAAAGCCGCAATTGCCGCCGCGGATGTTATCATCGCCAAGGGCAGCGGCAATTTTGAATCCATGGCGGGCTGCGGCCTGAATGTTTATTATGTATTCATGTGCAAATGCCGCCGCATATCCGCATTGATGAATGTGCCCCTTATGTCTGCCATGCTGCTGAGAGAAAAGGATATAAATATCGGAAATACCTATGTTGGGAAAATAGATTAACAGGTAAAAAAAGGCTCCTTCAGGAGTCTTTTTTGATGGCGCAAGCATTGTGGCCTCAGGGGAAGTTATAAGTAATAGTGAAGAGTGAAGAGTGAAGAGGTTAAATATCTATACCCGCCCACCACCCTTTAATGCAGCTTTTCCTTACGGAAAAGCGATGCATACTATCGCAGGCTTTATTATTGTGAAGCGGGCGGCAGGCCGCACCCGCCTCTCCCTATGGGAGAGGCAAGAGGGATATGGACGTAAACGGGCGGGCGAGCACTGATCGCCCCTACACTTTTCACTCTTGCCTATTTCCATCCCGTCGCCGGATATGGTAAAATATTTTATATATGTGCAAATGGGAGGCCCCTATGGATAAAAACGCCTGCTTCAGAAATATACCCAAGGTGGATGTGCTGCTGGAAGATCCCGCCATCGTAGCCCTGTGTGAAGAATACGGCCGGGACATTGTGGTGGACTGCATACGCAGCTGCACCGACGACCTTCGTGCCTTCATTGGCAAAAGCGACGATATGGATGCAATCCTGCGCCGCACTGATTCTCTGGTGCGGGATATCTGCAATGCCGCAGAAAAGCTTTTTACCCCCGACCTGCGCCCCGTCATCAACGGCACAGGCACAGTGCTGCATACCAACCTTGGCCGCGCCCCCATTTCAAAGGAGCATTCCGAGCGCATGCAGGCGCTGGTATCCGGATACTCAAACCTTGAGTATGATCTGGATGCAGGAAAGCGGGGCGAAAGGTATTCCCATTTTGAAAAGCTCCTTTGCCGCATAACCGGCGCAGAGGCCGCCATGGCGGTAAACAACAACGCGGCGGCGGTGTTTCTGGTGCTGTCCGCCCTTGGCGTGGGTAAGGAGATACCCGTATCCCGCGGAGAGCTGGTGGAAATAGGCGGCAAGTTCCGTGTGCCTGACGTTATGGCACAGAGCGGCGCAATAATGGTGGAGGTTGGCACCACCAACAAGACCCATCCTTCCGACTATGAAAACGTTATAAATGAAAACACAGGCGCCCTGCTTAAGGTGCATACCAGCAACTTCCGCATTGTGGGCTTTACCGAGAGCGTGGATATAAAGGAGCTGTGCGAAATAGGCGCAAAGCATGACCTGCCCGTCATCGAGGATATCGGCAGCGGCGTGCTTATCGACCTTTCCAAATACGGCCTGCCCTACGAGCCCACGGTACAGGAATCCCTCAGGGCGGGCGCATCCATAGTGTGCTTCTCCGGCGACAAGCTGCTGGGCGGCCCCCAGGCCGGCATGATTGTGGGCAAAAAGGAATACATTGCCAAGATAAAGAAGCATCCCATGACCCGCGCCCTCCGCATAGACAAGTTTACCGCAGGCGCACTGGAGCTGACCTTTCAGGAATACCTCAGCGAAGAGCGTGCGGTTAAGAACATACCCGTACTCCGCATGCTGACCCGCTCTGCCTACGACATCGCCGAAAGCGCGGACAGGCTGGCCGCACTGCTCAAGGACGTAAATGCGGACATCGCCGTGGAGGAATGCGAATCCCAGGTGGGCGGCGGCTCAATGCCCCTTGCACGCCTTGCAAGCCGGGCCGTTACCATAAAGCCCCGCAGCATTTCCACCGCCGCCTTTGAGGAAAGGCTTCGCAAACTGCCCCTGCCCATAGTGGGAAGGGTGTACGACGACCGTGTGGCGCTGGATGTCCGCACCATTGACGATGAGCTGTTCGATGCGGTAGCGGAGGGCGTGATGAAGGCGCTGGAGTAAGAGAGGATTTATTCTGCTTTTCTTTTTCTTTTCAGGAGAAAAGAAAACAGAAAAGCAGCAAAAGAAAAAGAAAAGCCAAATAGAAGTAATAATTTGGTTATTATTGCAGAGAAAGAAAACCCCATATTTCCCATTTAGTTTTTCTTTCTCTTTTTGGTTCTTTTTCTCCTTTCTTTTTTCTTAAAAAGAAAGAGAAAAAGAACATGATACCTACTACAGGAGCATCACATGAAAAACATCATCGTAGGCACTGCCGGCCATATCGACCACGGCAAGACCACCCTCATACGGGCCCTCACCGGCCGCAACACCGACCGCTGGGAGGAAGAACAGCGCAGGGGCATAACCATTGACCTGGGCTTTACCTGGTTTGACCTGCCCAGAGGGGACAGGGTGGGCATAATAGACGTACCCGGCCATGAGAAGTTTATCAACAACATGGTGGCGGGCGTTGTGGGCATGGACCTTGTATTGCTGGTAATCGCGGCGGACGAGGGCATTATGCCCCAGACCCGTGAGCATATCGACATACTTGGCCTTTTAGGCATTGAGAAATGCATAATTGTGCTGAACAAATGTGACCTTGTGGACGCGGACTGGCTGGAAATGGTAAAGGAGGACATCGCAGAGGAGCTGAAGGGCAGCTTCTGCGAAAACGCACCTGTGGCGGAGGTATCCTCCGTAACAGGGCAGGGTCTGCCTGAGCTTATCTCCCTCATTGAGCACATGACCACCGACGAGGTCATTCCCAAGGACATAGACACAATACCCCGCCTGCCCATCGACCGCGTATTTTCCATATCCGGCTTTGGCACCATCGTGACCGGTACGCTCATTTCCGGCCGTATACGCAAGGAGGATTCCCTTGCGGTATTCCCTGTAAACAAGCCCTGCAAGATACGCAGCATACAGGTTCACGGCAAGGATTCCGAGGAATGCTTTGCGGGACAGCGTGTTGCCATCAACATATCCAACATCAAAAAGAACGAGATAGACCGTGGCTGCGTACTGGCACCTGTCAGCAGCATGAAAAACACCATGATGCTGGACGTGCGCCTTTCCATGCTGCCCTCTGCCAACCGCACAATAGAAAACCGCACCCGCCTGCACCTTTTTACAGGCACAAGCGAAGTGCTTTGCCGCGCCATACTGCTGGACGCAGAGACCCTTGGCCCCGGCGAAAGCGGCCTTGTTCAGCTGCGCCTTGAGGATGAGATAGCGGTGCGCCGCGGAGACAGATTCATCGTCCGCTTTTACTCCCCCATGGAGACCATCGGCGGCGGCGTGGTCATTGAAGCCAATCCCAACAAGAAAAAGCGCTTTGACGAAAAGACCCTCTCCGAGATGGCCATCAAGGAGCAGGGCGGCCACGGGGACATGATAGAGCTGCTTATCAAGCAGCACAGCGAAACCGCCATAACCGCGGCGGAGGTGGCCAAGCTTACCGGCCTCACCATGGAAGAGACACTTTCCGAAGCGGCTCAGCTGGAGGAGCAGGGACTGATAGTATCCTTCCAGATGAAGAAGGATCTGCACCTGTGGCATGCTGTATATCAGAAAAAAATCGTGGAAAGCATACTGGATCATCTTGCCGCATTCCACAGGGAAAACCCCTACAAGCAGGGCAGCCGCAAGGCGGAGCTTCGGGTCCGCTTCCTGAACAAGGTGAAGCAGAATGTATTTGACGAATTTATCCAGCGCCTTGAAACCGACGGCATTATAAAGAGGGAAGGGGAGTTTATTGCCGCCGGTGATTTTGCCATCCCCCGTGACGACACTTTTACAAAGGTGGAATCCGCCCTGATGACCGCCCTTGACAAAGCAGGCTTTGAATTTATCAAGCTCAGCGACCTGCAGCTTCCCGGCATAGACCCCGCCCACGCCGAAGACATACTTCAGCTGCTGGCGTATGAGGGCAAGGTAATAATACTGGCAGAGGATCTGCTGACGCTGCCCAAGTATACCGATGAGGTAATCGCCAAAGCAAAGGAAGTGCTGGCCACCGAGGGTAAGATCACCATCGCCGGTATCCGGGACATGATAGGCACCAGCCGCAAAAACGCCAAGCCCCTCCTTGAATACCTTGACTCCGTCCGCGTCACCCGCCGCAACGGCACCGAGAGTGAAAGGGTTGCGTATTGATGATGGGACAGTCTTCTTTTCTCTTTCTTTTCGGACGCGAAAAGAAAGAAGAAAAGAAGCAAAAGAGAAAGAAAAGCGAAAGGAAACAGGATAATGCCCTTTCGCTTTTTTATATAGGAAAATTAGTACGTTATTTTTCTATATCTATATTGCAGGATATATATAGGTTGTTTTTATTTGTATGTGGTTCCGTGGGGCTTTGGTCATCTTTTATTCCCCAGATACGATAATGCACAGAGGTATTGCCATCCTCTATATACCATGAATACAGTTCAATATTGTTGATTTCTGCATACGGCTCCGTTTTGTAATATGTTCCGCCCAGAAACGCCGCTTTTACCTGCTCCTGATCTATCCCTGATGAGTAATCCTCACTTATAATATAGTCTGTTTCCGCCTTTTCCAGAGCCGCCGTCAGCTGCAACCGAGCCTCTTCGCATATGGCATGTATTTCCTCCATGCTCTTGTTCGTTACATCCAGAACATAGCTTACTTCAATTTTCTCATGGCAATATTCGTAATCAATGGATAGCGGAAAATGTCTAATATTTAAATAGCCCTTGCATCCTAAGGCTTCTATATCTTCCATTATGTATTCATTCATTTCATCATGGCCGGGATAATCATCGTAATATGATGAATTTGCAGGCTCCGCTTTATATTTTGCTATTATCCCATCTTTATTTTTGCCGATAAGCCCCTCTTCAAAATATATGCAGTTTTCATCAAAGGCCATATCGTTTTCATGGGGACAGCACAATCCATTTTCGTAATAATGAGAAATATGAATGCTGCTCTTGCTTTTATCGTATGCGGCAATATACCACCATGCATCCGTATTGCCGTCCGGGTATGAATTTATCTCTATGACGTAATTTTCCATATCCCACTGCGGCTTGCAGAACCCGGGCCACGGCCTGTATTCATCTATCTGTACATAGTCCCAATTTTTATCGTATCCGTATATGACATCCGGTTCCCCAAGCGCCTGACGTACCTGCTCATACACATTGTCCAGCTCATTCATGCAGCGGCTGCTGGTATATACCTGTGTGACTTTACTGTTTTCGGTTTTTATTATAGTCTTTGCATCATAGCCGCCGATGGATACATTATGTATCTGGTATGTGTTTGGTATTGGTTTGTATCTGAGATGAGCAACCTTATAGTTTTCCGTACGATGATCCTTATAATGAATATCCTTTGCGTTTATTATAAATAAGGACAGATTATTTTTATATTTGTCCAGCCTTGTAAATATTCCCAGAGGATCAAAGCTTTTAGGAAGGCTTATATACTTTTCCCCGCTTTCATCAGCTGGATCTGCGTATACCGCAGGGGGACCTTCAACCCTTTCCTTTGTTACATTCCACCTTCCATTTTCCCACATAAGGGTGGAATAAATTTTGCAGGGCTGTGCTATTATTGTATTTTCACCCGATTCATCATACGCGCCGTATTCCAGCCAGCTTGTTACCATTATTCCGTTTTTTCCATCCCGGGATTCCAATATGTTTCCGTTAACTGTATATGATGTGAAAAACACCTCTTTGCCCGGAACAAAGCCCGTCATATCTATCCCGGGCAGTCTTATTTCATTACCTGTATAATTATTTTTTACCTTAAAGTTATAGCTGTCATCCATTATTACCGTATAGGTATCGTATCCTCTGCCAAAAAATCCCTCACCGAATACGTCTTCGCGGAACAGTTTTCCTTCGTCATAGCCTATAAGCAGGCAGGAAACTGTGCCCAGAGTATCTGTGCCCCCGATGTTTGGAAGCACTATTTCCGTCTTTCCGTCATTGTTCACATCCGAAATATGAATTTTTGCAGTGGAATCCACTGTTTCGTCAGATATGGTTATGGTCTTCACATCGCCTGTGCCAAAGCTTACCGTTATATTAAATGGACTTGCAAAATTTCCTTCCCATTTTATCTCCGCTTTATCCGCAAGGGAATCACCGTCAAGGTCTCCCCAGGTATAAAGCTGATGGGGCGAGGGGGAGAGCAGGGGAGAAGCAGTTGCTTTTTCCGGTACGTTTTCATCAATCGTATGCATACTGCCGGAACAGCCTGTAAGCATGAAGCCAAACAGCAGAACTGCAATTATTTTCCGCATAACATGTTCTCCTTATAGATTTTGAGCGAAAGATCTACCCCACCGGCAGCATTACCTGTATGCGGTAAATTTCGCCCAATTGAGCCGGATAGCTTTCCAGTATAACGCCATTGTAGGAAATTTCCACCACATCCCCAACAACAGGCTCCTTTGAAGAGTTCATATGCTGAATGGGCACTGTTATTTTATCCGATGATGCACGCTCGGGGGTATTCTCATTTGGAGCAACCGTCATATAGCCATCGCCTATTTCCTCCACCACGGGATAAAACACAACCGCCTGATCTGCGGCAATGGCGCGAAGCTGATGGTCATCCTGCTTTTCGCTGAAGAGGGAATACTGTACGCCGTCAATATACCAATGGGTGAGGGAGCCTGTATCGCCATATACGCCGGAAATATCCTCAACGCTTTTTGATGCGCGGAAGGTATAATTGTTATCTCCGATGCAAAAGCGGTAATCCGCCACGATGGGTTCTGTATTTATTACGAAGTACTTTTCATCGGAAAGCTCAAAGGCAAGGGGCCTTTGAATGTCAGCGCCTGCGGCGGCGTTTATTTCCTCAAGGGAGGATTTCTCCTGCATGGGGTTGACCAGCTGGGTGGGCTCAGGCTGGGTACAGCCGGACAATAGGAAACAACAAATCAGGATAATAGTTATAATTTTCATATTTCTTCCTTTAATTAACCATTGTAAATAGGCTTTAAATCCGCTTTCGGCAGCATGTGTGGCCAAAGCGGAACTATCCCGCAGGGATAGATTCCTTGCAGGCTTTGCCGCCCGGGAGCTCATGCGAGAGGCAAAGCCTGTATCCCTCGCTCAAAATCCAATAGATTTTGAGCGAAAATGTTTCACGTGAAACATTACTCTTCAACAGGCTCTGCATTGAGTATGCTCTGAACTATCTCATCGGCGCGGTCAAATTCCGATTCCGGCACATACAGGTCAGCTCCCGCAATTGCGCCGCCGCAATACATTGCCCCTGCGCCCATTTCCTTCCTGTAAAAAGGGATGCCTTCCTGCTGAAGTATGCCGCAGACGAGGTCCGCTTCAAACAGGCTTGTTCGTTTGAGCAGGCGTACGGGTTTTTGTTCCATTGGTTATTTCTCCTAATCTTTTTTATTCCTGCGGCCGAAGAGGGGAGGGATGTCATTTTTCTTTATGTACCACTTTGCAATGCGAAGGAGGTATATCAGCAGTATAAAACTCATTATTATCACGGCATATCCCAATACGGCACCAACTGCCATGGTCAAATGTGAAATAAATGCTCCGAAAGACATAATTTACCCTCCCTTATAAAATTATCAGGTCTTTAAAAAATCAAAACAGAATTGCCTTTTGTACATTTATTATATCATCCGCCCCATATCATTAAAAGTAAACGGCCTGTAAACATACCTGTATGTTTAACGTGAAACATCTGTTTTTATCCCAAAGTTATGTTTCACGTGAAACATTTATAGTATAAAGTGTACTCATTCACGTTGTTAATTCGGATAAAATGCATTATAATTGATATTGCTCAATAAAAATAAGATTGAATTTGGACTAAATATCGGAGGAAAACCGTGGCAAAGATAATTGCGATAGCAAATCAGAAGGGTGGCGTAGGCAAGACCACCACCACCGTAAACCTGGCAGCATGCGTAGCCCAGATGGGAAAAAGGGTGCTGGTAGTGGATATTGACCCTCAGGGCAACAGCACCAGCGGCCTTGGCATAGACAAGGACAACACCGCCCACAGCGTATATGACGTGCTCATCAACGACCTGCCCGCAAAGGAAGCAATGGAAAAGAGCGCCGTTGAGGGGCTTTATATGCTTACCGCCCGCAAGGAGCTTTCCGGCGCCGAGGTGGAGCTGGTAAATGCACTGGCAAGGGAAACCGTTCTCAAGCGCGCCCTTGAAGAAGTTCGTCCTGATTTTGACTATATCTTTATCGATTGCCCTCCTTCTCTGGGTCTGCTCACCATAAACGCACTTACCGCCGCAGATACCCTGCTTGCCCCCATACAGTGCGAGTACTTTGCGCTGGAGGGTCTTTCCGACCTTATGAATACCGTAAAGCTTGTGCACCAGCGGCTGAATACCACATTGCAGGTGGAAGGTGTTGTGCTTACCATGTTTGACGCACGCACCAACCTTTCCTCCCAGGTGGTAAACGAAGTAAAGAAGTTCTTTAAAAATAAGGTATACAATACCATAATTCCCCGTTCCGTACGCCTCAGCGAAGCCCCCAGCTTTGGCCTGCCCATCACAATGTATGATCCCAAGTGCAGCGGCGCAAGGGCATATGTTGCATTGGCAGAGGAAATGGTAGCAAGAGATGAAGGGAGGGCCATGTAATGGCAATGGGTAAAAAGGGTCTGGGCAAGGGTCTGGACGCACTGCTTGGCGATTTCAACGAGCCCCAGGCTTCCGGCCTGCAGGAAATAGATATTTATCTCATAGACACAAACGAAGGTCAGCCCCGCAAAACCTTTGACAAGGAAAAGCTCAGCGAGCTGGCAGAATCCGTAAAGCTTCACGGCGTGGTGCAGCCCATCGTTGTTCGCAAGATAGGGGAGAGGTACTCCATCATAGCAGGCGAGCGCCGCTATCGCGCGGCCCGCATTGCCGGCCTTGCCACCGTTCCCGTTGTTATACGGGATATGGACGAGATGCAGGCAAGAGAAGTAGCCCTTATAGAAAACATTCAGCGCGAAAACCTCAATCCAATCGAAGAGGCCGCCGCCATCAAAACCCTGATGGATCTTCACGACCTTACTCAGGAAGAGGTATCCAGACGCATTTCCAAGAGCCGTCCTGCCGTATCCAATGCCGTCCGTCTGCTGAGCCTGCCCGAGGAAGTGCAGGATATGCTTAAGGAAGGCCAGATTCAGGCCGGCCACGCAAGGGCTATTCTTGCCATTCCTGATGACCTTAACCGCACCATAGTGGCCCGCCGCATCGCCCAGTCCGGCGCATCTGTCCGCGAGGCGGAAAAAATCGTCAAGGCCGAGCTTAATCCCAGGATGGAACCTGTTACCCCCAGGGCGGAAAAGCGCACCCCCGATCCCGACCTTCGCGCCGCAGAGGATGCTCTCCGGGAACGCCTTGGTACAAAGGTATCCATTCAGGGCAGCGCCGCAAAGGGCAAGCTGGTGATAGAATACTACACCAAGGATCAGCTTTCCGGCTTGTATGATTTGCTTATTAATGAATAACCTTACTTTTTCTCTTTCTTTTGGCCCGCCCGCAGGCGGGTCTGCGGGGGCGTCTCCCGACCCCGCCTTCCTTGACTTTTCGAGAAAAAGTAACAAAAAGAGAAAGAAAAGCAAAATTAAAAATATAGTTTGTCTTTTCTTTTTCTTTTGCTTCTTTTCTCTTTTCTTTTCTTCATAGAAAAGAAAAAGAAAAGAAGTATTTTATATAGAAAGGAACTACCATGGAATCAAAAAATACATCCTGCTCATCTTTGTTTTCCGCCTTTTTCCGCATAGGTCTTTTTACCTTCGGCGGCGGATATGCCATGCTGCCCATGCTGGAGCGTGAATGTGTGGAAAAATACGGCTGGACGGACAGGGAAGAGCTTCTGGATTATTTTGCAATAGGCCAGTGCACCCCCGGCGTTATTGCAGTAAATACCGCAACATTCGTCGGCACAAAGGAGCGCGGCGTATTGGGCGCTGCCGCAGCGACGGCAGGCGTTGTTTGCCCCAGCCTTATTATCATACTTTTGATCGCGCTGCTGCTTGAAAACTTCGCCCATATTCCCGCCGTTCAGCATGCCTTCGGCGGCATCCGCGTTGCCGTTGCCGCATTGATAGCCAATGCAGTTATAAAGCTCATAAGCAAAAATGTAAAATCACCCTTGGCAATAGTCCTTTGCGTATCTGCCTTTGCCGCCATTACCTTCCTGTCACTTTCTCCCGTACTGGTGGTATTTATCGCAGCTATTGCAGGAATAGCAGCAAAGGCGGTGGCAAAATGATGACCTTGCTTACCCTTTTTATAGAATTCTTCAAAACCGGCCTTTTTGCCGTCGGCGGAGGCCTTGCAACCATACCCTTCCTTACAGAGCTCACTTATAAATACGATTGGTTCACCGCCCGGCAGCTTGCGGATATGATAGCCGTTGCGGAATCCACCCCCGGCCCCATAGGCGTAAACACCGCCACCTTCGCCGGCTTCCGCGCCGCAGGTATCCCCGGCGCATTTATGGCAACCTTCGGCCTTATTCTGCCCAGCTTTCTTATCGTTCTGGCAATAGGCAGAGCATTGCAAAAATACAAGTCCAATCCCCTTGTGCAGAACGCCTTCTCAGGCCTCAGACCCGCTTCCACCGGCCTTATAGCCGCCGCAGGCTGGTCTGTGCTGAAAACTGCCCTCAGCGGTACCGATATTCTCGGCGCAGTAAGCCTGCCCTCCGTTATCCTCTTTGCAGCTATAATGATACTCTCCAATACCAAGAAGCTCAGATCCCTGCACCCCGCCGCCTTCATCGGCATCGCCGCTGTGGTTGGTATCGTGGTTGGGATGTAGGTGGTAGTTTTGTTATCTTCTTTTTCTCTTTCTTTTTGGCCTGCCCGCAGGCAGGTCGTTGGAGCTGTCGCCCATCTCCAACTTCTTTGTAAAAGACGAAGAAAAAGAAGCAAAAATAGAAAGAAAAACTAAATTAAAAAATAAATAAATCAATATATTTATAATTAAGAAAGAAGCTGCTTATAAAAAACAGCTTCTTTTTAAAATTAACTCTGTTTTAATTCGCTTTCGAGCAAAAAATAACCGCCCTGTTGCAACAGGACGGTTGACCCGATAAGGGTTAACAAAACCTTGTAAGGCTAACCGCTAATGGTTTGCCCTTTTATATAGTATAACACATATTATCTGAATTAAAAATATTATTATTAATCTAAATTAGAAATAAACCAATAATTGTTTCACGTGAAACATAAAAGCTTCGTATTCCACGAAGCTTTCTTTTTATAATAAAACCAACCTTATTTATCTATTATTTTATCCATTTGGCTTTTCTTTTTCTTTTTCTACTTTTAAACAGTGGAAGTTGTGGACGGGAGACGTCCACAACGACCTGCCTGCGGGCAGGCCTCTCCTGAAAAGAAAGAGAAAAAGAAGAATACATAACTACTTATGATAAGGCTCATTTCTCATTATCTTAAACGCCCGGTATATCTGCTCCAGCAGCATTATTCTGAATATCTGATGTGAAAACGTCGGCTTGCCGAAGGATATCCTTTTATCCGCCCTTTTAAGCACCTCATCCGAAAGGCCAAGTGAGCCGCCTATAACAAAGCTTATCCTGCTTTTGCCGCCATTCATGACCTCTTCCATCAATTCCGAAAGCTCCGGGGATGTCACCTCCTTGCCTTTCAGATCCATGGCAATTATGTATTCCCCCTGAACCGTCTTTTCCAGCAGCCTTTTTCCCTCCGCATCCTTAACCTGTTCCATCAATGCGGTGGAAAGCTGTTCCGGTGCTTTTTCGTCGTTAACTTCTATTATGTCCATATCCGCATATCTGGATATACGCTTTTTAAACTCCGCGCAGGCATCGGCATAAAATTTCTCCTTAAGCTTTCCCACGCACAATACATTTACCCTCATTAATCCTCCTTGACTTCAAACCGCCCCGTAACGCAGTCCCTGTGGGCAACCCATAAATTAAATTCATTCCTTGGGATCTGCTCCTTATCAAACTCTGCACGAACCGTCTCCAGGGCCAGCTGTTCAAAGTTATTCTCCCGGCTCAGATGCCCCAGCACAGCCCCTTTTACTCCGCTTCTGTACAACCTGCATAATGCCCTTCCGCAGTTCTCGTTTGAAAGATGCCCCTTGTCGGAAAGTATTCTCCTTTTAAGAGGATAAGGATACCTTGAAGATGAAACCAGCTCAGGATCGTGATTTGCCTCTATTAAAATAAGATCGCTGCCCTCTGCAAAGCCGTATAATTTTTCGGTCATTTGGCCGATATCAGTCATAACGGTTATCTTTTTTCCATGATAAAATAAGCAGTATCCAACGGATTCCGCCGCATCATGTGGGGTAGGGAAGGGAATAACGTTGATTTCACCTATAAAAAAGTCCCGTCCCGTTTCAAATTCCCGCCTGCAGTTCAGCGGAATATTTCCCAGGCTATTTTCCATGGCCATCCATGTTGCGCTGTTTGCATACACTGGTATCTTATATTTCCTGGCCAATACTCCCGCTCCGGCGATATGATCCGAATGCTCATGGGTTATCATCAAAGCGTTTATATGCTTTAACGAAATGCCAAATCCATTCAGCGCTTCTTCAATTGCCTTTGCGGGTTTTCCCGCGTCTATCAGCAGCCTTGTGCTTCCCGCTTCTATCAGTATAGAATTTCCGGAAGAGCCGCTGAACAGTGGCGCCATATACATTGACGGCTCCTCCTTTCAGCTTATTTGAATTAAGCGTTTTCTGCTTCCTTTTGCTTTTCTATCCTTCTGTTTCTGAACCACAGACAAAGGTCAATGCTCACCATGATGGTATTTAGAATATAAAGGTACATCACCGCATCTCTGCTGTGGAGAATTTTATGGGTGATGCCGCAAAGATAGCCTATTATTACCACCGCCGAAAACACCCAGCTTTTGCCGCCGGTGCTGCGGCTTTTGTATGCTTTATAAATTGATACAGGCCATGCCGCGCCAAATGAAAGCAGCATTCCCGCTTCAAATATACTCATTCCTTCATCCTCCATACTTCTTCAATTTTATATTATAGCAAACCCATTCAAAATTTCCACCATATATTGTTATACTATACTTATATGATCAAAACATATGGTATTTTTCCTTGTTTTAATGTACAATATTTATCAATATATCAACGTTAAAAGGTGGATAACTTTATGATGAATGTCGGTCTTACAAATCGCATGGAAATAATGGTGGACAAAACAAATGTTGCCGGTGCAGTGGGCAGCGGTTCCATTGATGTATTTGCCACTCCCCAGATGATCAACCTTATGGAAAAATGCTGCAGCTTTTCCGTTGCCCCTTATATGGAGCAGGGCTTTACCACCGTCGGCACCATTGTCAACGTTTCTCACCTCAGCGCAACTCCCATCGGCATGAAGGTTTGGTGCGAAAGCACCCTCACTCAGATAGACGGCAAAAAGCTGGTGTTTGATGTAAAGGCCTACGACGAAAAGGGCATCATCGGCGAAGGCACCCACGAACGCTTCATCATCAACATAGAAAAATTCATGGCCCGTACGCTGAAAAAGCTGGAGGGGTAGATTTCTTTTCTTATCTTCTTTTTCTCTTTCTTTTTGGCCTGCCCGCAGGCAGGTCGTTGGAGCTGTCGCCCAGCTCCAACTTCTTTGTGAAATACGAAGAAAAAGAAGCAAAAAGAGAAAGAAAAACTAATTGGATATAATAATAGATAAATAAGGTTGATTTTATTATAAAAAGAAAGCTTCGTGGTTAACGGAGCTTTTCTTACTTTTTTGGTTTCATTATTGGTTTGCTAATCATTTGACCTGTTCATTGCATATTGTCAGCTTTTCGCTTCGCCGGCCGCTCGGCCCCTATCGTTATTATTATGTATATGTATAGTAGTAGGTAGCCGTAGGGCCGTTGAAAATATGGAAAACCCTGAAAAACCCAGATATTGCCTTATAAAACCAATGTTGGAAACATGTTGGATATCCATTGAAAAAGCGCCGCCTTTTCAACCTTATCAACGGCATGGATTTATCAACACATGTATCAACATAGCTTATCCACATTTTGTGAATTATTCCATGCACTTTTTGATGCCTTTACTGCATGCTTTTGTGCGTCAAAAAACAAACAACATTTTTCAAATATCTTTTCAACATGGGTTATCCACATTTTGTTGGTTAATCCATGCATCCATTTTGCATTTATAATGCATTATAATAAAAGTGAAAGTTACAGCTAATATTGAATAGGGAATAGGTATATTTATCTATACCCACCCGCCGCCCATTCAATGTAGCTTTTACTGACGAAAAAGCATATGGGTCTATCGAAAGTATGTCATCAGGATCTATTCTGAAGAAATTCGCTGCAATTCGTTTTTTCTGTTTAAATATAATTAAAGAAGAAAAGCTCCGCATCATACGAAGCTTTCTTTAATGAACCAAACCAATATAAATATATATTTTTTATATTTAGCTTTTCTTTCTCTTTTTGCTTCTTTTTCTTCTTTCTTTTCCCTTGAAAAGAAAGAGAAAAAGAAGATTATATCTCCCTCTACTTTCCCACACAGAACTTGCTGAATATCCTGTCGATAACGGAATCGTCGGCTTCGGCGCCGGTGATCTCACCAAGGGCCAGCAGGCAGCTGCGAAGGTCAGTGGCTATGCAGTCGGCTTCGGCTGCATCCAGCGAGGAGCAAAGTGCATCGGATGCATTCTTCAATGCGTCTATGTGGCGAATGTTGGTGACCAGTGCGCTTTCGGTTTCGGGGGCGGTAATCTGTCCTATATCATCAATAAGCTGAGATATACCTTCGCCTGTTGATGCGCTTACGGTATGAACGGGGAAATTATAGTTGGCTTCTATAAAGCTTAGTATTTCCCTGCCGTCGGAAATATCGCTCTTGCATATAACGGCAATTTTTTTGACCGGCAGCCTGAACAGCTCAATTTCTTCGTTTGTTATCTCATCGCCGCCATCAATGGCAATAAGCACAATATCCGCAGAATTGACCGCTTCACGGGCGCGGTTTATGCCGATAGTCTCCGCCTGATTAGAGGATTCACGGAGGCCAGCGGTATCAAACAGCCTTGCGGTTATACCGTTGATTATGAGAGTACCTTCTATTATATCTCTGGTGGTGCCGGCCTCGGGGGTAACTATCGCCCGCTCTTCGCCAAGCATTGCGTTGAAAAGGGTGGATTTGCCCGCATTGGGTCTGCCCATTATGGCTATTTTTACGCCTTCGCGTACCATGCGGGAGGATAAGCCGTTTTCAATAAGCCTGTCCAGCTTTGCCTTTACCTCTGCTATCCGGGAGGGCAGGGGGGAGAAGATATCCTCTTCCAGCTCCTCGGGATAATCTATCGCCGCATCCACGCCGCTGAGTAGGTCGGTAACTTCATTCTGAATTTCGCTTATGATTTCATAAAGGCTGCCGTTGAGCTGTTCCAGTGCGGATTTTGCGCCGCGGCCTGAGGAAGCGCAAACCAGATCCATCACTGCTTCCGCCCGGGTCAGGTCCATTTTTCCGTTCAAAAACGCCCTCTGGGTAAATTCGCCGGGGGCAGCGGGGCGCAGCCCTGTTTTTGATATTGCTTCCAGCACCTTTTTTGATACTGCGTATCCGCCATGGATAAACAGCTCCGCCATATCCTCGCCGGTATAGCTGTTTGGCCCTGCAAAGTATACACCCATGCCGTCATCCACAGGGATATCCCCATCCACTATCGCCCCGTGGGACATGTATTTATGCTGTATCTTTCCCCTGAATACCTTTTCAAGTGCGGCCTTTGCCTCAGGGCCGGATATGCGTATTACTCCTATGGCTCCGCCCACCGGCGTTGCAAGGGCATAGATGGTATCGTTCATGGATGTGCTCCTTTGGTGGTATGGGTTTAGTATTACATATTTAATGGCAGTAGTCCATACGTTATGTGGTTTTATGAGGCGATAAAATGGATATTTGTGTTGATGTATAAATAAAAGGATGGCAGGGAAGGAGGGCGGGGAATAGTGAACAGGTGAAGCCCTCTCAGTCCTTGCGGGACAGCTCTCCCGGAAGGAGAGCCAAGGGAACAGAAGCTTCCCCTATACTGTCATTGCGAGGCAGCCCGCAGGTTGCCGTGGCAATCCGTTTCTTCTGCGGTTGGAGAAGGTATTGGACTGAATTATTTATCTATACCCAACCCACCGCCCTTTTCAGGTAGCTTTTCCTACGGAAAAGCGGTATGCACTACCCAAGCCGCAGCGCAACCAACGGCTTCTTTTTTATTTATTCGGATGGCAGACGCCCCCGTCTTCGCCGCAAGGCGAAGATACATAAAGGGGTGGTCGGGAGGGTATAGATAAACCGAGCAAGTATCGCTGCCGCAGGAGAACGGATTGCCACGCCAGTCTCTGGACTGGCTCGCAATGACAGATTGATGATGACTGCGGAGTGCTGTCGGCGGGCGATCACTGATCGCCCCTACAGTGGGGCTTTGCCCCTGCAATTTCCCATACAAAAAAGCGAAACGGATGCTTTCCGCTTCGCTTTTCTTCATATTTACAGCCTACTGCTCCGCCGGCATGGGTATCACTACCCGCAGGGTGAATATGCCGTCCACAGGCTCAAAGGAGCACAGGCCCCGATACCGCCGGGCAATGGCTTGTATGCTGCGGCAGCCATAGCCGTGGTTTGGCCGGGAGGACAGGGGCAGCCCATCCTGCAGCAACACCTCCTGCCCATAGGGGTTCTTTATTTCCATCAGCAGCTTGTTGCGGCGTATCTCGCTGAAAAATTCCACATACCGCAATGGCTCCTCCATGGCGGAGGCTGCGGCGATGGCATTGTCCAGGCCGTTGGATATTACGGCGCACAGCTCGGTATCGGATATCCACAGCTCCGGGGGCAGCTTTGCGCTTACCCGAAGGGTCACTCCTGCCTTCTTTGCCCTGTCCATAAAGGCGGAGCACAGGAGGTTTATCAGCTGATTTTCGCAGTATCTCTGCCGGGTTATGGCGTTTACGTTTTCCTGCACCTTTTTGATGTATTCCTCCGCCTTGGCCACTTCTCCCGCGGACAGCAGCCCCTCCAGCGCCAGCAGGTGATGCCGCATATCGTGCTGATATATGGCAGCCCGCATTTCACCATTGCGCAGCACCTCCATCTCAAGCTGGGACTGGGTCAGCTCCGCTTCCAGCATGGAGCTCTGCAGCTCCGCCTCCGCCCGCCTGCGGGCCTGCACATGATAGGCGGTGAGAAACAGCACATAAAACAGTATCAGTACCGTGGGCAGAAACTGATTAAGGGCGTATATCTCCTGATAGATAATATCGGAATAAACCGCCGTGGCATAGTCGAATACATAATATGCCGCAGGCAGGCTGCCAAACAGCAGCAGGAAGTAGCGGGAGCCCGCCATTGCATCGTGGGCGGCCTTTACAAAGTATCTGCGCAGCAGCAGGTAAAGGGGCGGCACCGCCAGTATGTAGCATATCTCGCCTATCACCTGAGAATGGGCCAGAGCGGATACCATTATCTCCAGCCAGCGGGGCAGCTGACAGCAAAGGTACGCTGTGCATACGCTTGCCAGTGATATGCCAAGGGGCTTTTTGAACAGCTTTACCAGCACCAGCACAAGGGGCAGATGTATTATGAGGGGATAAAGCTTCTTTACCGTCTCCGCTCCCCACAGCCCATAGCACAGGCCCTGCACCAGCAGAAAGCCGCCGCACATCAGGGCAAGGGCCCGGCGATGATTATCTCCCGCCCCTGCGATATCCGCGCTAAGCAGCAGGCCGAATATCAGCGCAAGGCAGTAATCCGCCAACAGCAGCAAAGAGAGCAGCTCCATCATTCCCCTCCCTCAAACAGCAACTTCATATAGTCCTTCTGCAGCTGCTGATACAGCAGCCTGGATACCGGCAGATTTTTGCCGGAAAAGGTGATGAGCCCGGCTGGAGAAAGCTCCGCCGCCTGCAGCATGTTCACAATATAGCTGCGATGTATCCGCATAAACTCCGGCCGCTCCAGCAGCACCCCTTCATATTCGTTCAGCGATCCGGCAACTTCCTTTACCGTTCCGTCGTTCATGTTGAAATAAAGATGCTTGCCGCTTACCTCCACATATGTGAGCTGGGAAAAGGGCACCCTTATCAATGTTGCGCCGGATTTGAGCACAAGGCCCTCCCGGGGGCTTTTCTCCCGCTGGGATATTTTATCCAGTATTGGAAAAAGCAGCTCCGCCCCGATGGGCTTGAGGAGGTAATCCAGCGCATGCACGCCGTAGCTCTGGTATGCAAAACCGGGAGAGGTGGTAAGAAAGACTATATCCGCCGCATCGTCAAAGCAGCGTATCTCCCTTGCGGCATCTATGCCGTTGGTCCCCGGCATCATCACATCCAGCAGGTACAGGCTGAACCGCTCCCTTGGGGCGGCGTCCAGCATATCCGCGACGCAGCTGTATGCATGGTATCTGAGGGATACATTGCGCTCCTGCTGCCATTGCTCAAGCAGCTCCGTAATGCGCTCCCGCTCCTCCGCCATATCGTCGCATACCGCTATATACATACCTGTCACCTCTTTTCCGCCCCATGGGGCTTATCCATAGTATGATTTTATCACAGCATCCCCTTTACCGTCATCAGCGGCCGCCGCATTTGAGGGCGCAAAACTATGCATCCTGCGGAATGCTTTATTCAAACCCCGCCTTTTATGCTATATAAGGAAGATACAAGTATGTATAAATACTTAATTCACATCAGGAGCGTAAAAGCGTATGAAGAACAGAACAAAAACCATCAGCCTGCTGCTTGCAGTATGCATGATGATCACCCTGCTGCCTGCGATGGCACTGGCAAAGGGAATGGAAAACGTAAGAATAGAAGAGATTAAGTACCATGAAAACGGCTGGCTCAGCGAAGTACAAATTAAATTTGATGTAAGCAATTCAGGAGAAGCGGTGACCAACTTCGGTATCCATAAGGATCACGAATTTAAAGAATCCACTGCCACTGATCCTACTTATGGCGATTTTACAAACTTCGGCGATTATGCGGATAATCATGAGTATACCGACTGGACACAGGATCCTCCCGATTGTGCTTTCATAGCATGGGACAGCGATATAACTGAATATACAAGACCCGACGACAGCACTGACAATAGTCTTACAATACATTTTGCCGAGAACGATGCCTTTGATTATAATGAAGCGGCAACCTATTATGTTTATGCCTGGACAAAATACAACGGTGAAATATATCCCGATGTAATGGTGTGCTCCTTCTCCGTAAATGCGCAGGGCACACTTGTACGCTCTTACCCTGTAAGCTTTGACGCCAACGGCGGCACCGGCAGCATGAGCGGTCAGGGCTTTGTACCCGGAGAAACACAGAATCTTAAGGCCAACACCTTCACCCGCGATGGCTATACCTTCGCAGGCTGGAACAACGAGCCTGACGGCAGCGGCGATGCTTATGCCGACGGCGCTTCCTTTATGCTTAATGCAAACGCTACATCCGGCGTAACTCTCTATGCCCAGTGGACTGAAAGCAATACTACCAACCCCACTGCCCCCGCACCCAAAAAGAGCATCGACCTGTGGTACAACGGCGGCAACAGCTTTGGCAGCTCCAGATCCGCTGTGCCCACCTCCGTTGAGATCGACGGCGTGGAAGTGCCCTTCACCGGCAACGGCAGCGAGTTTACCGTAGGCTGCATCTCACCCGATGCAAAGTGGGTGACCGTCCGCTGGAACAGCACCAGCGTTACCACCAGCTTCAAGCCCGATGCAGGCGTTACCTGCGTTGAGGTCGCCATCCCCAAGACCGGCGATGCTTCCGTTATGGCATATGCCCTGATGGCGGTAATTGCCGCCGCAGGCGCAATGGGCAAAAGATAACAACGCAAAATAAAACAGCAAAGGCTCCCGTATACGGGAGCCTTTTTGTTAGGTTAGGGGTAATAGTGAATAGTGAAGAGGTATTATTTTACTACCCCGCCCAACCACCCCTTTAGGTATCTTCGCCTTACGGCGAAGACGGGGGCGGCTGCCATCCGAGCAAATAAAAAGAAGCCGTTGATAACGCTGCGGCTTGGGTAGTGCATACCGCTTTTCCGTAAGGAAAAGCTGCATTGAAGGGTGGCGGGTGGGATTAGATAAATACCGCCCTTGGCTCTCCCTTTGGGAGAGCTGTCCCGCAGGGACTGAGATGGCTCCCCTTCTTCACTCTTCCCTATAATAATTTACTCCCTCCCCTGCCCCTGCCAATATTAAAAAACTTTAATATTTTTAATGTTTCCCCTGTTTATGTGTGGTATAATTCAGGTGGACTATTGCATTATCATCATTATTTTTTGCCCGAAGGAGATTTTTACCTATGGCAGCAAAGATCAGGCGGGGCGACCGCCGGGACGGCGTGTGGCTCCGTGACCTTGACCCCCTCCACGGCATACTGCCCCTCATATACCCCAACAGAGCGGATAACGAGGCCTTCATTCAGGAGCAGATCGACCTGACCGCGCTGAATACTTACCTTGCAGAGAAAAGCGAAGAGGACCCCGAATTTAAGTATACCTACATGCACGCCTTTATTGCGGCGCTGGTACGCACCATCACCCTGCGCCCCAAGATGAACCGCTTCATCTCCGGCGGCAGGATATATCAGCGCAATCATCTGGCCTGCGCCTTTGTAATGAAAAAGAGCTTTGAGGACGATGCCCATGAGGCAATGTGGTTCAAAAAGTTCGGCCGGGGCGACAATATCGACAGGATACACTATCAGCTCAAGGAGGATATAACCGCCCTCCGCAGGGGCGACGTTACGGATAACTCCACCGATGCCATGGGCATGCTTTTGAAGCTGCCCCGGGGCATACTCAAGCTGGTATTCAGCCTGCTGTTTTATCTGGACAGGCGGGGCAAAGTGCCTTACGACCTTATCAAGGAAGACCCCAACTACGCCACGGTATTTCTCACCAACCTTGGCTCCATCGGTTTAAAGGCGGGCTACCATCACCTGTCCAACTGGGGCACCTGCTCCATATTCGTGGTGCTGGGTGAAAAGTACAAGGCCCCCTTCTACGACGATGAGGGCAATGTGCAAATGCGTGAGGTTATGGACGTGGGCTTTACCCTTGACGAGCGCATCGCAGACGGCTATTACTATTCCAAGACCATCAGGATACTCAAGCACCTGCTGCAGCATCCCCAACTTCTGGAGCAGGATATCACGGAGGAAGTTGAGCTATGATGATACCTCAGAGCCCCATGGTAAAAGCTCCGTGGCTGGATAATTACGGCGATGTGCCTGCCCATCTGGATTATTACACAGGCACGCTGGCAGGCGCAGTTGAGGAGACCGCAAAGCTTTATCCGGATATTATCGCCTATGATTTCATGGGCAGCAATACCACCTACAAGCAGGCTGTGCAGGAGATACACCGCTGCGCAAAGGGCCTTGCCGCCCTGGGCATAAAGCCCGGCGACAGAGTTACCATCTGCATGCCCAATGCCCCCCAGACCCTCACCATGTTTTACGCGGTAAACCTTATAGGCGCAGTTGCAAACATGGTGCATCCCCTTTCCGCCGTAAACGAGATCGCCTTCTGCATAGAGGATTCAAACAGCATTGCCGCCATTACGCTGGATCAGTTTTACAGCAAATTCTGTGAAGTAAGAAAGCAGACAGAGCTGACCCATCTTATCCTCACCTCCATAAAGGATGCCCTTTCCCCCATTATGAAGCTGGGCTATCAGCTGACAGAGGGCAGAAAGATCCCAAAGCCCGAAGGCAATGACTTTATCTGGTGGAAGGATATGCTGAAAAATGGCGCAGCCGTTACGGATTACCGCCATGATATGCAGGCGGATGACCCTGCCGCCATACTTTACAGCGGCGGCACCACCGGCACAATGAAGGGCATTTACCTTTCCAATATGAACTTCAACGCATTGGCAAAGCAGGTCATCGCCACCAACAGCTTTTTCCGCCCCGGCGACAGGATGCTTGCCATTATGCCAATGTTTCACGGCTTTGGCCTTGGTGTCAGCATTCATACCATGATGGCCTCAGGCGGCCACTGCATACTGGTTCCCCGCTTTACCCCCAAATCCTACGCCGGCCTTCTTAAAAAGCACCGCCCCAACCTTATTGCAGGTGTGCCTTCCCTGTTTGAGGCGCTGCTCCGCGTTCCGGAGGCGGACAAGCTGGAGCTTTCCTGCCTCAAGGGAGTATTCTCCGGCGGCGATTCCCTCTCCGTGGAGCTGAAAAAGCGCTTTGATGCCTTCCTTGCAGACCACGGCGCATCCGTACAGATCCGCGAAGGCTACGGCACCACCGAGTGCGTTACCGCCAGCTGCCTTACCCCTCTCCACTACGCCAAGGAGGGCAGCATCGGCCAGCCCTTCCCGGATACATACTACAAGATCGTTGCCGTGGGCACCACCGATGAAGTGCCCTATGGCACAGAGGGCGAAATATGCCTCACCGGCCCCACCATGATGCTGGGCTATGTAAACCACCCCGAAGAACCCGCCGACACCATGCGCGTTCACGCCGACGGCCTTACATGGGTGCATACCGGCGACCTTGGCATGATGGACGAGGAAGGCTTCATCTACTTCCGCCAGCGCATAAAGCGCATGATAATCACCAACGGCTACAACGTTTACCCCTCCCAGATAGAAAACGTGCTGGAATCCCATCCCGCCGTTCACCTTGCCTGTGTCATCGGCGTAAAGGATGCTGTACGCATGCAGCGGGTAAAGGCTTTCGTCATGCTGAAGCCGGACTTCCAGCCCTCCGACCAGCTTCGCGCCGATATTCTCGCTCACTGCGAAAAGTCCGTTGCAAAGTACGCCATGCCCAGGGAGCTGGAATTCCGCCCCGAGCTTCCCAAGACGCTGGTGGGCAAGGTGGCATACCGGGTGCTGGAAGAGGAAGAAAATAGTAAATAGTTGATTGATCAAAAAGAAAAGCGAAAGGTATTTGGCCTTTCGCTTTTTATATGGAAAATATAATTCGGGTCTTTCACGGTTTTATCGTATGGCTCTGGCATACTCTGAAGGGGTGAGGCCGAATTTGTCCTTGAACTGTCTGGAAAAATGATGTACCGAGGAATAATGCAGCGCTTCCGCTATCTGGGTAAAATTCATGCGACCCTCTTTGATAAGCTCTTTGCTTTCCTCCAGCTTTGTGCGGCGTATATACTCGCCCGGGGAGATCTGAAGCCTCTGCCTGAACAGCGCCGTCAAATACGGTGTGCTGATGTCTATTTGCTTTGCAACCTCAGCAACAGACAGCTTGCTGTACACATTTTTGCCTATGTATGTCAGGGCACGGTTTACTATTTCGTTTTCGTTGTATATGGATACGGATGTTTTCAGCTTGTTCTCCGTCTTTGAATCATCCCTGAGAACCGTAAGCAGGAATTTTTTAAAATTGCACAGTATCATATCGCTGCTGAATTCGTCATCCCTGTCCCGCTCCTCCAGCATCTGGCGCAGCAGCGCCACGCTGTCCGCCCTGAGGCTGAACTTTCTGTTCAGCAGCAGATCCATGTTTTTATATTTAATATCGAAGGTAATGGTTATAAAGCTTGCAGCCACATCCTTATCCGCATACTGCATATGCCATTGGCCTGAGCCGTATATTACCATTTCCCCCTGATTCAGCACCATATCCAAGCCGTTGACAACGCTGTGTACCATTCCCTTGTCCACGTACAGCAGCTCTATCGCTTCGTGCTTTTCCCCTTTAAAGAAGAATCCCTTTTCTTTTTCCTGATAAAACAGGGTAAATATGCTACCGATTTCCAATTGCTGGCTTATCTGCAGCCTGATATCGCTTTGATGCAGTTCAAATGCCTCTTTCCAGCTGTCAGCTCCGTTTATTCCTACCCGAACCACGCATTGCTTACCATAGGATATTATAGCAAAATAAACTCCCGCATTGAGCATCACCGGCTTATCCAGATAGAAATATTCCATATTTTCTCCGTCTCTGGAAACCACCAATACCGCCATATCTTCCTCAAAATCAAGATAGGTCGGCGCGCTCAGGTGGTATACCTGTGCTGATTCGCTGCTGAATTTCATTTTCTGCGTAGTCCAGCCTGGCTCTTTGGGGAGTCCACGATTTGGAGCATTATCCGATAAAGCTGTTCCAAATTCAGCAAAGCTGAGTTTATCAAGATACCGTATCATGGCCTCTCCTCCTTTTTTAATATTTTTAAAGCGGCTGTTCTGCTGCGACCCGGCACAATATCATGCGCTAACTATGAAACCCTTCCTTAAAGCTAAGAAAGGGTCTCATACAGTGGTCTTATGCCATATTCTGCTTAACAGCTACTTCCTTTCCTTCTCTTACCGAATCATAAGCGGCATATGCCAGCTCTATGGTTCGCAAGCCATCTATGTGGTTTGCTCCCACAAGGGGAGTTCCCTTTTCATTATGCAGTATCAGATCGTCGAATATATCTCCGTGATCCTTTGCAACCTGATTGGGATAATGCAGCTGGATCTCATCCCCCACATACATCTCAATGCGCTGATTGTTATATACATCCAGCGAGATGCTGCCCTTGGTTCCCACTATTCGCATGGTAACATCACCCCAGGTTGGAACTTCCGGCCTGCGGGACCAGCAGGCGTCTATCTGGAATACGGTGCCGCCGCTCATCTTTCCCTGCATTACGGCTATATCTTCTGCTTTTATATAGGTATGAACAGCTGATTTGCGTGCTTCCGCCTGAACTGTTACAAACTCTTCCCCGGTAAACCAGCGGATAAGGTCTGCCACATGAACAGTATGGTCTATGATGCATCCGCCGCCGTTTCTGGCAGGATCCAGCACCCACTCAGGGGCGCCGGGCTCATACATGCATCCATGATTTGTTGCCATAACAGCCTGCACCTTGCCTATTTTGCCTTCATCGATGGCCTTCTTTGCCCGCAAAACGGCTTTGTTAAATCTTACGGGGAAGGTTGTAAGGAAAGTACCGTTGTGTTCTTCCACAGCCTGTGCAATGCGAACGCCGTCTGCAACAGAGGTGGCGATGGGCTTATCACAAAATACTGTTTTTCCGGCCTTGATGGCCGCGATGGAGTCATCCGCATGGCAGTCGTTGACAGACGTAACAAGAACAGCTTCTACCGCGGGATCCGCCAGCAGTTCATCCCGTGATGCATAATATTTTGCTCCAAACATTTCCACCCAGGGCTTTGCAAATTCCTCATCCGGGTCATAGATTGCAGCTACTTGTACCCTGTCCTTCATGTATTTGAGGGCGGGGATATGGTTTCCTCTGGAATGAGGATGTTCAAGGCTGAGTATTCCAAGCTTAAGCATAGTTACACCTCCAAATCTTCAACGTATTCCTGTGATGCTTCAATAAAGCAGCCTTCCGATGAAAGCATATGGCCCTGGTTTGTGCCGTTTGGCTTCCATACGATAAGGGATTTTTCGGTTACTATTTCAAAGTTTTCGGATACATCCTCTGCGCCGTCGTCTATGAAAAAGCGTACCACCGCATTATCTCCGAACACGCCCACATAGGATATTGCATTGCCTGCCTGCAGCGCGTTTCCTCTGCATTCATCTCCGGCCAGCGCCGTTACCCTATCCTTCCACTTCTGCAGGGTGCTGTCCTTTTCTCCCTTTTCGCATACGCACTGAGCGGATACATGCAGCACCTTGCCCAGCTTGTTTGCATCTATGCATTCGCATGCCCTGTTCCAGGGATTCTGTTCAAAGTAAAAATCACCATTCATAGCTTTCCCTCCGCAGTGTTATTTATCTCATTGATTTTAAGGTGCGTTTGTTTAACGATGATAAAAAGTCTTATCAAAAAGGTTATCCTGAGCGTTGGGCAGCAGCGCGCCGCCATCCAGCGTCAATGCGGTGCCCGTGATGTAGGCCGCCTCGTCAGAGGCCAGGAAGGCAATCGCATACGCCACCTCCTCAGGAAGAGCAAAACGGCCCAGAGGAATCCTCTTTGCAGCGTCATAAATAGCGGTATTATCCCTGCCCCAGTCAATATCCGTATAGCCAGGCTGCACTGCCACAGCGCGGATGCCATAGGGCGCAAGCTCCATGGCTATATTTTTTGTCATCTTGCTGAGGGCCGCCTTGCAGCAGGCATAGGCTGTGCAGTCAGGCCAGCATCCGTCCACATGATTGGAGGATACGTTGATAATTACGCCTTTTGTGTTTCTTGCGATCATTTCCTTGGCCGCCCTTTGCGCGCCGAAGAAATGGCTGCGAAGATTTGTTTCTATCAGCCGCTGAAACAGCTCAGGAGTGCTGTCCAGAAATGCGCCCGCCGCCCTTGAGCCTATGATGCCTGCATTATTTACCAGCAGGTCAATGCGGCCGAACTTCTCCAGAAATACGTCATACATGTGCTGTATGCTGTCCAGTTCTCTTACATCAAGCTCAATGAGGCAGCTGTCCGCGCCAAGTTCGGTTACCCGCTTCTGCAGCTCTACCGCGTTTTGCTTATTGCTGTGATATGTAATACCTACATCATATCCCCGCTTTGCCAGCTCATATGCTGTTGCCAGACCTATGCCCCGGCTGGATCCTGTAACCAATGCTTTTTTTCTGTCCATTTATATCCTCCCTAATCAGCAGATGCTTTCCGGCGTGCTGTATGCTCTGAATTTATCCGCCGCCTTAGTTATATGAATCCTTCCGTTATTCATTACAGGCTGGAGATGCCCTCCCAGTAATCGATCAACAGGCAGCTTTTCCAGCTCAAATATGCTTTGCTTATATCGGAGCAGATCCGCATCAAATATGCTCATGAGGTTTATCTTTCCTCCCCAGAACACCACATCCCCGGAAAACAGTGTATTTTTGCCGTCGATTTCTCCATAGATGCACAAGCCCCCTCCGGTATGGCCCGGAGCAACTATGGCCTTCAGCTCCAGCTTTCCGATAGTTATGGTCTCGCCGTCCGCCAGCAGTCTGTCCGGCTTGTATGGGGGGAACTTATACCCTTCGGGATAAAACCCCGCCCTGATGTATTCCGCCATGGTGGTATCCAGCAGATCCCCATCTCTTATGATGCTTCCTTCGTGATGATCCGCCATCACCGCTGCGCCGCTGACCTTCTGAAGTTGCGCTGCGCCGCAGCCATGATCGGCATGGGCATGGGTAAGAAATATAATTTTTATATCCTCCGGGTTATAGCCTTCCGCTCGTATGTTATCCAGTATCAGGTCAGTATCCTCCCCTGAGCCGGCATCTATCAGTATCAGGCCGCTGCCCGAATCTACCAGATACACGTTGCAGTCCAGATCATTGCTGAGACTCAAACCGTTTCTGCCGGATGCAACCAGTGAAATACTATCTGTTAAGCGCACAATTACACCTCCTGTGACAAATACTCGGATATCAGCGCAGCATATACGGCCGCACCCTTTGAAAGCTGGTCAATCTCTATAAATTCGTCTATGGTATGAGCCTGCGCCAGATTTCCCGGCCCCAGGATTATGGCGGGGGCTCCCCCCAATGCATCCGATGCCAGCTTCATTTCGCAAGTGGCCTCAAAGGCACATCTTTCAACCCCTTGAGGACAATCCGGGCACACCGCCCTTGCGCTCATTGCAACCAGAGGATGGTCTGCTGCAATTTCTCCCGGCGGACAGTTGCTGTACAGATCCACTTCTATCCGAATCTGAGGATTTTCATTATTGTATTGACTGAATATGTCTTGAATCTCGTTATGACATGTGGAATTTTCTGCGGGAAGATATCGCCTGTCTATCCCCATAGCGCAAACATCCGGCACACAGTTTATTTCTCTTCCTGATGTTACTGTTGTTACGTTAACTGTGGGATTGCCTAAGGTTTCGTGGCTGCGCTGATCAAGTACTTCTCTTTGATATGCTTCTATTCGTTGAATGATTTTTGCTGCGTGTGAAATAGGATTTATTCCAAGATGGGGGCGGGATGCATGGGTTCGCTTGCCATACAGCCGCACCTTATACCCGCGTACCCCCTTATAGCCCAAGCACAGACGCAGCTGGGTAGGCTCCCCTATAATGCATGCATCCGCCTTTAGATTCATTTTCTCAAGGGCATATATCCCCTTATTGGACGTTTCTTCGTCCACATTTAGGACTATCATCAATCGGCCCCCCAAGGGCAGGGCTTTGATGAGTTCCGCCGCATGGAGCACTGCCGCTATGCTTCCTTTCATATCGCAAGATCCGCGGCCATACAGCTTGCCACCTCTGATCCGAGGCTCATAGGGCGGAGCAGACCACAGTTCCTCCCTGCCTGCGGATACCACATCTATATGGCCCACATAAGCAAGGGTTTTTCCGGGCTTTGGGAAATCCAAACTGATTATGAGATTTTCCCTGTTTTCTGCCACATGCTGACGGATGAAGGGCAGGCCAATTTCCTCTGCTATGGCTGCAGCGGCATCCACAGCCTCTTTTTCATAGGTTCCGGCAAGGTCGCTTTGCGCCTGAATAAGGCGCTTTGCAAAGGCCGTAACCCGCTCCTCGTTTACCAGATTATCAAAATAAACGCGATTCATAAGGCATTTCCAATCACAGGCTGAATTCTACCCGGCATGCGCTTTGGCTGTAGGATTCGTATTTTCCCGCTTTATAGCTGATCCACCATGTTTTTTCCTGATGGGCTTCAAGATAACCCTTATCCTCCCGGCCCTGCTCTTCAACGTAAACCGACCTGGTTGTGGAAGGCTCTATTGCAATATCGTACTGGGGCTTGCTTGAGAGGCCGTTTCCGTCTATCCATATCCCAAGAAAAGGCGTCTGCTCAGCGTCAAAGCATATCTCTAGACCATATTTCGCCTCTGTATCCACCAGCGCACACCAGCCCTTTGTCATGGGAGTTACGGTAACCGGCTTGTAGCAATATCCGGCATCCTTTTGAGGGGCAGCGGATACATCCATCCGGCTGCCGTCATCCCAGGTTATAACCGGCCAGCTGTACTCCTTTCCCGGAGTATATGCCGTTCCTTCTCCCCAGCCGATGGTGACCCTGTCAACGGTATCCGGAAGCAGCACCTTATAGCTCTCGCAGCCTGCAAACATGGGATGGGCCGCCCATATATACCTGTAAGCCAAATCCGAAAGATTGGTGAGGGTATATTCCACGCGAAGGCAGGTTTTATCCAGCACAAACCGCTTTTTTAATCTGTACGGCATCAGTGCCCCTTCCATTTCCATAACAGCTTCGCTGCTGCTATGGCTCAGCACGGAAAATGCGCTGCTCCATACTTCTCCGTGGTCCGGCAAGGCCAATCCGTCAAAGGGCTCTCCCCTATATACGGTGGGCGCTGCCGCGGGAAACATATCGTCTACTCCCGCACATTCACCAAAATCAAAGTTTGCAGCATTTTCGGGATGAACATAGTTTACACCGGGTGCCTGGAGCAGGAGTTCCCTCCTCTCAGTCTTATCGTAAAAGGAACAGATGTGACTTCCGATTTGCGGAAGTATGCAAACCCTTATCTGCTCATTTTCCAACACCAGACACTCTAAGCCCTTATATAACACTATTCTGCCTCCAATGCTGCAACTTGATCGTTATGTTTTTGTTTGTGGCTATACTTGCACGGCGCAGGTCATGATGTTCTCCTGAGTTGCTTCTTCTGCGGCAAATTCGCCGGTGAGCCTGCCCTCGGACAGTACCATTATCCTGTCACTGGTGCCCAGAATTTCGGGAAGTTCGGAGGAGATCATGATTATTGCGATCTGCTGCTTTGCAAGCTGTTCAATAAGCTTATGTATTTCTGCCTTTGCGCCAACGTCTATACCGCGAGTAGGTTCATCCAATATAAGCAGCCTGGGCTTGCATGCAAGCATCTTTGCAAGGCAGCATTTCTGCTGATTACCGCCGGAAAGTCTGCCGATGGGCTGATTGCCGGAGGTGGCCTTTATGCGGAACTTTTCCCGATACTCTTCGTACAGTGCGTCTTCCTTGGCTTCGTCTATCAGGCCGTTGGTGCATATCTGCTGCAGATCGGCAAGGGAAATGTTTTCCTTTACGCTGCGCAGTGGGATTATGCCCTCTCTTCTGCGGTCTTCAGATACATAGCAAATACCCAACTCCAGCGCATCCTTGGGAGAACGAACATCGATCTCCTTGCCGTCCAGCCACATTCTTCCGCTGTCTCTTCTGTCCAGACCGAATATACATCTGGCAACTTCGGTTCGTCCTGCGCCCATAAGTCCGGAAAAACCAAGCACCTCGCCCGCCCTTACCTCGAAGGAGATGGGCTCGAATGCGCCCTTGCGGCCGATGTTTTCTGCCCTGAATACCACATCGCCCTTGGGTGCCTTTGCGCTGGTGTAAATATCGCCTATGTCGCGGCCAACCATCATCTGGGTTAGCTGCTGTTCGTTGGTTTCGCTTACAGGCATAGAAGCCACCAGCTCACCGTCGCGAAGCACAGTAACGTCATCACATATCTCAAATATTTCAGCCATGCGGTGGGATACGTAAACTATCGCCATGCCCGCGGCTTTCATTTCGCGTATTACTTTGAACAGCTCATCCTTATCCACGTCGGTTATGGCGGAGGTGGGCTCATCCATGATGGTCACCCAGCTGTCGGCGCCCATTGCCTTTGCAATTTCAACCATCTGCTGCTGGCTGACGCTGAGGGTGCGCACCTTGCGCTCGGTGGATGCTGCAAAGTTCAGCTTTTTGATAAGCCCGTTTGCCAGCTTCTTCATCTTGCCCACATCCAGGAATACGCCGCCCTTGCGGGGCTCTTTTCCAAGGAATATGTTCTGGGTGATGGTGAGCTCGGGTATAAGTGCGAATTCCTGATATATTACCGATATACCAAGCTTCTGGGAATCCACAGTGGAGTGGATCTCAACGGGGGTTCCATCGATCTTAATAACGCCGGAGTCCCGCTTGTAAACGCCGGAAAGTATCTTAATGAGGGTGGATTTACCTGCGCCGTTTTCGCCCATTATTGCGTGTACGCGGCCGGATTCCAGCTTAATGGATACATTTTTCAGAGCGGGAACGCCGGAGAAGCTCTTGGAAATATTCTCCAGCTCCAGCACATGGGTAGGCCGTGTTTTGATATTTTCCAGCGCCTTTGTATTATTCGCCGCAACCGGCTGTCCTTTGACCTTTTTGCCTGCAAACAGGCCGGTACCTGCGGAATTTACCATCTGGTCGGCAAGGACGGCCACCAGTACGCATGCGCCCTTGATTATGTAATTCCAGAAGGCAGGTATATTTATCATGTTGGTGCCCTGGGTTATTACAGCCATCAGCAGACAGCCGAAGAACGTGCCCGCTATGGTACCCACACCGCCCAGCAGGCTTGTGCCGCCGAGAACAACTGCGGTTATAACTGTAAATTCCAAACCTTCGCCGGCAAGGGGCTGCGCAGAGCTGGACCTGCCGATGGTGATTATGGTGGCAAGACCGCACAGTATACCGGTTATAACGTATGTGGAGAAAATAAACCTCTTGGAATCAATACCTGCGGCATGTGCTGCGCGGGGATTGCCGCCGACAGCATACAGCTTTACGCCGAAGCGGAGATGATTTACGCACCAGAGGCTGATTATAATGAAAGGAATCAGGGCCACTATAAGGCAGGGGATAGTAACGCCGCCCACCTTCCACTGGGAGCCGCCAAGCCAGGTATAAAATGGGTTGGATACTACGATACGTGCGCTGTTTGTTACAAGCAGGGTAAGCCCTCTGCACAGGTACTGCATTGCCAGCGTAGTTATAAATGCGCTTATCTCCAGATAGCCGCAGAGATAACCGTTAACTGCGCCGATTGCTGTGCTTACGATAAAAGTGGTGATAATGCCTGCAATTGCGCCCATGGGTGTTTCAGGACCAACCAGGTTTATCACGATTGCGGCAATCGCACCGCTCAGCGCAATGTTTGTACCAACGGATAAGTCAATACCGCCAACGATAATAATCATGGTCATGCCCACGGACAGTATGGTAAATACCGTGGCCTGCCTTATCAGGTTGGTCACCGTCATGATATGAGCAAAATTGTTTATGGTGAAGGAGAATACCACCATAAATGCCAGAACTATGCCCAGTATGATTAAATACCTCTTAGTCTCTGAAGACATTTTCTTTTCGCTAGCGATTTTCATCATTCTCATATGCCTTTCTTATTGCTGCGCATAAGCACTTGGATCCATTGGTATAAACATTACGGAATAAATCGTGATTGCGGGGCAGAGAGCCCTGCCCCGCAAATACTCAGCGTTTAGTCAATTACTTGGTGGGAACGAAGTTCTCATCAAATTCTGCACGATAGGAGTCAGCACCTACGATTACGCGGGCTTCGTCAATGGTAACGAAGGAGTAGGTGGTGCCATCGATCTCGCCCAGGCCGGCAGCATCTACCAGAGCGCGCATGTCGTCGCCCATTACCTTATAGGTGGGGAGGTACTGGTCGATAGCCATTTCTTCGCCGGAGAACAGACGACGTGCAATTACGATGCCCCAGTAACCGAGACGCTCGTTACCTACAACGTTGTCGATGAGGTATTCGCCCTTTTCGAGGTGATCCAGAGCCTCGCCGTCACCGTCGTTGGCGGAGATGGTGATGTTAGCGCCGGCATTCTGAATTCCGCGATATGCGCCGTAGCTCATACCGTCCTGAATTACGTGCATATGGAGCAGGTCAGCATTGGAGCGGCAGATATCCTCTGCAACGGTCATGGAGGTGTTGGCGTCCCACTGGCCCATACCAGTTACCAGCTTCAGGTTGGGATAGTTAGCAAGACCATCGGTGAAGCCCTGCTGACGTTTTTCGGATACCAGATTACCAACGGAACCAACGATCAGACCAACGGTACCGGTTGCATCCTTGTAGTATTCACCTACTGCGCAAGCAGCAAAGTAGGAGTCTACATAGTCGGGATAGATCAGGTTATAGTTGGCTTCGCCTTCTACTTTACTGCCTGCAGTCAGAACGATAATGCCAGCTTCGGTTGCCTCGTTTACAACGTCTACGATACCGGCAACGTCGATGGAGTCAATCCAAATAGCATCTACGCCCTGCTGAATGAAGCCGCGGATCTGGTCGATCTGGGTGTCCAGGCTGCCTTCGCAAGCCTTCCAGATCAGCTCGCAGTTGTAATCCTCACCGGCCAGGTCAGCGCCGTTCTTGATGAGGATCAGGCCGGCGTCGCTCAGGTTGATGCAGGACATACCGATTACCATCTTGTCATCGGCAGGCTCTTCTGCAACAACTTCTTCAGCTTCGGGTACTGCTGCTTCTTCTACAGCGGGTTCTTCAGCTGCAGGAGCGGCACAACCAACTACACCAATAACCATCACGAGTGCCAGCAGGATAGCGAGAATCTTTTTCATGTTTGTTCCTCCTGTTTTTTATTATTCAGTGCCTTACGGACACTAAATTTACTTTTCTTTGATTTTTCTTTTGAAGTTACTTAATTCCCAGCTGTTTGTCCTTTAATCTTGCAAACAGCGCATCGGTAACGATGGCAAACAATATTACCAAACCCTTGATTACCGCCTGTGCGTTAACGGGTACGCTCATGAAGGTAAGCGCATTGATCAGTACACCGATTATGCAGACGCCGATAACCGTTCCCAGTATGGTGCCTCGTCCGCCCATGGTGCTTGTACCGCCTATAACTGCTGCGGCAATGGCATCCATCATGGAACCTTCGCCCAGATTGGGGGTGATTTCACCAACGCGGCATACGGTAAGCATTGCGGCTACGCCGATAAACATACCGTTGAGGATATATACCTTCAGCTTCTGGGCAGAGGTATCAATGCCGCAGTAGCTGGTCGCATCTTCGTTTCCGCCCATTGCATATACCGCTGTGCCCAAACGGGTGCGGTAAAGCACTACTGCCGCAATTGCCGCCATGGCTAAAAATATGATGGTCTGTATGGGAAAAAATCCGAATATCTTGCCGTTGCCTATGTTAAGGGCTATGGGGTTATTCAGGAACATTATCTTTCCCTCTGCAACCCACAGAGTAATTCCCCGGCAAACAGACATCATACCCAGCGTTGCAACAAAGGGCAGCAGCTTGAGCTTTGTGATAAGCAATCCGTTGACTGCGCCAAGCAATCCGCCTACCACCACGCACATTACCATAAGGGTCAAGGCATTTTCGCCGGTCTTAAAATGTATGACCGTGGCTACGGCCGCTATCATAGTCAGACCGTTGCCCATGGACAAATCTATACCTCCAGTTATGAGGACAAAGGTTGCGCCCAGCGCCATGACACCCTTTGCAGCATTCTGCTCAAGTATTCCCAGCAAATTGCCGGAACTGAGGAATGCCCTGTTGGATGATGCCGCCATAACCATGAGCACTGCCAGTATGCCAATGCTCACCAGTCGGTTAAAATCCCACTGTAACCTTTTGCTTCCGTCGTTTGAGATCTTGCCCATGCATCTGCCTCCGTAGCGTAGTATCTGATGTATTAGAGTTCAACAGGCTTGCCGGTCTTGAGGGACTCGCGGCATGCGTCTATGACTCGAACCGCCTCAAGAGCGCGCTCGTTATCCACCACATAGGGCTTGCCGGTAAGAGTGCTGTTAACAAAGTGTTCGATCTCTGCCTTCAGAGCACCCTGTATTTCGCCGTTGAATTCAGGCCAATAGGTAAGTTCGGGGAAATCTACAGGTGCATTGCCCTGATAAATCTCCAGACCGGGGGAATGAATGTCTATATAGCTTGCGCCCTTGGTGCCTACAACGTGTGCGCAGGCGATGAAGCCAAGGGAATCGCTGGGAAGTGACCAGCAAAGATGTATGCAGGCTACGCAGCCGTTGTCAAAGGTTATGGTATTGAAGGTAGCATCGCCGGCGCCGCCGTACTGTGCGTTTACCTTACTTACGCCCTGAGCGTATACCTTAACCACCTTTGCCTTGCCGGCGAAAGTGAGCATGGTTTCAAAATCATGTACACCCATATAGTGATACATGGAAACCGCGCCGTTGAGCCTCTGGGGTACGCCGTTGGTGGAGCTGCGCTTCAAGTACATGTTGGTGATCTCGCCAAAGTCGCCATTGGCTACCTTTTCGGCAACAGTCTGGTACTTAGGATCAAACTTAAGTACCTGTCCGACCATCATGCGTACGCCGTTCTCCTTTGCCAGCTCCAGAATCTCTCTGCCCTCTTCTGCATTCTGAGCAATGGGCTTCTCGATCAGAAGAGTCTTCTTGGCCATAAGTACAGGACGAGCTGCTGCAAGATGATACTTTTCGGATACTGCGACGCTGCATGCATCAATGTCTTCACAGCGGAGCATTTCCTCGGTATCATAGTAAGCTTTGCATCCCAGACGAGCGGCCAGGGCATCAGCCTGAGCCTTGTTCATATCGCATACGGCTACCAGCTCGGCATTGGGCAGCGCATCATAAACTCTTGCATGCTTTTCGCCAAAATACCCGCAGCCTATAACAGCGACTTTGAGAACCTTGTTATCCATTTCTTTCCCTCCTGAAATTATTGTCTTTCTTTATTTGACAAACATTCTGAAATCTATATGTCTGGGAGGAATGCAGTTTTTCTTTACGTATTCCTCGGCCTCCTGCTGAGTCATGGGATTTTCCTCCCGCTGCATCAGCTTGCGTACGTTGAATCTTTCATACAGGTCGGTCAGGGTGTTATCGCCTTCCCGTATGCATGCAATATCTCTGGTAAACAGCGCTTCTGCAAAATCAAAATGATCCAGTTCTACGCCCGCTACGCCCGCCTGCATTGTCAGCCTGTCCTGGCTCTTCATTTCGGTGGGCAGAGAATGATAGTAATCCCATGCTTCCTGGTAGTTTCCTACTGCGAGCAGGATATCCATCAGCTCCTCAGAGAATGCCTTGTCTATCTTGCCGTCCTCAATGGCGACTGCCTCCCGCATATACTGCAGGGCCTCCTCCATATTTCCGTTTGCCTTGGCATCATATGCAAGATTTCTCAGCGCAAAGGGGGATCTGCAATGTTCAAGGGACAGCTTCCACTGTTCCACGCCCTCTGCGCGCCTGCCCTGTTCATAGTACATAACGCCCAGATGCAGCCTTGACAGATAATGGTCTCCGCCGGGCTTGGTCAGGCTGTCTTCCAGCAGCTTGTTGAACTGCTCATCCACCATCCAGCTGGCAGGAGCGGTCTGAACGCCGGTTTCCGGCATAACGCCAGTGCGTACCAGAGCCAGCCATGGATACTGTTCATCGCACAGGGTGCTTTCGGGGAAGCACATGCTGGCGGGCACATCATGTCCCATCATAAGCTCCAGAGCTCCCCAGCCGTCGCCCATGGAGATAATATCCTGAACGGCCAGATCTTCCTTTGCGGTAAAATCCGCATCCATTTTCAGCAGCTCATCACCGGCCAGTGCGCCGTGTACGTTTTTCTCTATGAAGCAGCGTGCCTCGGAATAATCATCTCCATATGCCTGCTTTATATCTTCCACCTGCACTTCGCCTATGGCCTGGGTAAATCTCCAACGGGAATTTGCGGGAATATCGATGGAGTTGAGCTGTGTGGGGGCCAAGCCCGCTTGCAGCTCAACGTAATTGCCCTCTTTCTCGTTTGCAAGGTATGTACACCAGCGCTGACCGCCTTCATGCCTTCCCCAGCAGAACATTTTGCGGAATCTGAGGGGCAAAGTAGAACGCTCAAAGAAGAGAGTGCCGTCTTCATATGCAGCTGCACTCCAGCAGCCATCTACGTTTTCGGGATTCTGGAAGAAAAACTCGTTGGAATATGTTGCGTTATTGGGATAGGATGAATCTTTGCCGGGAAGGGTGGGCAGGATAGGCATCTTTGTGCGGCCGAACACCCTTATGGGATTGATATTGTTGCTTATGCTTTCCGGGTGGAGATAAAGTACGTCTTCTGTTCCGGAGAATACTCTGAGGCCCTCGGTTGCCCTTATGGCGATGTTGCTCCACCAGTACATGGACTGAGCCTGATCTTCCATGTTGAATATGTTTACATGTGCATATACGGTTTTTGCGCCATCAGGAAGATGAAAGTCTATCTGAACAAACAGCTTCTTCATCCTCTCAAACTGATACATGCGAAGGAACTCTTCCCCATCCCCTGCTGTCATCTTTGCAAAGAATACGGGAGAATTGCTGTATACTACATGACCATACTGGGCGCAATTCCACTCGATACCGCCAGAAAACCATGCATTGCGGATGCCAAGGTTTGCAGGCTGATATACTGGATTGGTATAAAGTATTTCTTTTCCGGTGTTCTTATTCTTTAAAGACCAGAGACGGCCGCCCTGTTCAGGAAGGAATGTTGCAATCAGCTGCTCGTTTTCCAACACAGCAGTTTTCAGATATACGGTTTTCTTATCCCTGTCATACTTATCTATCATACGATAGGGCAGTACTCTGAATCCGGTATTGTCGCCAAGCCTGTATTCCTCTGATGGGAGGAGAGTTCCGTCACCCTTTGAAGGTTTGTCTTTTTCAGGGTCACGGAATACCGGCATAGGACAATCGCCTTTTACTTTAGTGCCATGTATGGTCATAACGTCTAAATATGCCTTCATGCTGCTGTTCCTTTCATAATTTAGTTTTTAATTAATCTAAAACAGAAAAACGAGTGAAGAGATTATTTTTGCTTTATAAATATGTATATACAATTTGAGTGACTAAATTATATCAACAACGTTTATTAAAAGATTTGTAAAACCCAATTAAATATGTACATATTTGAAGTATTATGCTTTTTAACAGGTCGTTTCACCCTGTTACCATAATCTTCCTTTTGTCTTCAAGTGCGTTTTTATTATTCTTTTCATCGAATCATATAAATCTTTATTCAATAAACGATAAAAAACCGGCCTTGTAATTGCCGGCCGGAATAGTCCTGTTTTAAATATCCATCTATATCTTTTTTATTTAAAAAACTTTTGTTTCGAGCTTTTTCATAATATTTGCCGTGACTTGCTTTACTGTATTTCAATGTTCCTTCTGCTGGTTCCCCATATTTCAAAACCGTGTTTTCATCCTGAGGTATTCAGTTCAGCTCGCCCCATGATAATAAAAAAATATAAAAATAATCCCTCTTTAATAACAGAACGGTTTTATCTTTATAAACTGATTTTTTCAATCAGCTCCTGATATCAATCTTCTGTTATGGGAAAAGAGGGATATAAAATGCATTAAAATGTATTTTTATGGTTTATGCTGCGACATTTCAGAGGTAATTTTATCCAAAATGAAAGCAACGGGGTTTATTGAATTTGGCTATTCATCAGCAGCTTTCTGCGCTTTCCGAAATCATCGGCCGCCAGCATAGCTTCGGTCAGCTTCTTTGCATTAAGGGGGGTTACCATTGACCTGAAGAATGAAACGGGGCTGTTTATGCAATATTCAGAGAAGGCATTCAGCTCATCCCGGCTCTTGCCGCCGATTCCTATTTCATCCATTGTTACAGGCAGGCCTACCCTTATCATCCAGTCAACCACTCTCTTTATTTCACAAAGAGGGGTTACATCATCCAGCATAAACTGGGATACCACGCCAAAGGCAACATTTTCGCCGTGATAATATGCTTGGTTTTCTTTGAAATATGGCAGGTTGTTTGCTATTGAATGGGCAGCCGCTATTCCTCCGCTTTCTCCGCCTACGCCGGAATGAAGTACCATGGTTTCCACGACCCTGTCCACAAGGGGGGTTACCAGCTGCTGCTTTACCTGATCTATGGCCTCTTCGCCGTCATCCAGCAGAATGTTATAGCAAAGCTCCGACATTACGCGGGTCGCCATGGTGGGAACGCAGCCGGACCTGTTTACATCCGTACTTCTGGATGCATAGGCCATTTTTACTTCCAGATGGGTGGTTATTCCATCTCCCATTCCTGCAACAAACAGCCTGATGGGTGCTCTTACTATTACGCCTGTATCCACCAGCAGAATATCCGGATTAAACGGCGCCACATATATGTCCGTCATTATGCCTTCGTCGTTATACCAGCCGGAAGTGGATGTCCACGGGGCATCTGTGGCCGCAACGGTGGGCGCTATTATTACCGGCAGCTTCATCCATCCTGCCACGCCCTTTGCAGTATCCAGAACCTTGCCGCCGCCCAAACCTACTATTACATCCGCTCCGCATTCCATGGCTTTTTTCTGTACTTGTTTTGCCTGAAATTCAGTACTTTCGCCTGCAAAAAGCCATTCATCATATGCTGCGCCAAATTTTTCAAGGGAAGCCGTTACCTGTTCAAATGTTGCTTTTCTGGCGCTTTTGCTCCATACCAACAGCGCCTTCTTTCCGCATAGCATAACATAGTGTCCCAAATCATCCAAGGCGCCGTCGCCCTGTATATACTTGCGAGGCATGACCATTCCGTATTTCATCTTGTTTCCCCTTTCCGCGGTATTTTACATATTCTGGATTATTGATTATCTTCTTACTCTTCCTGAGCCGCCGCCCTTGACCAGATCCATAACTTCGCTTACGGTTGCCCTGCTGTAATCGCCGTATATGCTGTGCTTAAGACAGCTTGCGGCGGCAGCAAATTCTATTGCATCCTTTGGCGCAAAGTCAGAGGCCAGCGCATATATCAGGCTGCCTGCAAAGCAATCTCCTCCGCCCAGGCGATCCACTATATGCATACGGTATCTGGTAGAAAAATAGCTTTCCTTTCCATCGTATATCATTCCGCCCCATTCGTTATCGTCGGCAGAAATGGAGGTTCTCAAGGAAATGGCCACGTATTTAAAGCCAAACCGCTCCACCAGCTTTGCTGCAACATTCTTATACCCTTCCATGGACAGCTTTCCTGATTCAACGTCGGTATCAGCCGCCCGGATACCCAGAACCTTGTCCGCATCCTCCTCGTTGGCAATACATACATCCACATACTGCATGTAATCTGTCATAGTCTCTCGCGCCTGCTCTGGTGTCCACAGTTTTTTTCTGTAATTCAAATCGCAGCTGACCGTTATTCCTCTCTTTTTTGCCTCCACCAGACAATTGCGGGTCACCATTCGCATATTCATGCTGAGGGCAGGGGTTATACCGGTTATATGCAGCCAGTTTATATCCCTGAAGATGCTTTCCCAATCATAATCCGAAAGATTGGATGTGGCGATTGCGGAATTTTCCCTGTCGTATATTACCTGAGTGGGTCGCTGGGAAGCGCCTTTTTCCATATAATATATGCCTATGCGATTTCCGCGGTATATGATTTTACTCGTATCTACCCCAAAGGAGCGCAGTTCTTTTACAGCTGCTTTTCCTATTGCATTATCCGGAAGGCATGTTAAATACGCCGCATCCATTCCAAAGTTTGCCAACGCAACCGCCACATTGGCTTCTCCTCCGCCAAAGGTAGCTCTCATCTTTTCCGTCTGCAGTAGCCTGTAACCATCCTCAGGGGTAAACCGCAGCATCAGCTCTCCAAATGTCAATACTTTCATCCTGCACCTCCTGCGTTTGCTCTTTTCTGCAAATTATCAGCGCTTGCTCATGTAATCCTTTATACGTCTGATTCCCTCAGTTATGTTTTCTTCGGATGTGGCATATGTGAAGCGGATAAATCCCTCGCCCGCATCGCCAAAGCCGGATCCCGGCACAGTAACAACGCCTGTCTTTTCAAGCAGATCCGTACAGAAATCCATAGACGTCATGCCGGTTTCCTTTATGTTTGCAAATACATAGAAAGCTCCGCCCGGCACAACGCATGACATTCCGGGAATTTCGTTATTGATTCCGCTGCAAAGAATATCCCTGCGGCGTTTGTATATATCGCGCATACGGTTTATTTCGTTATCGCAGTCCTTCAAAACTTCGGCTACTGCCAGTTGGCTTGGTGCAGGCAAACAGGAGGCTCCGTTTTCGTGGAGCTTTGTCATATTCAAAATAATATTGGGAGAAGCTATGGCGTATCCCAGTCTCCAGCCCGTCATTGCCAGCATCTTTGAAAAGCTGTTTATGTATATGACCTTTTCCCCCAGTTCACTGCACGAAGTGATGCTGAAATAATCTCCGTCATATACCAATCGGCTGTATACTTCATCCGCTATTACATAAATATCATGATCGCCGATGATCTGCGCAACAGCACGCATTTTTTCCTCCCCTATCACAACGCCGGTAGGATTGGATGGAGAATTAAGTATAATGCACTTTGTTTTGGAATTGATTGCCTTTTTTATATCGTCCGGGTCCGGAACAAATCCATTTTCCTCAAATGTGGGAATTATCTTTGCCACAGCTCCGCACATACCTATCTGCCCCATATAATTTGGCCATGCAGGAGTAACAACTATTACCTCGTCTCCGGGATTTACCACGGTAAACAGCGCCATCTGTATTACTTCCGTGGCGCCGCAGCCTATCATGATCTGGTTTTCCCAGTTTGGCATCAAATTTCCGCTGTGATATTCTGCTATTGCTTTTCGCAATTCAGGCACACCGCTGTTTGGCGTATAGTGGGTAAGTCCCTGCTGCCAATATTTGCACGCTGCGTCTATTATTGGCCTGGGGGTTATAAAGTCCGGCTCTCCGACGGTAAAGCTTATCCTGTCCGGAATAGTCAGCGCCTTGTTGAACATTTGCCTTATTACAGATCCCTGTTGTCCTTCGGCCAGATTTGAAAGTCTCATATGCATTACCTTCTTATTTTTATTAAATTTTAAATTGGTCGTAATTATAAGCGGATTTCAATTTTTTGAGACATGGATACCAGAATTTTGTGTATTCTAACATAGCGTTTAAAGTTTATCAACTAAGATAATATATAGATATACAAAGATAACGCGAATATGTACCCCGCAGATTATTATATGGTGTTACAATAAAAATACAGAGATTTGACCTGCAGTTTTTATACTCGTCCTTGTATTTTTATTTAAAAATAATATTATTCAATAAAATAAAATCCGGAGATGTATTTATGAATATCAATCATGTTAAAAAGCAGCTGGAAGAAAAAAAGATAATAGCCATATACCGTCAGAAATACGGAGATACCCTAAGGAATATCGCCAATGCGGTACGTAGCGGCGGTGTGCGCTTTATCGAGGTCACATTTGACCAGGCAGACCCCGATTGCATTTTAAAAACAGCTCAAGCTATAGAAATGCTGTGCCATGAATTTCCCGACATGCATATCGGTGCAGGCACTGTTATGAACTGTGCTCAGGTGGATGCTGCTGTCAATGCAGGAGCAAAATACATTATTTCTCCAAATACCGATATTGAAGTTATCAAATATACCAAGCAAAATGAACTTATTTCCATACCCGGCGCTATGACTCCCTCCGAAATAGCCTCTGCTTCAAATGCAGGAGCCGATTATGTAAAGCTGTTCCCCTGCGCTTATTTGGGAGAAAAATATGTAAAGGATATAATGGCTCCTCTCAATCACGTTAAGCTTATAGCCACGGGCGGCATTACTGTTCAGAACCTTCCTTCATTCCTTTCCCTTGGAATGGTTGGCGCAGGAATATCAGGGTCCCTGTCCGACAAAAATGCAATTTTAAACGGCGACTGGAATGTTATAGAAGAAGCGGCAAGACAATTTTCCAATATTGCGGCTCTTTATAATAAATAATACTTTATAAATAAAATTACCCCCGCTATTGAACCGACCTCCGGGCAATAGATGGGGAAAAAAGTCCCTAATCGCAGGAATGCAAAAAATTACATAAGCTGATGTCGTTTTTCAAGCGGCGTCAGTTTTGTTTTGAGTTGAATGCGCTCATTATTGTAGAAATAGATGTAATCGTCAATGAGCAGCATTGCTTCCTGAATGGAATTGGGCCTATGCCTGCGCAGGCATTCGGATTTCAATATTCCAAAGAAGTTTTCTGCCATAGCATTATCATAACAGTTTCCCCTCCTTGACATGGATGGCGTAATGCAATACGCTTGGTTAGGGAAACCAATGTAATCCGAACCGCGGTTTTAGTGGCCATATGACACGACATAGCTGCGTCATCCTCAGTCAGAAGACAACCAGTATTCTTCCCTCGATCTTCCTTGCTCTGCCAATTCCCGGTCTTTTTCTGAATCAGTTCTTTTTAGATAGGCATAATATCCGCTTCGAGAAACTTCAAAAAATTCGCACAAAGCAGTTATCCGATACTGGTCTTGATATCTTTCAATTACGCGATACTTATACGATGATTTCACCCCCTTCCAATTTCTTGAAGAAAAGACCTTAGCAGTTCATTTTCCATTTCCAGCTGCTCGATTTGCTTCTGATATTCATCTTCCGTTGAAAGTGGGTTCTTTCTCGGTCTGCCACGCTGTTTTTGAACAGTCAGCTGCTTTTTCTGTTTTTCCTATTCCGCTTTACCAGTTACTTTATCTGTTCCTGGCTATAATCCAATTCCTCGCCGATTTGTTTGTGCGTATATCCTGCTTCCTTCATTTCCGTTACCTTTGGCAGTATTTCTTTCCAATAAAGCTTTTCCATACATAAAACCTCCTGTCGCCTTTATCCTACGACAGGAGGTCTTTTTTCTCAATGTCCGTTTCCCGGGGTCCGGTTCAAAAAGGGGTGGTTGGGCGGGTATAGATATTTGACCTATTCACTCTTCACTATTACCCGTTGCCTGTTCCCGCCGTCTTCAGTCTTTTTTGCCTTTTGCCTCTTCCTGTGGTATCCTTTGAATAAGATAATTTTTCCTATGGAGGTATATATATATGAAGCTTGCCGAAGCATTGCTTGAAAGGGCGGATCTGCAGAAAAGGCTGAGCCTGCTGGAAAGCCGCCTTTGCCATAACGCGAGAGTGCAGGAGGGGGAATCCCCCGCCGAGGACCCCAAGGCTCTGCTTGCAGAGCTTGAGCAGGTCACCGGCCGCCTTGAGGAGCTTATCTGCCGCATAAACCTCACCAACGCGGCGGTATCCGATAAGGGCGAAACCCTTACTGCCCTCCTTGCAAGGCGGGATATGCTGGCCAAGAAGGCCGGCATTATGCAGAGCTTCCTTATGGAGGCCAGCGCAACCGCATCCCGCGCCACCCGCTCCGAGATAGTCATCCGCAGCACAGTGCCGGTTGCGGAGCTTCGCAGGGAGACGGATGGCCTTTGTGCCAATCTCCGCGCCCTTGACAACCGTATTCAGGCGCTGAACTGGAGCACAGAGCTGCAATAAATAACAGGGCCTTTGGCGTAGCGGATACGGGCGGGCATCCTCCGCGGCAGAGTCACGCCGCAGACAGTTGGACGCAAAGGAGCTTGCGCGGGGTTCGAATCCCCTCTTACTTTTATGCTCAGCACCTTTACAGGGGCACATTTACTTTGCATTTTTACTACCGCTGATGCCGACGTATACGCCAGGGTGGGCTGTGGGAACAACGGCCCTGTTTTACATTCATTTGCATGGATAACCGGTAACCCGGAAGCACTCTTCGCTTTTCCGCAAAGCTTCACCGCAGAAAATCGTCGCTCACGCTTTGGATTTTCGGCGGGTTCCTGCGGCGAAGACGGGGCAGTTACCATCCAAGCAAATAAAAAAGCTGTTGATTATGCTGCGGCTGCATCGGTGCATCTGCACCATCAAAACAACTGTCATTGCGAGGCAGGCCGCAATCTGCCGTGGCAATCCGTTCTCCTGCGGTTGGGGAAAGTGCTGGCCTGAATTATTTATCTAAACCCAACCCACCACCCATTTCAAGGCATGTTTTCCTTACGGAAAACAGGGTGCATTTTCGAAACTTACATTAAAATCCCACTGTTGGTTTATAGGATACGGATGGAGTTCCACCCCCGTCTTCCCCGCGGCGGTTAGGTTTAAATAATAATTATTAATCATCTCAGGAGGTATTCATCATGTCCAAGGTATTATTGATAAACGGCAGTCCCCATGAATTCGGCTGCACATACACCGGCCTTAAGGAGGTTGCGGACGTGCTGGAAAAGCGCGGCATACAGACCGAAATGCTTCACATCGGCAGCGGAGCCATCCCCGGCTGCAACGGCTGCAACGCCTGCGTCAAAACCGGCAGATGCCGCCATGACGACGACAAGGTGAATTACATACTGGATAACCTTGACAGCTACGACGGCATCGTGGTGGGCAGCCCGGTATACTACGCCGCCCCCTCCGGCCAGGCCACCGCATTCCTTGACAGGCTGTTCTGGGCGGGCAAAAACCGTATGCAGGGCAAGGTGGGCGCCGCCGTCACCTCCTGCCGCAGGGCCGGCTCCACCGTAACGCTGGATCAGCTGTATAAATACTTTTCCGTTTCCGCCATGCCCATCGCCACCTCCCAGTATTGGACAATGGTTCACGGCAACACCCCCGACGAAGTCCGTCAGGACCTTGAGGGCATGCAGGTGATGCGCTACCTTGGGGAAAACATGGCCTGGCTCATCAAGTGCATTTGCGCAGGCAAAGACACCGTCCCCGCCCCCGAAAAGGAAAAGAGGGTAAGGACCAACTTTATAAGGTAAATGCGCAGACAAGAAAAGCCGCTCATAGAGCGGCTTTTTGCGTACGGAAATATTCAGCTTTATTACTCCTCGTCATCCCGCTCCGCCTCAAGCTGAGCGGCAAGTTCATTGATAAAGTAGGGACTGAGTTCCTCCGGGGCCACGCCGTTTGCGATGGCGCGGCGGTAAAAGCTGCGGAAGGCTTCATCATCTCCCAGCATGTAGCAGCATATGGCCATGGCCTTCAGCGCCTTGGGATGCTGGGGTTGGATATCGATGGCGGCCTGTGCGTGCTGCTTTCCTTGGGTATGTTCCCCAAGGCGTATGCACTGGAAGGCCAGATTTATGTGGGGAAGAGGATTGGAAGGGTCAGCCTGTACGGCCTGACGGTAGCAGTCCGCAGCCTTGTCCGTGCGGCCCATGTGCCGATAGCAATGGCCCATATTGGAATAGAGGATGCTGCTGGGACGTATCTGCACCGCCTCGGCGTATTTCTCGATAGCCTTGTCCCATGCCTGCATATCGCCAAGGCACAGCGCCTCAAAGGCGGTCACGGCATAAATATCCTCGGTGGAAAACACATTAGGCCGTATGCTCTGCAGCTTTTTGAGGGCGGAGGCGGGCCTTTCATCATTATAATCGTCAAGGGCTGAGTAAAAGCGCCTTGACAGAGCCTTATCTCCTAAAAAGGCTTTGCCTATGAATTCGTCGTAGTTATGGCTGTACAGGGCATGCCGCTCGGCGGTCTGCTTTTTTGCGGAAAGGACACTGCGAAGCAGGCCCAGCAGTATGCCGCCGATGATGATGCCGTAGCGGGGCAGATGGTCTGTGTCGATATTGCCGGAAAGGGAGAGATAGGCCACAAGTCCCACGGCTGCCACGGCGGTAACGGTATAAAGAATGACGGTGTGTTTTTTCATGTATTCTCCTTCATAGGATAAGTGGAGAAAGTATAATATATAATCCTCTTTGTCGTCAATAAAAAATCACCCGAGCATTTTCGCTCGGGTGAAATGTGTTTGTGTGGTTTAGCCGATGGACTTGGCGGGCGGTCACTGATCGCCCCTACAGGGGTCGGTGTTGAATTGGGCGGCGAAAGAAAGAGCGCCCCTGCAATACATTTCATCTGCTCAGCGTATTTGCCTGCACCTACATCTTGTGCAGGAATATTTTTCCATGCACAACTTAAATAATTGTTAACAGAATTTTCTTGTATTATGCCTACTATTTCCATGCAATGGGGGCTATAATAAAGTCAGCGCAGAAAACATCTGCGCGGATTATTCCACCGGGAGGTATTATTCATGAACAGGAAACTTTCCAGGGCCGCGGCTTTGATGCTGGTCCTTGTGATGGCCCTCAGTGTCATGACCATGGCGGGCGCCGCCACAGTAAAATACGCAAAGACCGAAGTAAACGTCCGCTCCGGCCCCGGCACCAATTATGCGGTGCTGGGCTATCTTGAAAAGGGTCAGGCGGTAAGCGCCACCGGTATGGTTATCGGCAAGTGGACCCAGATACAGTACAGCAAGTATGAGATAGGCTATGTATCCTCCTCCTACCTTACAAGCACCAGGCCCGGCAGCAGCACAAACAATCAGGTATGCGTTCCTTCCGCAACCAAGCTGAAGGTATGCTCCGACTGCGGCGATATCTACTATGCCACCACCGACCTGAATGTACGCTCCGGCCCCGGCACCAAGTATTCCATCGTGGGCGCAATTGCAAAGAATCAGCAGGTGACCCGCATCGGCAAATCCGGCAACTGGTACAAACTGCTTACCACCGACGGCTCCGTGGCATATGCCAGCGCCAGCTATCTGAAGCTGTATAAGGAATCCACCGCCGATAACACCGACAAGACCGAGACCGTCAGCGGTTACTACTATGCCACCACCGGCCTCAACGTCCGCAAGGGCCCCGGCACCAATTACAAAATAGTGGATGAGCTGGAAAAGGGCGAAAGGGTAACCTACCTTGACAAATCCGGCAACTGGTACAAGGTTCGCACCGCCCGCGGCGTGGTTGGCTACTGCTACAAGTCCTACCTGTCCGCAGCGGCCGTAAAGCCCGCCAAGCCCGCCGGCAATAACTACTGCAGCCAGTGCGGCGTGCTGGTATGCAACAGCCAGGGCTGCTTCATCAACGGCGGCGTATGCACCAACAACAAGTATTACTGCGGCTCCTGCTCCGGCTACAACTGGAACTGCCCCACCACTTCCTGCGGCAATGTTTCCTTTAAGGTGGGCGAGCTTTACAAGGTAAAGTACGGCACAATGCTGTACAGCACCGCCAGCAAGTCCGGTGCGGCCACCCACACCCTCCTTAGCGGCACCAAGGTGGTCGTCCTCTCCGGCACCGCCAATGCAGGCTGGCTCAGGGTCAAGGTATATGACTGCGGCTGCTATGGCTATATCCCCGCAGGCGCACTTGCATAACCATCGCATAAAAATCAAAACCCCATTTCACCCGGGCAAAATCGCCCGGGTGAATTTGTTTTGAGGTTATAGGTAATAGTGAAGAGTGAAAAGGTTAAATATCTAAACCCACCCACCGCCCTTTTAATGTAGCTTTGCCTACGGCAAAGCGGAATGTGCTGTCGCAAGCGTGGGTGGTTTCCTGCGGCGACGACGGGGGGCGGCTGCCATCCAAATAAATAAAAAGAAGCCGCTGATCGCGCTGCGGCTTGGGTAGTACATACCGCTTTTCCGTCAGGAAAAGCTACATTGAAGGGTGGCGGGCGGGAATAGATAAATACCGCCCTTGGCTCTCCCCTTTGGGAGGGCTGTCAGGTTTGCTGACTGAGAGGGGGTAAGCTGCACTGCCGCTGCCAAGAGCATATCGCAGCCACAGCGGGCGATCACTGATCGCCCCTGCAGGGTTTTCCGCCGCAGATGGATAGTGCGCCCTGTTTTCCGTCAGGAGCATAATTCTCTCCCATTTCGCTTTTCTTTCTCTTTTTGCTTCTTTTTCTTCTTTCTTTTCTCGTGAAAAGAAAGAGAAAAAGAAGACAATATGCTATAATAAACAAAAAGCAACTTTACGGAGGGGTGTACATGCGCCTGTTTATAGCAATAGAGCTGCCCGCATCATTCAAAAACGAAGTGGCGAGGATACAGAAGGAAGTAAAGCAGATGTCTTCCGGCGGCCGCTTTGTGCCAAAGGAGAATTTTCACATAACGCTGCACTTCATTGGCGAAAGCACAGATCTTGTGGGTGCAACCGAGGCAATGGCGCAGGCGGTGCGGGGCATCCGCCCCTTTGAGCTGCACCTTGGCAAGTATTTCAATCTTGAAAAGGGCAGCAGGGGCTGCACCTCCGTATTGAAGGTATTGGGTGAGCTGGATGAGCTTAGGCTGATGTATGAATCATTGGAAAGCGCATTGAGCGACAGGGGCTTTTCAAGGGAGCGCAAGCAGTTTACTCCCCACATCACTCTGGGCCGCAGCGTGGAGCTGGACGAGCTGAGCGCAGCGGAGCTGGAGGAGCTGAGCCCCAATGCATCCATGCAGGTAAGGAGCATCACCCTCTTTGAAAGCACAAGGGAGGGCAGCCGCATGGTTTATACTCCTTTGCACAGGGAAAGGTTTTAGCATATGGCGGGAAAGGTTACGTTTCTTCTGGGCCGCTCAGGGTCCGGCAAAAGCCGCCGTGTGGGCCGCATAATAGAAGAAAAGCTCAGGGAGGGCGCAAGGGTCGCCCTCATTGTGCCTGACCAGTTTACATTTGAGACCGAGCGTTTGCTGTCGGAGAAATTCGGGGGCCTTATGGACGTGTCGGTCTATTCTTTTACCACCCTTGCACAAAGGGTATTAAAGGGAGGGGTCCACGGCTTTTTGTCCCGTCAGGGCCGCAGGATGGCAGTCCGCAAGGTGATAACCGAGCAGGGCAAAAATCTCGGCGTGTTTTCCAGAGTGCAGGACAGCCCCGGCTTTGCCGCCTCCTGCGATGAGCTTTTTACCATGTGCAAGCGGTTTGAGGTTGCGCCTGAGCAGCTGACCGCCGCCGCACAGCAGCTGAAAGAAGGTGCCCATCTTAAAGGGAAGCTCAGCGAGCTTGCGCTGCTGTATGAGGAAACAGAAAAATACCTGAGCGGCAGATATATGGACACCGAGGATATATACGCTGCCCTGAAAGCCGCATTGCCGGATTCCTTTATAAAGGACAGCTATGTGATAATCGATGGCTTTCTGCTGCTGACCGCCCAGCTTTACGGCATAATGGAAACCATGATGGATATCGCTCCCGGCATGACCATCAGCTGCATGGTGGATGATGGCCGTGACGAGGGGGTATTTGCCCTTGAAAGAAAGGCATATGCAAGGCTGTACGCAGGCGCAGCGGAAAGGGGCTGCCAGATAGATGTGGTGCGGCTTCCCGAGGGGAAGCAGCAGAGGAGCGCCGCCCCTGCCCTTACCCATCTTGAAAAAGAGGCCTTTGCCTATCCCTATAAAAAATTTGAAGGGGAGCCCACAGGCATCCGCCTTTACGCGGGGCGGGGCGTTGGTGAGGAATGCCGCTGGACGGCGGAGCAGGTGCTTGCCGCCGCAAGGGAGGGCATGCGCTATCGTGACATGGCGGTGGTGGCCACAGACAGCGCATATATACCCCGGCTTATCAGGGAATTCACATTGCGGGGGATACCCTGCTTTTCGGATGGGGCAAGGAAGCTTTCCGCATATCCGGGGGCAAGGCTGCTGCTTTGCGCATTGAGATGTGCCGAGCGGGGCTATACCCTGAATGTACTGACAGAGCTTATCCGCACAGGGCTGGCGGGAGTAACTCCCCAGGAGGGAGACATATTCGAAAACTACTGCCTTGCAAAGGGCGTAAGATACAACGGCTTTATAAAGCCCTTTGAGGAGGAAGCCGCCGAGCAGGTGCGCAAGGCGGTGGCAGAGCCCATTGCAAAGCTGAAAAAAGCCCTTATAAACGGAGCGTCCGCCAGAGATAAGGCGGAGGCTGTATTTGCATACATGGAGGAGATGCAGCTCCACAGCCGTACGGCGGAGCTGGCTCAAAACCTGCGCCTTGAGGGACGGCATGAGCAGGCGGAGGAAAACGCACAGGTTTACCGGCTGATACTGACGGTTCTGGACCAGCTTCACGCCATAATGGGGGAGGGCAGTCTGTCGGTTTCAAGGTTTGCGGCGGTATTCCGGGAGGGACTGGACGCATACGAGGTGAACGCCATACCTGCAACGGCGGATCAGGTGCTGATAGGCAGCGTTGGCGGCACAAGGGCAAGGGAGATAAAGGCGCTGTTTATACTGGGGGCAAACGAAGGCTGCTTCCCCCAGTATTTCCGGGATGATGCCCTTATATCCGATGAGGAGCTGGACAGGCTGAGTGAGCTTGGCATAAACCGCTGGAATTCCAGCCGCGACAGGGCCAATGTTGCGCTGATGGACGTATACTGCGCCATTGCAAAGCCAACCGAGCGGCTGTATATTTCCTGCGCCTTAAGCGCAGGCACAGAGGGGGCATTGCCCGCCGCGCTGCTGGATAAAATGCTGGATATGTTTCCGGGGCTCACATTGGAAAACAGCATTGACCCTGCCCCACCCGAAAGCCCCATGAGCGGCATGGGTGCGCTGGCGGCAGGCCTGAGGACAATGGGGGATATGTGCCCCGCCCCCGAATACATGGGGGAGCTGCTTGCGTGGTATGCATCAAAGGCGCAGCACCATGAAGGATTGAAGCGCATCGAGGGGGCATTGTATCACAAGGCATCGCCGGAGCCCTTCGGCCACGAGCTGTCGGTAAGGCTGTACGGCGATCATATCACAGGCTCCGCCACAAGGCTGGAGCGGTTCAACGCCTGCCCCTTCCGCCATTTTGTATTGAACGGCCTTAAGGCCCGGGAGCGCAAGGAATATAAGGAAAACCGTGTGGATGAGGGCAGCTTCTGCCACGAGGCGCTGGAGGAATTTGTAAAGCGGGCAATGGCTGAGGATATCCGCGCCCTTGATGACGAGGCCTGCGAAAAAATAGTGGATGAGCTAATGCCCTCCCTTATTGCGGGGCATAACGGCGGCGTGCTTATGAGCTCAAAGCGAAATTCCGCCATAATGGCACGGCTTGTGCGCCATGTCAAGGCCACCGCCAAGGCCATAGTGCGGCAGGCAAAGGCAGGGGAATTCCTGCCCGAAAGGACAGAGGTGCAGTTTGGCCCCGGCGGCCTGCCCCCCCTTAAGATAGAGCTTGATACAGGGGAAAAATTCCTTATCGGCGGCAGGATAGACAGGGTGGACGGCTGCGAAATAGAAGGGGAAAAGTATTACAGAATAGTTGACTACAAAACAGGCTCCGCAGGCTTTGACTTTACCTCCCTTTATCACGGCCTCAAGCTGCAGCTGCCACTTTATGCCGCGGCAATAGCAGAGGCGGAGAAAAGCTCCCGCCCTGCCGGCATGTATTATATGCATGTTCAGGATCCGGTAATTGAAAACGAGGAGGCGGAGGAAAAGGCCATAATGGACGCATTCCGCCTCAACGGCCTTACCCTTGATGAGGCGGAGGATGCCACAAAGGGCAATCATCCGGACTATCAGATAATACCCACGAAAAACACCAAGAAAACCATAGACCGCCCCTCACTTATGCGGGTAATGAGCTATGCAAAGGAGAAATCCGCAGAGACCCTCAGCAATATCTATCAGGGCATTGCAGACGTATCCCCCGCAAAGACGGGAAGCTCCGATATGTGCCAATGGTGCGAAAGCAGGAGCATATGCGGCTTTGATACCAAGCTTGCGGATTGCAGATACCGTCATCTGAAGAAGTTTGACAGGGATGCTTTTTTTGACGAGGTGGGAAAGGAGGAGCCGGATGGGCTGGACTGATGAACAATTAAACGCCATACAGGCAAAAGGCTCCGCCATAGTCTCCGCCGCTGCAGGCAGCGGCAAAACCGCCGTACTTACAGAGCGCATCGCAAGGCTTATTGCGGAGGGTACGGATATAGACAGATTCCTGGTGGTCACCTTTACCCGCGCCGCCGCCGCAGAGATGAAAAAGCGCATCGGCGATAAATTGAGGGAAATGGCCCGGGCAGAGGGGGAGGACCCCCGATTGATGGCCGCCGCGGCAGATATAGGCCGGGCGGATATTTCCACCATAGACGGCTTCTGCACGAGGGTGCTGCGCAGGCATTTTCAGGGGGTTGGCCTTGACCCCGCCTTTGCCGCCGCCAGCGAGCCGGAGGCTCAGGCGCTTATGGCGGAAGCCATGGAGGAGCTTATAGAGGAAAGCCTTGGGGATGAGGATTTTGACAGGCTGATGAACGCCTTTGACGGAGAGAAGGGCTTCAGCGATGCCGCATACAGGCTGTATGATTTTCTTTCCGCCCAGCCCGACCCGCTGGAATGGCTGAAGCAGGCGGCGGAGATGTCCTTTGCGGATCAGGATCTGGACAGCACCCCCATGATGGAGGAATATCTCAATAAGGCAAAGGCACAGGTGCGCCGCTGTTATGAGGAGCTGAAAATATGGCGCGCAAGGCTGGATGCTTTCTACCTTGAAAATCCTCAGATAGACATCAAAAAGCGAAAGACGGACATACTGGACGCAGAGCTTGTGGGGGCGGAGCAGGTTTTGAGCCAAACCACCTACACAGGCTATGCGGTATGCCTTAACGCAATAGAGTTCAAAACCCTTACCATAAAGGAAGTGGATGAGGAGCTGAAGGAGCGGGTAAAGGCCGCAAGGGATGCCCTCAAGAAGGTGATAAAAGCTCAGCGGGAAAACGACTTTGCAAAGCCCCTTTCGGAGCATGCCCAAAGGCTTAAGGAGCTGCGCCCCCTCACCATGGCCATGCTGGCCTTTATGGAAAAATACTTTGCCCTTTACGCCGATAAAAAGCGGGCGGAGGGGCTCATAGATTACGGCGATATGGAGCATATGGCGCTGACCCTGCTCCGGGACCCCGCCGTTGCAAAGGAATACCGGGACAGGTTTGAGTATGTTTTCGTGGATGAATATCAGGACTGCAACCCTGTTCAGAATGAGATATTCGCCGCCATTTCAAGGGAGGACAATCAGTTTTACGTTGGCGATGTAAAGCAGAGCATATACCGCTTCCGCATGGCGGAGCCAAGGCTGTTTACGGATAAGTTTGACCAATTTACCCATAGGGGCGGCGCGCTGCAGCTGAGCCGAAACTTCAGAAGCTCCACCGCCGTGATAGACTATGTAAATTCCCTCTTTGGCCGCATAATGACAAGGGAAACAGGGGGAGTGGATTACGATGGCTCCGCAAGGCTTACTGCAGGCCGCGAGGAAAGGGGCGGCACAGAGCTGCATATTCTGCCCCGGGCGCTTACTCCCGAATACCTTGAGGACGAGGCGGAGGAGGAGCTGGAGCTGCTGGCGGCGGAGGAAGCGGAGGCGCTGTTTGCCGCAGGCCGCATAAGGGAGCTGGTCAGCAGCACCTTCACCGACCGTGACGGAACCGAGCGCAATTACCGTTACAGCGATATAGTGATACTCCACAGCGCCCCCGCAAAGATAGCCGAGGTGTGGGTACGTACCCTTTCCCGGGAGGGCGTGCCAGCCTATGCGGAAATGAGCGGCGGCTACTTTGAAGCCATCGAGGTGCAGGTGTTCCTCAACCTGCTGCGCATAATAGACAACCCATTGCAGGATATCCCCCTGATAAGCGTTCTTAGAAGCCCCATCGGCGGCTTTGATACCGAGGAGCTGATACTGCTCCGCGCAGACAATCCTGCGGACAGCTTCTACGGCTCCCTTGCCGCCGCCGCAAAGGCGGATACCCTCCTTGGGGTAAAGGCGAGGATGTTCCTTGCCCGGCTGAACAAATGGCGCGCCGATGCTCCCCTTTACGACCTTGGAGACTTTATGGCGGAGCTTATGGACAGCACAGGCTTTGAGGATTATGTAAGCGCGCTGCCCGGCGGCCCCTCAAGGCGGGCAAACCTTGAAGCGCTGCTGGAAAACGCCGCCGCATATTCACGGCGGGGTCAGGGCATCGGCGGCTTCATCCGCTTTATGGACAGGGCAAAGAGCAGCGGCAAAATGGGCGCCGCCCGCATTGCCTCCGCAAACGTCGTGCGCATTTTGAGCATACACAAAAGCAAGGGATTGGAATTCCCCGTGGTATTTCTGGCGGGCCTTTCAAAGAATTTCAATACCGCGGACAAAACCGCCGCCTTTGCCATGGATCGGGATATCGGTCTTGGCATAAAGCCCATAAGGGGCAACCTTAAAACCTCAAACCTTATGCACTCCGCCGTTACCGCCCGCCTGTGGCGGTATCAGGTGGCGGAGCAGATGCGGGTACTGTACGTTGCCCTCACCCGCGCTTCGGACAGGCTCATCATGATAGCCTCCCTCAGGGATATGGATGACATGGCAAAGTTCCCCGAGGCCATAACCCCCTCAGCCATATCCGCCGCAAAGTGCTACAGCGACTGGATACTGCCAACCGCCCTCCTTTCCCCCGGGGAAAACCCCCTGCGGCAGGCGCTGGGCATGGCAGACCTCCCCGGCACGCCGGAGCTGTCAATTTACCTTCACGACGGGGTGAATACCGAGGGCATAGGCTCCTCACTGCCCTATGAGCAATACAAAGCCTTCAGGGAGCAGGCCATCCAAAAGGGTCCCGGCGTATTTGCAGGCCGCTTTGCATGGCGGTATCCCTATCAAGCGGAAACCAGCTTGCCCTCAAAGGTGAGCGTATCGGATCTTGCGGGCAATTATCAGGAGATCGCAGAATATCCCGCCTTTATGCGGGACAGGGCCGCCCTGCGCCCCACCGGCCGGGGCACCGCCGCCCACACCCTGATGG
>JAZUMK010000052.1:0-4253 GCA_045603585.1 Clostridia bacterium
AGGGCGCCCCCAACACAAAAAACCTCCCCATACAGGGAGGTTTCTTTTGTGCTAAGCCCATGTGGAATTACATATGCTTTGCCCAAGCGGGGCTTGGGCAAAGCAACGGTTTAGTCGTTAGTTTTAATTAGAACAGCCAAGCGAGAACGGAAGCGTCGCCGGTCTTGGGGATAGCTACTACGCAGTCAGTGTCAACTACGGAAGCACCCTTGTCGGACCATGCGAAGCAGTCTTCCTGCTCGAAGTCCCAACCGAAGTTAGCTTCGATATTCTTCTTGGTGATGCAAGCAGCGGTACCGCAGTTGGTCAGACCGAAAGCAGCCATTACTTCGTTGTAGAAGTCAGCGTCATCCCACTCAGCCTTTACGATAGCACCATTTTCAACGGTGAACATTACGTCGCCGTCTTCAGCGGTCCATACGCCAAACTGACCGGACATTTCGCCCTTAGCATTGAAAGCGGGCTGTGCATCAACGCCGTTGCAGAAGTAGAAGTTGTAGTCACCAGCCTCGTTGTAGGGCTTGAATGCATCGTATACGTAGCCGTTGTAGTAGGAGGTCAGCTCAGCGCAAACTTCTACTTCGTCAGCATTGCATACATCGTACATATCAACGGTCTTCTCGAATACTACGTTGGTAGCTGCATCAAACTTAGCATCTTCAGCCTCGATGAAGCCGCCACGGGTGAGGTTCAGGTAGTATACCTTCTCTTCGTCAGCGTCGTAATCGATGCCGAGGAAGTCACCAGTCATCATACCATCAGCGTTGAGGTTTACGAAGTTGGAGAAATCTACAGCAGGAGCAGTCTCGCTGTAAGCCCAAGCGGTGGTCAGACCGGTGGTCTCCATATCGAGAACAGCTTCTTCCCACCAAGCGGGATCGGGATAAGCGTCAACGGTCAGCTTGATAGCGAAGTAAACCTTCTCGGTCTTGATAGCGGTAGCGCAGTCAGATACCTGATACTCGATACCGCAGGAGGTGTTAACCTTTACGTAAGGAACTACTTCTACCTTACCCTTGCCGCACCATACGTCGTCAGCAACGCAGGACCAATCGGTGCCCCAAGTGGCGCACTGGGAGAGAGCAAAGGCGGAAGCCATGGAGAGAACCATAACTACAGCCAGAGCGATTGCAAAAATCTTCTTCATTTTGTTAAATCCCTTTCAAAAATTTGTTATTGCAAGTGAGCCGGGGAAATTGGCCTGCATAACTCCCCTTTGTTGACTGCCCCTGTTTTCCGCATTATAATTTATATATAAGTAATTTCATCATTTCCCATTTCATCAAAATTTGAAAAAAGGCAGAACGAATATGGAAAATTTCAAAAAGATACCCGTAATACTGGACGGCGATCCCGGCCATGACGACGCAATAGCCTGGGTGGTGGCAAACGCCAGCCCCCTGCTTGACATCCGCGCGGTCACTACCGTATGCGGCAACCAGACCCTTGAGAAGACCACCTACAACGCAAGGCGCATCTGCACCCTTATCGGCCTTGATGCTCCCATTGCCATGGGCAGGCCCCGCCCCCTTTTCACTGACCCCATGGTTGCGCCAAATGTTCACGGCCAGACCGGCCTGGACGGCCCGGTGCTGCCCGAGCCCAGGATGGACGTGCAGGATATAAGCGCAGTGGAGCTTATGGCACGCATACTCCGTGAAAGCGACGAAAAGATAACCCTTATCCCCACCGGCCCCCTTACCACCATCGCATCGCTGCTGATGACCCATCCCGAGCTGAAGGACAAAATCGCCCACATTTACATGATGGGCGGCGGCATAGCCTACGGCAACTGGACCCCTGCCGCGGAGTTCAACATACTGGTTGACCCTGAGGCGGCGGATATAGTATTCAGCTCCGGTCTGCCCATCACCATGGCAGGGTTAGACGTAACCGAGAAGGCGCTGGTCTTCCCCGAGGACTTTGCAAGGGTAAAGGCAGTTGGCGGCAAGGTTGCGGAGGTGGTTGCGGAATGGCTGGAATTCTTCTACATATTCCACAAAAACAAGGGCTATACCGGCGCGCCCGTCCATGATGCGGTTGCGGTTGCCGCCCTTATCAAGCCTGAGATAATGCAGTTCATGGATATGCATGTGGACATTGAAACCTACGGCGAATTCTGCAAGGGCACCACCGTGGGCGACATTATGGGCGTCACCGGCAGGGATCCCAACGCAAGAGTTATCCTTGGCATAGACAGAGAAGCCTTTGTGGAGCTTATCATAGACTCCGTAAGGACATACGGGGAGGAAGCATAATGAAAAAGATACCCCTTTGGATAGACTGTGACCCCGGCGTGGATGACGCCGCCGCAATACTTGCCGCCCTGCAGCTTGAGCAGCTTGACATCAAGGGCGTAAGCGCCGTTTCCGGCAACGTTCTGCTGGACAAAACCTACCCCAATGCAAGGGACCTTATCGCCCTTGGCGGCCGGGATGATATTCCGGTATACAAGGGGGCAGACAGGCCTCTTCGACGGGAGCCTGTCACCGCCGCCTACGTTCACGGGGAAAACGGCCTTGGCGGCGCGAATATACGCGCCTCCGCAGCCCCTGAGCAGAAAAAGACCGCATGGGATGCCCTGTATGATGCAGCCGTTGAAGCGGAAGGCGAGCTTATTTTAGTTGCCGTTGGCCCCCTCACCAACATCGGCCTTGCATTGGCAAAGTACGGCGATCTGCCCCGCCTTATAAAGAAGGCGGTCATCATGGGCGGCTCCGCCACCATGGGCAACACCACCCCCGCCGCAGAGTTCAATATTTACGTTGACCCGGAAGCTGCGGATATGCTTTTTGCCTCCGGCATACCTGTGGTAATGTGCGGCCTTGACGTTACCCTCAAGGCAATGGTAATGCCTGAGGAAATAGACAAAATGGCGGAATATGGCCCTCAGGGCAGGTTCCTCAGCCGCGCCCTCCAGTGCAGCCTTGCCTTTGTGCGTACCTTCGGCTTTGAAGGTGTTCCCCTCCATGACGTATGCCCCATACTGTACTGCGTGGAGCCTGAGCTGTTCACCGCCGAGCTTGCAGGCGTTCGTGTGGAAACCAAGGGCAGATACACCGCCGGCAAGACCGTCACCGACCTTTACAGCGATTATCAGTTTGACTTTAAGAACACCCTGGTGGTGCTGGATGTAAACAGGGATGCCTTTTCAGAGCGTTTCCTTTCCCTGATGGCAAAATACGGGGGATAAGCGGATGAACATACTGAATTTCGGCTCTCTCAATATAGATTATGTATACCGTGTGGATACCTTCGTCTCTGCGGGAGAAACCAAGCTGTCTAAGGATCTGAATCTGTTCTGCGGCGGCAAGGGTCTTAATCAGTCCATCGCCATGGCAAGGGCCGGCAACACCGTATACCACGCCTGCCTTCTGGGAGAAGACGGGCAAATGCTGCTGGATAAGCTTACGGAAAACGGCGTGAACGTGGCACACATCAAACCCGCCGCCGGCAAAAGCGGCCATGCAATAATTCAGGTTGCAGACAGCGGAAACAACTGCATTCTCCTTTACGGCGGCACAAATCAGGCCCTTACGGAGCAATACATCGACAGCGTATTGGACTGCTTTGACTCCAACACAATGCTTCTGCTGCAAAATGAGCTGAACCTTACCGACTATATAATCGAAAAGGCAGCAGCCCGCGGCATACCTGTCGCCCTCAACGCCGCCCCGATGGATGAAAAGGTGCTCTCCTACCCCATCCACCGCCTCAGCTGGCTTATGGTAAACGAGGTGGAGGGCCGCGCCCTTTCCGGCGCAGAGGCGGATGAGGATATCATCCCCGCCCTCACAAAGCGCTGGCCGGAGCTGAACATACTGCTGACCCTTGGCCACCGCGGCTCAATATGCCGCTGCGGCGGCCGCACAGTATCCTGCTCCGCCCATCACGTCTGCGCGGTGGATACCACCGCCGCAGGAGATACCTTCAACGGCTATTTCCTCCGGGGCTGTCTCAGCGGCCTGCCCATAGAAAAATGCCTTGAGCTGGCCACCACCGCCGCAGCCATTTGCGTGACCCGCCCCGGCGCATCGGATTCCGTGCCCATGGCGGCAGAGGTGGAAGAAATGATCGCCAAGGGCGAATTCGGCAAGCTGGAGATAAAGGAGCTGTAAGCTGCAAAAAATTTTAAGGAGGCACCGCCATGGGTAAGGAATGGAGAGGTTTCTGGAAGATAGCCTTCTGCGCCGCTGTGGCGCTTCTGGCCCTGCATTTTGCAGTGGGCTTCATCAGGCTGTTTCACCCTGCCA
>JAZUMK010000053.1:0-23936 GCA_045603585.1 Clostridia bacterium
TTGGGCCTTGACGCTCTGGGCGGCTTCTTTGTCGGCACTGTTAAACCCCTTATCTGGGGCTTCAACTTCCTCATCGGCACCCTCTGCGCCATAATCATTAAAGCCATATTCCGTTTCTGGAGGGCTCAGGGCTGGATGCACCGGGAATACTGCAACGACTTCATGCTTTCCCGTATTGCGGGCGTAATGTTTGACATAATGGTCACCGCCTCCATCGCAGCCATCGACCTTTCCGCCTTCAGCCACAGGGAGTTCGTCATTCCTCTCATACTGGTATCCCTCTTTGGCGCCATTGCCACCTATCTCTTCGTGGATAAGGTTTCCGCCTCTTTGTTCCCCGGCTATCGGGATGAGACCTTCCTCGCCCTCTACGGTACCCTCACAGGCACCGCAAGTACAGGCGTTATCCTGCTCAGGGAGGTTGACCCCTTCTTTGAAACCCCCGCCGCCAATAACCTTGTCTATCAGCAGCTGTGGGCAATCGTATTCGGCTTCCCCATGCTGCTGCTGCTCGGCGTAGCTCCCCGCTCTGCCAGCTGGACATGGATAACCATGGGTGCATTGATAGCGCTGCTGGCAGCAATGTGCCTGATACTGTTCCGCACAAAGATATTCAGGAAAAAGACAAAGTAAAACATAAAAGCAAACACAGCGGCGTCCCATGGGGCGCCGCTGTGTTGTTGCTCATCGCTCCCCCCCATCACCCTTTCGATAGTATTTCACCTTTCTGCTGAACAAGCCTGCTCGATTTATCGGGAAAAGGGCGCAGCGGGTGGGTTTGGATAAATCATACAAAAAGCCGCACAATCAAGTGCGGCTTTTGATATTTAGCTTTGTTATTCGGCCTTATCCTTCAGGTAGATCACTACCCGGCGGTTGGGCTCTTCGCCTTCGCTGCGGGTGGCAACGTAGGGATGATTCTGAAGGGTGGCATGGAGTACGCGGCGCTCGTAGGGATTCATAGGCTCCAGAGTACGGGAACGGCCGGTGGCCTTTACCTGACCTGCGATCTTGCGGGCAAGGCGGGCAAGGGTCTCCTCGCGCTTTTCACGATAGCCTTCGGTATCGATGGAAACACGGGTATAGCCCTCCTGCTTGCGGTTGCGGTTTACTGCAAGGCTGGTAAGGTACTGCATTGCGTCAAGGGTCTCGCCCCTGTGGCCGATCAGCATGCCCATGGTAGACTTGTCGATGTACAGGCGTACGCCTTCATCCTCTGCCTTGGCAAGTACGGTGCCTTCAACCTTCATATGCTGAAGCAGTCCCTTGAGGAACTCTGCGGCAGGTACGCCCTCGGCGGCTTCCTCGGTAAAGCCCTCGGGAGGCTCTTTGGCCTCGCGGCGGTCATTGCGCTCCCGGTCACCCCTGCGGCGGCGGTCACGGCGGTCACCGCGCTCGCGGCGGCGCTCTTCGCCTGCTTCGGTTTCGGCAGCAGCTTCGGCGTTTTCCTCGCCCTCAGCGCTTTCGGTGCGCTCGCGGCGGTCACGCTTGTCGCGGCGATCCCGCTTTTCACGGCGGTCGCTGCGCTCACGGCGCTGATTTTCGGGATTGAGATACTCGGGAACGGTAACATCCTCGGGCTCTCTCTCGGTCAGGCGAACTATGGCGGGCTTTGCGCCGATGCCAAGTATTCCCTTGCTTTCCTGCTGGATAATGTCTATTTCAACTTCGTCGATGGAAATTTCCAGTTCCTTAAGGCCGTTGAAGATGGCCTCATCAATGGAGCGACCGGTTGCGTCTATGGTTCTTGCCATTACTTATCGACTCCTTCCTGCTGAACGGGAGTTCTGGGGAACTTCTTATTCAGCACAAGGTTTACGATCACCATGAAGATACTGGTAAGGATCCAGTAAATGGCAAAAGCTGCGTTATATGTGAGGCAGAACCATACGGACATGATGGGCATCATCCACAGCATGGTCTTGCCCATGTTTGCGCCGGGGGCATTGGGGTCCTGTGCAGGCTGACCCATCTGGGTGATCTTGGCGGCTACAAACTGGGTTGCGCCTGCCAGCAGGGGCAGAATGAACCAGCCGTTGTTATAGCCCGCATATACTGCATTGAGGGGCTCCATGGCGGTATTGTAAGCGTTGATGGCAGCCTCGGTATTGAGGAAGTGGTATGCGCCGTTTTCCTGAACGGCAATGCCAACCTCCACCAGCTTTTCCCATACGCCGGGGTTGTTCTGCAGATACAGCAGCCTGTCAAGCTGGCTGGCCTGAGCCAGGAACTTGGAGCCTTCCTGAATTACGGGCATAAAGCCGTTATCGGCCTGCCAGATATTGTTTACCCACAGGAACTTGTAGGAAAGGAGTATCTCCTCTGCGTTTTCGGATACCAGCAGACGGATGGTCTCTTCGTAGCCCCAGAAACGGAATGCGGCTATGAAGCAGAAGAACAGAGGCATGGTGATAAGCATGGGCAGGCAGCTGCCGAACATGCTCACGCCCCGCTCCTTCATGAGCTTGCTCTGGGCCATCTGAAGCTTCTGAGGGTCATTGCCGTACTTTTTCTGCAGCTTCTGCAGCTCGGGCTGAATGGCGGCCATGGCAGCGCTGGACTTGCGGGTCTTGATATCGGAGAAGATGGTAAAGCAGCGGAGAATCAGGGTGCAGATGAGGATGGTGAGGAATACGCTGTTAACGTTTCCGTATATCCACTTCATGCCCTGAAGGAACCAAGTAGTCAAAAAGAAATCACCCTGCATGGATAATCCTCGCTTTCGTTATTTGTGTGATCGTAGTTTGAGCGGGGCAGCCCCGATAATGCGCATCGGGGGGATCGCTCTGTAAGGAACTAATCCCGTTTTTCCTTCTTTGGGGGAACGGGATCATAGCCGCCCTTTGAAAAGGGATTGCAGCGGCATATGCGCCACAGCGCCAGCATAGTGCCCCTGAAGGGGCCATGTACCCGGACAGCCTCCAGGCCATAACAGGATCAGGTGGGCGTATAGCGGCAGCATCCGGGGAAGCGCGGGGATATATATTTCTGATATCCCACTATCAATTCCACGATTACGCCTTTAAAAAAATCGCTAATCCTGCTCATTCTGCTTTTTCAGTAGGGTGGCTTTGCGCAGCATGCCGTACATGCTGCGGCCGATGGCGTCAAATTCCGCCTCCACAACCGCATCCCGCGCAATGAAGATAATATCATAACCCGGCATAATCTCGGGTATCAAGGGACGGAAGGCTTCCCTGAGCCTGCGCTTCACGCGGTTTCTGGTAACGCTGTTGCCGATTTTTTTGCTGACTGAAAATCCCACCTTCACCATGCCGGTTTTGGATTTGTTGTAAATCATCACCAGCATGCGGGAGGGCACGGATTTGCCCCTGCGGTATACATAGCGGAAGGTTTTGTTCCGCTTGAGGGAATAACAGCGTTTCACCTTTGATGGTTTTCCTTTGCGAGTGTTTGGGAGCATTGCTGCTCTTTTTGGTCGTAAGACCGGGAATGCAGAAACATTCTGCCGAAAAAAATCGTCCTTTAAAAACTTACGGCAAGCTCAAAGCTCGCGCTCGGCTTGCCGTGACCTAAGTCAAAGCCATATTTATTATGCGGACAACCTTTTTCTTCCCTTGAGCCTTCTGCGGGCCAGAACGTTGCGGCCGTTCTTGGTGGCCATGCGGGCACGGAAACCGTGAACCTTCTTGCGCTGCCTTTTCTTGGGCTGGTAAGTCTGAAGCATTTCTTGCACCTCTTTCCAATCAATTGATATTTTAAGCCGGTGCGCCGGGGCACTCGGCCATTTACGCAAACCGTCAGTTCTAGATTATATAAGAAATCACAGGTCAATGTCAAGGAAAATAAGCTGATTTTCATACCTTTTTAGCTATAAAAAATTCTTTTCCCCGGCAACACTACATATTGTGTACCTGTCACAGGCAAAATCACAAAGGAAGAAAAATAGACGCCCTCCGGCTATTGCCTGCCCATGGCAAATTTGTTATGATTTATGTGTTGCGATTGAAGCGGGATGTCTTTTCCGGTTTCCTACATATATAAATACACTGTGTCTTTACAAAAGCCCTCTGCGGCTTTTTGTTGTATTCAACAAAATTATCAACAATGTTGATAACTTTTTCAACAAGGGGTTAGTAACATGAACCAGCATACGGATCTTAATCAGCTCTGGGAAAACGCCCAGCCAATAATAAAAAAGAGCATGACCGCCATGAGCTATCAGCTGTGGATAGAGGGTCTTGAGCCGCTGTGCGTGCTCAACGACGCTCTGGTTTTCACATACAGCGGCGATATGGCGCTGGATACCCTGCGCAATCTGTATACTGCCCCCGTCACCTCTGCCATTGCAGATACCTCCGGCGCAGCATACCGCATCGTCTTTGTGCCCGCAGATGAGCGGGAAAAGTATCTGCGTCTCAAGGAGGAGGAATCCCGCCGGGAGGATACCCTGCTGAATCCCAAATTCACCTTTGACAGCTTTGTTATCGGCGGCAACAACAACCTTGCCCATGCGGCCGCAAAAGCCGTTGCAGACAATCCCGCCACCGCCTACAATCCCCTGTTCATATACGGCGACGTTGGCCTGGGCAAAACCCACCTTATGCACGCCATAGGCAACCACATCAAGGCCGCCCACCCCACCTACCGCATAACCTACGTTACCAGCGAAACCTTTACAAACGAGCTGATCGAATCCATAAAGGACAACTCAAACAATCAGTTCCGCAATAAATACCGCAACGTGGACGTTCTTATGATAGACGACGTGCAGTTTATCGCCGGCAAAAACACCACTCAGGAGGAGTTTTTCAATACCTTCAACACCCTCCATACCAGCGGCAAGCAGATAGTTATCACCTCGGATAAGCCCCCCAAGGAGATCCCCGCCCTGGAGGACAGGCTCCGCAGCCGCTTTGAAGGAGGCCTTATAACCGACATTCAGTCTCCCGATTATGAAACCCGCATTGCCATTCTCCAGAAGAAGGCCGCACAGGAAAGCATAGTTGTGGATGAAAAGGTGCTGGCCCTTATCGCCTCCAAGGTAAACGCCAATATCCGTCAGCTGGAGGGCGCCTTCACAAGAGTAGTTGCCTTCTCCCGCCTTACCAATACCCCCGTGGACCTTAAGATGGCGGAAGCCGCCCTCAAGGACATTGTGGACAGTCAGGAGCGTCAGGTGACCATCGAGCTTATTCAGCAGGTGGTTGCGGACTTTTACGGCATCACCGTGGAAAATCTCATGTCCCCCCGCCGCACTGCGGATATCACCTACCCCCGCCAGATAGCAATGTACCTTGGCCGGGAAATGACAGACCTGTCCCTCAAGGCCATAGGTCAGGCTTTCAACAGGGATTATTCCACCGTTATCTCCGCCTGCAACAAGATAGAAGACGATCTTCGCTTTGATGCCAAGATCGCCCTTGTGCTGAAGGATCTGAAAAAGCGCATCAAGGGAGCGCAATAGCTCACATGCAAAACCCGCCGATATGCTTCGGCGGTTTTTTATTACATATTTACTTATTATTCACACATGATGCATCCCTTCATTATATAATGTATTCATAATACACAAGGAAGGAGCCGCTGCATGCCAAAATCAAAAACATTGATAATATGCCTTCTCATGGCAGCTGTGCTGTGCTTTATGGCGGGATGCGCCAAGGAGGAGCCGGCCATGGAAGCTTCCGAGGCGGAGGATTTCAAGGTTCTCCAGCGTCCCGGAGTTGAACTTTCCTTTAGCCCTGCATCCTCCGACGGTTCTTATTCCATCACTGCCGCTACTATTTTTGTTGAGGCGGAGAATGCCGTCTGGGTGCTTCCGCTGACGCAGGAGGAGCATGATTATCTTATGAGCGGCGCCTCCTCCAATGACGTCACCACATTCGACCATCTCCGGCAAAAATTCGGCGAATACAAAATAGAAGATGGCGTTCTGACAGTGGACCCCTTCGCTCCATAATACACATAAAACTCAGGGCCGCCCAATGGGCGGCCCTTGATATTTTTGTTATATGCTGTTTTTACCTTCTTCTGGTATTCTTCGCCATCATAAACAGCCTCAGGAAGGACACAAGGGTGGACAGGGCAGCCACAACGTAGGTTGCCGCCGCGGCGTTGAGCACCTTCCGGGCGGAATAGCGTTCATCGCCGGAAATATAGCCGCCGTTCTGCAGCATAACAAGGGCGCGGCTGGAGGCATTAAGCTCCACAGGCAGAGTTACCACCTGGAATATCAGCATGGCGAGGAACAGATATACTCCCACCATGGCAAGGTTATATGAGCCCATCAGCACGCCAAGTATGGTGATATAGGGGGCGGACCTGCTGCCGATGGAAGCAACGGGCAGCACCATGTTGCGTATTCTTATAGGAAGATAGTCCTGCTCGTGCTGCATAACGTGGCCCAGCTCATGGGCGGCAACCGCAAGGGCCGCAATGCTGGAGGAGCCGTATACGCTCTGGGACAGGCTTACCACTCCTGTGCGGGGATTGTAGTTGTCGGTAAGGCTGCCTGCTATCTGGGTGACCTGCACACTGCTGCCGCTCTGCCTGAGTATGCGGGAGGCCATCTCTGCGGCGGGTATGCCTGAGGATGCCCTTACGGAAGAATACTGGTGGTATATCTTCTGCACCCTTCCCTGGGCCCAGAAGCCCAGTATCATTACCAGTATCACGCCGAAAAGCAGTATATCGTATGAACCGTATCCATAGCCGTAATAGCCGTACATAGTTTATTTTTCCTCTCTGTTCCATATTTTTTATCACAGAACTCATTATGTTTTTATTATACCAGAAAGCGCAGAAAAAACTCGGCTTTTTGTCTGTTTTTCATACAAAGTTTGCCCCGCCGCCATCTTTTTTGTTTGGCAACCGCAAAATTATTCTGTATATATTCTATAATTCTATTGCATTCATGCAGGAAGTATGGTATAAAAATACTTAATTGTTTTTGTTTTAAATACATCTGTCCCCAAAATAAAGACACGAGGAGGATTTAATCCATGAAGGCAGCTATACTGGGCTACGGCTTCGTAGGAAGCGGCGCATATGAGATCACACGGGACTTTCCCACCGGCATAGAAGTTAAAAGGGTGCTGACCCGAACTCCCCGCCCCGAGCTGCCCTTTGTCACTCAGGATTTCAGCGATATTCTCAACGACCCCGAGATAGAGATCGTTGCGGAGGCCATGGGCGGCCTGCATCCCGCCTATGAATACGTCACCGCCGCAATGAAGGCGGGCAAGCACGTTGTTTCCGCCAACAAGCAGCTTATCTGCCATTATTACGAGGAGCTTTTTGCTCTGGCAAAGCAAAACGGCGTTCAGCTTCGCTTCACCCCCTCCGCAGGCGGCGGCATACCCTGGCTGTGCAATCTGCTGAGAGTCAAGCGCTGCGATGAGGTAAGCGAGCTTTCCGGCATACTCAACGGCACCACCAACTACATACTCCACTGCATGACCCACGAAGGCCTGCCCTTTGACGAGGTGCTTGCAGACGCTCAGCGCAAGGGCTACGCCGAGGCAGACCCCAGCGCAGATATCGACGGCACAGACGCCCTGCGCAAATGCGCCATCTCCGCAAGCCTTGCATTCGATACCATTGTTGAGGAGGATTCCCTCCAGTCCTTCGGTATCCGCTATATCACCAAGGCAGACGTGGACAACTTCCGCGCCCTCGGCAAGGTATGCAAGCTGTTGGTAAAGGCCAAAAAGTACGACGACGGCCGCATTGCCGCCTTCGTTGAGCCCACCCTGCTCAGCCCCGATGCCCCCGAAAGCGCAGTGCCCCTCAACGGCAACATGACCACCCTGGTGGGCAAATGGATAGGCCGCCTTTCCCTTATGGGGCAGGGCGCAGGCAAGTACCCTACAGGCAGCTCCCTTGTACAAGATATGATAGATATCGCCGAGCATTCCGCCCCCATCAATGCAGGCGGCGGAACAGTGCGTGCAGATAACTCCGCAGAGGTGCATCCCTACTATATCCGCGCCCAGTTTAACTTCCGCGATATAAAGAACCAGATGCACGTGGAAGTAAACGGCCAGTACTGCATCACGGAGCCCATGTCGGTCGCAGATGCTCACAGGCTGGCAGAGCACATCCGCAAGACAGACCCCGCCGCATTCTTCGCGGGAATTGCGGACTGATATAATAACGAAAGAATTTTTAGGAGATATATTTAATGTTGAAGGTATGTAAATTCGGCGGCTCCTCCCTTGCAAGCGGAGAGCAGTTCGCAAAGGTAAAGGACATAGTAATGTCCGACAGTTCCCGCAGCGTAATAGTGGTATCCGCTCCCGGCCGCCGCTTCTCCGGGGACAGCAAGGTGACCGACCTGTTGTATCTGTGCCATGCACATATACAGTACGGCGTAAGCTACGACAACATCTTCGCCATGATAGAGGAGCGCTACAACGAAATCAAGCAGACCTGCGGCCTCACCCTTGACCTTGAGGCGGAGTTTGCAGAGATCCGCTCCCATATGGGCAAGCGCATGAGCACAGACTATCTTGCTTCCCGTGGCGAATATCTCAACGCAAAGCTGATGGCGGAATATCTGGGCTATGCCTTCGGCGATGCAAAGGACTGGCTGTTCTTCGGCTATGACGGCAAGATCGACCTGGACAAGACCTATGAAGCTGTTCGCGAGCTTATCCGCAGGCATCCCCGCATAGTTCTCCCCGGCTTCTACGGCTCCATGCCTGACGGCAGCATCCGCACCCTTTCCCGGGGCGGCTCCGACATTACCGGCGCTCTTGCCGCCGCAGCAATAGATGCCATCGCCTACGAAAACTGGACGGATGTTTCCGGCATACTTATGGCAGACCCCCGCATTGTGGACAAGCCCAAGTCCATCGAGCGCATCACCTATGCGGAGCTTCGTGAGCTTTCCTACATGGGCGCAGAGGTGCTTCACGAGGAAGCGGTATTCCCCGTACGCATGAAGGACGTTCCCCTCTATATCAAAAACACCCACGACCCCTCCGCCACCGGCACCCTCATCCGGGAATCCTTCGACGAAGAGGTTGACGATGAACACAGCGCAACCCACTTTATCACCGGTATTTCCGGTCGCAAGCACTACACCGTAGTATCCATGGGCAAGATAGGCATGTCCGGCGAGCCGGGCTTCCTGCGCAAGGCGCTGGAAGTTACTGAAAAATTCGGCGTAACTGTTGAGCATGTGCCCACCGGTATAGACAGCCTTACCCTTGTAATGCCCACCGGCAAGGTGGAGCGCTGCCTGCCGGAGCTTGTTGCAGAGCTTAAGGCGGTATGTCAGCCCGATACCATCAAGGTTACCGGCGATATAAGCCTTATCGCGGTAGTTGGCCGCAAGATGGCATTCCGCCTCGGCATATCCGGCCGCCTGTTTGCAAACCTTGGCGCAAACGATATAAACATCCGCCTTATCGAGCAGGGCGCAGATGAGATAATCATCATCGTGGGCGTTATGGATTCCGATTTTGAAAAAGCGATACAGGTGCTCTACCATAGTTTCACTTAAACGCTTCGCTTTCGCACAAAACCTTTTGGGTTTTGTGCGAGTGGCGCACAAGTGCACGGCACGTGTGCGATTATAATCCCTACGGGGGTTTTACATGATTTGCCTATGGCGGCTGCGGCCGCCACCGGGCGGCAAATCATGCAAGGAATGGATCCCTCCTGGATCCTTCAGCATTTGCCGTACATGCCGCCAAATGCTGATCAAAAGCCTTGCGTTGGAACAGATGCAACGCTTATGCAAAAATCATATTGACCTTTCGCTTTTCTTTTTCTTTTGCTTCTTTTCTCTTTTCTTTTCTCGTGAAAAGAAAAAGAAAAGAAGATAATAACCTTAAAGGAGATATACACATGAAAGTAGCAATACTGGGCGCAACCGGCGCAGTTGGTCAGCAGATGATAAAGGTGCTTGGGGAGCGCAATTTCCCCATTACCGAGCTTCGCCTCCTTGCAAGCGGCAGGAGCGCAGGCAATTATATGGATACCCCCTTTGGCAAGGTTCAGATACAGGAAGCCTGCGAAAGCGCATTTGAAGGGCTGGACATAGTCCTTGGCGCAGCAGAAAACGACATCGCCGTAAAGTTTGCCCCTGCCATCAAGGCAGCAGGCGCGGTGTTTGTGGATAACTCCAGCGCATTCCGCATGGACCCCGAAGTTCCCCTCGTAATTCCCGAGATCAACGCCGCCGATGCCCTCAGCCACAAGGGCGTGATAAGCAACCCCAACTGCTCCACCATAATCACTCTGGTGGCGGTAAACGCAATAAACAGTCTGTCTCCCATCAAGGCAATGGTAGCCTCCACCTATCAGGCGGTAAGCGGCGCAGGCGCCGGCGGCCCCATTGAGCTGGAAGCCCAGATAAACGCCATCGCCAAGGGCGAGCCTGTGGAATGCAAGGTATTCAAGCATCAGATAGCTTACAATCTCATTCCCGAAATAGGCGGCGCAAACGCCGAGGGCTATACCTCCGAAGAGATGAAGATGCAGAACGAAGGCCGCAAGATAATGCACCTGCCTGAGCTGAACGTAACCTGCACCTGCGTTCGCGTGCCGGTCATCCGCTCCCATTCCATCTCCGCCACCGTTATAACCGAGCGTGAGCTGTCCGTTGAGGAAGTACGCGAGGCCATCGCCGCCGCTCCCGGCTGCAAACTGGTGGACGACATGGCAAACCACCTGTATCCCATGCCCCTTGATACCAGCGATCAGGATATCGTATTCGTGGGCCGCATCAGAAAGGACCTTGCCATACCCGGCGCGCTGGCCCTGTGGTGCTCCGGCGATCAGGTTCGCAAGGGCGCAGCCACCAACGCGGTGCAGATCGCAGAACTGCTGATAAAGTAATATCCGTAACTGTTAATATACTCCTCTCTTTTGCAGAAGGCCGTGCACTTGCGCGGCTTTTTGTTTTTGATGGAGCAAGTATGCATTTCGCCGTACTCAGCGCACTGTTGTCCGTATTTTGCGGACAGATATTTTCAAATTTATGTATTTACAACAGCAATTTTTGTTGTATACTATAAGTAGATGTCCGCAGAACAGGGACATTGCAATTCGACATTATTTATCACCCTTTGCAAAAATAAATTTTATAAGAATCGGAGGAATAGCTATGCAGCAGGAGCAGCAGATGATGGACGCATTGGTAAAAGCCGAAGCCGGTCCCGGGCTTACCCTCATGAAGATGCCCAAGCCTGAGCCGGGCGTGGGCGAGGTGCGCATCAGGATACACAAAACCGCCATATGCGGCACCGATCTTCACATTTACAACTGGGATCCCTGGAGCCAGGAAAACATCAAAACTCCCATGATAATCGGCCATGAATATGTGGGCGAGATAGAGGCGCTGGGCGAGGGCGTTGCCGCCTACGAAATCGGCCAGATAGTATCTGGCGAAGGCCATATCGTATGCGGCCACTGCCGCAACTGCCGTGCAGGCAACGGCCAGTTCTGCCGCCATACCAGCGGCGTAGGCGTAAACCGAAACGGCGCATTTGCGGAATATCTGGTTATTCCCGCCAGCAACGTGGTTCCCATTCCCGCAGGCATAGATGAAGACGTGGTCTCCTTCTTTGACGCTCTGGGCAACGCCACCCATACCGCCCTCATGTTCGACGTTATCGGCGAAGACGTGCTTATCACCGGCGCAGGCCCCATCGGCATGATGGCCACCGCAATCTGCCGCCGCAACGGCGCACGCAGCGTAGTTGTTACCGACGTAAACGATTACCGCCTTGAAATGGCAAAGCGCATGGGAGCAACCGCCGTGGTAAACGTATCCCGGGAAAGGCTGGAGGATATATACGCCAGGCAGAACATGGTGGAAGGCTTTGACGTGGGCCTTGAAATGAGCGGCAATTTTACCGCCCTGGATACCATGATAAACAACATGCGAAACGGCGGAAAGATCGCCCTTCTGGGCATACACCCCAGCGATGTCAAAATCAACCTGAACAAGGTCATCTGGAACAGCATTACCCTCCAGGGCGTATACGGCCGCAAGATGTACGAAACCTGGTACAAGATGATAACTATGGTTGAAGGCGGTCTGGATATGCATCCCATGATCACCCACCGCTTCAACTACCGTGACTTTGACAAGGGCTTCGCCGCCATGAACAGCGGCAAGTCGGGCAAGGTAATTCTGGACTGGACCAACTAACGCTTCGCTTTCGCGAAAAATCTTATTGATTTTCCGCGAGGAGCGCGCAAGTGCACAGCACGTGCGCGATTATAATCCCTTGCGGGGGCTTTTACATGATTTGCCTATGGCGACTGCGGCCGCCACCGGGCGGCAAATCATGACAGGTATCTATCCCTCCGGGATAGTTCCGCATTTGCCGCACATGTCGCCAAATGCGGTTTTAAAGCCTGAACAGCTTGAGCATAATTCTATTTTCCTTTCGCTTTTCTTTCTCTTTTTGCTTCTTTTTCTGCTTTCTTTTCGCGTCCGAAAAGAAAGAGAAAAAGAAGAGAATCTATCTAAAGGAGCATACCATGAAAACCGCACTCAATTACTTCAAAGAAACTCTGGCCTCCATACAGGAAGCAGGCACATACAAGAACGAGCGCATAATCACCACCCCCCAGAAGGCACGCATAGACACCACCAAGGCTGACAACGTGCTGAACATGTGCGCCAACAACTACCTTGGCCTTTCCAACAATCCTGACCTTATCCAGGCTGCCAAGGCCAGCTATGACAAATGGGGCTTTGGCCTGTCCTCCGTACGCTTCATCTGCGGCACTCAGGGTCTCCACAAGGAACTGGAGCAGAAGATCTCCACCTTCCTCAAGATGGACGACACCATACTTTACTCCTCCTGCTTTGACGCAAACGGCGGCCTCTTTGAAACCCTCCTTGGCCCCGAAGATGCGGTTATCTCCGACGAGCTGAACCACGCCTCCATCATCGACGGCGTACGCCTCTGCAAGGCAAAGCGCTATCGCTACAAGAACAACAACATGGAAGACCTCCGCGCCCAGCTGGAGGATGCAAAGGCAAATGGCTGCAGGATAAAGCTCATCGCCACCGACGGCGTATTCTCCATGGACGGCTACATTGCAAACCTCAAGGGCATATGCGACCTTGCGGATGAATACGACGCACTGGTAATGGTGGACGACAGCCACGCTGTGGGCTTCATGGGCGAGCACGGCCGCGGCACCGCTGAATACTGCGGCGTGGAAGGCCGCGTGGATATCATCACCGGCACTCTGGGCAAGGCGCTGGGCGGAGCTTCCGGCGGCTACACCTCTGCCCGTCAGGAAATCGTTGACCTGCTGCGCCAGCGTTCCCGCCCCTATCTGTTCTCCAATACCGTGGCTCCCGCAATCTGCGCCGCTGCCTGTAAGACCTTCGATATGCTCTCAGAATCCACCGCCCTCCGTGATAAGGTACACGAAAACGCCAGCTATTTCCGCGCAGAGATGGAAAAATGCGGCTTTGACCTGCTGCCCGGCGAACACCCCATCGTGCCCGTAATGCTGTACGATGCAAAGATCGCAAACGAGTTTGCCTCCCGCATGCTTGATAAGGGCGTATATGTGGTTGGCTTCTGCTATCCCGTAGTGCCCAAGGGCAAAGACCGCATCCGCACCCAGATCTCCGCAGGCCACACAAAGGAAGACCTGGACTTCGCCGTAAAGTGCTTTAAGGAAGTAAAGGCAGAAATGGGACTGTAATACAAAAAAACAGTATAGGAAAAGAAAAAACGCCGTCGCACTTACTATGCGGCGGCGTTGTGTTTTGTTAACCAATATCACCCGGCAAAATCAGCAGCTTAGAGAGAACCGGTAGTGTAGGGGCTCTCTGAAGGATCAGGGCTCGCTGAAGGAGGGATACTCTCTGAAGGATCGGGGCTCGCTGAAGGAGGGATACTCTCTGAGGGGGTGGGCTCTTCCGAAGGGGCAGGCACAGGTGCAGGAGTGGGGGTGGGCCTGGGTCTGGGCTTTACCACGGTAATGGTAAAGTCAAAATAGGACTTTGTGCCGTCCTCTGCCGTTACAACCGCCCTGAAATCATTGGCACCCATCTTCAGCTCCAGCGTTCCGGTGTGGCCGGATATGGAAGCCCTTCTATCGCTGGCAGCAGCGCTGATATCCACGGTTTTCTGATCAACTACAACTATATCTTTCCTCTCGTCGGGGTCCTTCATATCAAAGGTCTTGCCATTGGGGAAGGTTGCAGAGAAAGCACGCAGTGTGCTGTCAGAGGAAAGAGGTACAGGCGTGGGGGTGGGTTCCGCAGCCGGCTCGGAATCGGCAGACTCCTCTTCAGAGGCAGCGGGCTCTGCGCTTTCAGCCTTATTGCAAATTCCATCTCCGTGCTCTCCGACGCATACAGGATCATTGCAGTACTCACAGGCACTGTGGCTGAGGAGAACGGCTTCATCTTCCGAATCCACCTCTGCTCCGCAATGCTCACAGGGCACATAGACGACTTCGTCAGTTGCTGCCTCGCTGCAGCCAAGGAAAGAGAATACGACCAACAGCAGGGAGGCCAGTATCAGCAGCTTTAAATACCTTTTGTTTTTCATATGGTTTTACCGTCCGTTTCTTTCAGTTTTAATGGGCTTGGAAAAGTTATATGAGAAAAGCCAGGCTTTACGTTTCCTGAAAATCTTTTTGCGATGCTAAATTTTTATTTGCTCGATATTATATACGATATTCCCCTGTAATGCAACTACATTTTAATATTTTGCCCAAAAGATAACAAAGCCGCGTGCTGCGGCTTTTATTATGTTTCTATGCTACTTTCCGCTGCTGCCCAATGCGCCCCCCATGCGCTGTGAAGCCATGGCCATAAGCTCATCGTAGCTTACTTCGTTTACATTGGTCTTGGGCACTGGCAGCAATACCGCCTGGCTTGCGGCCTTGCTGGTGTAATAGACCATAAACTGCTCTGTTTCTGCAAGTTTATCAAAGTGGTCTTTCATTTTGGGCTTTGCAAAGTACAGGGGGATATCGTTAAGATTTGTCATAGGCAAAAACCACTCTCCCCGATAGCCGGAATCTATAACGCCGCAGCGCTTTGCTATGCCCTTTGAGCCTGTGGAGCCCCGCTCCTGTATCTGAAAATAATAGCCGCTGTCGCAGGCGCTGGCGATACCCGTAGGCAGCATGCGGGTCTCATGGGGCTCAAGCTTTATGAAATCCTCCTCAAAGCAGAGGAAAATATCATAGCCCGCATCCTCCTCACGCTTGGAGGGGATGACCGCATCCGGCTTAACCTTTGCAAACCATATATCTACCATAGGTAACATCCTCCTTATGCTGAAAAATCGCCCTGTTTATTTGTATATTATACCCCTATGGCGGCATAATGGGCAACGCAAACAGGATGTTTTTTATACTCAGATAATATATATTATCTATATCGGCTTTTCTTATTGAAATGAGCATAAGGTTGCAATATTATAGAATAAAGATTGCAGTTCGATGTTATTTCTTTGTTACAAATTAATCAAATTCCATATGGAGGCAACAGGACTATGAAAGTACTCGTTATCAACCCCGGAGCTACCTCCACCAAAATATCCGTCTTTGAGGAAGCCGAAGAGATCCGCAAGGCGAATATTGCCCACAGCGCAGAGGATCTTATACCCTTCGCAAAGGTCGTTGATCAGAAGGATTACAGGCTGGGCCTTATTAATGCTACCCTGGCCGAGATGGGCTTTGAGCTTTCCGACTTTTCCGCAATATGCGCCCGCGGCGGCCTGCTGCGCCATATTCCCAGCGGCACATACCGCGTAACCGATAAGGTCATCGCCGATGCAGCCGCAGCTTCCTTCGGCGAGCACGCTTCCAATCTGGGCGTTATCCTTGCAAAGGAGCTGGCCGACAAGGTCGGCATTCCCGCATTTTTTGTAGACCCTGTAAGCGTTGACGAAATGCAGGATCTGGCCCGCTTCACCGGCTACAAGGGCTTTGAGCGCCAGAGCTTCTTCCATGCCCTCAATCACAAGGGTATGGCCCGCCGCGCAGCCGCTCAGCTGGGCAAGGCATACGAAGATGTAAACCTGATCGTCACCCACCTTGGCGGCGGCGTTTCCACTGCAGCCCATATGAAGGGCCGCGTTGTGGACGTATTCAACGTAAGGGATGAAGGCGCATTCTCCGTTGACCGCGGCGGCGCTCTCCCCACCAATGCACTCATCAACTACTGCTTCAGCGGCAAGACCAAAGAAGAAGTTAAAAAGGAATTCGCAAGCTGCGCCGGCGTATTCTCCTATCTTGGCACCCGCGACTTCCTGGATGTAGAGCTTAAGGCCATCGCAGGTGACGAAGAATGCAAAAAGGTATTCGATGCATTCATCTATCAGCAGTGCAAGGACATCGGCGCAATGGCAGCTGTAATGTGCATGGAGGTTGACGCCATCGTACTCACCGGCGGCATGGCTTACAGCAAGAAGCTGGTTGCAGATTTTGAAGCCCGCATAGGCAAGATCGCCCCCATCATAGTTCTCCCCGGCGAGGCCGAAATGCGTTCCCTGGCCGAAGGCGCTTTCCGCGTACTCCACGGCGAAGCCGCCTGCGAATATTGATAAACCTACTCTAACATAAAGGAGAAAACATATGCTGCATACCATACGCGAACTTATGGAAAAGGCCGCTTCCTCCGAAAAGAGGACCATTGCGGTTGCCGCTGCCCATGACAAAGAGGTTTTGCAGGCTGTATTTGCCGCCCGTGATCAGGGCGTGGCAGATGCCATCCTCACCGGCGACCCCGAAAGAATCGCAGCCTATGCCAAGGAGCTGGGCTTTGAGCAGACCTTCGAGGTTATCCCCGCTGCCGACGACAGCGACTGCGCCGCAAAGGCCGTTGCCCTTGTGCGTGAAGGCCGCGCAAACTGCCTGATGAAGGGCATACTATCCACCGCCGATATGATGCGCGCCGTTATCAATAAAGAAACCGGCATCCGCACCGGCTCCCTGCTGAGCCATGTAATGATCTACGAGATCCCCGGCTATGACAAACTGCTGCTCAATACCGACGGCGGTATGAACACCGCTCCCACCCTGGAGCAGAAGGCTGATATCCTTGAGAACGCAGCAAAGGCCCTCCGCGCTCTGGGCTACGACAGCATCAACGCTTCCTGCGTATGCGGCGCCGAAGTTGTAAACCCCAAGGTTCAGGCCACTGTTGACGCTGCAGCTCTGGCCGAGATGAAGGACCGCTGGGCTCCTTATAATATGAACGTTATCGGCCCCGTTGGCTTTGACCTTGCAATCAGCAAGGAAGCCTGCCACCATAAAAAGTTCGATGCCCCCGGCGCAGGCGAAGCCGACATCATGCTGGTTCCCACCTACGAGGTCGGCAACGGCATCGGCAAGGCTCTCACCTATTTTGCAGGCGCAAAGAGCGCAGGCATCATCATAGGCGCACGTGTTCCCATCGTGCTGGTATCCCGTGCTGACAACGCCGAGACAAAGCTCGCGTCCATCGCGCTGGGCTGCCTCATCGGCGAGATGAAATAACTTACACTACATTACCCAATAACGACCCTATATTTAATGAAAGAGGTGGACTGAATGAAACATCTTATGACAGGCAACGAGGCTGCCGCACGCGGTGCCTACGAAGCCGGCCTGGTGGTGGGCGCTGCCTACCCCGGTACCCCCAGCACCGAGATATTCGAGAACCTGCCCCTGTACAGGGATGACCTGTACTGCGAGTGGTCCCCCAACGAGAAGGTCGCCACCGAAGTGGCCTACGGCGCATCCATAGCAGGCGTTCGCTCCCTGTGCGCCATGAAGCACGTTGGCGTAAACGTAGCCGCTGACCCCATCTTCACCGCCACCTATAACGGCATCGGCGCAGGCTTCGTTATCGTATCTGCCGACGACCCCGATATGCATTCCTCCCAGAACGAGCAGGACAACCGCTACTATGCCCGCGCTGCAAAGATGCCCATGGTAGAGCCCTCCGACAGTCAGGAGTGCAAGGACTTCATGAAGGCCGCTTACGAGATCTCCGAGAAGTTCGATCTGCCTGTACTTTACCGCGTAACCACCCGTGTTTGCCACAGCAAGAGCCTTGTTGAATTCGGCGAGCGCACCGAGGTTGCTCCCCTTGAGTACAAGCGCAATATGAAGTACATCTGCACCCCCGCCCAGGCCAAGCTGAACCATCCCAAGCTGGAGGCCAAGCTTGCAGAGCTTGCAGAGTACGGCAACACCTGCCCCCTCAACAAGATGGAACTGAACGGCTCCAAGGTTGGCGTTATCACCGCCTCCATCGCCTATCAGTACGCCAAGGAAGCCTTCCCCGAGGATACCTCCTTCCTGAAGCTGGGCCTCACCAACCCCCTGCCCATGGGCCTCATCAAGGAATTTGCCTCCAAGGTAGAAAAGCTCTATATCGTAGAAGAGCTTGAGCCCTTCATGGAAGAGCAGATCAAGGCCGCCGGCATCCAGTGCGTAGGCAAGGAGCTCATCTCCAATATGTACGAGCTGAACCCCGAAAAGGTACGCACCATGGTATTCGGCAATGAGCCCGAATTCAAGACCCTCCCCGTAAAGGCCGTGTCCCGTCCCGCTTCCCTGTGCCCCGGCTGCCCCCATCGCGGCTTCTTCTACACCATGAGCAAGGGCAAGGATTTCGTCATCTGCGGCGACATCGGCTGCTACACTCTGGGCTGCGCACATCCCCTCAACGCCCTTGACTCCGTAGTCTGCATGGGCGGCGGTTTCTCCGTTGCAATGGGTATGGCAAAGGCATTTGAAGTGACCAAGCAGACCGGCAAGAAGGTATTCGGCGTTGTTGGCGATTCCACCTTCTTCCACAGCGGCATCACCGGCGCCATCGATATGATCTACAACATGGGCAACGTTATCCCCTGCGTTCTGGATAACTCCATCACCGGCATGACCGGCCAGCAGGATAACCCCGGCAGCGGCGAAACCCTCATGGGCAAGCCCGCTCCCGTAATCCGCCCCGAAAACATCCTCCGCGCCTGCGGCTTTGAAAACATCATCATCGTGGATCCTCAGGATCTTAAGGCAATGCAGAAGGCCGTTGACGATGCGCTGGCAAGCGAAGTTCCCGCCGCCATCATCACCCGCCGTCCCTGCCTGCTGCTCAAGAAGGCAAAGCATGACCTTGGCAAGTGCGAAGTTAACAAGGATAAGTGCAGGTCCTGCAAGATGTGCCTGAAGGTTGGCTGCTCCGCCGTCTTCTTCAAGGATGGCAAGGCCCACATCGATCAGACTCTCTGCGTTGGCTGCAATGTTTGCGGTCAGGCTTGCCCCTTCGGCGCCATAGAAAGGAAATAACAGGTGAAGAACATGAGCAAAGTTACCAGCATTCTTTTAACCGGCGTAGGCGGCCAGGGCGCTATCCTGGTCAGCAAGATCCTCACCAAGGGCCTCATCCAGGCAGGTTACGATGTAAAGATGAGCGAGGTCCACGGCATGGCACAGCGCGGCGGCAGCGTATCCACCCAGGTACGCTTCGGCGAGAAGGTTTATTCCCCCATCATTGGCCGCGGCGAGGCTGATATCATGGTTGCCTTCGAAAAGATGGAAGCCGTTCGCTATGTTGAGTTCCTCAAGCCCGATGCTACCGTAGTAGTAAACGACTACGAGATCGTTCCCATGAGCGTTGCCTCCGGCATGGTAGAGTATCCTCAGGGCACTCTGGAAGCCGTATCCGAAGCTTTCAATACCATCGCCATCAAGGCAGGCGATATCGCCATCGAGCTTGGCAATGCCCGCTGCATGAATATCGTTCTCTTCGGCGCAATGGTCAAGGCTCTGGGCATGACCGATATCGACTGGGAAGAGATCATGCGTCAGGAAATGAAGCCCGCTATCCTGGAGCTGAACCTGAAGGCATTCCGCGCAGGCTACAACTGCTAAATATCAACCTTAACGGGGCATGGCTCTGCCATGCCCCTTATCCCAATCTTTTCTTACTTATTATTAACGTCTTTTTCCAATAAAAAAGTATTCCCTTAAAACCAAATATGAAAGGAGCACCACATGGTAAACCAGTATGTATTGAAGTACGGCCGTGTGCGCAGCTGCATCCGCGAGCTGTTTGAATACGGCAAGCAGCAGGCCGCCATAGTAGGCCCCGAAAACGTATACGATTTCAGCATCGGCAATCCCAGCACTCCTCCTCCCGAGGAGCTGAAGCAGGCCTTTATAGATGTTATCCAGACCGAATCCCCCCTGATGGTTCACGGCTACACCAGCGCCGTGGGCAGCAACGATACCCGCGATGCCATCGCCAAGGCTCTCAGCGACCGCATGGGCCGCACCTTCACCCGCCGCAATTTCTATATCACCTGCGGCGCGGCTGCCGCCCTTATCTCCTCCATCAAGGCTTTTGCCGTGGATAAGGACAGCGAAGCCATCTGCTTTGCCCCCTTCTTCCCCGAGTACAGCTGCTTTATCGACAGCGCAGGCATGAAGCAGGTCATCGTGCCCCCCGATATGGATAAATTCCAGATCAACTTCCCCGAGCTTGAAAAGGCGCTGACCCCCAACACCCGCTGTGTAATAATCAACTCCCCCAACAATCCCTCCGGCGCAATCCTCACCCGCGAAACTCTGGAAAAGCTGGCAAAGATTCTTACCGAGAAGAGCGCCGAGTACGGCCATACCATCTACATCATATCCGATGAGCCCTACCGCGAGCTGGTTTACGGTGATATCGAGGTTCCCTTCGTGCCTGATATCTACCCCAATACCATCATCTGCTATTCCTACAGCAAGTCCCTCTCCATCCCCGGCGACCGTCTGGGCTACATGATGGTACCTGACTGCATGGAAAACTTTGACGACGTATGCGACGCCACCTCCGGCGCTGCCCGCGTATGCGGCTATGTATGCGCCCCCGCGGTGGTTCAGCGCGTTATTGCCCGCTGTGCTCACCTGATGCCCGACCTGACCGATTACGAGACCAACCGCGCTCTGCTGTACAACGCCCTCACCGAAATGGGCTACGAGTGCGTGCATCCCGATGGAGCATTCTATCTGTTCTTCAAGGCTCCCAACGGCGACGGCAATGCCTTCTCCGAAATGGCCAAGAAGTACAACCTGCTGATCGTTCCCGGCGAAGGCTTCGGCTGCAAGGAATATCTGCGGGCATCCTACTGCGTGGATACCGAGATGATCAAGCGCTCCCTCCCCGCCTTCAAGGCGCTGATGGATGAAGTAAAGAACGCATAGCTCAACCAAACACAAAAACGGAAAGCATCACGCTTTCCGTTTTTATTTGCCGCTAATTGTTTGAGCATTTCTCCGCGTCAATGGCCAGCACCAGCATAAGCGCGCAAAGGGCATCCGAAGGCTCCCGCACATCTATCACATAGGTATCTGTCCAGTTCCACAGTTCCTTTGATATTTGTGCCACGATGTTTCCGGAGCTGTCCATAACAGAATAATCCCAGCCCAGCCAGTCTCCGTCAATATGCCAGCCGTTGAAGTCGATATCGTATTTGTGGCTGAAAAGGGTGAATTCCTTGCTTATGCAGCCCATATACTGCGCTCCGCAGTAAAGTTCAAACTTGGGCAGCCATGTGAGCACCCTTTGCTTGACCATGCCCACCTCATACCCCTGAGCATCGTATATTTTAAGCAGATGCCCCCATGAAAGCTGTCCCTTTACTGTGTATACGGTTTCTCCGCTTTCATTATATATGTCGTAACTGTCAAACCAGGAAAAGAACCTTTGCTTGAATCGCAGCTTCATTTGCATCCCCCTGTCGGTATGTACTTTCTCAGCTGATTATAGCATATTTGGCCCCGCCGCAATAATTACCATTGTGTTAACCTTTGCTCCGCATATTGCGTAATAATCCCCATTGGGCTAAAATATAAAATGGAATAGGATGTTTTGCAAGTTTTTTATTCCGCAATTTGTCCATCAAGGAGACAATCATGAACAGCATACACCCTACGGCGCGGGCCTGGGCTCAGATAGACCTTGCCGCCATGACACATAACTTCAATATTGCAAAAAGCACAGGCAAAAAGGTGATGTGCGTTATCAAGGCCAATGCTTACGGCCACGGCGCAGTGCCCTGCGGCCTGCATCTGCAGAAGCTCGGGGCGGATTTCTTCGCCGTTGCCTGCCTTGCGGAGGCCATCGAGCTTCGCCGGGGCGGCATAACCAGGCCTATGCTGATACTTGGCTACACCCCTGCGGAATACGCGGCGGAACTTGCCCAGTATGATATCACCCAGACTGTATACGACATGGAAAGCGCACAGGCCCTGAGCCGCGAGGCCGTCAAGGCCGGCGTAACCATAGACGTACATATAAAGGTGGATACAGGTATGTCCCGCATAGGCATATATGCCCAGAGCGAGGCTTCTGCCGCCGCTGCCGCAGAGGATATCCGGCAGATATACGCTCTTCCCGGGCTGAACGCCACAGGCGTTTATACCCACTTTTCCGTGGCGGATGACCCGGAGCATGACAGCTACACCAAATGGCAGCTGGAAAACTACCGTATGGTGCTGGATGCCCTTGCCGAAAAGGGTATACATCCCCAAATACGCCATGCGGGCAACACCGCCGGCATACTGAACCACCCCGATTCACACTTTGACATGATAAGGGCAGGCATAATGCTTTACGGCATGTATCCCGACGGAATACACAGGAACGGCCCTCTCAAGCCGGTGATGACCCTCAAATCCCGCGTGGCTCAGATAAGGGAGCTGCCCGCAGGCGCATCCGTCAGCTACGGCCGCACATATGAGACGGATAAACCCACCCGCATGGCGGTGATCACCGCCGGATATGCAGACGGACATCCCCGCCGCATATCGGATTGCTCCTATGACATAGTCAACGGACGGCAATTTCCCCAGATCGGCCGCATTTGCATGGACATGCACATGATCGATATCACAGGAGATAGCAGCATACAAGTAGGGGATGAAGTATCCCTCTGGGGCGGCGAAGGCATGAGCGCAGAGCAGGTCGCCGCCAAAGTAGGCACTCTCAACTACGAACTTACCTGCCTTATCACCCCCAGAATAGCCCGCGTATACCTGAACGGAACAGAATAAAAGCATATCCGTGTTATTTTTTTCACATTTTGTAAAGGCCCTATGCAAGGGTCTTTATTTTTATGCGCATATATGCGGGAAGTATATTGTCCTCATTTGGGCGAATCACCTGCTGTTTTATCCGTATCATGTGTACATCATCCATATATCAGGTCATTTTATCCTTGTGCAAAGCATACTATATGGTAAGAATATGCTTATTTGTCGCATTTTTGTCAATTATTTCGGATTTATATTCATGTATCGCCAATTTTCTTAACGGAAATTTGGGTTTTCTTAACGATTTCTGTATACTTATAAGAAAAAAGTGTATTTATTCGCAATATTTCGTTGACGTTTACCCTCTGACGTGATAAAGTAAGATAAAGTTTGCAGGTGGTTATCCGCTTTCAAACATGTAATTTTCTATCAAACATTTCATAGGAGGATTCTTTATGGAAAACAACAGAGAACAATGGGGTTCCACGTTTGGCTTCCTTATGGCAGCCGTAGGCTCCGCTGTAGGTCTCGGCAATATTTGGGGCTTCCCCTATAAGTGCGGTGCCAACGGCGGCGGCGCTTTCGTGCTGGTATACCTCGTGCTGGTTGCAACCGTAGGTATTACCTGCATGCTGGGCGAGCTGGCCATCGGCCGTAAGACCGGCATGGGCGCTGTAGGTGCTTACGCGGCTCTCGGCAAGAAGTACACCTGGATCGGCTACATGGGTGTTGCCTCCGGCTTCATCATCGTAGGCTTCTACAGCGTGCTCGGCGGTATCGTTCTCCGCTACATGCTGGGCTTCCTGCTCAACCTGTTTGGCGGCACCGGCTTCGGCGTTGACGGCTTCTTCGGCGCATGGATCGCCAACATGCCCGGCATGCTGGGCTTCTACGCCATCTTCATGCTGATCAACATCGTTATCGTTATGGGCGGTATTTCCGGCGGTATCGAGAAGTTC
>JAZUMK010000054.1:0-7304 GCA_045603585.1 Clostridia bacterium
GAATAGAATTCTTTATTTACCTGCTGATTCAGCAGCTCTACAACCTTGGCATCCAGCATATATTTTAAACCTCCGTGTTTTCTTTGCTTTATTTTAGTATATTATACCCTGACAAATCAATATCTTCCGTGATTTTATCACCCTTATTCAAATAAAATAAAAAGTCCCGCTCTATGCGGGACTTTGCAGGCGGGGGATCGCCTTTTCTGCTTTAGTTCTTCTTGTCCGCAAGCATCATGGGCAGGCAGGCAAGAGGGATAAGGCAGGAAATAAATGCGGGTATGAATCCCAGATCAAAGAAAGTGGGGCCTATGGCGGCGATAGTAATAAATACTGCGGTGATGATAAGGAACAGCTTTTCAGACATTGTAAGTACCTCCAAAGTTATTTTAATTGTACTGGCCCTCTGTGCGGCTGGCTGTCCGTCAAAGGGTGTTTTCTCTTTCTGGAGATAATATAACACTGCCTGATTTTTTTGTGAAACGGGTTATTCTGATGGGGGCATCAGCTTTTTTGATGGAGGGATTTATCCCCTGTGCCGCTCAATACATTTTAAAAAGGCCGCGGCCGCAGGGTCATCCGTGCAGCCCTGACGGTAGTTTACCCCAAGCTGTCTGCTGCAGGGCGGATCTATGGGCAGCGCCTTTATCCCGCAGGCATAAGGGGGCATGGTAAGCTTGGGGATGGCGCTGAGGCATATGCCATGCTCCACCATGGCTATAATAGGAGCATTATCCGCAGAGCCCACAACAAACTGAGGCTGTATGCCGTATTCCTCTATCTGCTTTGCCAGCTCCCCCTCCTCTGCCCAGTATACCGGCAGGGCAAAGGGATTGCGTCTGAACTCCTCCATGGGGAAGGCATCCATGCCCTCAGTCGGGAAGTCTTCCGGCATTATTGCAAGCTCCGGATCACGAAGCACCGGCATCCAGTCAAAGCCCGCAAGCTTCACCTGACCGCCAAGGCCAAAGTCAACTGTTCCCTCCAGCAGCCAGTTTATTATCTCGTCCCGGCTGCCCACCATTATATTAACCTTTACCTCAGGCTCCTCGCAGTTGAAATCCGCAAGTATCTGAGGCAGCACATTCATGGAAATGCTGGGATAGGCCGCCACGTTCAGCGTCCTTCCCCGGCGGTTAAGTATAAGCTTTGCCTTGTCTGCAAGCCTTTTTTCACATTCCACCATTTCCTCTATAAAAGGCAGCAGCTCCTGCCCCTCCCGGGAAAGCCGTATGCCGCCGGAGTCCCTTATGACCACTGGAAAGCCCAGCTCGCTTTCCAGACTGTTTATGGCATAGGTAAGGCCGGATTGGGTGTAGCCCAGCTCCTCCGCTGCCTTGGTAATGCTGCCGCAGCGCAGGGCCTCAAGTATTATGTTCAGCTTTTGTACGTTCATGGGGATATTCCTTCCGTGGCTTGTTTACAGCTATTGTACCATTTGTTCCATGCTGCCGCAAATTCATGCTTTTTTCTGCCTGCTTATTGCGAAAACAGGCATATTTGGTTTATTATATCTCAAAAGCGCTTTCCCTTTATGGAGGATATATGAATCACATTATCTATACAGATTCCACCGATCCCCATTACAACCTTGCCCTGGAAGAAATGCTCTTTGAAACAGAGCAGGGCTTTTGCCTGTACCTCTGGCAGAATAAGAATACCGTGGTAATAGGCCGCAACCAGAACGCATGGAAGGAATGCCGCATAGACATGCTGGAGGCGGAGGATGGCCGCCTTGCCCGCCGTTCCTCCGGCGGCGGCGCGGTATTTCACGATATGGGCAACCTGAACTTTACATTTGTTACCCCCCTTGAAGGCTATGACCTTACAAGGCAGCTGGGAGTTATAATCAGCGCAGTGCAGAGCCTTGGCATAAAGGCGGGCTTTACCGGCCGCAACGATATAGTTACCGAATCCGGCGCAAAGTTTTCCGGAAACGCATTCCGCAAAAACGGCGCCGCCGGCATGCATCACGGCACGCTGCTTGTAAACGTGGATATGGAGAAGCTGAGCCGCTATCTTGTGCCCTCCCCCGCAAAGCTTGCCGCAAAGGGCATAGAATCCGTCCGCTCAAGGGTAGCAAACCTTACGGAATACCGCCCCTCCCTCACCATTGACGAACTGAAGGATGCCGTTGCCCGGGCTTTCATAAAGGAATACGGCCAATGCAGCACGCTGTCCGAAGCCTCTCTTGACCGGCAGCTTCTTTCGGAAAAAACCGCCCGCTATTCCTCCTGGGACTGGAATAAGGGCGCATCTCCTGCCTTTGACCTTTCCCTTTCCAACAGGTTTTCCTGGGGCGAGCTTACTCTGGAGCTTTCCATGGAAAAGGGCCGGGTGACCCACGTTCACCCCTGGTCTGACGCCATGGATGAGGCGCTGGTGCTGTCATTGCCTTCCGCCCTCTCCAATTGCCGCATGGACAATAAAGAAATGGCCGCCGCCGTGGCCGCCCTAAGCACCCCTGAAGCCAATGATATCGCCGATTGGCTCAGGGAGGTCACGATATAGCCCATTTGCTTTTATACAAATAATCCATATCGCGTAGATTTTTATCGATATTTTCCATGCTGCTCAGCGCCATGCTTTGCCCCGCCGGCACCTGTCTGTGCCGGCTTTGGTTTTGCGGCGGATTTTATAGGCGCGCCCTTGTTTTTTACCGCAAAAAATCCCGCCTAAGGCATTGCCAAAATGCCGTGGATTATGGTAACATTTATACGTTATAGAGCTATTTGATCAAACTGAATATCAATCGGACGACTGACGCGGGAGAGACCGCTTTATGCAGCGGCGCCGACGGGGCACGCAAAAACTCTCAGGCAAATGGACCGTGTCATGACGATACTCTGTAAAGTGCACATCAGGCACGCCAAAGGTGCAACCCATGCTTTCAAAGCTTTTTGGGGAATCTCTCAGGCAAAGCAAACAGAGGCGCATATTTTCCCGTCACAAATGGGGAAGTGCGCCTTTTTTAGTTTTATCATATCAGGTCAATAATAAAAATTAAGCAATACATTCAGGAGGACAACTATGGGCGAACTTAAACGCACCCAACTTTACGACGTACACGTAAACTCCGGAGCCACCATGGTGGATTTCGGCGGATGGGAAATGCCTGTCCAGTACCCCACCGGCATAGTGGCCGAGCATCTTTATACCCGCCACGCCTGCAGCCTTTTTGACGTATCCCACATGGGCCGTCTGCTTATTGAAGGTCCCGACAGAGTTGCTTTCCTTCAGCATGTGCTCACCAGCAATGTAGACGCTCTGGATCTCAACATGGCCCAGTACTGCATCATCCCCGATGAAGACGGTTCCGCCGTGGACGATGCATACCTCTATTGCTTCAATGAGAATAACCTGCTGCTGGTCGTAAACGCTTCCAATACCGACAAAGACCTTGTTCACCTGAACAAGTACCTTAAGGACTACAACTGCACCATCACCAATATCACCGCAGATTACGCTTCCATCGCCGTACAGGGCCCCAAGAGCAAGGAAATGCTCACCCGGCTTGCAGGCGGCGCCGCCCTTACCGAGCCCGTCAAGAACGCCCTCAACACCCTCACCATGGAGGGCCGCGAAGTTCTTATCGCAAAGACCGGCTACACCGGCGAGCCTCTGGGCTACGAAGTATTCATCAAGAGCTGCGATGCCGAATGGATGTGGAACCGCCTTATTGAGCTGGGCGCAAAGCCCGCAGGTCTGGGCGCCCGCGATACCCTGCGCCTTGAGGCAGGCATGCCCCTCTACGGCCACGAGATGGGCGCAGACCCCGATGGCAATAACATGCCCATATTCGCAGTTCCCCTCGCCCGCTTTGCAGTAAGCTTTGCCCCCCAGAAGGGCGATTACGTGGGCCGCGAACCTCTTGCCCGTCAGCATGAGGTATTCAAGAAAGTCAACAACCGTGATTTCAGCGACCTTACCGCCCTGCCCCGCAGGATCATGCCCATCACCCTCCTTGACAAGGGCGTTGTCCGCGCCGGCATGGCCATCTATAAGGGCGACAGGCAGGTGGGCTGGGTAACCAGCGGCACCATGGTCCCCTATTATGTGACCGAGGGCGAAGGCCTTCAGACCGAGATTCTGGATGAAACCGCAAAGCGCTCCATCGGCCTTTGCTATATCGACAGCGATACCCTCAAGGACGATATCGTAGAAGTAGACGTACGCGGCAAGCGCCTTAAGGCGGTCATCCCCCAGATGCATATGAGCGTAATGGCTCCTCCCTTTGCCCGTCCCCTGCTGTATCGCCCCACCGAGGAGCAGAAGGCAGTTGCCGTTGAGGACAACATGCCCAAGGCGGTATCCCTGCTTGCCAAGGCTCTGGAAAATCACCGCTGGCGTCAGCAGCGCTGCGTAAACCTTATCCCCTCCGAAAACACTCCCAGCCGCGCCGTACAGATGCTGTGCGCATCCGACCCCGCCTTCCGCTATGCGGAGCATAAGAGGGTAAAGGCCTTCTACGACAGCGATATTTTCTACTATCAGGGCACCAAGTTCATCGATGACGTTGAGCAGATGCTGGTAGAGCAGATGCGCCGTTACCTTGGCTGCCGCGAGGTGGAAACCAGGGTTATCAGCGGCCAGATGTCCAACGCCGCTACCTTCTCCGCTCTGGTGGACTGGAAGAACCGCCTTGACCGCAAGCACGACGCAAAGCGCCTTGGCTACGTTCTCAACAACCACATCATCAAGGGCGGCCACCTTTCCGCTCAGCCCATGGGCGCCCTGAAGGACTTCATCGCCGTTGACCCCGTAACCGAGCGCAACGCCGTTGTAAACTTCCCCGTATGCCCCGACAACATCTACAAGATAGACGTTGAAGAAACCAAGAAGGTAATCGACAAGTACCGCCCCGAGCTTATCATCTTCGGTAAGAGCATGGTACTGCACAAGGAGCCTGTTGCCGCTATCCGCAAGTTTGTGGATGAGCAGAACATCCCCACCACCATCATGTACGATATGGCTCACGTACTGGGCCTCATCGGCGATTCCTTCCAGAAGCCCTTTGAAGAGGGTGCGGAGATCGTCACCGGTTCCACCCATAAGACCTTCTTCGGCTCTCAGCGCGGCGTTATCGGCGTAAACTACAAAAAGGACGAGCTGAAATACGGCCTGTGGGAAACCATCGAATCCCGCGCATTCCCCGGCAGCGTATCCAACCATCACCTTGGCAGCCAGCTGGGTCTGCTGATGGCCGCATACGAAATGAATCAGTTCAAGGCCGAATATCAGAAGGCCGTTGTGGACAGCGCAAAGCACTTTGCCAAGTGCCTTAAGGCAGAGGGCCTCAACGTTGCAGGCGATCCCGCCATCGACTACACCGAGACCCATCAGGTCATCGTATCCGTTGGCTACGGCACCGGCGCCGAGGTTGCAGAGCGTCTGGAGCAGAATAACATCATCGTCAACTATCAGGCCACTCCCGATGAGGAAGGCTTCACCGCCTCCGGCGCGCTGCGCATGGGCGTAAGCGAAATGGTTCGCTTCGGCTTCACCTTTGACGACTTTGCAAAGCTGGCCTCCCTTATGGCAGACTGCATCCTCCGCGGCAAGGACATCACCGACGAGGTTATCAAGCTCCGCTCAGAGCATCTTGAAATGCAGTACTGCTTCAAGGGCGAAGAGTTTGATTCTGCCCTTGCAGGCCTCATCGCAGAGCTTGGCGTATAATCGCTTCGCATAATAACATTTCCCGTTAACTATGGGGCCCTTTATGGGCCCCAATAATAAAAAAGCATACACTGAAAAAATCAAAAATCATATTATTGGAGGTAACAACATGAATTTCCCCACTGATCTGAAGTATTCCAAGTCCCACGAATGGGTAAAGATGGAAGGCGATGTTGCCGTTATCGGTATATCCGACTTTGCACAGGATGCTCTGGGCGATGTAGTATTTGTTAACCTGCCTTCCGTTGGCGATGCTGTTGCCGCCGGCGATGCTTTCGGCGATGTAGAATCCGTAAAGGCCGTATCCGACCTGGTATCCCCCGTTTCCGGCGAAATCTGCGAAGTAAACGAAGCCCTTGCAGATGCTCCCGAAGTATTCAATTCCGATCCCTACGGCTCCTGGATCATCAAGGTTTCCGGCGTTACCGAAACCGAAGAGCTGCTTGACGCCGCCGCTTACGAAGCATTCTGCGCTGAGGAGGCATAATCAATGGGAAGCTATGTGCCTTCTACAAGGGAAGAGCGCAGGGAAATGCTTCGTGCCATAGGCCTTGAGGATTACCGCGATCTTTATAAAGACGTTCCTCAGGAAATGTACCTTGACAGGCCCCTCAACCTGCCCGATGGCATGAGCGAACTGGAAGTGAGCCGCGCAATGCAGGAAATGGCCAATAAGAACCGTGTATTTTCCACTGTTCTTCGCGGCGCAGGCGCCTATGACCACTATATTCCCAGCGTTGTGAAGTACATTCCCGCAAAGGAAGAATTCCTTACCGCCTATACTCCCTATCAGGCCGAAATGAGCCAGGGCGTGCTTCAGTCCATATTCGAGTTTCAGACCATGATCTGCGCTCTTACCGGCATGGACGTATCCAACGCCTCTGTATACGACGGCGCAACCGCCGCCGCGGAAGCCGCTGCCATGTGCAGAGACAGAAAGCGCCGCGTTACCCTCATCTCCGCCGCCGCCCATCCCGATACCATAAACACCGTACGCACCTACTGCTACGGCACCAATGACGAGCTTCGCATAGTCCCCGCAAAGGACGGCAAAACCGACATGGATGCCCTGAAAGAAATGCTCACCGAAGACGTGGCCTCCTTCTATGTACAGCAGCCCAATTTCTTTGGCCAGTTTGAAGATGCTGAAGCAATGGGCCAGCTTGTGCATCAGTCAGGCGCAATGTACATAATGGGCTGCAACCCCATAGCCCTTGCCATCATTAAGACCCCCGCTGAATGCGGCGCGGATATCGCCGTGGGCGAAGGTCAGCCTCTGGGCATGCCCTTAAGCTACGGCGGTCCGTACCTCGGCTTTATGGCTACAACCGCAAAGCACATGCGCAAGCTTCCCGGCAGAATCGTCGGTCAGACCGAGGACGCCAACGGCGAAAGAGCGTTTGTTCTGTCGCTTCAGGCGCGCGAACAGCACATCCGCCGCGAAAAGGCCTCCAGCAACATCTGCTCCAATCAGGCGCTGTGCGCGCTGACGGCAGGTCTGTACCTGTCCGCCATGGGCCCCGAGGGTCTTAATAAGGCCGCGACGCAGTCGATGAGCAAGGCGCATTATCTCGCCAAAAAGCTGTGCGAGCTTCCGGGCGTTGAAATGGTTTATCCGGGCGAGT
>JAZUMK010000055.1:0-13268 GCA_045603585.1 Clostridia bacterium
TCGGTAAGGTTTACGCTGTTTACGGTGCCGATAACTATAAACACTACAAAGGGGATATACAGAATGCCAAGCTCCCATTCCACGTCAAAGAAGGGAAGATAAATGGAGCTGCCCACATAAGGGCTGTTTTTTGCATAGATGGCAAGGATCACTGCGATGAGGAACTGGCCGATTATCTTCTGATATGCCCTGAGTCCATCGGTGTTCCTGCGCTTTACCTTGAGGAAATCATCCAGAAAACCCACCAGCGCAAAGGCTACCGTTACCAGCAGCGCAGGCATTACCAGCTCATATGCGGAAGAACCGAATACCAGAGTTGCCGCCGCGATTCCCAATATGAACATCATGCCGCCCATGGTGGGTGTGCCGGCCTTTTTCAGATGGGACTGAGGGCCCAGCTCCCTTTCGCTCTGGCCAAATTTAAGCCTGTGCAGCATGGGTATGAATATGGGGCCTGCCGCGATGGTCACTGCAAGACTCAGCAGCAATGCGTATATTGCCTGTTTCATGGTTTTCCTCCCCGGGGCTTACAGACCTAGAATCTCTGAAACGATCTCCTTCTCGTCAAAGTGCTGTTTGCCGCCGTTTATCTCCTGATAGTTCTCGTGGCCTTTGCCGGCCAGAATTATAACGTCGTTTTTCTTAGCGTTTTTCAGGGCGTATTCAATGGCGTCCCTGCGGCTTTCTATTATGATGTATTCGCAGCCGGATTTCTTAACTCCATCCTCCACGCTGGCAATTATATCCATGGGATTTTCAGATCGGGGATTGTCCGAAGTTACAATTGCAAAATCTGAAAATCTTCCGGCTATCTCGCCCATTATGGGGCGCTTTGCATGATCCCTGTCGCCTCCGCAGCCAAAGAGGGTTACCACCCTGCCGGTGGCAAAGCCGCGAACGGTTTTGAGAAGATTCTCAAGAGCATCGGGAGTATGTGCATAGTCCAGAAGGACTGTAAACTCGTTTTTGCCGGTGGGCAGCGGCTCAAGGCGGCCGCTTACGCTTACCATGTGCTCAAGGCCGTACTTTATAGAATCCAGCGTCCAGCCAAGGGAAAGGGCAATGCCCGCTGCGCTTATGGCATTGAATACTGAGAACAGGCCGGGGATGGGCACATTGAAACGGGAAGTTACATTGCGGTAATTGAAATCAAACTGTACGCCGCGGGTGGTGATATCTATCTCGCTGGCGGTAATGTCCGCCTGTTCCCTTACGCCTACGCTCATTACGGGAATATCCATGCCTGCGACCATATCCGCCGCATAGGAGTCATCCAGATTTATAACCGCCTTTTTGCACTGGGCAAACAGCAGTTTCTTTGCGGAGAAGTAATTTTCAAAGGTCTTGTGATAATCAAGGTGATCCTGAGTGAGGTTGGTGAAGCAGCCGATATCATAGCTGATACCGTGTACACGCTTCTGATCCAGAGAGTGGGAAGAAACCTCCATGATGACCACGTCCACGTTTTCATCCTTCATCTGGCGGAGTATCCGCTGAAGGTCGACGCTTTCAGGAGTGGTGCGCTCGGTATCGATTATTATGTCGCCTATCATGTTGCGGATGGTGCCGATAAGGCCCACCTTCTTGCCCATGCGCTCCGCAATGGACTTGAGCATGTAGGATGTGCTGGTTTTGCCGTTGGTGCCGGTAATTCCCACCATCACCATCTCGTCTGCGGGATTTCCGTAATATGCGGCGGCCATCTCGGCCATTGCCACGCGGGTGTTTTCCACCAGTATCTGAGGAACATCCAGCTCCAGCTGCCGCTCTACCACCAGAGCCGCCGCGCCCGCTTCCACAGCCTGAGCCGCGTACTTGTGGCCGTCGGCAAATGTACCTACTACGCAGCAGAATACATCGCCCTTTTCCACCTTGCGGGAATTGTATCTAAGCTCCTTTACCTCCACATCCTCGCCGATATGAGTATGCGGGGTGGCCTTTGCCAGACAGCTCAGCAGCATGGTTTTCCTCCTTTGTTAGTCCTCAGGGTCAGTCAGCAATTCTATATGGGAGAATTCTACCAGCACCTCTGTGCCGGGGGTAACCTGCTCTCCCGGAGCAGGCACCTGCCTTATTGCGGTACCGGTCTGGTCCTCAGGTTCGATTCGTATCGTAAGACCCTTTTCTGCCAGCGCATCGTTTGCCGCCAGCCGGGTCTTGCCTACAACATCCGGAACTGTTACCAGCTCCTCCGACGCTTCGGTAACATCCACGTTGGTAGCTTCGGTATACAGCAGCACATCGGTATTTTTCTGCACCTGTTCATTGGGAGCAGGCACCTGAGCCGTTACCATCAGGGTGGGGTCATCCTGATATTCTGAATTCAGCCCCGCATCCTTCAGAATTGATTTTGCCTCCTCGATGGTAAGGCCCGTAATATTGGGTACGCTTACCGTCTGAGCATTTTCCGTGGGAAGGTATCCGTAATGGCGGAGGGTCTCCTCCATAACCTGCTTTACAAAGGGGGCTGCAACGGTGCTTCCGAAAATGGTTCCAACCTTGGGTTCATCCACTAATATCAGGCACACGTATTCGGGATCATCTGCCGGGGCAAAGCCGATAAAGGATGCAATCAGCTTACCGTCAGCGATCTGGCCGTTTTCGTATTTCTGAGCGGTGCCGGTCTTGCCGCCGACCCTGTATCCGGGAATGGATGCGTTTTTGCCGCTGCCATCGGATACTACGGATTCCAGTATCGTTCTTACCCGCTGGCTGGAGCTTTCGCTTATTACCCTGCGGATAACGGTGGGCTGGTTTTTCTGTATTACCCTGCCCTCCTGGGACACTATGCTGTCCACCACATAGGGCTGCATAAGCTCGCCGCCGTTTACCGCAGCGGATACCGCTGCGCACAGCTGAATGGGCGTTACCGCTATGCTTTGACCAAAGCCTATGCGGGCAAGGGTGTTGTCGTTTATGTATTTTTCATGGGTCACTATGCCGGAGGTCTCTCCGTTCAGGCCGCTGCCTGTGGAGGAGCCGAAGCCAAAGGCATATATGTAATCGTAAAATGTGGAATTGCCCATTGAGAGGGCCATCCGCATAAAGGCGGGGTTGCAGGAATTCTGTACGGCCTTTGCAAGATCCTGGTGCCCGTGACCGCCGCTCTTCCAGCACTTTATCCTTTCGCCGTTTGGCAGTGTATAGCTGCCGCCGCATTCAAAGGTATTTTCCTCAGACACATTTCCGCTGTCTATCGCTGCGGAAAGGGTAACTATCTTGAAGGTGGAGCCCGGCTCATATGCGTCCGCAACTATCCGGTTGCGGGACAGTGCATTGAGGGTTGCCACATCGCTTCTGGGGGGATTGTTGGGATCGTAATCCGGCTGGGTGGACATGGCCACTATTTTGCCGGTTTTGCAGTTCATTATTATTCCCTGGGCTGATTCCGCCTTGTTTACCGCCAAGGCTTCCTTCAGCGCCTTTTCAAGGAAGGACTGCACCACGCTGTCGGTGGTAAGTATTATGTCGCAGCCATCCACGGGATCCAGTATTTCCTGAGAACCGTAAGCTATGGCTCTGCCTGCCCGGTCGGTCTCGGTTATCATTCTGCCGTTTTCGCCGGCAAGGTACTTTTCATACTTTTGCTCCAGTCCCGCCTGACCCACACCGTCCACGGTAGTAAAGCCGATAAGCTGAGAAAAGAGACTGCCTTCGGGATAGTAGCGTTTGGAATCTATTGCAGTGTATACGCCGCTGCCCAGCTTGCGGGAAACTATTTCATCCACCACTTCCCTTTCGACCTGACGCTTGAGCACCACTTCTTTGTAGTATACGCCGGATGAATTCTGCTTCTGGGTCTGAGCCATTACGTAATCCTGCTCCATGCCCAGAATGCCGGAAAGCTCTGTTACAACGCGAAGAAGGTTATCCTTCTGACTTTCAAGATTCAGCCTGTAAGGGTTGATCAGCACTTTGTAAGCGGTGCCGCTCTGGGCCAGCACAACGCCGTTGGTATCCGTGATGGAGCCTCGGGCTGCGCTGAGGGAAGTATCCTGAGTCTGCTGATCCAGCGCCTTCTGAGACAGCTCCTCTCCCTGAATTATCTGTATCCAGAACAGCCGCCCAATGAGAAGTATGAAGAGAAATCCAATACCGCACAGGGTAATGAAAAGTCTTTTTTTATCGGATACCGCCGGTCCGCTCATCAATCCCTCCTATTGCGAGGAACTCCAGCTCCCCGCGCCGGTGCCGTCAATGGTGACTATCTGAGACGCCGCCGGATATCCCAGTCCTGCGGCCAATGCCGCTTCGCGGGCTTCCTCAAGGCTTACTGCGGAATTGAGACGAACCTCAAGCTCTGCAAGCGTCCTGCTGTTTTCCTGAATAGTGGCCTTGTATTCGTTTACCTTGGCATACTGCGCGGCGATATCTGCATAGCGCAGCATCACCAGAAGTATTGCCGCCGCAGCTGCAAGAACTGCGCAGGTAGTAAGGAGCTTTTGAATTATGCTGTAGCTATGGACGGGGCGCTGTACACTCTGGGTCTGTACCTGCTGCTGTACGGCAGGCTGCTCCTCCGCCTTCTGGGCACGATGGGTATACACCCGCATTGCCGGTGATCCCGCGTATACATATTCGGTATCGATTTTCCGTGCCGCTACTGCCATGTTATTCAATACTCCGTCAGGTTATTCTAAAGCTTTTCTATACCCCTCAGCTTGCTGCTGCGGGAACGGGGATTTATCTCCAGCTCCTCGTCGCTTGGAACCAGAGGTTTTTTTGTAAGTATCTTTGCGGTAGGGACTTTGCCGCAGGTGCACATGGGTGCTCTGGGATCGCAGGTGCAGGGATTTTCGAATTTTTTGAATGCCTGCTTTACTATCCTGTCTTCCAATGAATGGAAGGTGATCACCGCCAGTACTCCGCCGGGATTCAGCAGATCATGAGCATCTTCTATGGCTTGTCCAAGCTCCGCAAGCTCGCCGTTTACTTCTATGCGTATTGCCTGAAAGGTTCTTCGGGCGGGGTGCGGGCCTTCTCTTCTGTTTGCGGCGGGTATTGCGGATTTGATTATTTCGGCAAGCTGTACCGTACTGTTTATAGCCTGCTTTTCCCTCTCCCGCGCTATGGCGTTTGCCACCCGGAAGGCAAAGCGCTCTTCGCCGTAGTCCTTTATTATCCTTGCAAGCTCCTCAACGCTGTATCCGTTTACCACGTCATAAGCGGAAAGAGCCGCTCTGTCGTCCATTCTCATATCCAGCGGCGCATTCTCATGATAGGAAAAGCCCCGCTCAGGAGTATCCAGCTGATGGGAGGATACTCCAAGGTCAAGGAGTATGCCATCCACTCCGGTTACGCCCTCCGCCATAAGCAGGCTCTTCATATCGAAGAAGTTGCCGCGGATGGCCTTGAATTTATCTCCAAAGGAAGCGAGCCTTGCGCTGGCCGCTGCAATGGCATTGCCGTCACGGTCTATGCCGTAATGGCGCCCCTCGCCCAGCCTTGAAAGTATGCCTTCGCTGTGTCCGCCGCCGCCAAGGGTGCCGTCCACAAACAGGCCGCCGCGCTCAGGCTTGAGCAGATCCATCACCTCGGGAAGCATTATGGGTACATGGTGGAAATTCATCATATGCCAAGCCCCGCAAGATAAGCCATTGTCTCCGCCCTGAATTCATCGCTTGCGCTTTCGGATTCAAGACAGCACCTTTCCCATTGCTCGGCGCTCCAGATTTCGATTCTGTTTGCCATGCCTACCAATACGGCATCTCCCTGAATACCGGCATATTCTCTCAGCTGTGCGGGGAGAAGTATGCGACCCTGCTTGTCCAGCTCGCAGTCGGATGCGTTTGCAAACATCATACGCATGGCGCTCTGGGCCTTTACGTCGGTAACAGGAGTTTTTCTGAAGCGTTCGATTATCTCATTCCATAAGGTTAAAGGCATGCCGTAAAGACACCTGCTGTCTCCCTTACCCATCATGTCCCGGGTAATGATGACGGTGTCTCCCAGATCGTCGCGCCATTTGGCGGGTATGAATACCCTGCCCTTGGCGTCCACGCTATGTGTGAAAGAATTCATCAACACTGTGGATGCCTCCAAACCCAATATCGGTATATTTAGATATTTAGGTAACATTATTATAGCAACATCCTCACCACTTTGCAACACTTTAAACCACTTTTATGCCTTTTTGATGCCCAAACCGTGCTTTTTTATGTGTTTTCAGTGTCAGTTACTATTTTTTGATTGGCGCAAAGTTTTTTTGCATAACAAAAAAGCGGCAGATGCCGCTTTATCATTGAAGTCTATTTAAATTTCTGTTATAAATTTCGGCATAAAGCCGATATGATCCGCAGAGCAGAGTGTATAGGTTATTCCCTCCCGTACTCCCTCGAAGGCATTGCGGCAGGACTTGCCGTGAAGATGCCCGTATATCACATGCTCCACCTTGTGTTTTTCAAAAAGGTCGGTAAAAGCGCTGGAATTACGTTTTTCATTGAAGGGCGGATAATGCAGCATTGCTATTATCCGCTTGCCCTCTCCCGCCTTTTGCAGGGACATGCCCAGACGGATCGCCTCGCGGTCATAAATCTTCCTGTCCGTTTCAGGCTCAAAGCCGGAGCTTCCGGGACATACCCATCCTCTGGAACCGGCTATCACGGCGCCGCCCAGATCAATCGCATCATTCTGCAGGGCATATATCCCATGGGGCAGCGCAGCCTTTACCTTGGACAAAGATGACCACCAATAATCATGATTTCCCCTCATGATTATCTTTTTGCCGGGAAGAGCTGCGATGAATTGAAGGTCCGCATCCGCCTCGTCAAGCTGCATTGCCCAGCTTATATCGCCGGGGATCAGCACAACGTCCTCCTGTGCAACAAGCCCGCGCCAGGATTCTTCTATGCGCGCCGCATGATCGTCCCATGCAGGCCCAAATACATCCATAGGCTTATCCGATGCATGGGAAAGATGCAGATCTCCTATTGCAAAAAGCTTCATCGGCGGTAATTTGGGGAATGAGGTTAATCCTCTTCCGCTTCCTCCTCGTCATCCAGTTCATCAGCCATATCGTCATCGCCGCCCAGTTCCTTATCGATCTCCTCAAGCTCCATCTCGGGGATATCGTCATCATCCAGGGGCACTTCCAGTTCATCCAGATCATCCATGTCATCCACGGAACCGTTCAGCTCATCGGCGCGCTTTTCAAGGTTTTCCTGACGGCGTACTTCCCTGAGGCATACTGCACACAGTTCACTTCCGCGAACGGCGGGATTTTCACCGCACTCGGCGCAGATGGCGATGCTGTCATCCATGTCGGGCTCCCCCTTCATGCCGCGCTTGCATACATTGCAAACCTGCTCGTCATCACGGATGTAGTTGAGTTCACACTTGGGGCACTTTTTGAAACCCATATTATCCTCCAAAAACAGCCACGGTCATGGCCGGTTTTTATACTTAACTATTATGCGTATCGTCCTGCTCTATGTCAATAGAGCCTTTGAGCATTTTAACATCCTCCACAACCTGGCCTATGCGCTGAAGCATGGCATCCCTGCCCTCGCCTGTTTCAGAAGAGTAGGGAATGGCGGCGGGAGGAGCTCCCAGCAGCTTTGCGGCGGTATTTGCCGCCTGCACCCTTTTGCTCCTTGCCAGCTTATCGGACTTGGTGGCAATAAGAGTATAGGGGATGTTATAGTAGATTATCCACTGAAGCATCAGCTTATCATCTGCGGTAGGCTCATGGCGTATGTCTATCAGCATAAACAGATGATCCACACGGCCGCTGGAAAGGTAGCTTTCCATCAACTGACCCCACTTTTCCTTTTCCGTCTTGGGGGCCTTTGCAAAGCCGTAGCCCGGAAGGTCAACAAGGTAAAAATCCCTGTTTATCTTGAAGAAGTTGATAAGGCGGGTCTTGCCGGGGCTTGAGGAAGTGCGGGCAAGCTTTTTATTATTGCACAGGGAGTTTATAAGGCTGGACTTGCCCACGTTGGACTTGCCTACGATGGCGATCTCCGCGCTGTTTTTTTCGGGATATACGCTGCCCAGCGCGGCGCTGGTTTCAAACTCGGCCTGCTTGATAAGAAATTCCATACCATTCTCCTTCCCATCTCATTTGCATATGCATTGTATCAGCACACAGTCCGTAAGGCAACACCATTTTTTCAAAAACCTTCATTACCGGGGTAATATATTTCATACAACAAAAAAGAGAGCGGCTATCCGCTCTCTTTGATTTTTGCTTACTGCATAGGTACGCTGCCCGCCTTTTGCTGGGGCATGTGTATATGTGATCCCTCGGCCTTGGGCATGTGTACCAGCGCCTGCTCCAATACCTCCATGGCATCGGATACGCAGATTATCCTGAGGGCGTTCTTTATTTCTTCCGGCACATCCTCAAGGTCCTTTTTGTTCTGGGAGGGTATAAGCACGGTAGTCATGCCCGCCCTTACCGCCGCGAGGAGCTTTTCCCTCAGGCCGCCTATTGGCAGCGCCCTTCCCCTGAGGGTTATCTCGCCGGTCATGGCAACACTTCCCTTTACAGGTACCCCTGACAATGCGCTGGCGATTGCCGTTGCCATGGTTATGCCTGCGCTGGGACCGTCCTTGGGCACCGCTCCTTCAGGCACATGGAGATGTATATCCTTTTCCTTGAACAGCTTTTCGTCTATGCCCAGGGTTTCCGCATTGGCATGCACAAATGTCATAGCGGCCTTTGCGCTTTCCTGCATAACGTCGCCCAGCTTGCCGGTCAGCAGTATCTGTCCGCTGCCGGACACGGCCTGAACCTCGATCTCGAGAGTATCGCCGCCTGCGCTGGTCCATGCAAGTCCGTTTACCACGCCCACGGCATCCTTGCGGTCATGGGCAATATCCTCATATCTGGGCTGACCCAGATATTCCTTCATGCGCTCCCTGTTAAGGCGTATACGCTTTGCCTTGCCGTCGCCTATATCGCAGGCGGCCTTGCGGCAGATGCCCGCCAGCACACGCTCCAGCTCACGCACGCCGGACTCTGCGGTGTATCCCCTTATGATGGAAGAATAAAGCGCATCGGGTATGGAAAGCATGCTCTTTTTAAGGCCGTGCTTTTCCAGCTGTCTGGGCAGCAGATGACGCTTTGCTATCTCCGCCTTTTCGGTTTCAAGGTAGCCCGGCACATCTATCACTTCCATCCTGTCCAGCAAAGGGGCAGGAATATTGCCCTTGTCATTCGCGGTGGTCAGAAACATTACCTTGGAAAGGTCATAGGGCATTTCAAGGAAATGATCCCTGAAGGCGAAATTCTGTGCACTGTCCAGCACCTCAAGCATTGCGGCGGCAGGGTCGCCGTGATAGTCGCCTGCAAGCTTATCGATTTCGTCAAAAAGTATAACGGGATTCACAGTACCTGCCTGACGCATGGCGGCGATTACCCTGCCCGGCATTGCGCCTATATAAGTACGGCGATGGCCCCTTATCTCAGCCTCATCCCTTATGCCGCCAAGGCTCATGCGCACAAACTTCCTGCCAAGGGCATCCGCAATGGACTTGACTATGGAGGTCTTGCCCACGCCCGGAGGGCCTGCAAAACATATTACCTGGCCGTTTACCTTGCCGGTAAGCTTTGCCACGGCAAGATACTCGATTATGCGTTTTTTCACCTTTTCCATGCCGTAATGATCCGCCTCAAGGACTTCCCTTGCATGGTCAAGGTCAAGGCAATCCTCGCTGGTTTCGCTCCAGGGCAGATCCAGCATACACTCTATGTAATTTCTAGCGGAAGGAGCTTCATGGGAGCCTGCGGGAAGGTCTGAATAGCGTATGATCTCCCTCTCCAGCTTTTCCCGAACCTCATCCGGCATCTGCTTTTCCGCGAGGCGCTTGCGGAAGCCTTCCGCTTCTGTTTCGGAGGTTTCGCCCAGCTCCTTGCGTATAGCCTTTATCTGCTCGCGGAGATAGTAGTCCTTTTGGTTTTTATCCGCCTGATATTTTACCTCGGTCGCTATGCGGCGGTCCGCCTTGAGTATCTCTATTTCCCCTTCAAAGCACTTGAGAAGCAGCTTCATGCGCTTTACAGGGTGATTTTCCTCAAGTACCATCTGGCGCTGTTCCGGCTGCTTAAGCACGGCGTTTGCCGCAGCATCGGCAAATGCGCCCACCACCAGCTTCGCATCGATTGCAGCCAGATCATCTGCGGTGAACTTGGAATTGAGCTTTGCATATTCCACCAGTTTTTTCATTACCCGGCGGCGCAAAGCCTCGCTTTCGGCATGGGCACATTCCAGGTCCTCAATCACCTCAACATCCGCAGTAAAAAGCTCTCCGTTGTCGTATACCTTGGAAGCCTGTGCGCGATAAAGGCCCTCTGCATACACTCTTACAGATTCGCCCGGAAGGGGGATGACCTGACGCAGAACGCAAAGAGTACCTGTCGGATACAGATCGGAAGGCGTTATGGCAGTCTTTTTTGCGTCCCTCTGGGCGCATACAAATACCATGCCTTCCTCGTCCATTGCCGCATTTATAGCATTTACGCTGCGGGATCTGCCCGCGTCAAAGTGGATCTTTTCTCCGGGCAGCACCACAAGGCCCCTGAGGGCCACAGTGGGGATTTTATTTAATATATTTTCCTGATTTGTCATAACTGTTGTTTCCTCGATGGTTTTGGGTAGTTAAAGTCAATATGGTGATTATACTTATACCAATCGATTTTGACAACAGTATGTAGCTGGTAAAAAAGATTTTTGAACGTCTATGCGGTGGTGCAGAGAAAGGGCAATACGCCCATTGCAAGCTCTGTTTCCTCCGGAATATCAAAGGCAATCCGCATTACTTCGCTGATATCGGATACGGGTATCACCGCTGCCTCTATATCCTCATATCGCCGCTCATAATTTGCAGCGGGAATGATTATTGTATGGGCACCCGCCTGCACTGCGGCAGCGATCTTTTCCCGCACCCCGCCCACAGGCCGCACCTCGCCGTTTACGGTTATCTCTCCCGTCATGGCAATTCCCCGGCACATGGCTCTGCCGGATACCGCGCTCATCAGCGCCGCTGCAAGGGCGATGCCTGCGCTGGGCCCATCCACCGGCATGCCTCCCGGCACATTGAACCGTATATCATACGCCCCACAATCAAGGCCAAAGCGGTTTTTAAATGTGCTGAGTACGTTTTCCGCCGAGGCAGCTGCAGTGCTTCGCCTGCCCAGCCTGCGGCCGCGAAGCTCTATTTCCTCATGCTCCACGGCGCTGCCCATATCCAGCCTGCCGCGCCCCTCCCGCGCCCTGTCCGCAACGCATTCCACCTCCATTATCATGCCGGAGCTGCCCGATACGCCAATGCCTATCGCCACGCCGGGCCGCATATGCTCCGGCATATGCATTTCCGCACGCCTGGCACAGTTGCTTATCTCGGATACCCATTCCACATCGCTGAGGGTTATTTTTCTGCGCCCTTCGGTATACACCGCGCCCCCTGCCAGCTGTATCATGTTCACAGCGTCACGTCCGGAACCGCAGCAGCACGCGCAAAGCTCTGCCGCATCAGGCTCTATCTCGCAGCCCAGCCGCTTTGCCGCTCCTTCCGCAATGCTTACCATGCTCTGCTTTGACAGCGGCTTGAAAAACAGCTCCACGCACCTTGACCTGAGAGCGGGAGGCATTTCCTCCGGGCTTCTGGTGGTTGCCCCTATAAGGCGGAAATCCGCCGGCATTCCGTTTTGAAAAATATCGTGTATATACTGGGGGATGGAAGTATTTTCCCGGGAATAATATGCGCTGTCAAAGAACACCTTTCTGTCCTCCAGCACCTTCAATAGCTTATTCAGCTGCACAGGATGCAGCTCCCCGATCTCATCCAGAAACAATATTCCGCAATGGGCTCTGCTTACCGCCCCCGGCTTGGGCTGAGGCACCCCCTGTGAGCCCAGCGGCCCCGCCCCCTGATAGATGGGATCGTGAACAGAGCCCAGCAGTGGGTCCGCAATGGACCGCTCGTCAAAGCGCACACAGGTGGCATCCACCTCCACAAATGCGGATTCCTTATCAAAGGGAGAATCCCTGTGCCGCTTTGCCTCCTCCAGCACCAAACGCGCGGCGCAGGTCTTGCCGCAGCCCGGTGGACCGTATATTATCACATGCTGGGGATTTGGCCCGCACATCGCCGCCCTCAGCGCCCTGATGCCGTCCTCCTGTCCCACTATTTCATTCAGCTTTCCCGGCCTTGCCTTTTCCGAAAGGGGAGTATTGAGGGAGCGCTTGCGCATACACTCAAGCTCCTTCATCTCCCTGCTTTCGCTGCGGGCTGCGCGTTTGCGCTCCACAGGCTGAGCCGCAGGCCGGGCCCTGCTGCGATAAAAAATATAGCCAAGCACACCCACCTGCAGCAGTATCCATATCCACATTGCACCGTTTCCCATTATCTGTTCCTCCGGGGATTAATTCAGAAATAGTATGTGCAAAGTTGACTGACCCGCTATCAACTTTGCCGCAGGAAAGCAAAGGTAGAATTGTTCATATTTGCAGGGTATAATCAATTTATACTTATCATTTCATCGGAGGACAGCCATGAAGAAGAGACTATTTGCATTCTGCATGATAATACTTATGCTCTCCATCCACGGCATTGCCCTTGCAAACTCCGCAGAGCCCCCGGGATTGACCGTAATAGTACACAATCCCCCCGAAGGACTTAAGCTGTCATTACAGCTGGATACCAGAGATACGGTTCCGCTGGTGGCGGAGCGCCGCTTCTGGGAGGGACAGTACAGGTTTTATTATCACGATTTTCCCGGCGGAAAAGACAATATAAAAAACGCCGCCCTTACAGTTGCCTATCCCGGCGCAGTTATATATCTACCCGTACCCGAAGAGTATTTCGGCTACAACAAGCAAATCACTCTTGACCTTAAAACCAACGAGATAATACAAGGGCAAAACCCTCTTCGTGCGCCGCTGCTTACCGCCATGCGCGTGCTGCTTACCCTTATTATTGAAGGGGTATTGCTCTTCGTCTTCGGTTACAGAGCAAGGCGGAGCATACTGCTGTTTCTGATACTCAATATCATCACACAAACTTCGCTGAATATTCTCTTTATAGGGGCTAGGGGATACTGGTTCCTGCTGTATGTACTGGTTGAGGTGCTCATTTTCATCGTGGAAATCCTCATCTACAGAAGCCGCCTCACAGAGCACAGCAAAAAGCGGGCAGTACTTTACGGCCTTGCCGCCAACGCCGCAAGCCTTATTCTCGGGGGCTGGATGATATCCTGCCTGCCTGTATAAATCAAAACAAGCTAAAAAGGAGCGAAAATTCGCTCCTTTTATATTGCTTGCTTA
>JAZUMK010000056.1:0-13427 GCA_045603585.1 Clostridia bacterium
GTAGAAAGAGGTGTTCGCTCTGAAGATGTAATTGAGAGAAGCATAGCAAGAATACCGATGTATCAAACATTGGATACCATTATAATTGATACAAACGCAAAGGATGTGGCTGTGATTGCCAATGAGATTAAGCAGTTGTAATACTGATAAATTCCAATTTATATGGACATACAAATGGATAAAGAATTCAAAAAATGGTTTGCTATTATCAGCATCACTATTGTAATAATAGTAATTCTTCTGCTGTCGCTGTCAGGCTTCGACCTTAGCGGCTTTGAAATACATAAGGGAATCAGGATAAATTAAGTGGATAAACAAAAAGCCAAGGAGCAATCAGCCCCTTGGCTTAAATAATATGTGTCTTTTACTTGCTCAGCTCCTCCGCCAAAGCATCCAGCTGCGCGGCACTTGCTTCATTCAGGGCGGACATTATCTTTACCTCGGTCTCGGCGTAGGTAAGGTTCTTGCTCTTTTCAAGCATGCCCTTCATCACCTTGGTGGCCATGGGAGCCCAGCTGCCGTTTTCAATGAAGGCAACGGTGCGGTTGCTGTAATTGCGCTCGGTGAGGTGGTCGATAAAGGTACGCATGAAGGGGAAAACGTCCGCATTGTAGGTGGTGGTGGCAAGCACCAGCTTGCTGTAGCGGAATGCATCCTCCACCGCCTCTGCCATATCGCAGCGGGCAAGGTCATTTACCGCCACTTTGCAGCCCTTTTCTTCAAGCTTTGCGGCAAGCTGCTCCACCGCCTTTTTGGTATTGCCGTAGATGGAGGTATAGGCGATTACCACGCCCTCTTCCTCCACCTGATAGCTTGACCAAATATTGTAAAGATTCAGGTAGTATTCAAGGTTTTCGCTGAGCACGGGACCATGCAGGGGGCATATCTTGCTTATATCCAAATCAGCGGCCTTTTTCAGCAGACTCTGCACCTGTGCGCCGTACTTGCCGACAATGCCGATGTAGTAGCGGCGGGCTTCGCAGGCCCAATCCTCCTCCACGTCCAGCGCGCCGAACTTGCCGAAAGCGTCCGCGGAGAACAGCACCTTATCCATGCTGTCGTAGGTAAGGATAACCTCGGGCCAGTGCACCATGGGAGCGGTAACAAAGGTGAGCTGATGCCTGCCAAGGGAAAGGGTGCTGCCCTCGCCCACCACCACCTGCCTGTCCTCAAAGGCTGTGCCGAAGAAATTCTTCATCATGGCGAATGCCTTGGCAGAGGCCACGATCTTTGCCTCGGGATATTTTATGGCAAAGCTGAAAATATTGGCGGAGTGATCCGGTTCCATATGCTGAACGATAAGGTAATCCGGCGCTTTGCCGCCTGCGGCCTTTTCAATATTTCCCAGCCATTCCTCGCCGAAGCCCTCGCCTACGGAATCCATTACGGCGATGCTTTTGTCCAGTATAATGTATGAATTGTATGCCATACCGTTTGGCACTATGTACTGACCCTCAAAAAGGTCCACCTTGTGATCATTGACGCCGATGTACTTAATATCGCCGGTTATATTCATGAATACGCTCCTAATCTTTGTGTTTTTTTTGATTATATCCTAAAAGTGTCGCTTTCTCAACGATTCTTTAGCTATTATACTTTGCTTATCTTAGTTCTTCGCCGTCTTCATCATAAAAAGCATACTCGCCGGGCAGCAGCGGATAGTAATAAACAAAAGGTATTTTATCCACAGTTACCTGCTCTTCGCCTTTATATCCCCAAATACTGATGCTTTTACATTTTGGATTGTTTACAATAAACGAATAACCGCCCTTCCACTCTTCAACAAAGATATCCTGACCTCTCTGCAAACCCGGATATTTATGTACAAACTTATATTTACCGTTTTCAAGCTCTGTAAATTCCATGGGGATATACCTGTGCATTTGATACTCGTTCCCCGTAATAAACCAAAATAGATGATCAATACCATTGACTGTGGATTTTCCGGCTATTACCATCTCGATGGTATCTATCCCGGCAATATTTTTGATTTCCCTGCGTGCCTTTGCCATCAGTCCATCGTATCCCACTATTTTGGAGGATTGTATTGTAAATACGATAATGAAACATAGTACAACCAGTAACGCAGAAATGCAAATCAGCATCCTTTTTCTCACTTCATCACGTCCTCCGTCAAATTCAGGTTCATCGCTTTTAAGCTCGTTCTGCTGCCGGGGCAATTATCCCCAGACCGCCATTATTACAGTACCTACCAGCATAAGCAACAGGCCTATGGCCGCCCTGCGGCTGAGCTTTTCCTTGAATACGATATAAGAGAACAATACCGTTACCAGTATGCTCATCTTGTCGATGGGCACAACCACGCTGACTATGCCGTTTTGTATGGCGTAATAATAGCACAGCCATGATGCGCCTGTGGCTATGCCTGAGAGGCCGATAAATACCAATTCTTTACCGCTTACGGATTTTACCTGAGCCTGCTTGTCCTTCATAAAAACTATAGCCCATGACATAACAAGTACCACCCCTGTGCGTATGGCGGTTCCCAGATTGGATTCCACGCCGTCTATACCCACCTTGGCAAGTATGGATGTAAGGGCTGCAAACACCGCGCCGAGGGAAGCATAAAGTATCCATTTTGAGCTGCCGTCATGCTGCTCTGTCTGCTTGTGCTCCACCATCATCAGTATGCCTATGCCGAGCAGCAGGGTGCTGCCCAGCTTTACGGCAAGGTTGTGGGTTTCGCCGAAAAGTATGATGGCCAGCAATACCGAAAGCACAGTGCTGGATTTATCCACCGGCACTACTTTATTTACATCGCCCATGGAAAGGGCGCGGAAATAGCATATCCAGGAGGCTCCCGTGGCAAAGCCTGACAGTATAAGGAATACAAAGGACCTTGTGCTTACCTGAGTTATGTCCCCTGCGGAGCCCACCACAAATACCATTACCCAGGAAAACAGCAGCACCACCACTGTCCTCAGCGCCGTTACAACGTCTGAATCGGTGGTTTTTACTCCGCATTTGACCAATATGGAAGTTATTCCGGCAAAGACAGCAGACAGCACTGCCATAATAAGCCACAGCATGACCGGTCCTCCTGATGAAACCTAATACCGATTACATTATACCGCCCCATATGGGCAAAATAAAGTGACAAAGCATACTGAAAGCCCCCTTTCCTACGGGAAAAGGAGCTTTATTTATTACCATATCATAGCCGCTGCAAGAAGTATCACAAGGCCGATAACATTTGCCAGAGTGAATACGCCCATAAATCTGCCCGCCTTAGCCTTGGGCCAGCGCAAATACAGCTTGAGGGTGATAAGGCTCGCAAGGGAGGCAATGGGAGTACCCAGACCGCCTATATTCACGCCCTCCAGCAGGGGCCGCCACTGCTGGGTAAACTCGCTGAGCAGCACAGCCGCAGGTACATTGCTTATCACCTGACTGGTGGCCGCCGCGGTCAATAGGGTATTGCGCTCCAGAAGATTCTGCAAAAATTCGCGCACGGCCTCTACCCTGCCCAGATTGCCGGACACTATAAAGAAGCAGACAAACGTAGCAAGCAGGGCTATGTCCAGTTCCTTCAGCTTTCCGGGCTCCATCATGGCTATGGCGGCAATGACGATGGCTGTCATTATGCCGTAGTGCAGCACGCGGAACACCGTCAGCAGGCAAATCAAAAACAGCGCGCCGTACATGCAAAGCTTCCTTGGCTGCTGAAGGCTTTGCTGCTGCAGCTCAAACCCGGGCAGTGCTTTGGGCAGCACAGGCAGCGCCGCTCCAAGCAAGCACACAAAGCTCACCGCCGTCAGTGGAAGCATCGCTCCGAAAAACTCGCCTGCGCCAAGCTCATACGCCCCATACAGGTAAAGATTCTGCGGATTGCCCACGGGGGTGGCCATGCTGCCAAGGTTTGCGGCAATGGTCTGCAATACCAGCATTGGGATAACCGCATTTACGCAGCCTATCTGCTCCATCAGCATAAGCGTGAATGGCACAAAGGTCAGCAGCGCCACGTCATTTGTAACCAGCATGGAGCTGAAAAAGGGCAGCATTATCAGCACGACGCTCAGCACCCGCCCGCTTTTGCAGCGGTTCAGCAGCCGGCAGGCCAGCCATTTGAAGGCTCCGCAGCCCTCAAAGCCCGCCACCACCGCCATAAGACACATCAGCAGGCACAGCACCTTAAGGTCTATATACCCGATATACGCCTCATCCGGCGGCACAAAAAACATAGTACATACGGCACACACCGCCGCCACGCACAGTACGGTTTCTTTTTTTATAAAATCGCGGATGCGATCAAGCATGAGAAGTACCTCTTGTTATCATAAATCCGGTGGTAAGGATAACATACGGAGGATGTTTTTGCAAGAATGAAGAATTTCTGAATAACTGGTAATTGTATTAATATTTCTCGTTTGATATGTCGCCGTTCGTAAATCTGTTTATCCGGAGCGCCTCCTGTTCCTGTGTAAGCAATAAACCCATATCAAATTGACAGCAAAAAGACCTCACCCCTTACCGGATGAAGTCATCAACTTCCTTGCCCTATGCATTCCTCCCTGCTATATGGGCATATTTTGGAAGCAAAGATGGCGGCCGGAAATTTAAAAAACGGAAAATCCAAGCAAACAGGAAAAAAGCAATTAAAAAGACCGGAAAGAAACGATATGGGACTGCTGCAGAAAAGCTCTGCGGCAGCCCCATTTTTACACATGGGCATATATTATCTAAAAACTCTCTTTAGCTATCTCAATATCCTTATGCCGCCGATTATGGGCAGGTCCTGCTTTCTGCCCTTGGCGGCGTTGATTATGCCGATGACCGCCAATACCGTGAAAGCAAGGCCCACAAGGCTCAGCAGTATGGAGCCTATGAATACCAACCGCCAGGATATGAATGCCAGTATGGCATATACGATGGAGCAGACTATGCTGAAGGCGATGCATGCCAGCGTCAGCACAAGGCCCTGATTGGTATGATAGCGGGCGAAGGGAGAGTCCTTTGCCGCGAAGAGGGGTATCAGCAGCAGGGGGCCAAAGTAGGCAAGTATAGCCATAGCCTTGTTTTCCTGGGCGTCCCGGTTGTCTGTGCGGCTGCGGGAGCCGGGGACGGTGGGAGAAGAGTAGGCCTGCCGAGCCTGCCGCTGACGGGGTCGTGCCGCCTCCTCATAACGGTTCTGACGGGGCTGCATGGGCTGCTGTGCAGGCAGGGCGGTAGATGCTCCGCATCCGGAGCAGAAACGTAATCCTGCGTCTATCTGAGTTCCGCAATTTCCGCAAAATGGCATAATATTTCCTCCTTGTATGGTTATTTTATGGGTGAGCCGCATTGGCCGCAGAAGCGTGTGCCGGGGGCGTTCTGTGCCCCGCAGGATGTGCATTTACCGGGCTGAGGGGGCGGCGCTGACAGGTTAGTGCCGCAGTTGTTGCAAAAGCGTACGGTCTGGGAGTTCTGTGCGCCGCAGCCGGGGCAGGTCTTCATGGCCATGGATGCGCCGCAGTTGTTGCAGAACTTGCCGCTGCCTGCAGGCTTGCCGCAGCTGGGGCAGATGGTGGTCTTGCTCTCTATCTTGCCCTGCCATACCGTAGCAGCTGCCCCTGCCTCCTCGATGTTGCGGCGCATGGCATCCGCTCTTGCCCGGGCAACAAATACCTCCTGACGGGGTGCGCACTCTGTGCACAGGCCCTCGTCCTCGTTGAAACAGTGGCCGCAAACGTATTTGTTGCAGGCGGGGCAGCGGTGGAAAAAGCGCATGGCCTCGTTTTTTGCCATTTCAAAGGCGTGTTCATGCTCCTTCTGCCATTCGGGGGAGCGCCCTTCAAAGCGCTGACCCAGTATGTCGGTGGCTCTGTCCGCTCCGTAGCCTATGCGGCTGGCAGTGCCGCCCAGCATGCTGCCAAGGGCGCTGGCTCCCCGGCCTATGCCTCGGAACAGGTTGCCGCGCCTGTATGTTTCGGACTGGATAAAGCTGCTTTTGAAGCCGTCGTTGCATATATCACAGTAAAAGGTAAACTGGAAACCCGCCTCGGTGGAGTTGTCCTGATAGTTTCTGGTAAAGGATGTAACCATGGTATCACCTTCCGATCTTTGCTTTTATCTTTTTGCCGCAAACGGTGCATTTTGTGTTTTCAAAAAACTGCAGCGCTTCACAGCGGCGGTTGGAGCAGTATACCATAAGCCCTGCTCCGCACACCTCGCACCGCTCCTGCACAAAGGTGGTGCCGCCGCAGGTGGGGCAATATGTATAAAGGCTTCTGCCGCAGCCTGAACACATGGCCTGCCCCTTTTGAATGGGACGGCTGCAGTCCGGGCAGAGGTAGCCAAAGGGACTCATGCTGCCGCAGAACAGGCATATTCTGGCATCTCCTTCTATTAATGTGCCGCAGTGTATGCATGGCTGCTTGTAAAGTGCCATGCCTTAGCCCTCCAGCCGTCCGCCGCAGCCGCCGCAGAAGCGTGTGCCGGGGGGATTCTGCTCGCCGCAGGAGGGGCACACCGCAGAGGCGGCAGCTTCCATGCGGGAGCCGCACTGCTGGCAGAACTTTACGCCGGGGCCGTTATCCGCTCCACAGGAGGGACACTTTGCGCCGCCCAGCTTGCCGCCGCATTCCTGACAGAAACGGGTGCCTTCGGGGTTTTCGTGGCCGCAATTGGGGCAGGTACGGCCTGCTTTTGCTTCCTTTTCCGCCCGCTCACGCTCTTCCTGGGCCCCCTGTGCCGCCTTGAGCTTCTGCTCCGCCGCTTCAAGGTTTGCCTGTATGAGCTTCATCTTGTCCGCAAGCTCTCCGAAGCTGTCCAGACCGTACTGCTCCACGGCCAGCCTGCCTATTTCGGTATACAGGGTGGTTTCCTGCTTTTTCAGGTCTGATACCTCGGTCTGCATTTTAAACAGCTGGGTCTTAGGGTCGTCCTGAGGCATAAAATTGGAAAGTCCCTTCATAAGTCCGCCAAGTCCGCCGAATATATCTGACATAGTGTTTTCCTCCTTAATAAATTTATTGTTTAGTTAAAATAGCTTTCAAGGTCGGGCAGCTCGTTGGTGTGGTCGATGGTCACAAGGCCGTCATAATAGGATACGCTCAGGTATATCTTGCCGTCTGTAGCCCACCATGCGTTCATGCTGAGCATATCCTCCTCGCTCATGCCGAAATCGTAAAAGTCCTGGAACTTAAAGCCGTCTCCCTTAAGGGAATCTATCCAGCCCAGCATCTCATCCTCGGAGGTGCCGGAGATCTCTGTGCGGTATGAGGTCACTGCGCTTGCGGTGCCGCCGGGATAGGGTCTGAGGGAAGTGGGCCAGCCGTCGTGCTTGGCGTCAAACTGTGCATTTTGCTCCTCGATGTTATCTATAAGCTCCCCAAGCTCCTGACCGCCACTTTCCTCGCCGGTAAGGGCTTCCATTCCCTCCATGAGAGCGGCAAGGTCATTAAGCTCCTCAAGGCCGTATTCATCCCCGGAGGATGCCGCCTCGCCAAGGCCTGCCAATACTCCGAGGCCGCCCAGCAGACCGCCTATATCCGAGCTGCCGGATGAGCCATCTCCGCTGTCGGCCGGAGAGCCAAAGGCAGCCAGCGCTCCAAGGCCTCCAAGGCCTTCCTCCATAAGCTCTGCGCTTACTCCTGCTTCCTCCATGGCCTTCTTTGTGATGCCCCGTATTACAAGGCCGGCGATAAGGCTGAACACCAGCGCAAAGGCCATCATAATGAGGAAAGCGCGGGAAAGGTTGCGCTTGTTTATCTTTCTGCAGCCGCCGCAGGCCCATATTATGGCCAGTATAAGACCCACGATAGGTATGCTCATCAGCAGCATTGTGCCTACATAGCCCCATGTGGTGATGGGAGCATAGGGACTGTTTGGGCCGGGGGCTTTGGTGTTTCTGCGGGAGGTTCTGTCCTCCTGCTGATAGTCATAGCTTTGCTGTCGCGGCTGTGGTGCAGGCCGCTGATACTGAGGCTCCGGCTGCTGATAAGCGGGTTGCGGCTCGGGCTGGGGAACAGGGGGCGTTTCGGGTGCGCTTTGCTGAGAGGCTCCGCATTCGGTGCAGAATCGCAGGCCTTCTTCCAGCGATGCGCCGCAGTTGGTGCAAAACTTTGCCATCGTAATCCCTCCTATTTCACTCTGGTATATACTGCGCCGTCAAAGGTGAGGGTATCGCCCTCCAGCTTGTAGGGAATGGTGGTGGATTCCTTTGCAAGGCCAAACATGGCGCTTACGGTTATCTTCATTTCGGTGTCGCTCTTTACGTCGTATTCAATGCTCATGAGCATATCCAGCCCTTCCATGGCCTCGTCCCATTCCTTGTCGGACATTTCCTCATCCGCAAGGTTTCTGAACATATCCTCGGAAAGGCCGTAGCGCAGCTTGCCATCCTTTGTGAACTCGATGCCTATGCCGTATTCAGTGGCGGTCTCTTCATCTACGATGTGCCAAGTGCCTACGATATCCTTTTTATTTGAGCCGCCGCAGGCGGTGAGGGTGAAAAGCAGAGCGAGTATAAGGGCAAATGCAAATATTTTCTTCATATTGTTATTCCTCCATGTGATGTGATTGGATAATGTGCTTTATTTCTGCGCCGCAGGTGGGACAGTAGCGGGCGGAATCCGCCGCCACGGTATCGCATAAGGGACAATAGGGATGATTTCTTTTATACAGGTCAAAAAGTGTATCCTTGGGAAGATGTGTGCCGCATTCCAGACAGTGGACAAGGGCGGAATCATTTGCTGCGCCGCAGCGGCTGCACACCTTTATCCGGCGCATTGCCTCCGGGCCAAAGCCGTAGCGGCGCATGCTTTCGGTACGGGTGCAGTTGTCATTCATTTAATACCACCTCCCCGTAGCGGAGCTTTTTGCCGCATTTTCGGCAATATCGTTCCATTGGTATGGCAAGCTCTCCGCAGGCCGGACAATAGGCCGGGGCTTCCTCCCAGGGAGAGCACAGTACGCAGTGGCCGGTGTCGGCGTTGTACATCACGTCACAAACCCATCTGCTGCACTGCTGACAGCGGTTGAAATGCCGTCTGCCCTGTTGTTCCCATGCAAGGCGAAGTTCCTCCTGAGGGGAGCTTTGGGCAACCGCTTCCGTAACGCATACCGCCGCGCCGGAAGCTTCGCAGAAAAACCTGAAGCGTATTCCGTTGCGCTCCGGCAGCCGTATATATCTGGCAGGCCTGTTGTTTGCTGATGCCATAGCTGCCTCCTTTCCGATGCGGCACACAGGTGCTTGCTTCATTCGGTTGCCGATGATAATATATAGAAATAAACAAATCGTTTTTTGCTCCTTTGTGGAAGACGGAGCAAAATGGCACTATATTTCATCGTTCGGATAAGCCTGAGAAAACAATCGAATAAAAAGATAAGTTCCCGTGTGCCGTGTATACATTTTTGCGGATATGGGTCCTGTTGTCCCTACCCCAAATATCAAAAAGGGTAGTAAAAGAAGAAATTTTTATAATTTTTGTTAAAAAGAGGCGGATTTTTGCTCAAGGAGGAGTTTATGAAAAGGATATTATGTACAGCGCTTGTCTTGCTGCTTGCGGCAGGACTTTGCGGCTGTGCCGACGGCGAGGTAAAGCTGGATCCAAAGGAGCCCGTTGTGCTTACCATGTGGCACAATTACGGCGGAGATATGCAGCAGTCCATGGATTACCTTATAGATCAGTTCAACAGCACCGTTGGCCGCGAGCAGGGCATAGTGATAGACGTGACCGCCATATCCTCCAGCTCCGAGCTGAACGAAAGCCTTGCCATGATAGCCAACGGCGACCCCGGCGCACCGGATATGCCGGATATATTCACAGGCTATCCAAAGATCGCCCTGCAGTTTCAGCAGAAGGGCATGCTGGCTGATCTGGAGGAGTACTTTACGGCTGAGGAGCTTTCGGAGTACGTTGACGCATTTGTGGAGGAGGGCAGGCTTAGCGATGGGCTGTATGTGTTCCCCATAGCCAAGTCCACCGAGATACTGTACCTTAACCAAACCCTCTTTGACAGCTTTGCCGCAGCGATGGCAGTGGATGAGGAATTGCTTGGTACATTTGAAGGTATAGCTGAGCTTTCCCGGCTGTACTATTATTGGACGGATGCGCAAACCCCGGACATTCCAAATGACGGCAAGCAGTTTTACGCCGCGGATTCCTGGTTCAACCTTGCCGAGGTGGGCATGGAGCAGCTGGGACAAAGCATATTTGATGAGGCGGGCGCATTATACCTTTCAGGCCCGGGCTTTGAGCATATTTTCAATACGCTGTATACTCCCTGCGTTCAGGGTGGCTTTGCCGTATACGACGGCTATTCTTCAGACCTTTCCAAAACAGGGGATATAGTCTGCTCCACAGGCTCCTCCGCAGGCATACTCTTTTACGGGGATACCATCACCTATGAGGACGGCACCGTGGAGCAGGTGAAATACAGCATACTGCCATATCCGGTATTTGAGGGGGGCGAAAAGATAGCCCTCCAACGGGGCGGCGGACTGATGGTTGCAAAGTCGGAAGAAAAGAAAGAATACGCCGCAAGCCTGTTTATCAAGTGGCTTACGGCGGCTGAGCAGAATATGGGCTTTGTATCCAGCACAGGGTATCTTCCCGTAACAAAGCAGGCCTTTGAGCAGGATATGGCAGAGCACATCAAGCTGCTGCAGGATGAGCGCATACGCATGATGCTGTCGGCGGTGCTTTCCATGTACGATGAGTACGATTTCTTTACCGCTCCGAATCTTACCAGCCTTGATGCGGACAGCAGCAATTTCGAAAGCGCCTTCAAGGGATTGATGACCCATGAAAGGATGAGATATCTGAACGGAGAAATTATATCCGCCGAGACAGCTTTAAGGGAATTTATAGGATAGACAATAAATAAGAGAAAGGCAGAAAGGGGGTATCGGTATGAAAATGCTTTGGCAGGCCATAATGCTGTGGAAAAGTGAGCGGCGCAAAAAAGGCACTACCCTGCAGCGCAGACTGATACTCTTCTTTATGTCCTCAACGGCGACGCTTATACTGTGCTTTGCCCTGCTGCTGATGGTATTCGGCATAAACGGCAGGGAGGAGACCGCCCTGCTGAATTACTTTGATACTGAGCTTGCAGGAATAGCTCAGGCGCTGTCTGATGACCTTGGGCGAATTTCGGTGGACGGTATAAACCTTGCGGAGAGCATATCCCGCCGCAGCGACGAGTTTTTCAGGGAGCATGGCATATGCGCGGAGGAATTGCAGGCACACCCCGAGCTGATAATTCCTTTGCTGAACGAGCACGCCACAGAGCTTATAGATATCACAGGATACCGCTCCTGCGGCGGTGCCTTTATTCTGCTGGATGCCACGGTAAATCCTGACGGAGAAAACGCAGACTGCTCCCGCTCAGGCATATTCATAAAAAAGACCCAGCCCACCTCCACTCAGGCGGTAGGGGTAAAGCTGCACTATCTGAGGGGCCCTGCGGATATCGCCCGGCACAACGGCATACAGCTGTTGGGCCAGTGGAAGATGGAATTTGACACCCATGGTCAGGATTTCTTTTACAGCGTGATGGAAACCGCACGGAACAACCCGAACCTGTCCTTGTCCCGCCTGTATTACTGGACAGGCAGAGTTACCCTTAAGGACAACAGCGAGGCAGGCTTTCTGCTGTGTGTGCCGTTACGCTGTGAGGATGGGGCAGTCTTTGGCCTGTGCGGCATAGAGGTCAGCGACCGTATGTTCAAGTCTTTGTATTCGCCCACTACTGACAGATACGAAAATGCCTTTGCTGTGGCAGCCCCTGCCGAGGGCGGCAGCCTCCTTACCTCAAACGGCATAATAGGCGGCAACTATTATCTGACCGGCAGCCGCATGGAGAGTGACCTTACCCTATCGGACAGCGAAAAAGGATTTTTGATATTCCGATCCGACGAGGAAATATACGGCGGCAGGGTGCAGAGCCTAAGGCTGTATCCCGCAGGCTCTCCCTATGAGAAGCAGCAGTGGGCGGCAGCGGTGCTGATGGATCAGGATGCCCTTAAGGCTGCGGTTGCGGGCAATTCGCTGTATCTGGTAATGATAGTGGCAGGGCTGCTTATCATCAGCATAATAGCCTCCATAGTAATAAGCAGGCACTATCTCAAGCCTGTTACGGAGGCGTTCGAAAGGGTACGCAGCAGCGCATACCATGAAAGCGATCCTGCACCTTATCTTGAGATAAACGACTTTCTGGAGTTCCTTGCCCAGAAGGACAGGGAGCATGAGGCGGAGGTTCAGGAGCTTGACCGCAGGCACAGGCACGCAAAAAGCGAGGCGGACAAGGCGCAAAGCGAGCTTTCCCGCATAGCGGATAAAAAAATGCGGGAGATAGACCCGGACAGCTTTGCCTTATTCCTTGAAAACCTCAAAACACTTACCCGCAAGGAACGGGAGGTGTTTGATTTGTACCTTACCGGAAAGAGCGCGAAGGAGATAGTGGAGCTCATGGGCTTTACAGACAACGCCCTCAAGTTCCATAACAAAAACCTATACAGCAAGCTGGGAGTCACATCCCGCAAGGAACTGCTGCTGTATGCGGCGCTGATGGGGCAGGAAAAGCGCAAGGGCGATGCATAGAGGTAAATCCGGACAAAAAGCAGCCCGGATATACGATCATACAAAAGCGGCACATTATCCAAACTCCGGACAATGTGCCGTTTCTGATTAAATGAGTATCAACTCACTGTTGACAAGCTACTGTACCTCCACATCAACCGCATTCATCCCCCCTACCCACTTCATCTGATTTTCGGCTTTGAGTTTTCTGCAGTTCTTTCTTGCTTTTCCATCTCCTTCGCCAATAGAGTAAACATTTCTTTCACAGTTTCATTCAGAGCAGTAAGATAGCTGTTCAGCTTGCCTCTTATCGGCAAAATTGTGTAAAACGGCATCACAGCAAAAAGAAAAGCCCCGAATCTTTAGAGATTCAGGGCTTTTCTGATGGTGGAGGCGAGGGGAGTCGAACCCCTGTCCGAAGATTGATCCCCGAAACCTTCTACGAGTGTAGTTGCTTTTTTAAAATTCCCCTTGCTGTGCGCCAAGCAACAGGCTTACAGCTCGGGTAGCCCCTGATACGTCAAACGGTACGAGGCGCTCCCGCAAGACGTTGACTGCTAATCGACGCTTCTATCCGAGCCGCAGTACTCTCGGTAGAAACGGCTGCTTTAATTAAGCAGCAACTAAATTTGTATTTTTGTCGTTTATTTCTAAACTTAGGGAGATTAAAGTGATTCCCCAACACTACTCGCTTATCTCGGTTCAGAACCCCCGTCGAAACCATTGCGCCCGCATATATGAAGTTGCCCAAATATTATACTAATAAAATTAACTGTTGTCAAACAGAAATATTCGCAAAATATAAATATAATTGACAAAAAGAGATGTAGAAATTAAAAGAACCCTGAAGTTTGCTTCAAGGTTCTTTTGTCAGGCTATTCGATTGATTTTAGTGATTCCGCC
>JAZUMK010000057.1:0-57823 GCA_045603585.1 Clostridia bacterium
ATGCACCTCCGGCTCCCTTGATCCCTCCCACGTGCTGCTGGCGCTTGGTCTGGATCACGAGACCGCCCACGGCTCCGTTCGCCTCACCCTTGGCGATGAGACCACCGAGGAGGATATCGATTACGTTATCGATGTGCTTAAGAAGACCGCAGAGAGGCTTCGCATGATGTCTCCCCTGTACAAGGGCTAATGGCTAATAAGGATAAATTCTTCAAGGAGATTAAATAATATGTATACCGAAAAAGTATTGGATCATTTCAGCAACCCTCGCAACATGGGCGAAGTGGAAGGCGCAAACGGCGTCGGCACCGTTGGCAATGCCAAGTGCGGCGATATAATGCAGATATCCCTCAAGATAAATGACGACGGCGTCATCGAAGATGTCGGCTTCAAGACATTTGGCTGCGGCGCAGCAATAGCCACCAGCTCCATGGCCACTGAAATGATAAAGGGCAAGACCATCGAAGAAGTCCTGCAGCTGAGCAATGCTGCAGTAGTTGAAGCTCTGGAGGGTCTGCCCCCTGCAAAGATCCATTGCTCCGTATTGGCAGAGGAAGCTGTAAAGGCAGCGCTGGAAGATTATCACAAGCGCAGGGAAGAAGCAAAGTAACTCTTCCTTACATATATTAACATCAACCATACCACTCCTTTCGGGGCATACTACTCCCGAAAGGAGTGTGTTTATGAGGACTGTAACATTTATGGCAGGCGTTGCGGCAGGCATGGTGCTTGCAGGTGCTGCGTTGTCCACGGCCTATCCCGATGTGCCCAGGCGGATGGAGCGGGATGCCCGCAGGATGGTGCGCTGCGGAAAGAGAATGATGTGCAGCATGTTTGACTGATTGTCCCATGAAATCGTCAACGGATGTCGGCGGTCTGCCTTTTGCAGTGCAGACCGCCGATGTTTTATTGAAAGCAGGATACAGAATGTGTACGGTGTGTAAATACACAGGCAAAATTTGCCATACAGGCCCAGTGCGTATTTACAAGGATATGGTAAAAAGGGTATAATTTAAACAAGTAAACGGAGGTTTATGCATATGAGCGACCAGACCAATCAAACCGTACATTTCAGAATTCAGAACGAGCGCACCAAGGCCGGCGATGTGCTGGTGCAGGTGTATAAGGCCATGTCCGAAAAGGGCTATGATCCCGTTAACCAGATAGTGGGCTATCTTATCTCCGGCGACCCCACCTACATCACCAGCTACAATAACGCCCGCTACCTTATCCGCATGCTGGAAAGGGACGAGCTGCTTGAGGAGCTTGTGAAGTTCTATATCGATAACCACGGCCCCATTGAAGGCTAATAAAAAACATGCAATAAAACAGGGCCGCATATTACTGCGGCCTTTTTGAAAGGAATAGCTGTCATGATGAGAGTGCTGGCCCTGGATATAGGGGATAAGCGCATAGGCGTAGCTGTAAGCGACCCTTTGGGAATAACCGCCCAGGGGCTGGAAACATATACCCGCACAGGTGATCTGGACAAGGATACGGATTATCTGGTTGCCCTTGCCAATAAGTATAAGCCCGTTCGCCTGCTTTTCGGTATGCCCCGCAATATGGACGGCAGCTACGGCTTTGCCAGCGAAAAGGTAAAGGACTTTGCCGCCGCCGTATGCGCCAAGTGGGACGGCGAGCATGCCTTTTACGATGAGCGCCTTACCACCGTTGAGGCGGAGCGGGTGCTGTGCGAGGCGGAGCTGGATTGGCGCAAGCGCAGAAAAGTAGTGGATAAGGTTGCCGCAGTTGTAATACTTCAGGGCTATCTTGCCACCAACCCCAAGCTGTAATTTCATTATACTTAAAATAAGGAGAAACATATGATTAACGAAGAAATCCGCCAAGTTGCCCTGCTGGATGAGGACGGCAAGGAAACCCTGTTTGAACATATACTCACCTTCCTTTATGAAGGAAACCGCTACGTTGCCCTGTGCCCCATAATGGAGGACAGCTCCATGGAAGAGGACGAGGCGGAGGTTGTGATGCTGCAGATAGTCAGCGAAAACGGCGAGGATACCTACAAGAGCATCGAGAGCGAAGTGCTGCTCAATGAAGTATTCGATGCTTTCCTTGAACTCATGGAAGAAATCGAAGAAGAGGAAGAGGAAGAGGAGGATTAATGGAGCCCAGGATCAGCAGAAAGAAAGCAAAAACTGTATTTGCCTTACTGTGGGTCGCCGTTGTTCTGTGCCTGATTGGGGTAATGACAGCGGTCAGAGCCGGCGGGGTTTATTTGATGCTGATCTCGCTTGTCTTTACCTTCTATATCGCATACCGTATGGATCAGGTATGCAAGTGTCCCCATTGCGGTACGCATTTCAGAGGACTGGATCCGTCAAAGCCAGATGCGGGTTACTGCCGCAAGTGCGGAAAGCTGATGGAATTTGACGAGGAATAAGCCGAATCATATATAATGAAAGAAACAGGTGAAAAAAGCCTGTTTCTCTTATTTTTTCGCTTGCATAGGGGTGGAAGATTATGCTATAATGCCAACCGTATGGGTATGCGCTATGGAACGCATATATCACACACCCGGGTGGACCGGCGGATTGTGCCTTTGACATGGGTGGGCCGCATGGGAAGAGCCCCGGGGAGGAATAATAACAAGGAGGATTTTAAAATGTCAGTTATTTCCATGAAGCAGCTTCTCGAGGCAGGCGTACACTTCGGTCATCAGACCCGCCGCTGGAACCCCAAAATGAAGGAATACATCTTCACCGAGCGCAACGGCATCTACATCATCGACCTGCAGAAGACCGTTAAGAAGGCTGAAGAAGCTTACAACTTCATCCGCAGCGTTGCCGAGGCCGGCGAGAGCATTCTCTTCGTAGGCACCAAGAAGCAGGCTCAGGAGTCCATCGAGCAGGAAGCAAAGCGTTGCGAGATGTACTTTGTAAACCAGCGTTGGCTGGGCGGCATGCTCACCAACTTCAAGACCATCCAGACTCGTATCGCAAAGCTCCGCAAGATCGAGAAGATGGAAGCCGAAGGCGATTTGGCTCTGCTGCCCAAGAAGGAAGTTATCAAGCTGAAGGCCGAGCAGGAAAAGCTTGAGAAGAACCTCTCCGGCATCAAGGAAATGAAGCGTCTCCCCGGCGCCATGTTCGTAGTAGACCCCCGCAAGGAGCACATTGCTGTTCTGGAAGCCCGTTCCCTGGGTATCCCCGTTGTTGCCATCGTTGACACCAACTGTGACCCCGACGAAGTAGACTACGCCATCCCCGGCAACGACGACGCCATCCGTGCGGTTAAGCTGATCGCTTCCAAGATGGCTGACGCCGTTCTGGAAGGCCGTCAGGGCGAGCAGATGCAGGATGCAGCCGAAGAGGCAGTTTCCGGCGACGAGTTTTAATTCGATAACTTAACACTACACATACACTTACAGGAGGTCAGATATAATGTTTACCGCTAAAGACGTAATGAACCTTCGTGAAATGAGCGGCGCCGGCATGATGGACTGCAAGAAGGCCCTCACCGAGTGCAATGGCGACATGGATAAGGCCATGGATTATCTCCGCGAGAAGAGCCTTGCCGCTTCCGCAAAGAAGGCTTCCCGCATCGCCGCTGAAGGCGTAGTAGCCAGCTACATCGCCGAGGGTGGCAAGGTAGCCGCTATCGTAGAAATGAACTGCGAGACCGACTTCGTAGCCAAGACTGACGACTTCAAGGCTCTGGTAGCTCAGGTTGCTCAGCTGGTAGTAGAAAAGAACCCCGCCGACGTTGATGCCCTGATGGCCATCGAGACCGGCGACGGCACCGTTGCTGAGCTGGTTACCCGTGCAGTAGCCAAGATCGGCGAAAAGATCACCATCCGTCGCTTTGCCCGCAAGGAAGGCGCTCTCGTGGATACCTACATCCACCTGGGCGGCAAGATCGGCGTTCTGGTTGAGGCCGGCTGTGACTGCGATAAGGCCAAGGCCGTTATCCACGATGTAGCTATGCACATCGCCGCTGCAAAGCCCACCGCTCTCTGCCGTGAAGACGTAGACCAGGCCGAGATCGAGAAGGAACGCGAGATCCTCAAGGCTCAGGCCCTCAACGAGCCCAAGCCCAAGCCCATCAACATCATCGAGAAGATGGTTGAAGGCCGTATCGCCAAGTACTTCAAGGAAGTTTGCCTGCTTGAGCAGCCCTTCGTAAAGAACCCCGATGAGAGCGTTGCTCAGATGCTGGGCGATGTAGAGATCAAGGGCTTCGTACGCTTCGAGATGGGTGAAGGCCTTGAAAAGCGTCAGGACAACTTCGCAGAAGAAGTTATGGGCCAGATGAAGAAGTAATGCTGTTTTAGCATAATAAAAAGCCTCGATTGTTTTCGGGGCTTTTTTGTATTTATTGCCCCATCTTTCCTGTGGGCGTTTTTTGTTATATAATAGTAAAAAGAAAAAAACTCCTATCATTATAATCTTTATAGTACAGAGGTGCATTATGCTCAAATACAAAAGGATATCCCTCAAGCTGTCCGGCGAGGCAATGGGCGGCGATCAGGCCATCGATTTCGACAAGGCGGAGGCCATAGCTTCCCAGGTTGCAAGGCTGCATGAGCTGGGCGTGCAGATCGGCATCACCATAGGCGGCGGCAATATCTGGCGCGGCCGTTCCTCCGGCGATATGGATCGCAACCGTGCGGACCAGATGGGTATGCTGGCTACCGTCATCAATTCCCTGGCGGTGCAGGATTGCCTGCTTAAAATGGGCGTTCCTGCTGTTGTGATGTCCTCTGTGGATATGCCCCGCATAGCGGACAGCTATTCCTCCCGCGCCGCACATGCTGCGCTGGATGCAGGCAAGGTGGTCATATTTGCGGGCGGAAGCGGCTTGCCCTTCTTCTCCACGGATACTGCTGCGGCGCTGAAGGCTGCGGAAATCGGCGCAGATGCAATGCTGCTGGCCAAAAACGTGGATGCAATTTACTCCGATGACCCCAAGAAGAACCCCGATGCCATCCGCTATTCCCATCTTACCTACGATGAGGTTATTGAGCAGGAGCTGAAGGCAACCGACCTTACCGCCATCACCCTCTGCAAGGAGCAGAATATCCCAATACTTGCCTTTGCAATGGCGGATCCCGATAACGCCGTAAAAGCCGTACAGGGCGAAAGCGTAGGCACCCTCATAGATAATGTCAAATAGGCAAGCACAATGTGAACATTCTCCTTTTGGGGATTGTACAAGATGATTGTTTCCTGTAAAATATACCTGTGAAAATAACCAATCTTTTCAGGAGGTTCAAATATGGACGCTGTTGCAACCGCAAAGGAAAAAATGACCAAGACCATATCCGTGCTGGAGCGTGACCTTGGTACCCTTAAGGCAGGCCGTGCCAATCCTCAGGCTTTGGACAGGATTTTTGTTGATTACTACGGCTCTCCCATGCCCATAAATCAGCTTGGCAATATTTCCTCTCCCGAGGCAAGGCTGCTGGTCATCTCCCCCTATGATGCATCCATGATCAAGGAAATAGAGAAGGCCATTCAGAAGTCCGACCTGGGCATCAACCCCAATAACGACGGCCGCGTTATCCGTCTGGTATTCCCCGAGCTTACCGAGGAGCGCCGCAAGGAGCTGGTAAAGGTAGTCCGCAAGAAGGGCGAAGAGGCAAAGGTTGCCATCCGCGCTATCCGCAGGGATGCCAACGATGCCATCAAGAAGGCCAAGAAGGACGGCGAGCTGACCGAAGACGATCAGAAGAAGCAGGAGGATCAGGCCCAGAAGGCCACCGACAGCTTCATCAAGGATATCGATAAGATCATCGCTGATAAGGAAAAGGAGATAATGACGGTTTGATCTCCGTATTGGGATATGAGCTTAGCCGTGCCGCAGAGCTGCTTGAATCCGAAGGGTATCAGGTGCATTGCGTGGAGACTCGCAGCCGCAAAGGCGTAGACGGCAGCGAAAAGCGGGTGGTGCGGCAGCGTATTGCCGACGGACAGGCGGAGCTTGTCTGGGCGGTATTCAAAACAGAATGTGAAAATGGGGGATAGCGGTCTTTCCGCGTCCCCTTTTGTATCGGAGGACTGTACCCATATGGCAAAGATTCAGCCGGAAACACTTAACCTTGGAGCGGAGCTGCCAAGGCATATCGGCATAATTATGGACGGAAACGGCCGCTGGGCCACCCGCAGGGGCCTGCCCAGAAAGCTGGGCCACAGGGCGGGCATGGAGCGGCTGAGGGGGCTTATCCGCTTTTCGTCGGATATCGGAATAGAGGCTCTGTCGCTGTATGCCTTTTCAACGGAAAACTGGAAGCGCCCAAAAGAAGAAGTGGGAGCGCTGTTTGAGCTGTTTATGGAATACTTCCTCAGCGAGCTGGATGAGCTTCATAAAAACGGCGTGTGCATCCGCATAATGGGAGATATGTCCGCCTTCCCCGAGAGAATGCAGAAGGCCATGGACGAGGCCATGACAAAAACTGCGGCAAATCCCGGCCTCAAGCTGAATATCGCCCTCAATTACGGCAGCCGCGCTGAGGTGGTCAGGGCGGCAAATATACTTGTAAAAAAAGGGGAAGAGGTAAACGAGGAGACGCTGATGGATGCCCTGTACACCGCTGGTCTTCCCGACCTTGACCTTGTGATACGCACAGCGGGCGAGCAGCGCCTTTCAAATTTCATGCTGCTACAGGCGGCCTATGCGGAGTTTGTGTTTACTCAGGAAACCTTCCCGGAGCTTACCGAGGAGCTGTATAGCGACTGCATCCGAGAATATCAGCGCAGAACAAGAAGGTTCGGCGCAGTTGTGGAGAAGAAATAAATGGCAAAGAGGATAATTGTGGGAATACTGTTGGCGGGGCTGTTTGCGGCGCTGCTGATATTCGGCGGAGAGTTCCGCATGATAGTGTTTTCCCTTGCGGCGGAGGTTGCCGTATACGAAATGGGAAAGCTGTTTCGCGCAAAGGGATTTGAGCCCTACATGGCGCCGCTTTATGTTTTCGGCGCACTGTATTACTTTGCCATAGCCCGCTTTGGCTATCCCCTGATGCTGCTGATATGGTTTTTGTGCGTTGCTGCCATAGCCGGGGAAAGAATATTCTCAAAGCATCGCACGACCGAGGATGCAATGGCATCCCTTGTGATAATGGTTTATCCCCTGATGCTGTTTGCTGCGCTGGCGCTGATCATTTCAGGAAACGTACGCTCTGCGGGCAGCTCCTTGGGCATGCTGCTGGTATTTGCCTGTCCTCTGGTGGGGGATACCATGGCGTTTTTCGTGGGCTCCTTCCTTGGAAAGCATAAGCTCTGCCCCCATATCAGCCCAAAGAAGACCGTCGAGGGCAGTGTGGGCGGATTTATGGGCGGCGCGCTGGGCGGGCTGCTTTGCTGGCTGCTTCAGCCCGTATGGGGTATGAATTATCAGCTTGTACCCATGCTTATAGTGGGCCTTGTGTGCGGCGGATTGGGACAGATAGGCGATCTGTTTGCCTCTGTGATCAAGCGCTGGGCAGATGTTAAGGATTACGGAAATATATTTCCGGGTCACGGTGGAGTTATGGACAGACTGGACAGCGTGCTGATGTGCGCTCCCATAGTGCTGTGGTATATCTATTTGGTGTAAAGATATGAAAAAAGTAGCGATATTAGGCAGCACCGGCTCCATAGGCCGGCAGACCCTGGATGTAATAAAGACCAATCCTGAAGAATTTAGTGTGGTGGCAATATGTGCCAGACGGGATGCTGAAAGACTTGCCGCTCAGGCGGCGGAGCTTAAGCCTGAGTATATTGCCGTGGAGGATGAAGCTGCTGCGGACAAGCTTAAGAGTATGGGGGTAAAGGGAAAGATAATTTCCGGCTCCGATGCATCCTGTGTGGTGGCTTCCATTGAGGAAGCGGACATAATAGTAAACGATATAAGCGGCTATTCCGGCACGAAGCCTTTGCTTGCGGCTCTTGAGGCGGGCAAGACGGTGGCATTGGCAAATAAAGAGAGCATAGTATGTTCTCATGGGCTTGTGAATGAGGCTCTCAGCAAGTACGGCGGGAAAATACTGCCTGTGGACAGCGAACAGAGTGCAATTTTCCAGTGCCTTGCGGCGGGAAACCACAGCGAGATTGACAGACTCATACTCACTGCATCCGGCGGCCCATTTCTCACATATACTAAAGAGCAGATGGATAAAGTTACCCCCGAACAGGCGAGCAATCATCCCACCTGGAACATGGGCAGAAAAATAACCATTGATTCTGCTACACTGTTTAACAAGGGTCTTGAAATAATGGAGACCAGCTATCTTTTCGATGTGCCGGGGGAGAGAATAAGTGTGATCGTGCATCCCGAAAGCATAATCCACTCCATGGTGGAATTTGCCGACGGCTGTACCATGGCTCAGCTGTCAAAGCCGGATATGCGCCTTGCCATTCAGTACGCCCTTACATATCCAAAGCGCACCCCCGGCGAATTCGGCAGGCTGCGCCTTGAAGATGCGGGAAAGCTTACCTTCTTTGCTCCGGACAGGGAAAAATTCCCCGCGCTGGATCTTGCCTATGAGGCACTGAAGGAGGGGCAGCGGCTGCCCATAGCGTATAATGGTGCAAATGAAGTGGCCGTTGAGCTGTTTATGCAGGGCAAAATAAAGTTTACGGATATATGGGGCGTGGTGGAATACGCCATGGCCCATATGGACAGGGGAGAAGTAAACTCCCTTGAGGATATAGAACAAACTGACACAAGGGCAAGGGAGCTTGCCATGAGAAAGGGAAAGAATTGAGCGGTATCTTATCTATAATCGGCGCGCTGCTGGTGCTTACTGTGCTGGTGTTTTTTCATGAGCTGGGCCATTTTTACGCAGGCAAAAAGCTGGGCTTTCGCATAGATGAATTTGCCATTGGCATGGGCCCCACCGTGGTCAGCAAGGAAAAGGACGGTACAAAATTTGCCATACGTGCATTGCCCATAGGAGGCCTGTGCATGTTCCGCGGAGAGGATGAGGGAGGAGATGACCCCGAAGGCTTTTCTGCCCAGCCGGTATGGAAGCGCATGATAGTGGTGGCGGCAGGCCCCTTTATGAATATACTGCTTGCCCTGGTGCTGGCGGTGGCGATACTCATGTCCTACGGCGATTATATGCCGGGCATTGTAGAGGTTGTCAATGCGAATACGCCCGCTGCCGTGGCAGGTATTGAGGTGGGGGACATTATCATTGCCGTTGATGATGCCAAGATAGATTACTATACGGACTGCGTCCCGGCGATCGAAGGGGCGGATTCTGCTGGGGCGGAAATAACCGTGCGCCGCGGGGATGAGGATATTGTTTTCAGCGTAAAGGATCTGTACAATTCTGAAGAGGGAGCAAACCGTATTGGCGTGATGATATCCCCCGTGCGGTTTAAATACGGCCTGTTTGAGGCAATAGCCCACTCCTTCAGATACGTTTGGGATATCATGATGGAGCTGTTCAAATTTCTGGGCAGCATATTCACTACCGGTGTACAGAGCGGCGACGTGGCGGGCCCTGTGGGTACCATCAGCCTTATAGGTCAGGCAGTTCGGGCGGGCTTTGAGGTGGTGCTGCGGCTTGGCGTGCTTATCAGCATAAACCTCGGCATAATGAACATACTGCCCCTTCCCGCGCTGGACGGCGGAAGGCTGCTGTTTATGATAGTGGAAGCTGTACGCGGCAAGGCAATACCTCCCGAAAAGGAAGGAACCATACACTTTGCCGGGCTGATACTGCTTTTCGGCCTGATGATACTGCTGACATTTATGGATGTAAAGAGCCTTTTCGGATAGTACATATAGCGGGGTAAAACCATGAGAAAAACAAGACAGGTCATTGCGGGAGACGTTGCCATTGGCGGCGGCGCGCCCATCACTGTCCAGTCCATGACAAATACGGATACCGCGGACGTAAACGCCACGGTGTCCCAGATACTGCGTCTTGAGGAGGCGGGCTGTGAAATAGTCCGCTCTTCCGTATACAATGAGGACTGCGTAAAAGCCATATCTGAAATTAAAAAGAGAATACACATACCCCTAGTTGCGGATATACATTTTGACTATCGCCTTGCCATAGGAGCTATGGAGCAGGGCGTGGACAAGCTGCGCTTTAATCCCGGCAACATAGGCGGCGAGGACAAGGTACGCCTGCTTGTGGATTGTGCAAAGGCAAATAATGTACCCATGCGCATAGGCGTAAACGGCGGCTCGCTGGAAAAGGAGCTGCTGTATAAATACGGCGGCCCCGCTCCCGAAGCTCTGGTGGAAAGCGCCCTTGCCCATGCGGCAATACTGGAAAAGCAGCATTATTACGATTCTGTTATCTCCATAAAGTCATCCTCTGTGAAGGACACCGTGGAAGCATACAGGCTTATCAGCACAAAGTGCGATTATCCCCTGCATATAGGCGTAACCGAAGCGGGCGGGGGAGAGATGGCTCTGGTCAAATCCGCCGCAGCTATGGGAGCGCTGCTTGTGGATGGCATCGGCGATACTATGCGCATATCCATGACAGGCGACCCTGTGCAGGAGATACATGCCGCCAAGGCGATATTGAAGGCCGTGGGCATACGCAGGGAAGGTATCGAGATAGTCAGCTGCCCCACCTGCGGCCGTACCTGTACCGACCTTTTAGCCGCAGTGCATCAGGTGGAAAAGGCGCTGCCTCAGGATAAGGGCTATCTTAAGGTGGCGGTGATGGGATGCGTGGTAAACGGCCCCGGCGAAGCCAGAGAGGCGGATATAGGCATTGCCTTCGGCAAAGGGGGCTGTGCATTGTTCAAAAAGGGAGAACACTTCAAAACGGTACCCCTTGAGGGGGCGGTGGAGGCGCTGATAAAGGAAGCGCAGGCTTTACTTTCGGAAAGGGAAAACTGAAATGGACCAGAGGTTGGAGAGCCTGTTTGAAAAATACGGCTTGCCCGGCGCAGTACTTGCGGAGGCAAACCTGAATAAGCGGGATAAAAAGCTTGCGGTTGTAATAAGCGCAGGCTCTGTTACCCGTGCAGGCAATCTCTTTGCTCTGGAGCGCGACCTTGCAGGCTTTATGCCGGGCTGTGATGTTGAGGTGCGGATAAAGTGCGAGGATATTGCGGAGCTGATATCCTCCGGGGACAAGGCGACCATGGATGCGCTGAGGGACAGCTGGTGTGATGTTCAGCCCGTTGTGCGCCCCGCAATGGCCAATTCCATATGGGAAGCACAGGGCAGCGATATTATTGTCAGGGTGCCTTCAAAGCTGATTGCCCTTGCGGACAACCCGGCACTTGCCCGCAGTGCAGAAGCATATTATGAGCGTATTTTCGGCGCAAAAGTAAACCTGAAGCTGCTTGCTGATGAGGAAATTCAGCCGGTAATAGCGGAGCAGCCCCCTGCGCCTGTAAAAACTGCCCCGAAGGCAGAGCATAAAACTCCCCAAAAGAAAAAAGATCCCGACAAGGCAGAAATAATACTGGGCAAGGCCATACGCAAGGCCGCCATAGTGGCCCAGAATACCGTGGATGAAAACATGGGCTTTGTCACCATACAGGGCGAAGTTATTTCCTCGGAAATGACCAAGCGAAAAAACGGCGGAAGCATACTTACCGTGGTTATCAGCGACCATACCAATACCCTGCCCTGCAAGGTTTTTCTTGAAGAAAATCAGGAAGAATCCGTGGGTAAAGCGATTGCCGATGTGCAGAAAACCGGAGATTATCTGGTCGTTGCAGGCAGATACAGCATGGATAACTGGCTGAGGCGAATGTGCGTATTTCCCAGGGACATGGGCAGGCTGCCCAAGGTCGTACGCAGGGATACCGCCGAAGAAAAGCGGGTTGAGCTGCATCTCCATACCAAGATGTCCGGCATGGACGGCCTCACCTCTGTAAAGGATGCCATAAAGACCGCCGCATCCTGGGGACACAGGGCCATCGCCATAACCGACCATGGCGTGGTGCATGCATTTCCCGATGCCGTGGCTCAGGCGGACAAGCTTACAAAAGACGGCAAGGAAATAAAGGTACTGCTGGGCGTGGAAGGCTACCTTCTGCCTGACAGCGTGCTTATTGAAAGACCGGATGAATACGTATCCGTTGCAATTACCTCTGCCCCCGGCATAAAGCTGGATGAGGTATTTGAAATTGCGGCGGTGCGCTTTGATAAGAATGGCGAAAAGGACAGCGCGGTTTTCATTATAGACAGCGGCGCGACCCTTACCGAAAGCATCGCCGAGGCCACGGGCCTTACCCAGGCGGCCTTGTCTCAGGGTATTCCCATGGGGCAGGCCATAAAGAGCCTTGCTGATTTCGTCGGCGACTCCGTAAAGGTGGTACAGGATACTGACTGCCTTGATTTGCTGCGCCAGCATGCAGAGCGGTTTGAGCTGACCTCGGATACCAATTGCGTCAGCACCGGCATGCTTTATCACTATCTCCACAGGGAAAGTAAAATTTCTGATATTGCCGCTGCTCTTTCCACCTACGGGCTGGAAATGCCCACAGGAAGCGCCCTTGAGAGGGCAAAGGCACAGGCGGCGGTAATGAACAGGCTCCTTGAGGAAATGGAGCGCAAGGATATAACAAAGCTGCCCCTTACCGAGGCCATTCCCGCCGAAAAGGCAAAGGGCAAGCGGCAGACTCACCATATAATCATAATCGCAAAGAATCACGAGGGGCTTAAGAATCTCTATCGTCTTGTTTCCTATGCCCATCTGGAGCATCTTAGAAAGGTTCCCAGAATCCCCCGCAGCCTGCTGCTGATGCATCGCGAAGGGCTTATAGTGGGCTCTGCCTGCGAGGCGGGGGAGCTGTTCCGCGCAATGCTCAAGGGTGCGGATGAGGATACCCTCTGCAGCATTGCGGATATGTACGATTTCCTTGAGATACAGCCCATAGCAAACAATGCCTTCCTTATGCGAAACGGCACGGTGAAGGACGAAGAGGGCCTCAGGGATTTCAACAGGCGTATCGTCGCTCTGGGCGAAAGGCTCAATAAGCCGGTCGTGGCCACAGGTGACGTGCATTTTCTCGAGCCGGATCATGCTCAGTTCCGCAGCATTATAATGCATGCGAGGGGCTTTGAGGATGCGGAGGAGCAGGCTCCCCTGTATTTCCGCACCACCGACGATATGCTCAATGAATTTGCCTACCTTGGGGAGGAAAAGGCTAAAGAGGTTGTTATCACCAATCCCAACATGATCGCGGACAGCTGCGACAGAATGAAGGCCTTCCTTTCGGAAAAGGGCACATACGCCCCCACATTTCCCGGCGCAAACGATGAGCTGAGGGATATGTCTATGAAGCGGGCCCACGAGCTGTATGGCGATGATCTGCCCGAGGTGGTTCAGAAGCGCCTTGACAAGGAGCTTAATTCCATAATCGGCAACGGCTATGCGTCCCTGTACCTTATGGCACAGCGGCTGGTGCAGAAATCCATGAGCGACGGATATCTGGTTGGCTCCCGAGGTTCGGTAGGCTCCTCCTTCGTTGCCAATATGGCGGGAATAACAGAAGTTAACGCACTTCAGCCCCATTACGTCTGCCCCAATTGCCGCCACAGCGACTTTGACGTGGATCGTACCGTATATGCCTGCGGCGTGGATATGCCGGATGCAAACTGTCCGGTATGCGGCGCAAAATACAACAAACTTGGTTATGAAATCCCCTTCGAGGTATTCCTTGGCTTCAAGGGAGATAAGACTCCCGATATAGACCTTAACTTCTCCGGCGAATATCAGCCCGTTGCCCATAAGTTTACCGAGGTTATGTTTGGCGAGGGTCATGCATTCCGCGCAGGAACCATATCCGGCATAAAGGATAAAACCGTATATGGCTATGTTAAGGCATTCTGTGAGGATAACGGCCTTATGGTCAGCCGCGATGAGATGGACAGGCTGGTGCAGGGCTGTTCCGGCGTAAAAAAGACCACCGGTCAGCATCCCGGCGGCATAGTTATCGTGCCTCAGGAAAACGACATAATGGAATTTACTCCCATACAGTACCCTGCGGATCGCTCTGAGGGAGATACCATAACCACCCATTTCGACTTCCACGCCATGGATGACCGTCTGGTAAAGCTGGATATACTTGGCCACGATGATCCCACGGTGCTTCGCATGCTGAAGGATATAACCGGCCTTGATCCCCAGAACATACCTCTGGACGATCCCGAGACCATGCGCATATTCTCCTCAAGCGAGCCCTTGGGCGTATCGCTGGAAGAGCTGGAATGCGACGTGGGCAGCATCGCCATACCGGAATTCGGTACCACCTTCGTCCGCCAGATGCTGAAGGACACCCGCCCCACCACCATGGAGGAGCTGGTGCGTATATCCGGTCTTTCCCACGGCACCGATGTATGGCTGGGCAACGCCCAGGATCTGGTTTTGAGCGGCACAGCCACCTTGTCCCAGGTAATTTGCACCCGCGACGATATAATGAACTACCTTATACTTCGCGGCGGAGATCCCTCTCTTTCCTTCAAAACCATGGAAAGCGTGCGAAAGGGCAGGGGCGTAACTCCCGAAATGGAAGAGCACATGCGCTCCATCGATACTCCCGAGTGGTTTATCGACAGCTGCAAAAAGATAAAATACATGTTCCCTAGGGCCCATGCTGCGGCCTATGTAATGATGGCCTTCAGGGTGGCATATTATAAAGTGCATCTTCCTATTGCATTCTATGCGGTGTATTATTCTGTCCGTGCAGATGCATTTGATATTGCCCAGGCATCCGGCGGCGCAGAGAGGGTTCTTGCCAACATCAATGCCATAAAGAAAAAAGGCAACGATATGGATAATAAAGAGGCAGATCTGCTCACAATATTGGAAGTGGTATTCGAGATGAACAAGCGCGGAATAGAGCTGCTGCCTGTGGATCTTTATAAATCCAAAGCATCCGAGTTTGTCATCGAAGGAGATAAGATACGTCCTCCCTTCTCGGCAATTGCAGGCGTCGGCGAAAACGCCGCAATAGGCATTGCGGAGGGGGCAAAGGGCGGAGAATATACCTCAATCGAAAACTTCCAGGCCCGCACAGGAGCCAACTCCGCCGTGATAAAGGCGCTGATGGATCTGGGCTGCCTTGAGGGTCTGCCGGAAACCGACCAGCTCAGCCTGTTTTAGCAGAATTTGCTTGCAAAAAAGGCTGTTCTCTGGTATAATCTTTCTGTTGTTGAACGGCACATAGCCGTATTTGAGTTTTAAGAGTGGGTTTATTCCCGCTCTTTTGTTTTGAAGGTGGAGGATTTTCATGAAAACCGTTGATGCAGTTGACGCTTTGCTGCGCCCTGTGGTTTCCCGGATGGGCTACGAGCTGGATGAGGTTGAGTTCATCAAGGAACATGGCAACTGGGTACTTACCCTGTATATCGAAAAGCCGGACGGCACGGTAACTCTGGATGACTGCGAGGCCGTAAGCCGCGCTGTGGATCCCATACTGGACGAGGCAGATCCCATCGAGCAGGCCTATTACCTTAGCGTATCCTCCATCGGCATAGACCGCCCCCTCAGGAAGGACAGGGACTATGAGCGCAATCTTGGCAGCAGGATAACCGCAAAGCTCTATGCCCCCCTCAAGGGCAAAAAGGAATATACCGGTGAACTTATCGCTTTTGATGAAGCCAGTTTCACCATCGAGGTAAACGGCGCCGATATGAAGATACTCCGCAAGGATGCTTCTTCCGTACGTCCCTACATAGACTTTAACAGTCTTGCAACTGTGGATATCAATGATTACGACAATATAGAGATTGAAGAGGAGAATGAATAATGAACGCCGAATTCATCGAGGCCCTTAACGCCATTGAAAAAGAAAGAGGAATAAGCAAGGATATACTTATCGACGCATTTGAATCCGCCCTTATCGCCGCCTACAAGCGCAATTACGGCGCAGTTGGCAACGTTCGCGCAACTGTGGACCGCGACACCGGCGAAGTGCAGATTTTTGCCTCCAAGACCGTTGTTGAAGAAGTTGAAAATCCCTACTGCGAGCTGACCCTTGAGCAGGCCAAGAAGGTAAACGTGCTTTACGAAGTGGGCGACGTTCTGGAAGAAGAAGTTGACCCCCGCAAGTTTGGCCGCATCGCCGCCCAGACCGCAAAGCAGGTGGTGGTTCAGCGCATCCGTGAAGCAGAGCGCGGAGTTATTTTCGATGAATTCGTAGAAAAGGAAAACGAAGTTCTCACCGCGATCGTTCAGCGCGCCGAAAAGAACGGCATCTTTGTAGAGCTTGGCAAGACCGACGGCTTCATGGCCCTCACCGAGACCATTGCAGACGAAACCTATGAAACCAGCGACCGCATCAAGGTATACGTTCTTGAAGTTCGCAAGACCAACAAGGGCCCTCAGGTAATGGTATCCCGTACCCATCCCGGCCTTGTAAAGCGTCTGTTTGAGTTGGAAGTTCCCGAAATCCAGACCGGTATCGTGCAGATCAAGTCCATCGCCCGCGAGGCAGGCTTCCGTACCAAGGTTGCGGTATACTCCTCCGATCCTCAGGTGGATGCAGTCGGCGCATGCGTAGGCCAGAAGGGCATCCGCGTTGAGCGCATCGTAAACGAGCTGCACAATGAAAAGATCGATATCATCGAGTGGGATCCCGATTCCGCCGTTTATATTGCAAAGTCCCTCAGCCCCGCCCGCGTAATGATGGTTTACATCAACGAGGCCGAAAAGGCTGCAAAGGTTATCGTGCCTGACAATCAGCTTTCCCTGGCCATCGGTAAGGAAGGCCAGAACGTTCGTCTGGCCGCAAAGCTCACCGGCTGGAAGATAGATATCAAGTCCCAGTCCCAGGCCGAGCAGGATATGGACATTGCCGAGGCAGATCAGCTTGCCGAGGCTGAGCCCATCGAGGAATAATATTCAAAAAAACGCCAATCGGAGGACACTATGGCAAAGAAAGTGCCCATGAGAATGTGCGTAGGCTGCCGCGAGATGAAGCCCAAGAAGGAACTGCTCCGCATAGTCCGCTCCCCTGAGGGCGAGGTAAGCGCAGACAGAACCGGCAAGGCTTCCGGCAGGGGTGCCTATATATGCGCCAGCGAGGAATGCCTCAACAAGGCCCAGAAGATAAAGGGCCTTGAGCGGGCGCTGGAGCATGCCGTAAGCGCCGAAGTATTTGACAGACTCCGCAGCGAGATACAGGCAAATGGACAGTAACAGAATCCGTACAGCCCTTGGCTTTGCCATGAGAGCAGGCAAGTGCATATCCGGCGACTTTATCTGCGAAAAGGCGGTAAAGAACGGAACGGCTCTTGCAGTGGCGGTGGATGAAGGCGCATCCGATGCTACCCGTAAGCGCTACATAGGCATGTGCGAAAGGGCGGGAATTCCCTGCATCTTTATAGAGGATCTTGGCAGGGCCATAGGCAAGGATAACCGCATGATAGCGGCGGTAACAGAGGCGGGATTTGCCCGCATGATAAAGGAAGCCATGGAGGCTTCAAAGTAATTACACTTGGGGGTAATGATAAATGGCAAAAAAGACTATTGATTCCGCAAGGGAATACGAAGCTAAGGCAAAGGAGCTGTTTGAGCAGGTCAAGCGCATGCAGAATGACCTGAGCTCTGCGCTGCAGTCCGTAAAGCGGGCCGAGAGCGAGCTGGTGGATAAGGAGAAAAAGGCCGAAAAGGAGCGCATTGAGCGGGAACGTGCCGAGCGTCTCAGGGAGGTCCTTTCCAGCGAAGGCAATCTTGCTTTCCATTCCGGCGAGGATGAGACAGAGGTTAAGCCTGAACCCAAGCCCGAGGAGAAGCCTGCTGAAAAGCCCGTGGAGAAGGCTGCAGCGGAGGTGTCTGCAGAAAAGGCTCCGGAAGCCCCCAAGGCAGAGCCTGCCAAGGAAGAACAGCCAAAGGCTGAGCCGGTCATAATACAGCAGCGTCCCCAGCGTGAACCCCAGCGCAGGGACAATGCCCGCAATGATGCTCCCAGAGGCGACAGACCTCAGCGTACCGACAGGCCTCAGGGTCAGCAGAATCAGCAGCGTCCTGCCCGCCCCGATAACAGGCCGCAGAACCAGCAGCGTCCTGCTGCACAGGGCGGATATCAGGCAAGGCCCGCCGCCCGCACTGCGGAGCCAGCACCTGTTCCCGGACGTGATCAGGGCAAGAACCGCGGCTTCCAGAAGCCCAATAACAGAGATGAAGAGCGTAAGGCTCCCAAGAATAAGAAAACCATAATGAAGGAGAACAGCCGCGCAGGCGGATGGGACGATGATACCCCCATGGGCCGCAAGCAGAAGCGCAAGCAGCAGCCCGTTCATAAGCCTGAACCCATTAAGATCGAGAAGGCGGTGCTTACAACAGAGATGATTACAGTAAAGGACCTTTCCGAAAAGATCGGCAAACCTGCAGCCGAGATAATCAAAAAGCTGTTTATCCTTGGTATAATGGCCACCATTAACCAGGAGATAGATTACGATACCTGCTCCCTTATCGCAGCCGATTACGGCATCGAGCTGGAGCTGAACATTGCAAAGACCGCAGAAGACGTGCTCAATGAGAGCGTTGAAGAGGCGGATGCCGAGGAAAATCTCGTATCCCGTCCTCCCGTTGTTACCATCATGGGTCACGTTGACCACGGCAAGACCTCCCTGCTGGATGCTTTCCGTGAGAGCAGCATTACCGAGGGCGAGGCCGGCGGCATCACCCAGCATATCGGTGCATATACCGTTTCCTGCAACGGCCGCACCATTACCTTCATCGACACTCCCGGCCACGAGGCATTCACTTCCATGCGTGCCCGCGGCGCACAGGTTACGGATATCGTAATTCTGGTTGTTGCAGCGGACGACGGCATCATGCCCCAGACCGTTGAAGCTATCAATCACGCAAAGGCAGCGGAAGTTCCCATTATCGTTGCCATCAACAAGATAGACAAGGATACCGCCAATCCCGACCGCGTTATCCAGCAGCTCACCGAGTACGGTCTGGTTACCGAAGAGTGGGGCGGCGATACCATCTGCGTCCCCGTTTCCGCCAAGAAGCGCATGAACCTTGACACCCTCCTTGAGATGGTACTGCTTCAGGCTGACGTGCTTGAGCTTCGCGCCAATCCCTCCCGTGCCGCCCGCGGTACCATCATCGAAGCTGAGCTTGATAAGGGCCGCGGCCCCGTTGCTACCGTACTGGTACAGAACGGTACCCTTAAGATCGGTGATCCCATCGTTGCAGGTATTGCATTCGGCCGCGTTCGCGCCATGATGGACGATAAGGGCAGGCGCGTTACCGAAGCCGGCCCCAGCCAGCCTGTTGAGGTGCTGGGCTTTGGCGAAGTTCCCGCCGCAGGCGACGTTATGAACGTAGCCGAGGTCGATAAGCTGTCCCGTCAGGTTGCGGAAGAGCGCCGCGACCGCATGAAGGCAGAGCAGCTGAAGAACATGTCCAAGGTATCCCTTGATGACCTGTTCAGCCAGATCGCCGCAGGTAATGTAAAGGATCTGAACATAATAGTAAAGGCAGACGTTCAGGGTACCGTTGAGGCCATCAAGCAGGCTCTTGAAAAGCTGTCCAATGAAGAAGTTCGAGTTCGCTGTATCCATGGCGGCGTAGGCGCCATCACCGGCTCCGATATAGTATTTGCCTCTGCATCCAATGCTCTGGTAATCGGCTTTAACGTACGTCCCGATGCAGCAGCCCGAGAGGCCGCCGAGCGTGAAAAGGTGGATATGCGCACTTACAGCGTAATCTACAACGTTATCGAGGACGTTGAGGCCGCTATGAAGGGTATGTTCGCTCCCGTATTCAAGGAAGTTGCCCTTGGTACCATCGAAGTCCGCAACACCTTCAAGGTCAGCGGCGTAGGCACCATTGCCGGTGCATATGTAAAGGACGGCAAGGTTGCCCGTTCCGCTCAGGTGCGCGTTGTTCGCGGCGGCATAGTTATCCACGAGGGCAAGATCGCATCTCTCAAGCGCTTTAAGGATGACGCCAAGGAAGTTGCCAGCGGCTACGAGTGCGGTATAGGCATCGAAAACTTCAACGATATCCGCGAAGGCGACATTATCGAAGCATTCGTAATGGAGCAGATTCAGCGGTAACAATATTTACTTAAAGAGGTAAAGCCAATGTCCGTTCGCTACGAAAGAATGAACGAGGAAATAAAGAAGACCATAAGCGAGATCATCAAGGAAATGAAGGATCCCCGCATATGCGAAATGACCACCATCATGTCTGTGGATGTTACCAATGACCTTAAGCAGGCAAAGGTGATGGTAAGCGTATACGATAAGGACGATCAGCTCCGCAGGGATACCGTGGAAGCGCTTAACCACGGCAGCGGCTTCATTACCCGTGAGCTTGGCCGCCGTATGCAGCTGAGAGCTCTGCCCAAGCTTCACTTCAAGCTGGACAGCTCCATAGAGTACAGCGTACATATCTCTCAGCTTATCGACAGCCTGCACAAGGATGATAACAAATAAAACCAAAATGGGGCGGTGAAAAGTGTCATCGCCCCGTTTTTCCAAAGGAGGGAAATAATATGGCGGGCAGCATGGCCGAAATACTCAGCTTTATAAGGGACAATCAGCAGTTTACCGTCATGTCCCATACTTCCCCTGACGGAGATACCCTTGGCTCTGCTCTGGGCCTGGTGCATATGCTCCGTGCCATGGGCAAACAGGCGGAAGCAGTATGCTCAGACCCTGTGCCGGGGATTTATTCCTTCCTGCCCGGCGCGGATGAGGTGAAGATAGGCGGCGAGGGTATTGGTTATCCCGCTGTTATCGCAGTGGACTGTGCGGATATCTGCCGCTTTGGTAAGGTCGCAAAGTTTTTTGAAAATGCAAAGATGACCGCGAATGTGGATCATCACGGCACAAACGATATGTATGCTCAGGCCAACTGGATGGAAGAAACCGCAGCCTGCGGCGAGCTTATTTACCGTCTTATCCGGGAGCTTGGCGTGGAGCTTACGGAGGATATGGCAACATGCCTGTTTACTGCACTTATGACGGATACCGGCTGCTTTGCCTATTCCAATGTTACGGAACAGACCATGATAACAGCCGGCGCCCTTATCGCGGCCGGCGCAAATAATGCCGAGATCAACATGCGGGTATTCCGCACTTCCCCATATGCAAAGAGTATGCTGCAGGCGGAAGCCGTAAGCCGTACAAAGCTTTATTGTGACGGCAGGCTGGCGCTTACCACAGTTACCCTGGAGGATATGGCGCGCCACGGAGCAAAGTCCGAATACTGCGACGGCATAGTGGAGCAGCTGAGGGATATCGATACTGTGGAGTTGGCCGTGTTTATCCGCGAGGATACCACCAAGCTCAAGGGCAGCCTCAGGGCAAAGCGCTGCGCCGATGTTTCCCGCATTGCCTCCGTATTGGGGGGCGGCGGTCACAAACGGGCGGCAGGTTATACCTGCACCTGCCCCATGGAAGAGGCGGTGGAAACAATTCTCAGGCTGGGAGAGGAAGAACTGGATAGATGCTTGAAGGCGTAGTAAATGTATTAAAGCCACCGGGACTCACCTCCAGCGATGTGGTGAGCGACATACGGCATATATTCGATATGAAGCGTGTGGGCCATACCGGTACCCTTGATCCGGGAGCTGCCGGAGTGCTGCCCATATGCATCGGTCGGGCCACAAGGCTGTTTGACTACCTTGTGGATAAGGAAAAGGAGTATATCGGGGAGATAGCCTTTGGCATCGCCACGGATACTCAGGATTCCTACGGCACTGCTGTTGAGCGGATGGATGCAGAGGTAACGGCGGATATGATAAGGTCCGTACTGCCTGCTTTTGTGGGCGTTCAGAATCAGACTGCGCCCCTTTATTCCGCTCTCAGCGTAGACGGCAAAAAAATGTACAAGCTGGCCCGGGAGGGCGTTGAGGTAGAGCGCAAGGTGAGGGAGATAAACGTTCCCGCTCTGGAGCTTATCACCCAGACCGCTCCCAATCGCTATCTGGTCAGGATAGTATGCTCAAAGGGAACATACGTCCGCACCCTTTGCCACGATATAGGCGAAAGGATAGGCGTGCCCGCCCATATGTCCTTCCTGCTGCGTACCCGCTCCGGCGCATTTGATCTGGACGGCGCATTTACCATAGCGGAGCTGAGGAAATTAAAGGAGCAGGGAAGGCTTGCTGAGACGGTTACATCCATAGAGCAGTCCCTTATGCACATCGGCGAGGTAAGGATGGAGCTTAACGCCAAGGGCGAAAGATTCCTTACCCATGGTGCAGAGGTGGTATTTCCCGGGGTGGAGGATGTTCCTGTGGATATTCCCCTGCGGGGATACTGCAATGGAAAATTTCTGGGCATTGCCAGGTCGACCGGCGAGGCAGTGCATATATGTACTTTTTTAGGCGAGGACAGCAATGAGTAAAAAAGCTATTGCGCTGGGCACATTTGACGGCCTGCACAGGGGCCACCGGCGCATACTGGAGGCCATGGAGCAGGCGGCGGAGGAGCTGGGCCTGCAAAGGGCGGTATATACATTTTCAAATCATCCGCTGGAGGCTTTCGGCGTTGCGCCAAAGCGGCTTATGACGGATGAGGAGCGCCTTGAGGGGCTTAAGCATTACGGTCAGGTGATAGCGGAGCCCTTTGATTTGCGGCTTGCTTCCACCGATCCTGAAGAATTTGCCCGCCGCATGGCGCAGGAACATGGCATGGCAGCTGCAATTGCGGGGTTTAATTATACCTTTGGCAGCAAGGGCAGCGGAAATATGGAAAAGCTTCGGGAATACGGAGCAAAGTACGGCTTTGAGGTAAGGGAGATCCCGCCTTTTGAGAAGGATAGCCTGCCTGTATCCAGCACCCGCATAAGGGCTGCTGTGGAGGCGGGGGATATGGCCGCAGCAAATGACATGCTGGGCAGGGCATATTCCATTACAGGGCCTGTTATAGCCAATAAGGGCATAGGCCGAAGAATAGGGTTTCCTACGGCAAACGTCAGGGCGGACAGCGGGCTGGTGCTGCCTAAAACGGGCGTGTATGCCTGCAGCGTACTGCTGGACGGCAAGCGTTACGGCGCAGCCACAAACGTGGGCTGCAATCCCACCGTCCATGGAGAATGCATCACAATAGAGCCCCACATACTCAACTTTAATGAGGGTATATACGGAAAAATCCTCACTGTGGAGTTCCTTGAATACCTCAGGGAAGAGATACAGTTTCCCTCTGTGGAGGAGCTTTCTGCCCAGATAGGCCGCGATGCGGAAAAAACCGCAGAAATACTGAATAAAAAGGGTTTACAACAGGGTTCTCCTGTGGTAAAATAACATGGCTTTAGAACCGGCGGCTGTGTTTAAGCGACTCTCCGACGCTAAACTCGGCTACTGGCGATTTTAAAAAATTTTATGGAGGATATCAAAATGACTAAGGCTGAAATCATCGCAAAGTATGCAATTCACGAAGGCGACACCGGTTCCCCCGAGGTTCAGATCGCTCTGCTGACCGACCGCATCAACCACCTGAACGAGCACCTGAAGGTCAACAAGAATGACCATCATTCCCGTCGTGGTCTGCTCAAGATGGTAGGTCGTCGTCGCGGCCTGCAGAACTACCTCAAGAAGACCGACATCGAGCGCTATCGTGCTATCTGCGCAGCCCTCGGCCTGAGGAAGTAATTAATCCGACACATGAAAGGCGGCTCAATTGGGCCGCCTTTTTCATGAAAATCCGCAAAAATTTTTATAAACCACGCAACCCATTAAGCGGTTTATACGTTTATATATGGGCGGCAACGGGAAAGAATAACAACCGGAGCCGCGAAAGCAATATGATAAATAATATTTCGGAGGAAAATTCAAATGAAGAAGATAATCGCTTTTGTTATTATGGCAGCCATGCTGCTGTCCATTACTGCCTGCGCAAAGCAGCCTGCCGAGGAAGGCGCTGCTGCCGAAACCGTTGAGATCGCTTCCGCTCTGGAGCTGCTCAATAACGTATGGGCTCAGTATGCCGATACCGAAAAGTTTGCCGCTGCCGGCGGTGATGCATCCGAAGAAAACATGACCATGGACGGCCCCGGCAAGTTTGGCATTGAAGATGCTTCCATGCTGGATGTAATGCTGGCACTGCCCGCTTCCGCCGTAGAAAAGATCGACGACGCAGCATCCCTTATGCACATGATGAACGCCAATACCTTCACCAGCGGCGCATACCATGCCGTATCTTCCGAGGATGTGGCTTTTATAGTGGATGAGATCGCAAACAATATCGGCGGCCGTCAGTGGATGTGCGGCTTCCCCGAGGAACTGCTGGTTATGACCATCGGCGATTACGTGGTTTCCGCCTTTGGCGCAAAGGATATTCTGGATGTATTTGAGGCCAATACCCTTAAGGCATACAGCATGATGCAGGTTGCTTACAGGGAGCCTATCGCATAAATAATTCTTTTTACAGGAGAAGACAATGGTTTTTTCCGGAATACCATTTTTGTACTGGTTTCTCCCCATTGTGCTGCTGGCCTATTTCATAGCGCCCAAGAAGCTTCGCAATGCCGTACTGCTGGTATCCAGCCTGATATTCTACGGCTGGGGGGAGCCAAGATACCTGATATTCATGGTGCTGTCCATACTGCAGGGATACATATTCGGCCTGCTTATTGAAAAGCATCAAAACACAGGGCGGTCAAAGCTTTATCTGACCGCCTCTGTTGTGCTTAGCCTTGGCTTGCTGTGCTATTGCAAGTATGCGGATTTCCTCATTGCCAATTTTAATGCGGCGACCGGCTTGTCGGTTCCGCTGCTTAAGATAGCTCTGCCAATAGGCATCAGCTTTTATACTTTTCAGATACTCAGCTATACTGTGGATGTGTACCGCAAAGAGGCAAGGGCCCAGCGAAGCTTTGTAAACCTTGCGGCGTATATATCCATGTTTCCCCAGCTTATCGCAGGCCCCATTGTACGCTATACGGATATAGCGCAAAGCCTTGACCACAGGGAGCACACCCTTGCAGACAGCGCATACGGTGTAAGGCGGTTTGTGCTGGGCCTTGGCAAGAAGGTGCTTATAGCAAATACCCTTGGTGAGCTTTGCAGCATTTTCAAGGCGGCGGATGAAAAGTCGGTGCTGTTTTTCTGGCTGTACGCTGTTGCGTATGCCCTGCATATTTACTTTGACTTTTCCGGCTACAGCGATATGGCAATAGGCCTGGGCAGGCTGTTTGGTTTCCGCTTCATGGAAAACTTCAATTATCCCTATATTTCCGGCAGCATTACGGAATTCTGGCGCAGATGGCATATATCCCTCGGCTCATGGTTCAGGGATTATCTATACATCCCCCTTGGGGGCAACAGGGTGCCAAAATGGCGCTGGTATCTGAACATATTCATCGTATGGATGTCCACCGGACTGTGGCATGGCGCGGCGTGGAATTTCGCCATATGGGGATTGATGTTTGCGGTGCTGCTGGTAATAGAAAAACAGTGGCTGCTTAAGCTCCTTGAAAAGGCGGGCTTTATAAAGCACATATACGTTATGGTCATCGTCATAATGAGCTTTGTGCTGTTTGATGCAGGCAGCATATCCGACGGTATCCGTACCATTTCCGCTTTGTTCGGCGGCGGAGGATACCCCCTTGTATCTGTGGAAGCCTTATATTACCTCAGAAGCTACGGCATAGTTTTGGTCATGGGCATAATCGGCTCTACCCCCCTTATGGCAAAGGCGGCCAAAGCAGTGTCCGAACACAGCATAGGCGGCAGGATAATGAGCGTGCTGGAACCTTTATTCCTTACCTTACTGCTGATAGTATGCACTGCTTACCTTGTGGACGGTTCCTTCAATCCGTTCCTGTATTTCAGGTTTTAGGAGGTAAGGAAAGTGAAAGAAAGAACCAAAAACATTATCATACTTGCCCTTGCGGGTATTATCCTATTCGGCTTTGCCCTGTGTGGTGTGCTGATGCCTGATGGCGAAATATCCCTCAGCGAAAGAAGACCATTGAAGCAGCTTCCAGAGCTTAGCGCCGATACTGTTGTTTCAGGTGATTTTACCGCTGATTTTGAGGAATATGCGGCGGATCAGTTCCCATTGAGGGATACCTTCCGCAGAATAAAGGCATATGCGGTATATTATCTGTTCCGTCAGGGGGATAACAACGACGTCTATATCAATGACGGATACGCCTCAAAGCTGGAATATCCCATCAATGAGGATTCCCTCCAAAGGGCGGCCCGGGTATTCAAAAAGGTATACGATAAATACCTGAGCGAAAGCCGTGTGTATTTCTCTCTGATACCGGATAAAAATGCCTTTATGGCACAGCAGAACGGCTATCCTTCAATTGATTATGCCGAGTTTGCGGACATAATGACCCAAGCCACTCCATTTATGGAGTACATCCCCATAGATCATCTCCTTGAGCTTGAGGATTACTACCGTACGGATACCCATTGGCGTCAGGAATGCATAGTGGACGTGGCGGCTCATATCGGCCGGGCAATGGGCGTGGAGCTGCAGGGGGAATATACTCAGAACAAGCTGGATAACCCCTTCTACGGCGTATACTGCGGACAGGCGGCGCTGCCCCTTCCTGCAGAAACCCTGTATTACCTTACCAACGATACGCTGGAGGGATGCACCGTGTACGATGGGGAAACGGATAAATACATTGGCGTATACGACTTTGAAAAGGCATGCGGGCAGGACCCTTATGAAATATTCCTTTCCGGCTCAAAGTCTCTGCTGACCATAGAAAATCCCTCCTGCCGCAATGGAAAGGAACTTATAGTGTTCCGCGATTCCTTCGGCAGCAGTATCGTCCCTTTGCTTGTTGAAGGATATTCCACTGTTACGGTATTGGATATACGTTATATTTCCTCGGATATGCTGGACAGGTTTGTGGAGTTCCACGGGCAGGATGTGCTTTTCCTTTACAGCACCCTTGTGCTGAACAACAGCGTAACGCTGAAATAACATTCAAACATAAAAACTCCCTTCGCATTTTCTCGAAGGGAGTTTTTATTGTACGCTATCCTTTTTTATTCTTGCTGAAATAATCGGACAGAACTTTCAGCGCCTGATCCCGCATAACGCCGGAAGTGACCTGAATATTTGCGCCGGAATTTTCAAATACGGTTTTGCAGCATTCTGCGCCCTGAACTCCCAGAATATTGCACAGGTCGATATCGCTTGCCCCGTAAACAAGCCTGCCCAGCTTTGTCCATACCATTGCCCCGCAGCACATGAAGCATGGTTCACAGCTGGAATAGAGGGCGTATTCGGATAGATCCGTTATGGCTGTTTCTTCGCAGAATCTGCGGATAAGCCCCGCCTCCGCGTGGAAGGTAGGATCGTGCATTGTGTATATCTGGTTTTCATTGGTAAAAACTATTTCGCCGTCCTTCACCAGCACTGCGCCAAAAGGCTCATTGCCGTGCTGAACTGCAGAAACTGATAATTCTATTGCTTTTTGCATGAAAAATTCATCTGACATGGCGGTATCCCCCATAAAGGTTATGCTTTGAGTATATTTTAGCATATATCGATTGCAAAACCTAAACAAACTGATAAAATTATGTGTGGATAGTTTGATTATTTGATAAACGGCGGAACAAACCATGGAAAACAAAGGCACAATGATACAGGACTTTACCACGGGAAGCGTGTCAAAGCAGCTTCTTGCCTTTGCTGCGCCCCTTGTAATGTCGGGCTTGCTGCAAACGGTGTACAACATGGTGGATATGATAGTTGTGGGCCGCTATGTGGGCAGCGCAGGTCTCAGCGCGGTATCCGTAGGCGGCGAGGTGCTGATGATGCTCACCTTTATTGCAACCGGCATATCCAATGCAGGCCAGGTGACCATAGCTCAGTTTATCGGCGCAGGCAAAAAGGACATGGTAAGCAAAATGGTGGGCACCCTGTTTACCTTCCTGCTCATCTGTGCCCTTGGCATGACGGTGGTCTGCACCCTTATCCGTGAAAACATACTGCAATGGATAAACATGCCCATCGAGGCATATGACCACGGCCTTAACTACATGTCCACCTGTATTTACGGCCTGGTATTCATATACGGCTATAACCTCGTCAGCGCGGTGCTGCGCGGCATGGGAGATTCCAAGCGTCCCTTCATAATAATCGCCATTGCCGCGCTGCTGAATCTGGTATTGGATATGGTATTTGTGGCAGGTTTTGGCATGGCTGCCTTCGGCGCAGCGCTGGCCACGGTAATATCTCAGGCAGTAAGCTTTATCTGCGCCCTTGTGTATCTTTACTATCACAGGGAACAGTTTGGCTTTGATTTCAAGCCGGAAAGTTTCCGGATATTCCCTGATGCATTCAGGCCCCTCATCAAGCTGGGCATACCCATGATGCTGCAGTCTGCATCCATAACCTTCTCAAAGCTGTTTATAAGCTCCTGGGTAAATACATACGGCGTTGTGGCATCTGCCCTTACCGGCATCGGCCACAAGCTGGCAACCATCACAAACATAATCGCCCAGGCCTTCTCCACCGCTGGCGGCTCAATGATCGCCCAGAATATCGGCGCACAAAAGTACGAGCGCGTGCCAAAAGTAATAGGCACATCCATGGTGATGGACGGCATAGTATCCGTCGTCCTGTCCGCTGTAACGCTGCTTTGGCCCAGAATGGTATTCGGCCTGTTCACATCAGAGGCGGCGGTGCTGGATATGACGGGAATGTATATGACAGCAGCTATATTGACGTATATGGGAGCCATGTTCAGAGGCCCCATGCTATCATTGATAAACGGCAGCGGCAATTTCAGGCTGAATATCTCCATTGCCGTATTGGACGGCATAGTGATGCGCATAGGCTTTGCAATGTTCCTTGGCCTTGTATGCGATATGGGCATAAGGGGCTTCTGGATAGGCGATGCTCTGTCCGGCTTCATGCCCTTTATAATAGGCGGGGCGTATTATGTCAGCGGCAAGTGGAAGACCCGCAGCCACATAATAAAAGACTGACAGATAAATATTTATACTATTGCCTTGCTAAAGAGACACAATTTATATAAAATAACACCAGTGCCGTGTATACGGATAAACAAAAGGGAGGAAATCCTACAATGAAAATTCGCGTTTTGAATCAGCAGGATATGCAGAAGGTATTTACCATGGAGGAGGCCATCAAGGCCGCAGGCGATGCCCTTGCCATGTATTCCGCGGGAAATACAGACATACCCCTCAGGGCCAACATCAACGTTGCGGAACATGGCGGAAACAGCCTGTATATGTATGGCTATGCTGCGCCTGCTCAGGCTCTTGGCGTAAAGATCGTTTCCGTATACTCCGGCAATGCCGCAAAGGGACTGCCCGTAGTTCCCGCCACCATGGTGCTGCTCAACAGCGCCACCGGTCAGGTATGTGCCCTTATGGACGGCACCTATCTTACCCGTGCCCGTACCGGCGCAGTTGCCGGCGCAGCAACTCAGCTTCTTGCCCGCAAGGACTGTAAGGTGTTTGCCCTTATCGGCACCGGCGGACAGGCCGAGGGCCAGCTTGAAGCCGTGCTTACCGTGCGTCCCGGGCTTGAAAAGGTGCTGGTATACAGCCGCAATTTTGAAAAGGCAGATGCATTTGCCAAGGCCATGGCAGCAAAGTTCGGCGAGAAGTTCTCCGTTGAAATAACCGCCGTACACAGTTCCGAAGAAGCCGTAAAGGATGCAGATATCATTACTGCCGTTACCACTGCCAATAACGCCGTATTTGACGGCAGGCTGATAAAGAAGGGCGTACACATCAACGCCATGGGTTCCTATACTCCGGATATGGCCGAGATCGACGAATACATCGTAACCACCGCAAACAAGATTTACACCGATACCAATGAAGGCGTTATCAGTGAATCCGGCGACATTATCCAGCCCATGGAAAAGGGCACCTTCAGGGAATCCGATATCACCGGCGAGCTGGGTCAGGCCATCAACGGCGCAGTTGCAGGCCGCGAAAGCGATGACGAGCTTACCCTGTTTGAATCTGTAGGCACCGCTGTATTGGATATCGTAACTGCCCAGCGCATTTATGAGCGTGCGGAAGAGCTGAACGTGGGCAGCGTCATCGAGCTGTAATTAAAACAGTATAAAATAAACAACCCATACACGTCCCCGTGACATATGCCGCGGGGACGATTTTGCGATAAAAAGGAGAAACCCATGACGGATAAAAAGACCGGAGCGTATATTGCGCTGCTGCTGACATTTTTGCTGTGGGGCAGTATATATGTGGCCAGCAGCTATGCAACCGCTGTGTTTTCTCCGGTGATTGTGGCCTGCGGAAGATATCTTACAGGGACGGCTATGCTCTGGATAATGGCAGCGGGAAAGCCGAAAACCAAAATAGAAAAGGCCGATATAAAGTATTTCATACTGATAGCGGTATTGGGCTATTATCTTACAAGTGTTATAAATACCATAGGCATAAAGCTGTCAGGTCCTTCCGTTTCCTCGGTGATAAATTCCCTTATGCCGGTGGGCATATCCATTGCCGGTGCGGTTATGCTGAAGGAAAAAATACATTCCGTACGCATAATGTGCATCCTTCTTGCAATAGCGGGTACTCTTATAGTGGTGCAGGGCGGCGAGGGAATACGCGCTGCGGGAGCGGCCTGCATGGCAGCAGGTATTGTCACCTGGAGCATTGCAACCGTGTTTATCAAGAAGATGGGGCAAAAGTATGCCCCTGAGATAGTGGCGGCGTATACCATGAGCATGAGCCTGCTGATACATATACCAATAGCGGCGGCAGAAGCGGTGAAAAGCGGCATACAGTGGCAGACTGCCGCTGTGCTGGCAATACTGTATATGGGAATATTCCCAACCGGCGCGGCTCAGTATCTGTGGGGCAAAAGCCTGTCGGTACTGGATGCGGGCATGTGCTCTGTATTTTATCCGCTGCAGCCTGTGTTTTCCGTTATACTGGGCAGGATATTCCTCAATGAACAGCTTGAACCCGGCTTTTTTATAGGGGCGGGGATAATCGCCGCAACCGTGGTGATAAACTGCCTGTATTCCGAGCAGAAGCCAAAGCTAAAACCGTGATAAACGAAAGGGCGGGGCGCATATCAGCCTCCTGCCCTTTTTTGTTTAAGTATTTACGCTGATAAGTGCAGTTTGTATACCATTTGCGGCGAATTTGAGATATAATTAAACTATCTATGAAAGAAAAAGGATGCCATACCGTGATAGTGGACAGCAGCACCAAATTCATAACCCTCCTGGGTAAGCCTCTGCATCAGTCATTTTCTGCGCGGATGCAGAACGCCGCCTACAGGGCAATGGGCAAAAAACTGCTATATTTTTATACCGAAGCTGAGGAAGCTCAGCTTGAGGATATTATACGCGGCATACGCAATATGCCCTTTGCAGGCTTTGCGGTAACCAAGCCAAATAAGGTAGAAGTGCTGAAGTATCTGGATGAGCAGGAGCCCCTCTGCAAAAACATAGGCGCCTGCAACACCGTGGCAATAAGAGACGGCAGGCTTATCGGCTTCAATACCGACAGTATAGGTTTTTCGGTTTCTATAAAGGAAGAAACGGATATCGATATAACAAAAAGCACATTCTTCTGCGCAGGCGCAGGAGGAGCGGGCAGGGCCATAAGCTGTGCGCTGGCTATGGACGGAGCAAAGAAGATATACGTATACGACAAAATAGACAGCCGCGCAGAAGAACTTGCATCGGATATAAACAAAAACTACGGCCGTATTGCGGAATTTGTGCCCTTTGAAGAAGGCGCAATGCAAAAAGCAATGGCTTCGGATGTGCTGATAAACGCAACAGGCGTGGGCATGAAGGAAACCATAGACCAATCTCCGTTTGCCGAGGGAATAATACGCCCTCAGCATATCTGCTATGATGCCACATACAATCCCACCCAAACCTGTTTCCTGAGGCAGGCTGCGGCAAAGGGATGCGTTACGGTAAACGGCATAGGTATGCTGCTGCATCAGGGTGCTGCCCAGATAAAGATATGGACAGGGGAGGATGCCCCTCTTGAGGTAATGTCAAAGGAGCTTGCGGATGTGCTTGCGGGGGTTCCTGAGGCAGGTATATAATTGTTGGCGATTTGCGGCGGCTTAAGCGCGCCGCAGCGAGGCGGTAAGGCTGATGAAACTTATCAGATGGCTGGACAAGCATTTTGAAGAATATCTGATGATATTTTGCCTGGTGGCGATCACTTTGGTAATGTTTATTCAGGTTATCATAAGAAAGCTTCCCTGGATACCTGCGCTCACCTGGGCGGAGGAGTTTTGCCGTTTCGCATGGGTATGGAGCGTATTTCTCTCGCTTCCATATACAATAAAGCGTAGCAGCATGCTGAGGGTGACTGCCCTTGGGGATGTTCTGCCCGAAGGCGCCCGCAGGGTGCTGGATGTAATGGTGGATATCATCATAATCGCTGCCATGGGAATGCTGCTGTATTATGCCGTTCCCCTTGTAAAAGACAGATATTTGAGCGGCGAAACCTCTCCCGCAATGGGCTGGCACATGTGGGTCATGTATTCCTTTATGCTGCTGGGTTTTGGCCTTGGGGTGTTCCGCGGAATACAGCGCCTGATGGGTCATATTCAAAATAAACCCTGTGAGCAGGAATGCAGAAGGGGGGATGAGTAATGGCCGCGTTGCTGGTATTATTGGTGTTCCTTCTTTGCGTAATTGCCACTGTGCCCATCGGCATAAGCATGGTGCTTGGCGCATCCGCCCCCATACTGCTGCTGGACAAGGGCGGCTCCATAGCCCAGATGCTGAACAATGCCTTCTCAGGGGCAAATACCACCCCCATACTTGCCGTACCATTGTTTATGCTGGGCGGAGTGATAATGGCGGAGGGCGGAATATCCAAAAGGCTGTTTAATTTCTTTGCATATTTCGTTGGCCGAATGAGGGGCGGCATACCCTGCGCCTGTATTTTGACATGCCTGTTTTACGGGGCGATATCCGGTTCGGGCCCTGCAACCACCGCGGCGGTAGGCTCAATGTGCATACCCTTCCTTGCGGAGCTGGGATACGATAAGCGATGGAGCGCAGGTCTGGTTTGTGTTGCCGGCGGTTTGGGCGTTATAATACCGCCGTCTATTCCCTTTGTGCTGTATTCGCTGGCAACGGGGGTATCCACAGGTGAGCTGTTCCTTGGGGGCATACTGCCCGGAATACTCATTGCCCTGCTGATGATGGCGTACGCGGTAATATACTGCCGCCGCAATGGGGAAAACAGGGACATGATAGCAGAAAAGATGCAGCAGCTGCAGGATAAGGGCCTGTGGGTGCTGTTTAAGGAAAGCTTCTGGGCGCTGCTGTGCCCGGTGATAGTGCTGGGCGGCATTTACAGTGGATTTGTTACGCCTACGGAAGCCGCAGTTGTGTCGGTGGTGTATGCGTTTGTGATTTCGGTATTTGTGTACAAAACCGTTGCCTTGCGCCGTATTCCCGCATTGCTTTCTGATGCTGTGAAAACATACGGCGGACTTGCCTTTGTATTGGCCTTTGCAACGGCATTTGGCCGGGTGCTGTCCCTTACAAAAGCCACTCCTGCCATTGAGGGCTTCCTGCTGAGCAGCTTCCATAGTCAGGCAGGGGTGCTTACTGCGCTGGTTATCATATTCCTGCTGCTGGGTATGGTTATGGACACAGGCCCCGCAATAGTGATCCTTGCGCCTGTTTTGCTGCCCGCTGCTGCGCAGCTTGGCGTACATGATGTACACTTTGGTGTGATACTTGTCTGCTGTCTTTCCATTGGCCTTGCAACGCCGCCCTTTGGGCTGGACCTTTTCGTTGCGGGCAATCTTGCAAAGGAGTCTCCCATGGCCGTGGCAAGAAAGGCCGTTCCCTTTATAATTGCGTTTTTGATAGCCCTCGTACTTATCACATATATCCCCTGGCTCAGCCTTGCGCTGATATAAAACATCAAAGGACGGTAGTGTTACTATTAAAAAGCTGATTTTTACCGCAACAGCCATGTTTATGGCAATATCGCTCGCCGCCTGCGCCCCGGGCGGCAAAGCCGAGCAAGCTCCCGAGGATATGACCGGCCCGTATGCCGGTCTTGAGCCCGTGGAGCTTATTGGCGCTGATTCCACAGGCAAGGATGCGGCGGGACAGCTGTTTGGCCAGCTGGTGGCAAAAAATGTTGAGGAGATAACCGGCGGCAAGCTGACCATCGATTATCACCCCAACGGAGATCTGGGCGGAGATACGGATCTGCTCCGTCAGGCACAGGATGGGGATATAGATATCGTGGTATGCCAGACTGCGCCCATGGTAAGCTTTATTCCTCAAATGGCGGTATTTGACCTGCCCATGGTATTTGCAAAATACGACGGGGAGACCATTGACCGGGTGCTGAACGGAGCAAATGAGTTCAACGCTGCCCTGCGGGAAGCCTATTACCATGCGGGATATCATCTGCTGGGCTTCATGCAGAACAGCACATACAGACTTACCACGGCAAACGTTGAGCTTTCTGACCTGAGCGCATTTTCCGCCCTGCAGATACGCACAATGGAAAATTCCAACCATATGGCATTCTGGTCCGCCATTGGCGCGGAGCCCACACCTCTTGCATGGGCAGAGGTATATATAGCTCTTCAGAACGGCACCATCGATGCGCAGGAAAATGCAGCTGATACCTGCGCCGGGGCAAACTTTCAGGAGGTGCAGAAGTACCTTGCCTGCACAAACCATATACTCTATGTCAACCAGATGCTTATCAACCGGGAAGCGTATGAGAAGCTGCATCCTTCCTATCAGGCTGCGCTGGAGATGGCGGTGGGTGATGCGCTTTCCGAGATGAATCCCAAACTCAAGCAGATAGATGAGGACAACAAAAAGCAGCTGGCCGATGGCGGCATGACCATCATAGAATACGATGATTCTTTCTATGACGGCGTTTTGTCCCTCAGCGGAGTTCAGTCGCTTTATGATGACATAGACAGGCAGGCAGGCGGCCTTGGAACCTTGCTTATGGAAACCCTGGAAGGGGAAAATTAAACACAGCGCAAAAAAATGCCCGGCTTGCTGCCGGGTTTTCTTTATCAATACAAATACATGCCTGTTATATAATATATTGTACGGAGGATAAATCAACGGAACGGGAAAAACCCCCATAATATGGGCACTGATAAAAACAATATAAAGCGAAATGACGGTCTGTGTATATTGCTTTCCACTTTTGGAGGTGGTATAATTTAGCCAAACCGATGTGATAACATCAGAAATTTACAGGAGGCACGTAATGAACGCTTATATCAACAGGGTTTTGGAAGAAACCAAGAAACGCAATCCTGACGAACCTGAATTCCTTCAGACCGTAGAAGAGGTTCTTAACTCCCTCGAAACCGTTATCGACCAGCATCCCGAATACGAGAAGGCTGGCCTTCTTGAAAGGCTTGTAGAGCCCGAGCGCGTAATTGAGTTCCGCGTAGTATGGGCAGACGATGCCGGCAAGGTAAACGTAAACCGCGGCTATCGTGTACAGTTCAACAGCGCAATTGGTCCCTACAAGGGCGGTCTGCGTTTTGCTTCCCACGTAAATCTTTCCGTTATGAAGTTCCTCGGCTTCGAGCAGACCTTCAAGAACAGCCTTACCTCCCTGCCCATGGGCGGCGGTAAGGGCGGCTCCGACTTTGACCCCAACGGCAAGAGCGATGCAGAAATCATGCGTTTCTGCCAGGCCTTCATGACCGAGCTCTATCGCCACATCGGTCCCAACACTGACGTTCCCGCCGGTGACATCGGCGTAGGCGGCCGCGAGATCGGTTACCTGTTCGGTCAGTATAAGCGCATCGTTGGCGCCTATGAAAACGGCGTTCTCACCGGTAAGGGCCTCAGCTACGGCGGCAGCCTTATCCGTCCCGAAGCTACCGGTTTCGGTGCTATCTACTATGTATGCGAAGTTCTCAAGCATGAGAATGACGAAATCGCCGGCAAGACCATTATCATGTCCGGTTTCGGCAACGTTGCATGGGGCGTAGCCACCAAGGCAATGCAGCTGGGCGCAAAGGTTGTCACCCTGTCCGGTCCCGACGGTTACTGCTACGATCCCGATGGCATCTGCACTCAGGAAAAGCTGGACTACATGCTCGAGATGCGTGCTTCCGGCCGCAACAAGGCACAGGACTATGCTGATAAGTTTGGCGTAGAGTTCTTCCCCGGCCAGAAGCCCTGGGGCGTAAAGGGCGACATCTGCATGCCTTGTGCATACCAGAACGAAATCCGCATGCCTGAAGCTGAGCAGATGGTAGCAAACGGTGTTAAGTACTACATCGAGGTTGCCAACATGCCCACCACCAACGATGCCCTCTACTTCCTCATGGATAAGGGCCTCATCGTTGCTCCCTCCAAGGCTGTTAACGCCGGCGGCGTAGCCACCTCCGGTCTTGAAATGTCCCAGAACTCCGAGCGTCTGGCTTGGAAGGCTGAGGAAGTTGACTCCCAGCTCCACAACATCATGATCAACATCCACGCTGCCTCCGCAAAGGCTGCTGAAGAGTGCGGTCTGGGCTACAACCTGGTAGCCGGCGCCAACCTGGCAGGCTTCAAGAAGGTTGCCGATGCTATGATGGCTCAGGGCCTTGTATAATCAGTAAACTGATTAACTGCTAAAAGCACATACCGCCCTCCGAGATAATCGGAGGGCGGTTTTTGTATGCAAAAAATTCATTACAATCCGCCATCCAAAAGAAATTTAGCGTTGCTAAAATATTTTGGACGTGATAGAATAAACACAACCCAGATATCATACAGTCAAACCACGCAAGTCATGTAATAAATCATAATTTAAAAAATCTAAAAACAGCGAGGAGACGCACCCATGAAGAAAATAGTTATAGCCCTTGGCGGAAACGCACTGCAGGAAGCCGGCAAGCCCGCAACCGCAGAAGCCCAGCTTGAAGTAGTTGAAAAAACTGCGGAATACATCGCTGACATAATCGAGGCAGGCTATAAGGTAGTTGTTGCCCATGGCAACGGTCCTCAGGTAGGCCGTATCGTGCTGCAGAATGAATATGCCGTTCCCGTTACTCCTGCAATGCCCTTTGACGTTTGCGGCGCAATGAGTCAGGGCTATATCGGCTATCACATCCAGCAGGGCCTCACCAAGGTTCTCCGCAGCCGCGGCAACAAGGCTGAGGTAGCAACCGTTGTCACTCAGGTGCTGGTAGACCAGAACGATCCCAAGTTCCTCAATCCCTCCAAGCCCATTGGCCCCTTCTACACCGAAGAAGAAGCAAAGGCCATAGCCGCAGAAAAGGGCTATGTAATGAAGGAAGACGCAGGCCGCGGCTGGAGACGCGTTGTAGCTTCTCCCGTTCCTGTTGCAATAGAAGAGCTGAACGCCGTAAAGTGCCTTGTGGATAATGGCTTTATCACCGTTACCGTAGGCGGCGGCGGTATCCCCGTGATCCGCAACGAGCAGGGCATGCTGGAAGGCACCGCCGCTGTTATCGATAAGGACCTTGCAAGCGAAAAGCTGGCAGAGGATCTGGATGCAGATGCACTGGTAATACTTACCGCCGTAGAAAAGGTAAGCATCAACTTCAAGAAGCCCGACCAGAAGGATCTGGAGAGCCTCTCCGTAGCAGAAGCAAAGCAGTACATTGCCGAAGGTCACTTTGCCCCCGGCTCCATGCTGCCCAAGATCGAGGCTGCCGTTAAGTTCGTAGAGAGCAAGCCCGGCCGCGTATCCATCATCACCTCCCTTGACAAGGCCGTTGAGGCCCTTGAGGGCAAGGCAGGCACCACCGTAAAATAAACTTATACACAAAAAGTCAGGACAGTATTGAAGTGCCCTCCCAAGTTTAGACAAAACAATATTAAGTAAGACCATCCCATGAATTATGTAAACCTCCGGGAAGGTGCAAGATAGAAGCACCCGAACGGAGGTTTAGATATGGGTAAAAAAGACATAAGGACACCATAACAGAGGCGAGAAGACCGGGCAAGGCTTCGTGAAGGGATATCATATGGTTTAAGCCCATCCATCCCACCGGGGTGAATGGGAAAAGGGAAGCCAATCGTAATATCCGAGTAAAACAGCAGGAACCAGCATAGAAAATACGTCCGGTTCTTTTATTTTGCAGCTTTAGCGAAAACGACCGTCGGTTTGATCGGCAGTTCAGTTTATAAAATGCAAACGCAATGCAAGCATAATGTATTTATGATATGATGCATTTGTGATAATATAATTTAAGGAAATGAGCGGGTAGTATCAATAAGCAAAAAGGAATATAAAAATATGAACAAAAGGCTAAGAAACATTCTTATTATATTGTTTGCAATACTGCTGCTGTTTTCTGCATGGAAGCTTCTAAGCATGCTGAGGGAATACAAGCAGGGACAGGATAGCTATGTTTCTCTGGAAGAGTATATTACTACTGTCGAAGAATCCACCCCTTCGCTGTTTCGTCCTGCCGAAATGATGGAGACAGATGCTCAGGAAACAGACGATACGGTTTGGCCCGAGGTGGATTTTGCAAAGCTTTTGGAAATAAACACGGACATAATAGGGTGGATATATATCGAGGGAACCAACATCAGCTATCCCGTGGTAAAAAGCGACGATAACGAATACTACCTTGACCACCTTTTTGACAAATCCAGAAATTCCTCGGGATGCATTTTCCTTGACAAGGCCTGTGCTGGTGACTTTTCCGGACCCCACAGCATTATTCACGGTCACCACATGAAGGATAAATCAATGTTTGCCAATCTTGTGGAATACAAGGAACAGGAGTTTTACGATGCTCATCCAACGGTGCTGCTGCTGACGCCCGGCGCCCGTTACAAGATTCATCTGTTTTCGGGGTATATAACAGATAACTGGTCCAGCGCATGGTACAAGGACTTTTCAGAGACGGATTATGCCGCATGGCTGACCGAGATAAAGTCAAAATCATCCTTTGAAACGGAATATACTCCAAAGGAAACAGACAGGATAGTTACCTTGTCCACATGTACCTATGAGTTTGACGATGCGAAGTTTGTGGTGCATGGTTTTATTGAGGAAATGCCAATTTAATAATCCTGCATATTTTAACTAATTTACAGAAAAATACTTTATTTAAACCCATATGCAAAAGCGCCGGACAGTCTTGCTGCCTGCGCTTTTTTTGCTGTATTTGGCAGGCTTTTATGGCGGTTTAGCACAGAAAAACTGTGTGCAGGAAAAATTGCAATAATTAAGCACGCTTTTCTGCAAGCAGCAGAATATGATAGTTTTTTGCAATTATCGCTTGCATTTTACATATATTGGGTGTACTCTTTTGTATAAGTGAAAGTGCGTGCGTTTGCAAGCGCTTAATAGTGCATGCTGAAAACATGCAAGCATACAAAAGGAACAAACAGAGTTTACATGGAAAGAACAGAACGAAGCGAACGAAGCGAACGTGCTGCACGTGCAGCCAGAGCTGCAAAAAAAAGAAAACGCAGGCGCATCCGTAAAATCAAAAAAATCTGGAATGGCATAACCACCGTTCTTTTAGCAATAGCCCTTGTGTTCGCAATGCTCATATGGGGACTTCGCCTATTCGGTATGAATGCGTTTATCGTACAGTCGGGTTCAATGGAGCCGGAGCTGCACGTTGGCGCGCTGGTGTATGTATCCAAGGCCGATACGGACAACCTTGCCGTGGGTGATGTCATAACCTTCAAAATCAGCGAGGAAACTCTTGCCACACACCGCATAATCGAGGTGGTGCAGGAAAGCGGCTCTGTGGCTTACCGCACAAAGGGCGATGCCAACGAGATGGAGGACAGCAACCTTGTTGCTCCGCAAAACGTGGTGGGCAAAGTACGCTTCTCCGTCCCCGAGCTGGGCTACCTTGTGACCTACATTCAGGAGCCCCCCGGAACCTACATAGCTTTCTGCGTGGTTGCCGGCCTGCTGGTGCTCACCATTTTGCCGGATATCCTCTTTGAGGACACAAGCAAGAAAAAGAAGGGCAAAAACAGCAAGGGCAAAAGCAGCTCCGACCCCCGCCGTAAATCCGAAAAAACCGCCCCGAGGCGGCTTGAAGAATATACACAAAGCGAAACCTACAAAACCAAACAGGAGGACGAATCATGAACATCAAGAAGATTCTGCTGAGCGCAGTTTGCATTGTAGCTGTGGCAGGCATCTCCGTAATGGGCACCCTGGCCTACCTTACCGACAGCACCGCAGTGGTCAACACCTTCACCATGGGCAACGTTGACATCAAGCTGGATGAAACCATAGTTGATGTAAACGGCAATCCTGTAGATGAGAATGGCGCTCCGATCCAGGATGGTCAAGAGCCTGTCCGTGCTGAGGAAGGCAACGAATACAAGCTGATCCCCGGCAAGACCTACACCAAGGACCCCACCGTTACCGTTGTAAAGGGCAGCGAGGAGTCCTATGTTCGCATGCTGGTCACCATCAACTGCAGGGCAGCTCTTGATGAGATTTGCGACGATCAGGCAGATACCACCCTTGGCACCTTCTTTGAAGACTACGATGCCCAAACATGGAATTTTGTAAAAGAAACCGATAACGGTGACGATACCGTTACCTATGAGTTCCGCTATAAGGAAACTGTAGGCGCAGCTGAGGCAACCGAGGATGTGAAGCTTGAGCCCCTGTTCACCAAGTTTAAGGTACCCGGCTTCTTCACCGGCGAAGACCTCAAAAAGCTTGATGATTTCAAAATCACCGTCGTAGGCCACGCCATTCAGGCCGAAGGCTTTGACACTGCCGATGCAGCATGGGCAGCTTTTGTTGAACCTACCAACAACAACACCCCCACCAACCCCTAACCGATGTTTGACCCAAGGGCTATGCTCTTGGGTATAGGCATATTTTTCCAAATCTGCAATTTTCCAAAGAAAGGAGGACACCATATGGCAAAAACAAAGCGAACAGCAAAAAGACGCAGGCATAGCCGCAGAAATACCCGTATGCTGCTGGTGTTGGCGCTGGCTATCGTCATCACGCTGGCATGCGCGGTGGGCGGTACCCTTGCGTGGCTTGTTTCCGCTTCTGACCCCGTGGTAAACACCTTCACTTATGGCGATATAAACATTACCCTCACCGAAACTGATACAGCTGACGGTGACAATGATGCAAATACCAACAAGTACAAGATGATGCCCGGAGAATCCATCACCAAGGACCCCAAGGTCACCGTGATCAAGGGAAGCGAAGCATGCTGGCTGTTCGTGAAGCTTGAAAAGTCAGCTAACTTTGACGCCTTCATGGAATATGCCATGGAGGAGGGCTGGGTACAGCTCAAGGATGAAAACGAAGCCGTTGTTGAAGGCGTATTCTTCCGCGCGGTTTCCGCAGAGGAAGCGGCAGGCGCAGATAAAGCCTTTGCCGTAATCAAGGAAAACAAAGTTTCCGTAAAGAGCGAAGTCACCAAGGAAGATCTCAATGCCCTTGACGATGCCACCTACCCCAGCCTCACCATCACCGCCTACGCTGTGCAGCAGGTGGGCTTTGAGCCGGAGGTAACCGAAGGCGCAGCCGCACCCACCGAAGCGCAGACCAACGCCGCCGCCCTTAAGGCATGGGGTGTTGCCCAAAGCGACGCCGCCGATGACAGCGGCACCACCAACCCCTGATGTACCCGGCCCAAGCCGAATACATAACACTTTCAAAAAATATTAAAAACGAAAGGACAACCACAAAATGAAGAAACTTCTTTCTATCGCTCTGGTAGTGGTTCTTCTTGCAGGCATGGCCGTAACCGGCACCATGGCATACCTGCAGGACACCGACAGCGACGTAAACGTAATGACGCTGGGCAATGTAAAGATCAAGCAGCACGAGTATGAGCGTGTTGTGAACGCTGACGGCACCTTTGCTACCGACACCATCGACAATCAGACCAGCTATGTTCTGAAGGACTTCACTCAGGGCAAGCCCCTGTACCCTGCCACTGAGGTGGATGCTAACGGCAACCCCTACAACTACGGCGCGGGTGACTGGGACGCTACTTTCGTTCGCATGACTCAGGTAAAATCTTACGGCGGTATGCAGGTATTCACCTCCAAGAACGCACAGGACAAGTTCGTAACCGTTGAAAACACCGGCAGGAGCGATGCATACGTTCGCACCTTGATCGCTTTTGAAATTGGCAGTCTGCCTGAAACCGAGTTTGATAATGTGATCGGTACAAGCTCTTTCATGACTGATCAGGGCGTTTGGAAAGTCACCGATATCGGTACTGTTGAAATTGACGGCAATAAATACTTTGTTTCTGAGTATCTTTACAACGGCGCAAAGGATCTTGGCGGCGTTCACGAGAACGGCGTTCTCCCTGCAGGCGATACCACTTATCCCAGCCTTGCTCAGGTTTACATGAAGGCTACTGCCACCAACGATGATGTTGAGAAGATCGACGGCAACAAGAACGGCATGTACGACATCCTCGTTCTCTCTCAGGCTGTACAGACCAGCGGCTTTGAAAATGCACAGACCGCTCTGGACACCGCTTTCGGTAAGGCCAGCGAAAAGGCTGCTGAGTGGTTCAAAGGCGAAGAGTTCAAGGCTCCCACCGCTGTTGCCACCGCTGACGAGCTGACCGCAGCCCTCGCAAACGGCGAAAGCGTATATCTGACTGATGATGTAGCTCTGAATCAAGATACTTCCATCGTGATCGGAAAAGGTAACGAAGCAACTCTCAATCTGAACGGTCATACTTTGAGCGAAGTTAATACCCGTACTGCTACCCACAACTTTATGATTGATGTTAACGGCGGAACTCTGAATATTTCCAACGGTACTGTATCCATGAAGCATACCGGTGCTAACATGGAATGGAATGGTGCCACTACTGTTATTGATGTTACAAACGGCGGCGTTCTGAATCTGGATGGTGTTACCGTTAAAAATGAGGGCGGCACCGATATGAACTTCGGTGTACATCTCAACAACTGGGGCGAAGTAACCCTGAACGCTAACAACTGCATGTTTGATGCTCCCTACTGCGGCGTTCGCGTATTCAACAGCGGTTACGACATGAACAACGTAACCATCAAGAACAGCACCCTGAAGGGCGCTACCCGTGCTTTCTGGGTACATAACTACATTGGTGATCTCAATTCCGCTCAGCATTCCGACGAAGCTATCAAGGCTCGTCTGAACCTCGATATCTTCGGTAATAACAATAAGTTTGAAATTACCGGAACTGCTACGTCTCCTATCCGCTATGGCTTTGGCACAACCGTCTACATTGATCTTAACGGCAATGTAGTAGAATAACCTAACCAACCCCGCCACCCCGCCCCCCCGGTGGGGGGCGCTCAAAGGGTACAGGCCCTCACTTGTGCCCTTTGAACGCAGTATGATATGGGACAAAAACATACTGAGAAAACAATAAAGCAACAAAGGAGAAATCGCAATGAAGAAACTTCTTTCTATCGCTCTGGTAGTGGTTCTTCTTGCAGGCATGGCCGTAACCGGCACCATGGCATATCTGCAGGACACCGACAGCGACGTGAACGTAATGACGCTGGGCAATGTAAAGATCAAGCAGCACGAGTACGAGCGCGTTGTTGAAAATGGCGAGTACAAAAAGGGCACCGTCGACGAGCAGGATAGCTATATGCTGCAGGACTTCACTCAGGGCAAGCCCCTGCTGCCCATCGTTGGCGACCCCAGCGAGCCCGGCAACAGCCCCGCATACGCTGGTTGGGATGACACTATCGTTCGCATGACTCAGGTTGATTCCTATGGTTTCATGCAGGTATTTGCCGGCAAGAACGCACAGGACAAGTTCGTTACCGTTGAAAACACCGGCAGGACCGATGCATACGTTCGCACCCTTGTTGCCGTCGAAGCTGGCGAAACTGACGGCAGCCTGATTGGCACCTCTCACCACTCTAATTGGACTAAGAATAAAATCGGTACTGTTAAGATTGGTGACGTTAATTACTATGTGATTGAGTACGTTTATAAAGGAGCAAGCGATGGTAGTCGTCATGTAGGCGGCGTTCTGCCCGCAGGCGATACATCTTACCCCAACCTGTCTCAGGTTTATATCTCCGCTGCAGCTACCAACGAGGACATGGAGAAGCTGGACGGCAACAAGAATGGCATGCTGGACATCCTCGTTCTCTCCCAGGCTGTACAGGCCGAAGGCTTTGAAAATGCGCAGACCGCTCTGGATACCGCTTTCGGTAAGGCCAGCGAAAAGGCTGCTGAGTGGTTCGGCGGCATGGATGCTCCTGTTATGGTTTCCACCCTCGATGAACTCAAAGCAGCATTTGCTGAAGGCGGCAACGTAGTTTTAACCGAAGATATTGAATTCGAAAAAATAACCGCAATCGAACCGGGTAAGGAAGTTCATTTGGACTTGAATGGCAAAACAATTACCGTTGATGAAAATACTGCAAGTAATACTTTGATTTGGGTTAAAGAAGGAGCAAAACTCACTATTGATGGAAACGGCACAATTGATTTAGGCAGCGTTTCTACAATGGCTATCTTCTGCCCCTACGGTGAACTTGTAATCGAAAACGGTACCTTTACCAGAGATGAGGTTACTACTGTTACTAACGCCACAACAGGATTATTCATGGGCGCGAAAATCTCTGGTTGTAATGTAACTATCAACGGTGGTTACTTTGATCCCGGTTATTATGATGAAAACGCTGCTGATATAGATGAAATTCTTGCCGGCACAAAGACTTTGACTGAAACTGCCGATGATATTGCAAAGCGAGGCCAGCCTGGTGATAAGAACCTTCTCAGAGTTGCAGTCAAAGATAATGTTTCTGTTGTACTTAACCATTCCGGTTATGGCTCATTTAAAGTGTACGGCGGAACGTTTGTAGGCGCTAACCCTGCATGGGGCGATGAAGGCTGTATGCTTCCCACTACGCCCAATTATCTCCGTCCTTGGTCTTACTATCAGGGCGCGCTCCTTGCCGGACAGACCTATAATGAGAATGGAGTTGTAATCCCTGACGGTTACACTATTACCAAAGGAGCAACAGCCGAGAACATACCCACTTATACTGTAGAGTACGGCAAGTAATTCTATTAAACCAACCCCCACCCCCCGGTGGGGGGCGCTCAAAGGGTACAGGCCCGCTTGTGCCCTTTGAACGCCTTTTTGTACATCTTCCGAAAGGATATTGGTTTTAATGAAAGTTTCCCATGCCATTGTGCTGCTTTTTGCAATGGTGGCGTGCATTTATCTGCTGTCCCTTACCCCGCCCGCCAATCAGGCGGCTCCCGTTGCCGTGGCATCGGAGGGGGAGCTGAAAATTCAGCTGGATATCAGCCACAGCGGCAGCGAAATTGCCCTGCCCGGCGGCTCCTTTACAAAAAACGTAACCGTAAACAGCGTGGAGCAGCAGCCGGCATGGGTCTGGATAACCTGCGCAGTGCCCTCTGCCCTTTGCGGCGAGAATGCCCCCATCACCCTTCACATCACCCAGCAGGAGGGCTGGAGCCTGTTTGACACCGCCCTGTGCAGCATTGAGGGCGTGGAGCACACCCTGTATACCCTGCTGCAGGCAGAGCCCCTGCCCGGCGGCAGCAGCACTCCCCCCTGCAGCTTTGCTGTCACCGTTGCGCCAAACGTTGTCATCGATACCGCAGGCAGCTGGTACCTTCAGGCGGAGGAGGGGAATGTTCCCCTTGACTACAACTCCGCCCAGCCCATGCTTTTGTTCGACGCATATGCCATTCAGCAGCTTGATATTCAAACTGCCCAGCAGGCATACAGCATATACAATCACAGCTAAACCGCAGCTTTTTGCACCACCAAACTACCTCACGAAAGGGGAAACACCATGAAGAAAATTTTTGCAGTTATCCTCGTTATTGGCCTGGGCGCCGCCTTTGCCCTCTCCGGCACCACGGCGTACCTCACCAGCCATGATGCCGACGTAAACGTAATGACGACGGGCAATGTTGACATTGAACAGATTGAGGAACAGCTGGCAGCTGACGGTGCTAGCAAGGAACCCTTCGTGCAGGGCAAGGATTTCTATCCCGGTACCGAAATCAGCAAAATCGTTTCCGTAAAGAACACCGGCAAGTCCGATGCTTATTTCCGCACCCTGATTGCCTTTGAAGATGTTCCCGGCAGCGAAACCTTTGGCGTGAATTTCCCCATTGATGAATATAACGGATACAAATGGAGCTGGGGCGCACCCGAAGCTACCATCGTGCTGGACGGCGTAACCTATCAGGTATACGAAGCACTGTACACCAAGGTTCTGAATCCCGGCGAAACTTCTCCCGCTTCTCTGACCAAGGTAGAGCTTGCCGCAGATTCCACCAACGAGGATATGGAAGTACTGGGCGACGAGTACAAAATCCTCGTTCTTTCTCAGGCTGTACAGACCGAGGGCTTTGATAAGGCAGAGACCGCTCTGGATACTGCTTTCGGCGATGTCAACGTGGAGAACTGCACCAAGTGGTTTGGCGGCGTGCTTGCAGAGGATGCTGCGCCCACAGCCCCTGCCAATAATAAGGCAGTATACAACGGAACCACTTATGACACCATTTACGAAGCGGTAGCAGCCGCAAACGCAAATGGCGGCGGCGAAATCAAGCTGATGGGCTCTGCAACGCTGGATAAGCCTGTAGAGATTGCTGCAAATATTACTATTAACGGCAATGTAGACGGTAAGTCTGCTGCGTTTACCCGTGCGGACAGCTTCACCGGCACCATGCTCACAGTAGGCGCAGGTGCAAGCCTTACCCTTGAAAACGTAATTGCCGACGGCGGCGCAGTTTGGGAGGGCGAAACCGATCCTACCCTTGGCCGCGGCACCACCAACAGCGGTATTACCGCAACCGGAAACATCATTGCGGCAAGCAACAATAGCAGCATTGTGCTTGGCAAAGGCGCAGTTCTTCAGAACAACGTTGGCGCTCATGCCATTAACCTCGGCACCCGCATTGGTGCAATCCTGACCATGAAAGACGGCAGCAAGGTTATCAACAACCAGTCTGATTCCGGTGCAATCTGGGGCGGCGGAAACATCACCATGTACGGCGGCGAAATCAGCGGCAACAGCTCCACCGGCATCGGCGGCGCAATCCGCATGGTAAGCAACTGCAACCTTACCATGAACGGCGGCGAAATCTGCAATAACAAAGCCGCAGGCGACGGCGGCGCAATCTGGGGCTATGGTTCTTCCACCTACAACTTTAACGGCGGCAAGATGTCAGGCAACGAATCTGCCGGCACCGGCGGTGCAATCTACACCGGCACCTATTCCGTAATCAACATCTCCGGTGATTTCGAGATGTGCGATAACAAGGCCGCAAACAGCGGCGCAATCCGCCTGACCGACCACACCTCCATGAACATGACCGGCGGTAAGGTTGCCGGCAATGCAGCTGTTAATTATGATGCCATATATGGCTGGGATACTGCCGTAAATTTGAATGGCGGCGAGTTTGCAGACGAAATTACTATTGACTCAGGATTGACTCCCACCATTGGCGCAGCTAATATTACCGGCGTAGTCAATTTTAGTGTGCATACTAACCACAATACCGTAAACCTAGCAAAGGACTTTAACACCTTCAAGTTCACTGTTGATGAGGGAAGATCCAACTTCACCGCATTTAACTTCAAGCCCGCCGCAGGCTACACCTACACCGCAGGCGATGAGGCCAAGCTGGTATGCATGAACGAAGGCTACAGCACCTATTGGGATGCAGCAACCGGCACCTTCAGACTCACAGCTAACTAAACCGAAAGGATAAACAGCTATGAAGAAAATTCTCTCCATCGCACTGGTCGTTGTGCTTCTTGCCGGCATAGCCGTATCCGGCACCATGGCATATCTGCAGGACAGCGACAGCGACGTAAACGTAATGACGCTGGGGAATGTTCAGATCGAGCAGATTGAGCAGGAACGCGATGCAGACGGCAAGCTTGTTACCTTCAAGCAGGCCAAGCCTGCCTATCCCGCAGTTGGTCCTATCGAATGGGCTGGTGAAGGCGTAGATGTCAACGGCATCAAGTACAAGGTATTTACCGATGAACTCAAGAACGTTGTTGACAAGATCGTTACCGTAAAGAACACCGGCAAGTCCGATGCTTACGTACGCACCATCGTTGCAATCGAAGCGCCCGATTATGACCGCAATAATCTGATTCATGTAAACTTCAATGGCGATTTGGATAAGACCTCTTGGACTCCTGTAGATATTGACGGTGTACAGTATGTATACTCTGTATTTACCTACAACGATGCTCTGAATCCCAATGAAATCTCAGCTCCTTCCCTGATGCAGCTGTTCCTTGATTCCAAGGCTACCAACGAAGATGTAGCCAAGTTTGGCGATACTTGGGAAGTTTTGGTTCTCTCTCAGGCTGTGCAGACCGCAGGCTTTGCTGATGCTAATAACAATGGTACTGCTGCTGACGAAGCTCTGGATACCGCTTTCGGCGAAGCTAATGCTACTAATGCTGCTGCTTGGTTCGCTGGCGACGAGTTCACCGCTCCCACCGCAGTTGCCACCGCTGATGAGCTGATCGCAGCTCTTGAAGCCGGCGAAAGCGTATATCTGACCGCTGACATTACCCTCGATGAAGCTGTCATCGTTGAGAAAGATGCCGACATCAACCTGAACGGACATACGCTTACTACCGTAGGTCTGAATCTGACGAAAGGTGCCGATATTGAAAACGGCACTATTACAAGCGGTGGTCATACAAACTTGATCCCCCACCTCAAGGTTTCCGGCGGCACACTTACCATGGATAACGTAACCGTGGATGTACAGCACCATCTCAATGCCAATGCAAATTGGTCCGAAGCCTCAGGCATGGAAGTTGCGGGTGCCACGGCTGTTCTCAACAACTGCCATATCAAAATACATAACAGCACAGGTGCACAGTGGGTTTACAGCTATGGTCTCAGCCTTAACGGAGCCACAGCAACTATGAACGGCGGTTCCATTACTGCTACCTGCGTAGCAGGCACTGCTGCAAACGGTCCCACCAACCCCAATGCAATAAGCACAATGGGCGAATGTACAGCAACCCTGAATAACGTTGCCGTATCTGCCGGTTACTATGGCACCACCGTTAATGGCCACTTTACCCTCAATACCACCGATAAGGCCATTACCAGTGCCAACATCGTTGACAATCGCGGTGGCAGCCATACCATCAACTATATCGACTAAGCACCAAATCGCTTCCCCACTTCGGTGGGGGGCGATCAAAGGGTACAGGCCCTCACTTGTGCCCTTTGATCGCAGTATGATATGGGAGAAAAACATACTGAGAAAACAATAAAGCAACAAAGGAGAAATCACAATGAAGAAGATTCTTTCCATCGCACTTGTCGTTGTGCTTCTTGCCGGCATAGCCGTATCCGGCACCATGGCATACCTGCAGGACAGCGACAGCGACGTGAACGTAATGACTCTGGGTAATGTATCCATCGAACAGCACGAGTACGAGCGCAAACTTAAGGGTGACGGCTCCTACGAGACTGATACCATCGATGGCGTGACCAGCTATGTTCTGAAGGACTTCACTCAGGGCAAGCCCCTGCTGCCCATCGTTGGCGACCCCAACGAGCCCGGCAACAGCCCCGCTTATGCAGGCTACGATAGCACTATCGTTCGCATGACTCAGGTTGATTCCTATGGCCATATGCAGGTATTTGCCGGCAAGAACGCACAGGACAAGTTCGTAACCGTTGAAAACACCGGCAGGACCGACGCATACGTTCGCACCCTCGTTGCTTTTGAGCTGGGCGAAATTGCTGCTGCTGATTTTGGTAAGGTCATTATGACTTCTTCTCGTTCTACCACGGATAATGATAATCTCGGGCAGCCTTGGTTTAAAAACGAAATTGGTGTTATTGAGATCGATGGCAACAACTATGTAGTGGTTGAGTACGTTTACCATGGTGCTCAATTGAGCGACTCCATCCGTCATGAAAACGGCGTTCTCCCCGCAGGCGACACCACCTATCCCAGCCTTTGCCAGGTTTACCTCAAGCACAATGCCACCAACGAGGACATGGAGAATATCGACGGCAACAAGAACGGCACCTACGATATCCTCGTTCTCTCCCAGGCTGTACAGACTGCAGGCTTTGCCGATGCAGCCACCGCTCTGGAAACCGCATTCCCCAAGGGCGAGAATAATGCCAATGTTCCCGGTTGGTTTGAACCTATCGAGTTTCCCGGCGTTCTTTACGATGCAAATGACGTTTATGAATCCTCTTTGGAAAGCGGCGAATTCACTCTGGGTAAAAATATCAATACTTCCGATTCTGCGAATCATTACAGCGGAAACCGTGAATATGCCATTACCGGAGGCAGGAATTACACCATCAATCTGAACGGCCACACCATTAATCACGATGGTACCTATCAGGACGGAAAGAATACCGGTTACACCTATCTCTTCACTGTGGCACATGACAATAGCAAGCTGACTATCAATGGCGAAGGAACCATTAATTCTGCCAATTCTGAAGGTGTTGTTTCCATTGTTTATGCTCAGAGCGGCACCGAAACGGTGATCAACGGCGGCGATTTCAAGCCCTATAAGGGCATTGCCGTTTGGGCCGGTAATGGCTCCGAGATTATCATCAATGGTGGCAGCTTCATCTCTACCGGCTCAGATGACGAGGAACTGATCTACTCCAGCGGCGGCGTAATTGATATTTACGGCGGTTTCTTCCACAACACCGAGCAGGAAAACCGTCCTGTGAACGTAGCTAACGTTAATCGTGGCACCGGCTTCATCAACATCTACGGCGGTACCTTTGTAAACTTTGATCCTTCCACCGGTGGTGATGATCCCAACAACATCAAGGTTGCTGCCGGCTACAAGGTAGTTTCCGAAAATCAGGCAAACGGTGACGTTTGGTACACCGTAGTTCCCGAATAACCAACTTTCCCGCTACCCCACCCCCCGGTGGGGGGCGATCAAAGGGTACAGGCCCGCTTGTGCCCTTTGAACGCCCAATTGCACAAATGTATTTACCTGTTACACATATACAGAAAGGAAGCTGTAACGGATGAAAAAACGAATTGTTCTGCTTGCCGCCCTGCTGGCGCTGATGCTTATTGCAGGTTCCTTTGCCTTTGCGGCAGAGCAGCAAAAGGCGGATATTGAACAGCATATATATCAACGAACCACCAAAAAGGTAAACTGGGCTCCTTTTGAAGAAGTGACGGAGGAGCAGCCCCTTTTCCCTGCCGTTGGCGAAGCGGAGCTTAAAAGCACTCGTTGGTTCATTTTTCAGGATTGCGATGTGTCCAAGCCCATATACGGCAAGTCACTGAAAAACGAGCTTGACCGCTTTGTGTTTGTGGAAAACAAGGGGGATGTGAGCGTATACGTTCGCACATGGTTCGCCTTTGAAGAGGGCACCTACGGCAAAAGCGTGCTGGATGACCTGATTCACCTTAACTTCAATACTGAAGATTGGACAATGTCAGAGGCGACAAGCGGGGTGGAGATAGACGGCAACAAATACACCGTGTTCTATGCCGACTATAAAACTGTCCTTGAAGCCGGGAAAACCGCAGAGCCTTCCCTCATGCAGCTATACATGGATAGCAAAGGCACCAATGAGGACATGATTGCCCTTGACGGAAACGGCAGCGGAAAGTACGAGATAGGTATTTACTCTCAGGCGGTGCAAGCCTACACAGAAATTACACTTGACGGTGCTTTCGGCACAAATCACCCCTGGACAAGCGGACTTAATGCAGAATAAAACAGACATCCCCGCGGCAAAGGGATGCCGCAGAATATACAATAACTACTTATGAAAGGAGGCAGCGGCCCGTGAAGCTTATTAAAAAGCATGGCAAAAAGATTGCGCTGTTGCTTTCAGTTGTTCTTTTAGCCACCGCTGTTATCGGAGGCACTCTGGCGTATGTTGTCACCAAAACTCAGTCTCTGCGCAATATCTTTATTGCCGAGCATTCGGGAGATATTCTCATCAAAAAGGAAGTGGGGCATCCCTTTGGCAATACTTATCAGATACCAGAGGGTGTTGATTTTGCCTTTGATGTTGCTTTGGGTGCAGATTACGCCAATAAGGATGTGACGGTCATTACCGCATCCGAACAGGGCGGCGTTACTAAAAAAGCAGACGGTAACGGCGTAATTACCGTTTCCATAAAGCCCGGACAGACAGCGATCATCAAGGATGTGACAGTCGGCACCGAGGCGGTGGTAAAGGAAACTCTTTCCGACGGCAGCGGCTTTACCGTGGATGGTGAAGCGGTGCGCACCGTTACCGTTAAAAAGGGAGAGAACACCCTTGAATACGTCAACGAGTATAACCCCGCCCCAGCACCTGCAAAGCTTGAGGTGCACGGCACCAAGGTCATAGAGGGCCGCGAATGGATAGATGGCGACAGCTTTACTTTTGTGCTTGAAAAGTACAACAAGGCCAACGAAGAATGGGAAAAGCTTGGCGAGACTGCCGCTGCCTATAATGTCATTACCGTACAGGAAGACGGCATAAATGTCATCAAGCCCGACCCCGACATGGACAAGTTCAGCTTTACCGAGCTGTTCGTGGATGGAAATGGGCAGAGTATATTCACCGAGGCGGGCACCTACTCCTTCCGCATCAGCGAAGTAAGCGGCAGCATTCCCGGCATGGTATACGACTCTGCAAAGTATGCTTTTGACGTGCTGGTAGGGGATGCGGATATGGACGGCGCACTGGAAATTCAAAGTGTTACCGCTGTAACCAATAATCCTGCAATATCCGGCGACAGCGACAACGGATTTGCAGTTAACACAACCATCACCAACAAGTACGCTCCCAACGGCTATGCTGAAGTTACCATCGAGATAAAGAAAAACGTTGTCAGCAACTCCGGTGAGGACAAGTCCCCCGCAGGTTTTAAATTTGAACTGTACGATAAAGACGGCAACCCTGTAGAAGAGGCTGTTTCCGGTTCCACAGGCGATGCCTCCATCAAGCTTGGTTATGAGGCCGAGTATGCAGGCAGGAGCTTTGACTACATTCTCAAAGAAAAGAATGACGGCAAGGCCGGCTGGGATTACGATGATACTGAGTATCCCATAACCGTAAATGTAGTGGATAACAACGACGGCACCATCAGCGCATACATCGGGGAAACCGATGAGGACGATAATGGCAGCAGCACACCTTCCGGAAATGACGTATCGGGCGTAAGTGCAGGCGATGACCAATCGGAGAGCGGCCTGCCGAACGGTAACGAGGAAGTTACTACTCCTGCTGACCCTGAAACAGAGAGCGAAGGCAACGATGAAACCGGCGAACCGGTGGGCGACAACGAGACGAGCAATAACGGGGAAGTTCCTTCTTCTGCCGGCCCTGAAATAGTCAGCGAAGGCAGCAACGAAACCGGCGAACAGCAGCAAGGCGGCGAAGGAACCATCAATACTGCCGCTTCAAATGCTTCCCAGAGTACAACCGTATATCTTACTGCAAAGCGCCTCCCCAACACGCACAGCAGCGTTACGCAGCTGACTGCCGAGGAAACTGAGGTTATCCTTGATCCCGGTGCGGCACAGATTAACCTCAGCAGCGGACAGAACAGCGGCGAAACCGTATATAAGGCGGCGTTCACCAACATTTATACTCCCGTTCTCGCTAAGGGCGAAAGCATTCCCGGCAAAAAGGTGCTGAACGGCCGCAGCATCAATGCAAATGAGTTTAAGTTTGAACTTTGGACTGTGGATGATGACGGCGATCCGGAAGACAAACTGCATACAGTATTCAATGATGCAGATGGCAATTTTGCCATTGACATGAGTAATGTATCTTATGACGAGGTGGGCACCTACAAGTATGCCGTAGTTGAAGCTGACGGTGACCTTGGCGGCGTAACATATGATGAATCCCGCTTTGACATAATCGTTACCGTCAAAGACAATAACGGCACACTCGAGACTGAAACTGTCATAAAGGACAAACTTGGAGCCGAGGCGGAAATTCTCTTTACCAACGAATACGTTCCCGCAAAGATTTCCTTTGCTATTGGCGGAAAGAAGGAACTCAAGGGCGATGCTTACTCCGGCGAGGCATTTGGATTCAGCCTTTACAAGGCAAACAACCCTGCCGAGTTTATAAAAGACGGCACCGCAATTGAAACCGTAACCAAGAGCGAAGCAGGCGACTTTACCTTTACTGCCATTGAGTACACCGAGGTTGGCACGCATTATTACCTTGTAGAAGAGGTAAAGGGCAGCGTAAGCGGCATGGAATATGACTCTACCGTATACGGTGTAGTGGTTTCTGTAACGGATGACGGCTCAGGACAGCTTGCAGCAGCAATTACCAAGCTGGTAAAGATTGGCGGCAGCGATGTTGAAGAGATACTCTTCAGCAACACCTACACCAAGCCTGTTGTAACTCCCACACCCACAATTCCTGTAACGCCTACTCCCACTCCTGGAATTACGCCTACACCTCCCCTTGATGATGTGGAGATACCCATCTATCCCGGCGAGTCCGACGTACCTCCTACAGGTGACGATAACCCCATTGGTCTGTATGTGGCTATCTTGCTGATAAGCATCGCTGCCATTGCGGTTCTTATGGTCACCGGGAAAAACGGCAGGAGATCCGGAAGAAGAAAAAAGAGGGCGCGTGCCCGCTAAAACTTAAACAAAAGCAGCCTGTTCATTAATGACGGGCTGCTTTTTTGTTTAAAAAAACAAAGCCTCCGATTTCTCGGAGGCCTTTTGTATTGTTTCTGCTTTAGTCCCTTGCCTTTTCTGCAACTTCCTTGAGGATCAGTTCCCTGAAGGCATCCAGAGTCATAGCACCCAGGTCGCCGCCCTTGCGGGAACGTACGGAAACTACGCCGTTTTCCACATCCCGGTCGCCAACGACCAGCATGTAGGGGATCTTCTGAAGCTGTGCTTCGCGGATCTTGTAGCCCAGCTTTTCGCTGCGGTAGTCAACCTCAACGCGCAGGCCGTACTTGTCCAGCTCCTCGGCAATATTCTTGCAGGCTTCGGCGGTACGGTCGGTCAGGGGCAGTACCTTGACCTGAACGGGGGACAGCCAGGTGGGCAGTGCGCCGGCATAAAGCTCTATGAGGTAGGCGAGGGTGCGCTCGTAGCAGCCAAGGCTGGTACGGTGGATAATGTAGGGGCGAACCTTCTTGCCTTCCTGATCGGTGTATTCCATGCCAAACTGCTCGGCCAGCAGCTGGTCAACCTGAATGGTAACGATGGTATCTTCCTTGCCGAATACGTTTTTGTACTGTATATCCAGCTTGGGGCCGTAGAAGGCTGCTTCGTCTATGCCGATGGTGTAATTGACATCAAGGTCATCCAGTATTTTTGCCATGGCGGACTGGGCTTCGTCCCACTGCTCGGGGGTACCGATATACTTTTCGGTATTGTTGGGATCCCACTGGGAGAAGCGGAAGGAGCAATGCTCCAGCATGCCAAGGGTATCCAGCATATACTTTGCAAGCTCCAGACAGCCGCGGAATTCATCCTCAAGCTGATCGGGGCGAAGTATCAGATGGCCTTCCGAAATGGTGAACTGACGTACACGGATAAGGCCGTGCATTTCGCCGGAGTCCTCGTTGCGGAAAAGGGTGGAAGTTTCGCCCAGACGCATGGGCAGATCACGATAGCTGCGGCCTCTGTTGAGGAATACCTGATACTGGAAGGGGCAGGTCATTGGGCGCAGGGCAAAGCATTCTTTGCTTTCATCGGAAGGATCGCCCATTACGAACATGCCGTCACGATAGTGATCCCAGTGGCCGGAGATTTTGTACAGGTCGCTCTTGGCCATAAGGGGGGTCTTGGTAAGCTGATAGCCGCGCTTCTGCTCTTCATCCTCAACCCAGCGCTGCAGCAGCTGAATGGTGCGTGCGCCCTTGGGCAGCAGGATGGGCAGGCCCTGGCCTATAACATCGACGGTGGTGAAGTATTCCAGCTCGCGGCCCAGCTTGTTGTGGTCGCGCTTTTTGGCTTCTTCCATGCGGGCGATATGCTCTTCAAGGTCCGCCTTCTTTTCATATGCGGTGCCGTAGATGCGCTGGAGCATCTTGTTCTTTTCGCTGCCGCGCCAGTATGCGCCTGCAACGCTGGTGAGCTTTACGAACTTTACCTTGCCGGTGTTTTCAACGTGAGGGCCGGCGCACAGGTCAACAAAGTCGCCCTGCTTGTAAAAGCTGATGATGGCATCCTCGGGCAGGTCTTCAATGAGCTCTACCTTGTAGGGCTCGTCCTTATCCTTGAACATCTGGATAGCCTCATCGCGGGGCAGCTCAAAGCGTTCAAGGGGAAGGGACTCGGCGATTATCTTTTCCATCTCCTTTTCGATCTGAACCAGATCTTCCGGAGTGAAGGGCTCTGCGTCAAAGTCGTAATAGAAGCCGTTTTCAATGGCGGGGCCGATAGCAAACTTTGCCTCGGGATGCACGCGCTTTACGGCCTGTGCGAGTATATGGGAGCCGGTGTGGCGCATTGCCCAGCGGCCGTCGGCGTCATCAAAGGTGAGGAGCTTGAGGCTGTGGTCACCATGGATGGGACGGAAAGCGTCTGCGCGCTGGCCGTCTATTTCTGCGGCAAGGGTAGCCTTGCGCAGGCGGGGGCTGATGGATTCAGCTATCTGCAGGGCGGTCATGCCGTCCTGAAACTGCTTGACGGAACCATCGGGGAAAGTGATGTTCATGTGTTTCCTCCTAAGTGAAAAGTAGAAATTATTGTTCCGGGCGGAAATATAAAAATCCGCCCCTATGCTGTGCAAGGGACGGACTGTAATGTACAAATCCGCGGTTCCACCCTAATTGGTTTTAAACCCACTCGATAAAGGCTGTAACGGGCCCTGCCCGATCGCAGTAGCGGGGCGGTATTCCCGATGTGCTTTCCATAAAAACGCTTGCAGCCTACGGCGCATTTTCTCTTGGATGGAATAGGTGCACACGGTACTGAAACCCGTATCATCCCACGATAATTATCATGAAAATTATATGTCCCAAAGCACATTGTGTCAAGTGCTGTGGCAAAATTTACAGGGCACATCAGGGCAAAACAGGGCACATAATAGCCCCATGGCAAAATCGGCGCACCATGATGACAACTGGGGCATATTCTGCTGATATAGGGAAAAAAGGGGAAAGTAAATCTGATGGGAATGTATTCCATTGGCACGGATAAATACGAGGCAGATATCTGCTGGCTGCTGAAAAGAAGGCTGGAAAAGCTGGGATGCAGCGCGGTACCGACAGGGGACAGTGCATACGCCTGTGCGGAGCTTTGCGGGGCGGTGCAGATGGAGGAATGGTGCGCGGCAGTGGCAGAGCTGCTGCTGATGGACCTTGCCCAGTTTGAAATAGCATACATGATAAATGACCTTCCAATATCATTGGAGGATAAAAAAACGCTGCTGCCCGAGGCGATACGCCTTGCCCGCCGCTCTTCCGGCATAGGCAATGTGCAGAGCGAGCTGGTGGAATACTTCGGCGAAAATACTCACCTTCAGCTGGAAGGATATATGGATTTCCGCATGAAGGAATACCGCCGGGAATGGGAGCGGTGCGTATTGAAGGCGGCGGATGAGCTGCTGCTGGATGCGGAATATATGGAGCTTATGCGGGTGCTGGCGGCCTTTGTAAAGCTGAGAAGCCCGAGGGCTGAGGACATATATCTCATTCTCAATCCCGATGGCAGCTGCACCTTTACGGATGACAAGGATATACGCATAGACTACGAGCAATGCACAGGGGATGGCATAATGAGCGTGCTGGTGGGCCTTGCGCCGGAGAGCATAACGGTATATGACCTGTCCGGCGGCAGATGTGCCTCCCTGTTTGAAAACCTTAAGCGGGTGTTTGAAGGACGGGTGCGTTTTTTTAAATAGGGTAGGGTAACCAATATAATCCGAACCGCGGTTTTAGCGGCCATATGACACGACATAGCCGCGTCATCCTCAGTCAGAATACAACCAGTATTCTTCCCTCGCTCTTCCTTGCTCTGCCATGCCCTATGGCCGTTAAAACTCCAAAGGACCAAAAGCGGCGAAATTGGATGAGATTCAAGG
>JAZUMK010000058.1:0-27118 GCA_045603585.1 Clostridia bacterium
CCCCCTCACCGACGAGGAGGTCACCGCCATGGGCGTAGAGCGCATCGCGCTCAAGCTGGACGTGGCAGTGGGCGAGAGCGTCCGCATCGTCTCTGGTCCCCTGGAGAACTTTGTGGGCACCGTGGAGGCCCTGGACCCCGAGAACCAGAAGGTAAAGCTCACCGTGTCCATGTTCGGACGCAACACCCCCGTGGAGCTGGATTACATAGAGGTCCAGAAAATATAGTCTTTCGCGAAAAACCTTTTGGGTTTTCCGCGAGGGCGCACAAGTGCTGCGCACGTGTGCGATTACACACTTCACGGGAATCAATGCCTCACGCAAATCCCAATAGGATTTGTGTGACATTACTTGATATGTATGCGCTTTTGCGCTTGCATTGTGGGAGGTTGGCCCGCCATGGCCTGCCGCTCGCACCACATTATATTAGGAGGAAACTTACAAAATGGCAAAGAAGATCACCGGCTTTATAAAGCTGCAGATCCCCGCCGGTAAGGCGACACCCACTCCCCCCGTAGGCCCCGCTCTGGGTCAGCACGGCGTAAACATCATGGGCTTCTGCAAAGAGTTCAATGAGAAGACCGCCAAGCAGGCCGGCCTGATAATCCCCGTTGTTATCACCGTTTATCAGGACCGTTCCTTCACCTTCATCACCAAGACTCCCCCTGCTGCCGTTCTTATCAAGAAGGCCTGCGGTATCGAGACTGCCTCCGGCAAGCCCAACCGCGACAAGGTTGCTAAGATCACCAAGGCTCAGGTTCAGGAGATTGCTGAACTGAAGATGCCTGACCTGAACGCCGCAAGCGTTGAGGCTGCAATGAGCATGATAGCCGGCACCGCCCGCAGCATGGGCGTTGTAGTGGTAGACTAAGAAGGGAGGCTATTCATAATGAAGCACGGTAAGAAGTATCAGGATAGCGTAAAGTCCTTCGATAAGCAGAAGCTGTATGATCCCCGCGAGGGTCTGGAAGCCGTTCTGGCTACCGCTAAGGCTAAGTTCGATGAGACCATCGAAGTTTCCGCTCGTCTGGGCGTTGACCCCCGTCACGCTGACCAGCAGGTTCGTGGTGCTGTAGTTCTGCCCCACGGTACCGGCAAGAAGGTTCGCGTACTGGTTTTCGCAAAGGGCGACAAGGCTAAGGAAGCTCAGGAAGCCGGCGCCGATTTCGTAGGCGATGAGGATCTCGTAAAGAAGATCCAGACCGAAAACTGGTTTGGCTTCGACGTTTGCGTAGCTACCCCCGACATGATGGGCGTAGTTGGCCGCATCGCTCGCGTACTGGGTCCCAAGGGCCTCATGCCCAACCCCAAGAGCGGCACCGTTACCATGGACGTGGCTAAGGCCATCGCCGATATCAAGGCCGGTAAGGTTGAGTATCGCGTAGACAAGACCGCCATCGTTCACGTACCCGTAGGCAAGGCCTCCTTCGGCGTAGATAAGCTGGAAGAGAACCTGAACACCCTGATGGATGCAGTTATCAAGGCTAAGCCCGCTGCTGCAAAGGGTACCTACATCAAGTCCCTGGTAGTATCCTCTACCATGGGCCCCGGCGTTAAGTTCAACCCCCTCAAGTTCTAAAGGCAAAGCCTTTTCGCAAAAAATCTATTGGATTTTTTGCGAGCCCCTTCGGGGACTTTACATGATTTGCCTATGACCCTTGCGAGGGTCACCGGGCGGCAAATCATGCGGGGAATCCATTCCTTGCGGAATGGTTCCGCATTTGACGTACATGCCGCCAAATGCGGATTTAAATCCAAGGCGCAAACCTTGGAAATCTTAGCGGGTTTGAGGCGAAAAATTCCCGAAAAACCTGCAAATTTTGCTTGACAACCATGGGGCAGTCTGATATACTGCCCCGTGGAAATCAAAAATTGTTGCCCAAGACAGCCGGTAGCGCAAGCGTAAATCCTGCCGAGGCGATGAATAAGAGCTTATTTTTAACGCGCTTTTTCGTCCTCTGTCTTGCGGCAGAGGATTTTTTCTATTCTAACAGGAGGTAAAACCATGGCAAACATCCAGAACATACAGGCAAAGGCCGCTCAGGTTGAGGAAGTTACTTCCAAGATCCAGGCTGCTCAGTCTCTGGTAGTGTTCGACTATCGCGGACTCAATGCCGAGGAGGTTACCAATCTCCGCAGCGATATGCGTAAGGCCGGCGTAGAATACGTAGTTCTCAAGAACGGTATCGTAGAGCGCGCAGCCAAGGCCGCTGGCATTGAAGAGAGCTTCTGCGAGCTGCTGAAGGGCCCCTCCGCCTTTGCTTTCGGCGTAGAAGACGCCGTAGCTCCCGCAAAGGTGCTGAAGGACGCCATCAAAAAGTACAAGAAGTGCGAGATCAAGGGCGGTCTCATCAACGGCGTTGTAACTGACGCCGCCGGCATGAACACCCTGGCTGACCTGCCTTCCCGCGAGGTTCTCCTTGCAAGGATGCTGGGCAGCATGCTGTCCCCCGTTTCCGGACTGGCAATCGTACTGGACCAGATCGCCAAGAAGGGCGAGCCCGCCGCCGAGTAAGCTTACAGGCTGCGTAAATTACTACTAAAAACAATCAAAATTTCAACAGGAGGAAATTACAATGTTTAACAAGGAACAGTTTATTGAAGATATCAAGGCCATGACCGTTCTCGAGCTCTCCGAGCTGGTAAAGGCTCTGGAAGAAGAGTTTGGCGTATCCGCCGCCGCTACCGCCGTTGCAGTTGCCGGCCCCGCCGTTGCTGCCGCTGAAGTAGAAGAGAAGACCGAGTTCGACGTAATCCTCAAGGACGTTGGCCCCGAAAAGATCAAGGTTATCAAGGTTGTTCGTGAGCTCACCGGTCTGGGCCTCAAGGAAGCCAAGGACGTTGTTGATAACGCTCCCAAGCCCCTCAAGGAAGGCATCGACAAGGAAGCCGCCGAGAAGATCGTTGCTGCTTTCAAGGAAGTTGGCGCTACCTGCGAAATCAAGTAATTACTTACTTGCACATAAAAAAGGAACGGACTTGCTCCGTTCCTTTTTTGTTTCGCTGAAAATCAATTGGATTTTCAGCGAGAATAACATGATTTGCCTATGACCTTGAGGGACACCGGGCGGCAAATCATGCAGGGAAACAAAGCCTCGTTTGTCAAACTACGCTGTATATGTTCGCCAAAGAAAAACAGCAGCCCTTGTCAAGGGGAAATACCAAAATGTGCTATAGCAGTTTGCAATGGCAAAAGCTGCAAAAAACCACCGCTGATATAAGCCGCAAAAATGGGAACGGGACATACTATATGCAGAGAACCCGTATGGAATAAGTGGAATATGCATATGTTGGAAAATGGCACGGACAGGCCTGATAAGGGGGTTTTTGGGGTAGGAAATGTTGATAAGTATGTTGACAGTGTGGATATATGTGGAGAATATGCAATGAATATTCTGAATAAACCCTTCATCCAAATGAAAAAAGGTTGTACAAAAATGCAGGGGCGAGGGCAGATTTCTTCAAAAAACTGAAATTAGTAATAAGCTGTACTTTTGGCACATATAGTCACAAAGGGGTGATTATATGAAGCTTAAAGGGGAATACAGACGAATCGTAAACAAGGCCTGCACCGTGGCGCTGGGACTTGCGCTGACCTTTCTTGCGGCGGCCTTTTCCACCGAGGCCCTGCCTGCAGCGGCAGAGGGAAAGCCGACAGTGGTGGTGGATGCGGGCCACGGCGGCGGGGACGGCGGCGCGGTCAGCGCCGACGGAACTGCGGAAGCGGGACTGAACCTTGCTGTGGCGAAGCTTGTGAAGGCTGAGCTGGAGGCTCTGGGCATGAACGTGATAATGACAAGGGAAAACGACGTTGCCCTTGCGGACACCAAAAAGGCGGATATGGCCGCCCGCCGCAGCATAATGAACAGCCCGGGGGTGGACTGTGTTGTCAGCATACATATGAATAAATTCACAGACTGCTCCGTCCATGGCCCAATGGCCTTTTATATGGAAGGAAGCGCGGAAGGGGAGAAGCTTGCAAAGGCGGTGATAGACAGCATTACCGCCGCCATCGGCGCGCCGCCCCGCCCTGCAAATCCGGGGGATTATTATGTGATAAGGGAGAGCGAGCCTGTGGCGGTGCTGGTGGAATGCGGATTTTTGTCCAATTCACAGGATGCAAAGCTGCTTTGCGACCCTGCCCATCAGCGGACACTGGCGAAGGCTGTTGCAGAGGGGGTAAAGAGTTATTTTGATGGAGCTAATATGCTGGACTAAAGGGAATTTTGCCTATATAATACAATAGATGAATAATGAAGTTTTGAAGGAAAATATCATATCAAAGGTATCCGGGACCCTTGGCTGCAAGGTGAAGGAGCCGCGGCTTATGAGCCCATTGGTATTGGCATACATAGGGGACACCGTGTATGACCTTTATGTGCGTACTCAGCTTTTGCTCACCAGCGATGCGACTGCCCACGGCCTCCACGTTATGGCCACAAAGCGGGTATGCGCCAAGGCTCAGGCAGAGGCCGTTCAGCGGATACTGCCCACTCTTACAGAGGACGAACAGTACATATACCGCCGCGGCCGCAACAGCCATATGGGCACAGTGCCCAAGCATGCCCAGATGGCGGACTATCGTGCGGCAACCGGCCTTGAGGCGCTGCTGGGCTACCTTTACCTCAAAGGCGAGGACGACAGGCTCAATGAGCTTATGGGGCAGATGGTTGCTCCGCAGGATGCAGAATAATATCCGGAGGTTTATATACATATGGCATTCAGGGACAACAAGAGCAGCTACGGTCAGAAGGAATTTGACAGGGATATCAACCGCCGGGGCGGCAGAAGCTACGGGGACAAGCCCTACAAAAAGGACTTTAACTCCGATAAGCCCTACGGCAAGAAGAGCTTTGATTCCGACAAGCCCTACGGCAAGAAGAACTTTGACTCCGACAAGCCCTACGGCAAAAAGAGCTTTGACTCCGACAAGCCCTACGGCAAGAAGAATTTTGACTCCGACAGACCCTACGGCAAGAAGAACTTTGATTCCGATAAGCCCTTCAATAAGGGCAGGAAGGATGAGGGCTTCAAAAAGGAGCTGCCCGCAGAAAACAAGCAGCCCAATGCCTATGCAGAGGATGAGCTTCCCTACATCGTAATGGGCAGAAACGCCGTCCGGGAGGCCATAAAGAGCGGCCGCAGCATTGACCGCATACTGGTGGTAAAAGAGCTGGACGGTTCTCTCCGCGAGGTCATCGGCCTTGCAAGGGACAGGAATCTGCAGATCCGCGAAGTTGACCGTTCCAAGCTGGATGAAATGTGTCTGCCCTTCGGTCACGGCGGCAAGCCCGGCAATCATCAGGGCATAGTGGCACAGGTTCCCGGCGTGGAATACTGCGATATATCCGATATCCTTGCCGTTGCAAAGGAGCGCGATGAAAAGCCCTTCATCATTCTCCTTGACGGCGTGGAAGACCCCCACAACCTTGGCTCCATCATCCGCAGCGCAGAATGCGCAGGCGCCCACGGCGTGATAATCCCCAAGCGCCGCAGTGCATCCGTTACCGCTTCCGCATGCAAGGCTTCCGCAGGCGCAGTTGAGTACATGAAGGTTGCCCGCGTGTCCAATCTTGGCGGCGCGATAGACCGCCTCAAGGATGAGGGACTGTGGATCGCAGGTGCAGATATGGCAGGCACCGCAATGGACAAGGCTGACCTTAAGGGTGCCATCGGCCTTGTAATCGGCAGCGAAGGCGAAGGTATCAGCCGTCTTATCAAGGAAAAGTGCGACTTCCTGGTATCCATTCCCATGGTTGGCCGCATTGATTCCCTCAATGCAGCGGTTGCCGCCGCAGTGCTTATGTTTGAAAAGAAGAGGCAGGGTTAAATGGATCTTCGTGATCAGCAGCTTGTGGCTCTGGCCCAGGGCGGCGATGCAGCCGCCATGGAGGAGCTTTGCGACAGATATAAGGACCGGGTACGCATGATTGCCCGGCCCTATTTTCTCATAGGTGCAGACCATGAGGACGTCATACAGGAGGGCATGATAGGCCTGTACAAGGCCATACAGAATTACAGCCCGGACAATACCGCGGCTTTCTCCTCCTTTGCGGAGATATGCGTTACACGACAGATATTCAGCGCCATCAATGCCGCCCGCAGACAGAAGCATCAGCCCCTCAACAGCTATATTTCCCTCTACCACACCTCTCCCGCCGAAGGGGATGACCGTGAGCTTATAGAGCTGCTGGAGCTGTCCGGCGACAGCCCTGAGGAGGAGATAATCTCCCGGGAAACCTCACAAAGGCTGCATCAGGAGGTGCGCTCCCGCCTTACCCCCCTTGAGCGCAAGGTGACGGAGCTGTTTCTGGACGGCCTGTCCTATCAGCAGATAGCCGAGACCATCGGCCGCCCCGCCAAGGCCGTGGATAACGCATTGAGCAGGGTGAAGAAGAAGCTGGGGAGTGTTTTGGAGTAGGGTATGTCTTCTTTTTCTCTTTCTTTTCGGGCGCGAAAAGAAATGAGAAAAAGAAGCAAAAAGAGAAAGAAAAGCGAAAGAGAAACAGAGATAATATTTATGTTTGTATAGCTGTGCTGTCCAAAAAGCCCCATGACGGATGGGGCTTTTTGTGTGGGATAAATATGATTATTATCTATACCCGCCCGCCGCCCTTTTAAGGTGTGTTTTCCTTACGGAAAACATGACGGCAGCCAATGATACAGAGCAGCTCAATACTGTTTTGGCTGATTCTATATGCAGGCGGTATACCGCCCATCGTCTTCGCCGCAAGGCGAAGATACATTAAAAGGGTGGCGGGTGGGTATAGATGATCAATAACCTGACTTTTGCCCAAAACCACAAATTCGGCCTCCCGTTGAGGCCGAATTTGCGTATAACTGTTATTATTTTTTGACTTCTTTTGGTTCTTTTCTTCTAGAAGAAAAGAACATATAACCCCTACTTAATATACTCACAACCCATGTACTTCACCAGCGCATCCGGAACCTTTACGGAGCCGTCGGGCTGCTGATAGTTTTCAAGGATGGCGGCAACGGTGCGGCCAACTGCCACGCCGGAGCCGTTGAGGGTATGAACCAGCTCAGGCTTTGCGCCCTTTTCACGGCGGAAGCGTATCTGAGCACGGCGGGCCTGGAAGTCCTCGAAATTGGAGCAGGAGCTGATCTCAACGTAGCGGTTGTAGCTGGGCATCCATACTTCGATGTCGTAGGTCTTTGCGCTGGAGAAGCCCAGATCGCCGGTGGACAGGCAAACCACGCGATAGGGCAGGCCAAGACCCTGCAGCACACGCTCTGCATCGGCGGTGAGGGATTCCAGCTCTGCATAGGAATCCTCAGGCTTTGCGAACTTTACCAGCTCCACCTTGTTGAACTGATGCTGGCGGATAAGGCCGCGGGTGTCACGGCCTGCGCTGCCGGCCTCGCTGCGGAAGCATGCGCTGTATGCGCAGTACTTGATGGGAAGCATATCTCCGTCCACGATGTCGCCCCGGAGCATATTGGTAACGGGTACCTCTGCGGTGGGGATGAGGAAGTAATCGGTATTGGTTACCTTGAAGGCATCCTCCTCAAACTTGGGCAGCTGACCGGTGCCGGTCATGGATGCGCGGTTTACCATATAGGGGGGCAGTATCTCGGTATAGCCGTTTTCAGAATGGGTATCCAGGAAATAGCTGATGACCGCACGCTCCAGCCTTGCGCCAAGGCCGCGGTATACGGTAAAGCGTGCGCCGGTGATCTTGCCGGCGGTGGCAAAGTCCAGTATGTTCAGGCCTTCGCCGATGTCCCAGTGTGCCTTGGGCTCGTAATCAAAGGAGGGCACATTGCCCCAGCTGCGCAGCTCAACATTGTCTGCATCGTCTGCGCCCTCGGGTACGGATTCATGGGGGATGTTGGGAATGGACAGCAGCATGCCGTTCATTTCCTCATCCATGGCGGCGATCTGCTCATCCAGCTCCTTTATGCGGGCACCTACTTTTTTCATTTCCGCCATCAGCTCAGTTGTGTCCTGTCCTGCCTTCTTCATGGCGGGAACCTTGGCGGATTCTTCGTTACGGCGTGCCTTGAGCTGCTCTGCTTCCTGCATGAGCTCACGGCGCTTGGCGTCCAGCTCGATAAGGCCGGATACGTCCGCGCCCTTTCCGCGGCGCTTTCTCATGGCCTCGGTCAGTGCTTCGGGGTTCTGGCGTATGCGCTTGATGTCCAGCATTATTGTTTTCCTCCTGATAGAGTGTGTGGGGTTCATTTGAATCTTCTTTTCTTTTTCTTTTCGTATCGAAAAGAAATAAGAAAAGAAGCAAAAGAAAAAGAAAAGATAAAGTTTAAAATGAATGATGTATTAAGGAAACTTTAGCTGATCTTTGAAAGCTCTGCGCCCATATCCGCAAAGAAGGCGGTAAGGGCTGCCTCGTCAGACCAGTCAACTTCATTATAGAGAAGGAACAGCCCAGATGCGGAAACCGCGTTATCCTCGCCCGGGGTGAAGGTAATGGCGGCAGAAGGGCAGTTGTCGAATACGTAGAGATATATTACGCTTTCTGTCAGCGATTCGTCAACAAAGGTCTTTCCTGCGGCGCAGACGGCGGAGGCGGCCAAATTCTGCGCTCCGGCGTATGCGATTATCTGGGAGGCAAAAGCGCCGATGAGCTTTTGCTTTGCAACTTCTTTAATGCTGTCGGGTATTTCGGATATTTCAGACCATTCTGCCATTGCGGCAAGGTATTCATCGCCGAGCCTGACGGCATACACGGCGGACGGTTTGCTGAAGTCTCCTTCCTGCACAGGTACGAGCAGCTCTGTTACGGATGTACTGCCCGTGGTGATGGACAGATATGCCTCGCTGCAAGCAAGCTCTGCCATGGTTTGGACAAGTTCCAGACCGTGGTCATAGGCTGTTTTGTCCGGTTTGGCGGCGCAGCCGACGAGGGCAGAAAGCAAGCACACACATGCCAGCATCAAAGCAAATTTACGTAAATACTTCAAACTGTGTACCTCCTTGTGGAGTATGGAAGTTGTGAGGATTTTATACCATCCATGTTATCCTTTGGTACTTTCCTTTAAGGAAAGTACGACTTTTTTGGTTCTTTTTTCTTAGAAAAAAGAACATATATGCTACATCCTTTCGGGAGCCTCTAATCCTACCAAGTACAGTCCCTGCCTGATGGCGATGCGGGCGGCATCGGTGAGGGCAAGGCGTGCATTGCGTACGGCGGCGTCATCCACCATTATCTTGTTGTCAAAGTAGAACTTGTTGTAGGCGGTGCATATCTCCATTGCGGCGCGGGCCACAACATAGGGCTCGTTCTTTTCTGCGGCCAGCTTTACTGCATCGGGCAGGGCGGCAATGGCCTTGATAAGGGCAGTAGAAGCGGCATCCGTGAGGGAGGATGCGTCGATATTTGCCCTGTCGTACTCCCCTGCCTTGCGGAGAACGGAGCAGCAGCGGGCGTGGGTGTACTGGGCATAGGGGCCGGTTTCGCCGTCAAAGTTCAGCACCTTGCTCCAGGAGAAGGTGGTGTCCTTGATGCGGCTGTTGTACAGCATGCCCCACACTATCGCGCCAACGCCAACGGCGGCGGCAACGGCATCACGATCCTCAAGATCGGGGCTCTTTTCGGCTATAATTTCGCCGGTTTTTTCCACGGCGGCGTTGAGAACGTCCTCAAGGTATACCACATTGCCGCTGCGGGTGGAGAGGGTACCCTCCTCCATGGATACCATGCCGAAGTTTACATGCTCGCAGTCCTTTACCCAATCGTTACCCATAAGCTCCAGCACCTTGAATATCTGCCTGAAGTGGAGATTCTGCTGGTAAGCCACAACGTAGAGGGACTTTACGAAATCGTAGTGATTCTTGCGGTAAATGGCGGCGGCCAGATCGCGGGTGGCGTAGAGGGTGGCGCCGTCGGAGCGGAGCACTATGCAGGGGGGCATGTCGTATTCCGACAGGTCAACCATGGTTGCGCCCTTGTCCACGGTAAGCAGACCCTTTGCGCGAAGCTCATCCACGACGGGGGCCATCTTGTCCTCGTAGAAGGATTCGCCTGCGTAGCTGTCAAAGTGTACGCCAAGGCGGTCGTATATCTTGCCCACTTCATAGAGGGAAAGGTCCTTGAACTGCTGCCAGAGCTCAACTGCTTCCTTGTCGCCGTCTTCTATCTTTTTGAACCATGCCCTTGCTTCGTCGTCCAGCTCGGGGTGCTGCTCTGCCTCCTGATGGAAGCGGACATACAGCTGAACAAGCTCCCGGACGGTGCTTTCGGGAACAGGCTTTTCGCCCCACATCTTATAGGCCACGATCATCTTGCCGAACTGGGTGCCCCAGTCGCCAAGGTGATTGATGGCGATGGCATTGTAGCCAAGAGCCTTGTAAATGCGGTAAAGTGAGCTGCCGATGGCGGTGCTGGGCAGGTGGCCGATATGGCAGGGCTTTGCGATATTGATGGAGGAAAACTCCACGCATACGTTTTTGCCTGCGCCCATATCGGAGCCGCCGTAGCTTTCGCCCATGGAAAGGACCTTGTTCAGAATATCCGCAGCGTAGGCGGACTTGTCTGCAAAGAAGTTAAGGTAGCCGCCCATGGCCACGGCTTTGCTCAGGCCTGCGGGCAGGACAAGGGATTCCTGCAGCTCCGCGGCTATTGCGGGAGGAGCCTTGCGCATGGTCTTTGCCAGGCGGAAGCAGGGGAAGGCGTAATCGCCCATGTCGGTATTGGGGGGATTTTCAATCCAGTCGCGGAGGGTATCCGCCTCCATGCCGGTGAGGGCTGCCAATGCATTGGCGATGGCTGTTTTGTGATCCATAATATCTCCTTGAAGGGTGCATGGGGCACCGATATTTTCCAATATAGTAGTATAACACATATTTCGCAAAATGTTAACTTGATAGCGGGTAAATCCAATGCTATAATACAGCCATGGACGAGAATAAAATTATCAATCAAATAGCAGACGATGCTCTGAATCAGGTTGTCCCTCAGGAAAATGCAGATAATGCGGCTGAGGGTGATAAGCTCAGCAAAAAGAAAAAGCGCCGCCGCATAAGGCGTATCATTGCGGCTGCTTTGCTTTTGTATGCCGCGGTCATACTGTTCCGTCAGTATGTGTTTATCCCGGATAAGTACGAGGCTCCTCCCGCGCCCGAGGCAACTCCCGTGGCAGAGCTGTCGGCTACTCCTGCGCCCACTCCCTACGTAAAGAAGATACCCGTAAAGATGTACTTTACCGAGCGTGAAGTAAGCTTTGACGTGGTGCCTGTGGGCATAGTGCCCTATACCGATGCGGAGGGCAATCAGGTGGTAACACCCCAGGGCCAGAAGGTATACACCATGGACACCCTGGATACCGAAAAGTCCGCCGCATGGCTGGAAAACAGCTCCTCCCCCGGCGAATACGGCAACGCCATATTCAATGGCCACGTTACCTGGAAGAAGGTTGCGGGCGTATTTTCTCTGCTCCCCAAGATGGAGCCGGGCGAAGAGATAGTGGTGGGATACGACGATGGCTCCACCATGACCTTCCTTGTGGACAGGGTGAATATTTTCGCCTTTGACGACGAGCCTGCGGACGTTATGGCATACGATACCGGCGACTCCCGCATGACCCTTATCACCTGCTACGGCGAAAGCTGGAACAGCGAAATGGGTACTCGCGAGCAGCGCTGCGTGGTTGTGGCAAAGCCCGCCAATCCCGATGAGATAATCTATCCCGAAAACGCAGAATAACAAAAAACAATAATTGCCGCCCTGTGGGAGCTCCACGGGGCGGTTTTTTTAAGTAAAAGGTAACAGTGAAGAGTGAAAAGGTGAAGGGGGCAAATTCAACAAATCTACGGAATATGCTGCTGCGGGAGAAAAAATAATGGGGCAATTCAAAGCCCTTTGCGGCTTATACCATTGACAAAGCGGCACAAAGTCTATAAAATATCTAAGAATGAATATCCGCGCAATGACGGAAAGAGTAAGCAGGGATACAGCCCATAGCGAGCGGGGGACGGTGCAAGCCCCGCGGGAAAGGCCTCTGCCCAACATGGCTCCCGAGCGCCCCGATTCGAACGGCATTCTGCCCTGAGTTTCGGGCGGGTCCTCCCGATACAGAGAAACTTATGAGCCGCATAAGGGTCAGCCTTTGCGGGAAGTAGGGTGGTACCGCGGAAATATTCCGCCCCTATGCCGTTGCGCATAGGATTTTTTATTTTTCGTAATTTTGCGAAAAAACCTTTTTTGCAAGCCTCCGGCATGAGGCAAATGAAATTGTGTATCGTGTTTAAAACAGTTACATACTAAAGACCATAGAAGGAGATAAGCTATGCCTGAAAAGAAGACATTCTACATCACCACGCCTATTTATTACCCCAGCGATAAGCTGCACATCGGCCACAGCTATACCACCGTTGCCGCAGACGCCATCGCCCGCTATAAGCGCATGACCGGCTATGACGTATACTTCCTCACCGGCTCCGACGAGCACGGCCAGAAGATCGAGCGCAAGGCCAAGGAAAAGGGCGTTACCCCCCAGAAGTACGTTGACGATATCGTTGCCACCTTCAAGGATCTGTGGAAGCTGATGGACATCACCAATGACGGCTTTGTCCGCACCACCGACGACTATCACGTGGCAAGCGTTCAGAAGATATTCAAAAAGCTCTATGAGCAGGGCGATATCTACAAGTCCTCCTACGAAGGCCTGTACTGCACTCCCTGCGAGAGCTTCTGGCTTGAGCGTCAGCTGAAGGACGGCTGCTGCCCCGATTGCGGCAGGCCCGTTGAAAAGGTTCAGGAGGAAAGCTACTTCTTCAAGATGAGCAAGTACGCTCCCCGCCTTATCCAGCACATCAAGGATCATCCCGAGTTCATTCAGCCTCCTGCCCGCGCACACGAGTTGCTGAACAACTTCCTGCTGCCCGGCCTTGAGGATCTGTGCGTATCCCGTACCAGCTTCAAGTGGGGTATCCCCGTTGACTTTGATGACAAGCACGTTGTATACGTTTGGCTGGATGCCCTTTCCAACTACATCACCAAGCTGGGCTTCTATTCCGATGACGACAGCATGTACAAGAAGTACTGGCCCGTTGACGTGCATCTGGTAGGCAAGGAGATAGTTCGTTTCCATACCATTATATGGCCCATCATGCTGATGGCGCTTAATGAGCCCCTGCCCAAGCAGGTATTCGGCCATGGCTGGCTGATACTTGAGGGCGGCAAGATGTCCAAGTCCAAGGGCAACGTTGTTGACCCCGTCAAGCTGTGCAACCGCTACGGCGTGGACTCCATCCGCTACTTCCTGCTGCGCGAGGTTCCCTTCGGCTCCGACGGCGTATTCTCCAACGAGGCGCTGATCTATCGCATCAATTCCGACCTTGCAAACGATCTGGGCAACCTGCTGTCCCGTACCGTAAGCATGATCGATAAGTACTTCGGCGGCGTTATCCCCGCCCCCACCTGCCCCAACCCCGAGCAGGACGATATGATACTTTCCCTGGCCCGCGAGCTGCCTGCAAAGGTAGAGACCGCCATGAACGAGTGGAAGATACCCGAGGCTCTGGAGGCCATATGGGCGCTTATCGGCGCAAGCAACAAGTACATCGACGTTACTGCCCCCTGGGTGCTGGCCAAGGACGAGGCAAACAAGGAACGTCTGGGTACCGTAATGTACAACCTGGCCGAGGCTCTGCGCGTTGTTGCCATCCTCATTCAGCCCTACCTCCCCAACACCTCCCCCAAGATGTTTGCACAGCTGGGCGTTGAGGGCGAGCTGACTGCCTACGAAGCCTGCGAATTCGGCAAGCTGCCCGCCGGCACCAGGGTATGCAAGGGCGAGGCTATGTTCCCCCGCATCGACGTTAAGAAGGAGCTGGAAGAGCTGGAAGCCGAAACTCTCGCCGCCATGGCAGCAGCACAGGCAGCAGAGGCCGCAAAGCAGAACCACGTTCCCGCCGAAGCCAAGGCAGAGGAAGCCAAGGAAGTTAAGGAAGAGGAGCTTATCGACTTTGATACCTTCTGCAAGGTAAAGCTGAAGGTTGCAAAGGTACTGGACTGCAAGATCGTTGAAAAGAGCAAGAAGCTGCTGCAGTTCACCCTGGATTGCGGCGAGGCCGAGCCCCGCACCATCCTGTCCGGCATCCGCAAGTGGTACTCTGAGCCCGAAGCCCTCATCGGCAAGAGCGTTATCATCGCCGCAAACCTTGCTCCCCGCAAGATAGCCGGCATTGAAAGCAAGGGCATGATCCTTTCCGCCATCACCGAGGACGAAGAGACCCTGTCCATGCTCACCACCATGGAGGATGTTATCCCCGGCGGTTCTGAAGTAAGCTAAAGCTTTCGCAAAAAATCAATTGGATTTTTTGCGAGTTACGCCCCAAGGTTGATGGCCTTGGGGCGATTTCATCCCTTACGGGGATTTTTACATGATTTGCCTATAAATCCTGCGGGATTTACCGGGCGGCAAATCATGCAGGGAATCTATCCTTTGCAGGATAGTTCCGTTTTCGCCGTACACGCCGCCGAATGCGGAATAAAGCCATATGCGAAGATGGCAGATAGCTGTCAAATGTGCAGTAAAGGTCACCCGATTACGGGTGACCTTTTGACGTGCCGTTTATGTTGCGAACGCGGTTCAGCAGGCGGATTTTTTGCGTGCGTAATTTGGAAGAATATCGGCTGGTAAACAACGTGCCAACCAGCATCATGCCGAGGGTAATGCCCTGACACATACCTCCCGGAAATGTGTCGGCGCTGTCGGTGAAGGTAAGTATGAGATGAAGCAGCGCTGCCGCTGTGCCGCCAATAAACAACAGATGCATGCGCTTTGCCAGCTTTATCTTGTCCTGACTGCTGAAATTGGCCATCATCATAAGGGTGTCTTCTTCTGCGCTGCCTTTGTGGATCTGCCTTTTGCCGTTTAACAGTTCTCCAAGTTCTACCTGAAAAAATTCCGCAAGAGCTATGAGGATGTCCATATCGGGAAGGTTGCTGCCGGTCTCCCATCTTGATACCGTCCTGCAGGATACATTAAGATGCTCTGCCAGCTGTTCCTGTGTGAGATTCTTTTCTTTGCGCAGTTCTTTTATAAAGCCGCCGATAGGTGTTTGATTCATAGATATCCCTCCTGTAATGCAAATAGGATACTATTTATGCAGGGACGATGTACAGGACACAAAGTGTCCACCGGAAGATTTTTAAATGATGTGGGAGATAAATCAGTGGGAAAAGCTGAGTTGAGAGGGTGGCGGGCAGGATCAGATATTTTCTATTCCCTTTTCCCCAAAACCAATGTACTATAATCATATGAAGGTAATTGAGGATCTGCAATTTAAAGACTTGCGTATTGCGGTAAACAAACCCGGCTTCAGCTACGGCCACGATGCTCTGCTGCTGGCGGACTTTGCCCGCATGGGGAAAAGGGACACCGCCCTTGATCTGGGCGCAGGCACAGGCATACTGTCCATACTGCTCAACGGCCGCCACGGCACTCCCTTTACCGCCGTGGAGATTCAGCCGGAGGCGGCGGCGCTTATGGAGGAATCCGTGGCCATGAACGGCCAGAATGACATAACTGTGCTGTGCCATGACCTGCGTACGCTCCACGAGATTCTGCCCAGAGAAAGCTTCACCTGCGCCGTGTGTAATCCGCCTTATTTCGCAGGCGGCACGCCCAGCCCCCATGAGGGGGTGAATATCAGCACCCACCAGCAAAGCTGCACCGTGGATGACGTGGCAGGCTGCGCAAAGCGGATGCTGAAAAACGGCGGCAGGCTGTGGATGTGCTATCCTGCCGCAGGGGTTGCGGAGGCCTTCGCCGCACTGCACAACAACGGCATGGAGCCAAAGCGCATACAGCTGGTATGCGGCAAAAAAGCCCCTTACCTTGCGTTGATCGAAGCCAAGAAGGGGGCAAAGCCCGGCCTTATCTGGGAAGAAACTATAGAAAACTGTGAGTGAATATATGGAAAGCAAGCTTTATCTTTGTCCCACCCCCATCGGCAATATGGAAGACATGACGCTGCGTGCGCTCCGGGTCCTCAGGGAGTGCGCGGCGGTATACTGCGAGGATACCCGCAACACCGGCGCCCTGATGAACAAGCTGGAAATATCCAAGCCCCTTATCTCCTGCCATGAGCACAACGAGCGCTCAAGGGCGGAGGAGATAGGCCAGCGGGTGCTCAACGGCGAGGCCATCGCCTTTGTCAGCGATGCAGGCATGCCCGGCATATCCGATCCCGGCGAGCGGATTATCGCCCACTGCATAGAGCATGACATACCCTTTGAGGTGCTGCCCGGCGCGTCTGCCTCCCTTACCGCCCTTATCACCAGCGGCCTGCCTTCACGGGAAGCCTGCTTTGTGGGATTTCTGCCCCGCAGCGGCAAGGAGCGGCGTGAAGCCATCGCCCGCCTTGCCCGCCACAAGGGCAGCCTGATAATCTACGAAAGCCCTCTGCGCGTTGCGGATACTACCGCAGAGCTTGCGGAGGCATGGGGGGACAGGCAGGCGGTGCTGCTCCGTGAACTGACCAAGCTGTATCAGGAGGCGGTCCGTTCCACCCTTACCGGCCTTGCACAAACCTATGCCGACAAGCCCCCCAAGGGGGAAGTTGTGCTGGTTATAGCAGGCGCGGAGGAGCAAAGGGGCGAAGCGAGCCTTGAAGAGACCCTCTCACGCCTGCTGAATGAGGGCGTCAGCGCAAAGGATGCCGCCAAGCAGGCCAGCGCATTGCTGGATGTTTCCCGCAACGAAGCCTATAAAATGGCGCTGGAATTGCAGGGGAAGTAGGGAATGGTGTGAATATCTTCTTTTTCTCTTTCTTTTCACGGGAAAAGAAAGAAGAAAAAGAAGCAAAAAGAGAAAGAAAAGCGAAATGGAGAGAGGTTTTTCCGTTTCGCTTTTTTGTGTAAAGAAAGATATCCGAATCCGACTGCCTTTTGGGTGATGCCTGTGTTTGCGAGGGCGGGGGCGGGTATAGATAATTACCCATAAACCTGCATCTTTTTCATTATACATACTTTTTTGCTGAACGGTGCTATGGTATAATCTAATGTGGTATGGAGTACCGAAAGGAGAATAAATGAAAAAGTGTGAAGTTGGCGGCCAGGCCGTAATGGAAGGCGTAATGATGAAATCCCCCTCCGGCATCGCAATGGCGGTGCGGGATGCAAAGGGCCGCATAGTACTGGATTATAAAAAATTCAAAACCAAAGCTCAGAAGGGCACATTCTACGGCCTGCCGGTGGTTCGCGGCGTGGTGGCCTTTGTGGAATCTCTTTCCATGGGCATGACCACCCTCACCAAGTCCGCCGAGCTTATCGGCGAAGCCATCGACGAAGAGCCCACCAGGTTTGAGCTGTGGCTGTCCAAAAAGCTGGGCAAGTCCGTGGAAAAGATAATAATGGGCCTTGCCGGCATACTGGCGATATTCCTTGCAGTTGGTCTGTTTTTCCTGCTGCCCCAGTTTATCAGCAGCCTTATCTTCCGGGGCAGCGAGGCCGCATCCGTCACCAAGTGTCTGGTGGAGGGCCTTGTACGCCTTTGCGTATTCATCGGCTATATACTTTTCTGCGCATCCGTAAAGGATGTGCGCAGAGTGTTTATGTATCATGGCGCGGAGCATAAGACCATCGCCTGCTATGAGGCGGAGGACGAGCTGACCCCCGAATGCGCCATGAAGCACACTCGCCTGCACCCCCGCTGCGGCACCAATTACCTGTTCCTTGTTATGGCGGTAAGTATACTGTTCTTTGCCATCGTGGGATGGAACGACAGCCTGCTTGTCCGCGTTGCAACAAGGCTTGTTTTCCTGCCTGTGGTTGCAGGCCTCAGCTATGAAGTGCTGAAGTTTGCCGCAAGGCATGAAAATATTCTCACCCGCATTATCCGCGCCCCCGGCATGGGCCTTCAGTATATCACCACCAAGGAGCCCACTCCCGATATGATAGAGGTGGCCATGGAAGCATTCCACCTTGCCATGATGAGCGAGGAGGATGCCCTGAAAAAGGTGGCGGAGCGCAACGCTCAGCTTGCGGCAGAGGATGCACAGGCTGATGACGATGATGATGATGACGATCATGAGGATGACGACTGCGGGGAGAAGCAGGAATGACCTTCTCAGAGGCCGCAGCTAAAGCGGCCGCCCTTATAGGGACGGTTACGGATGAGGCAGATATCGAGGCGAGAGCCATGGTATGCGCCGCAGCAAAGATAGAATACAATCAATATCCCCTTTTCAGGGATGATGTATTTCCCGAGAAATATGAGGAAATATTAAGGCAATATTCGGAAGAACGGCTGAAGAATATCCCTGTACAGTACATACTGGGGGAATGGGAATTTATGGGGCTTACCTTCCATACAAAGCCCTGCGCCCTGATACCCCGCCAGGATACCGAGACCCTCTGCGAAGAAGCCCTTAAGATGGGCGGCGAAAGGGTATTGGATATGTGCTGCGGCACAGGCTGCATAGGCATATCCCTCGCAAAGCTGGGGGGAATGAAGGCGGCTTTTTCGGATATCAGCCCGGACTGCATATCCCTTGCAAGGGAAAACGCGGAGCTTAACGGCGTGGAAGGCGAGTTTTTCCTGGGCGACCTGTTTGAAAGCGTCAAGGGCAAATATTCCCTTATATGCAGCAACCCTCCATACATACCCTCAGGGGATATTCCCTCCCTTCAGAAGGAAGTGCAGAATGAGCCCATGCTTGCGCTGGACGGCGGAAGTGACGGGCTGGATATATACCGGCGTATTGCGCAGCAGTATAAAGAGCATCTGTTGCCCGGAGGCCATCTGCTGATGGAAGTGGGCATTGGTCAGGCGCAGGATGTTATAGGCATATTTGGCGGCGGATACGCCGTGAAGGACCTGTGCGGCGTGGAGAGGGTCGTGGTGGTAAAAGGACAGTAAAGATATCTATACCCACCCACCACCCTTTTAATGTACCTTTGCCTTGGGGCAAAGGGGCAATGCTTTCGAAAATAGGTGAAAATATGGCAGCCTATGGGCGCAGTACCGCGAACCGTCAGCGCACAAAAGTAAGCATTAACCGGAGTGGTTTAAACTTTATCTTTTCTTTTTCTTTTTGCTTCTTTTTCTTGTTTCTTTTCGATACGAAAAGAAAAAGAAAAAGAAGAAGTAAACCAAGGGATAACACCAATGAAAAAACTTTTGCCCATATTCCTTGCGCTGATGCTTAGCGGATGCGCAGTGGCGGAGCCTGCGGCTGCTCCCGCTGAGACGGCCACGCCCGCCCCCACCGCAACCCCTGCCCCGACACCTGAGCCTACCCCTGAGGTGTACAATGCCAGCATAGGCATAATCGGGGACATACTGATGATGACAAGCCAGATAAGTACAGCAAAGCAGCAGGACGGCAGCTATGACTTTACCGACAGCTTCAGGGTGATGCAGCCGCTGTTTGAATCTGTGGATATAATGGCAGGCAATTTTGAATGTACCTTTGCGGGAGAGGAAGCGGGCTATACCCAAAGGCGGCCGGAAGCTCCCCCGCCAACAGAGGACAACCCCAATCCCAAGCAGCCCTATCAGACATTCAATGCGCCGGACGAGCTGGCGGTCAATCTGAAAAACCTTGGCTTTGACCTGCTGACCACCGCCAACAATCACTCTGTGGACAGGGGACTTGACGGCCTGTTCCGCACGGTGGATGTGATAAAGGCGGCGGGAATAGTCCAGACCGGTACATTCAAGGCGGAGGCGGACAGATATGCTCCCTGCATGCTTGCCGCCAACGGCATAACCTTTGGAGTTGTGGCAGCCACCTCCAGCGTAAACAGGCACGATGCAAAGCTTGGGGACAGCACATGGGCTGTGGCAAGGCTGGGGGACAAAGAACGCCTTGAAAGAGAGATAGCCCTCTGCCGAGAGGCAGGAGCGGACGTGGTGATGGTATTCCCCCACTGGGGCGAGCAGTATGTGGACGGGCCCAATTCAGGCCAGACAGAGACCGCCCGGTGGCTTGCGGACTGCGGAGCGGATGCCGTGATAGGCTCCCACCCACACTGCGCTCAGCCTTTTGAGTGGATACAGTCCGCCGACGGGCGTAAGGTTTTCGTGGCATATTCCATGAGCAACTTTATATCAAACATGGCGGGGAACAACACGGAATACGGTATATTCCTGCGGCTGGATGTGGAAAAGACGGCGGACGGCATTACCATGGAAGCATCCTATCTGCCCACGGTATGCCTGCGCCAGAAGATGAGCGACGGAAGAACACTGCATCAGGCGCTGCCCTGCTGGCAGGATGAGACCATGAATACCGGCCTTGAGCCCCTTGATGAAGGGGACGCAAGAAAAGCCCGAAGGGCATTTGAACACGTTACGGATATCTGCGGCGATGAGGCCGCCAAACTTATAGATTGGAATGAGGAATACGGAATATGATAAACAAGCTTAAGACACTGAAAACCCGCTTTGAGGAGATCACCCAGCGTTTGTCCGAGCCGGATGCAATGAACGACCAGGCCGCATGGCGCGAGATGGTAAAGGAGCACAGCCAGCTGGAGGAGATCGTGGCGGCCTTTGACAGGTATACCGCTGCTGTTTCCGGCGCAGAGGACTGCAAGGCAATGCTGGAGGAGCATCTGGATGCAGAAATGAAGGAGATGGTCCATCAGGAGCTGAATGAACTTACCGAGCTGCAGGAGCAGCTTATCGAGGAGCTGAAGATAATGCTGCTGCCCAAGGATCCCAATGACGACAAGAACGTTATTATAGAGATCCGCGCAGGCACCGGCGGCGACGAGGCAGCCCTCTTCGGCGCAGACCTGCTGCGTATGTATCAGCGCTATGCAGAGCGCCACGGCTACAAGACCGAGTTCCTCAACGACAACATGACCGAGATAGGCGGCGTAAAGGAAGTTACTCTGTCCCTTATGGGCAAGGGCGCCTATTCCCGCATGAAGTTTGAAAGCGGCGTACACAGAGTACAGCGCGTTCCGGAAACCGAATCCCAGGGCCGTATCCATACTTCTGCCGCAACCGTAGCGGTGCTGCCCGAGGCGGAGGACGTGGAAGTTGAGATCGAGGCAAAGGATCTGCAGATAGATACCTACCGCTCCGGCGGCGCAGGCGGTCAGCACGTTAACAAGACGGAATCCGCCATCCGCATCACCCATCTGCCCACCGGCCTTGTGGTGCAGTGTCAGGATGAGCGCAGCCAGCATAAAAACAAGGACAAGGCCATGCGCGTGCTCAAGAGCCGCCTGCTGGAGCTGTATCAGAGCCAGAAGGAAAGCGCAGAGGCTTCCGCAAGAAAGAGCATGGTTGGCAGCGGCGACCGCAGCGAGCGTATCCGCACCTATAACTTCCCTCAGGGCAGAGTTACCGACCATCGCATCAATATGACTCTGTACCGTCTGGACGGCTTCCTTGACGGAGACATGGATGAAATGATAGACGCCCTGATACTTGCAGAGCGTACCGCCCAGCTCAGCGGCGAGGCGGAGTAATATGACTACCCAGTATTTCAGCGCCCTGTCCCAGAAGGAGGCGGGGACCCGCATAGGCGGCAGCATAATCCGCTCAGGGGGACTTGTGGCCTTTCCCACGGAAACCGTATACGGCCTTGGGGCAAACGGCCTTGACGGGGAAGCTGTCAGCCGCATATTCGAGGCAAAAGGCAGACCCAACGACAACCCTCTGATACTGCATATCGCAAAGAAGAGCGATGTGAAGGAGCTGTGGCACAGCGTGCCGGATACCGCAAGGGTGCTGATGGATACCTTCTGGCCGGGGCCATTGACGCTGATATACAGAAAAAGCTCAATAGTGCCGGACGAGGTAACGGCGGGGCTGGATACCGTGGCGGTCAGGATGCCGGAGCATAAAACCGCCCTTGCATTGATAAGGGCGGCGGGAGTGCCCGTTGCGGCCCCCAGCGCAAACCTTTCCGGCAAGCCCTCCCCCACCAGCGCAGACCATGTAAAAGAGGACATGGACGGCCGCATCGACGTGATAATAGACGGCGGGCCCTGCCAGTTTGGCGTGGAATCCACCGTACTGAGCCTTACGGGCACCCCTACAATACTTCGCCCCGGCGGAATAACCAGAGAAATGCTGGAGGCGGTGATTGGCCCGGTGGAGCTGGCAGCCTCCATACTTTCCCCGTTGAAAGAGGGGGAAACGGCCGCTTCCCCCGGCATGAAATACCGCCACTATGCCCCGGATGCAGAGGTGATAGTGGCAACGGGCAGCGTAAAAGAGGCGGCAAGCAAAATTATTGAGCTGTATGAGGAGAAGGAAGCCGAGGGCCTCCGCTGCGCTGTATTTGCAACAGAGCAGACCGCACGCTTTTACAGGGGAAAAAGGTGTGTTATAATAGGCGAAAGGTCGGATCCTGCCACAATGTGCGCCAATCTTTTTGCAAAGCTTAGGGAGCAGAAGGATACCGATGTGATATTCTGCGAGGCGCTGCCGGAGCAGGATATGGGTCTTGCATACATGAATCGCCTGCTTCGCTCCGCGGGATTTAAAACAATCTAACAGATGATTTCGATATCATAAGCCCACCTTATAACAGAAACCGCAGGAAAAGGCGGTCAATATACGCAGAGAGGATAAAATGAAATGAAAATTGCAATGGCATCTGATCATGGCGGGTTTGCTCTGAAGGAGCAGCTCAGGCAGTATGTTGAATCCAAGGGACATGAGGTGAAGGATCTTGGCTGCTACAGCCCGGACAGGGCGGATTATCCCGATTATGGCATTGCCTGCGGCGAGGCCGTGGTAAAGGGGGAAGCCGACAGGGGCATAGTTGTATGCGGCACCGGCATCGGCATATCCATCGCTGCAAATAAGGTAAAGGGCGTGCGCTGTGCCCTGTGTACAGATCCCGTAATGGCAAGGCTTTGCAGAGAACACAACAACGCAAACCTGCTTGCTCTGGGCGAAAGAATAGTTGGCATTGAGCTGGCAAAGGGCATCGTGGATGCATTCCTCAGCACCGAAGCAGAAGGCGGCCGCCATGCCGAGCGCGTGGCAAAGATCACCGCCTACGATCAGGCGAGATAAAGCAAGTACATCAGCCGAAAGGAGCTAATATCAAACAATGGCAAAACTGGTTGTAATCGATCATCCTCTGGTACAGCACAAGCTGACTCTGCTCAGGGACAAGCACACCGGCACAAATCAGTTCCGCGCGCTGGTGCAGGAGCTGGCAATGCTGCTGGCATACGAAGCCACCCGGGACCTGGCCCTTGAGGAGACCACCGTTGAAACTCCCCTGACCACCGCAAAGGCATACGTTCTGGCAGGCAAAAAGCTTGGTATCGTGCCTATTCTCCGCGCCGGCCTTGGCATGGTGGACGGCATGATGTCCCTCATCCCTTCCGCAAAGGTAGGCCATATAGGCCTTTATCGCGATCCCGAAACCCTGTCCCCTGTGGATTATTACTGCAAGCTGCCCCAGGATGTGGATGAGCGCGATATGATAATCGTAGACCCCATGCTGGCAACCGGCGGCTCCGCCATTGCAGGTATAGACGTGCTTAAGCGCGCCGGCTGCAAGAGCATCAAGCTGGTAAACCTCATTGCGGCTCCCGAGGGAATAAAGGCTGTACAGAAGGCCCATCCCGATGTTGACATCATCGTGGCATGCGTTGACGAGTGCCTCAATGACCATGGCTATATTATTCCCGGCCTTGGCGATGCAGGCGACAGACTGTTCGGCACCAAATAACTGCATGATAAACACGGCCCGCTCAATATATGAGCGGGCGTGTGTCCTTGGTTTTCCCGCAAAGCTTGTTTGACAGATCCGGGATTGGAATTGCAGGATATCCTGCAAAAAGCCCCTTGGGGGATAATATACTAATATATAATGCCGCCAAATGGGACAGGGGCATATTTGATATTAATATAACAGATAAAAAACTTTTTATTGATATCAATATATTTTTTAGGTAAAATCAATATAATACATATAACAAATTAACAATTCACATCTCTGATTATTGGTTTAATCAAAATAAAAACAAAAAACTGCGGACAACCTAAATAAGCAACAGACAGCGGTATAAAATGATAGCGTTACAGCATCGTTTATAAAAAAGAAATAATAAATAACATATGAAGAAGGAGGTAAGGGAATTTGCCATCCATTATTGAACAAATAAGCCTGGCAGAGGCCCAGGCGGCATCCCTGAAAAAGGAGGCGGCGGCAGCAGCCCGGCAGGCGGTGGCCGCAGCGGATGCCGAGGGCAAGAAGCTTATCGAACAGGCGGCAAACGAGGGCCGCGAGGCCGCGGAACGGGCGGCGGCAGCGGCTGAAGAACAGGGCGCAAAGCTTGCGGAAGAGATCGCAGCAAAGGCCAAGGCCGAGGCGGACAGCCTCTGTGCCGCAGCCCGGCAAAAGCTTGGCCCGGCAGTAGATCATATCATTGAAAGGGTAGTGAAAGCATGATAGTACCAATGAAAAGACTAACACTGGTCGGCCTTAAGGCGGATCAGGAGCAGATCCTCTCTGCGCTTCAGTCTATTTCCGCGGTACAGTTGATCTCAGCGGAGGAGACCGCCGCTTCAGAAGGCGAGCTCTCCCGGCTGGAAGCCAGAGTGCAGCGTCTGGATAACGCCCAAACACTGCTCAAGCCCTATGCAAAATCCGCAGGGCTGCTTACTCCCAAGCCGGAGGCGGCAGCGGCAGAGCTGACAGGCGGAATCGAAGATTCCCTTGAAATATGCTCTCAGGTGGAGGCACTGGACAGGGAGATCGCCCAGACCAGAGCCGAGGCGGATAAGCGCAGGGCGATGGCAGAGTCCCTCAGGCCATGGTTTGAGCTTACAGACGGGCTGGAAACCATACGCTCCACCCATAACGTAAGGGTGACGGCGGGCATGCTGCCTGTGGAATCTCTGGCTCAGCTTGATGATGTCAATGCAGTTGTTCAGGTATTCGGCGGAGAAAAGGAAAAGGCGATGCTCATCGCCTGCCACGAGAGCGAATGGGCCGAGCTTTCCCCTGTGCTCAGGGCGGCGGGCTTCCAGGATGCCTCCTTTGCCGGCTTTACCGGTACAGCCGCAGAGAACATTGCAAGGCTGGAAAAGGAAATAGCTGAAATAGAAGCAAAGCAAAAGGAACTGACGCAGAAGCTGGCCGATATGGGCGCAGGCAGAGAGGCCATCTGCAGGGCGCTGGACGGTGCAGTAATAGAAAGGGACAGAGAGGCAGGCAAGCTTGCCCTGGGCGCAACGGATGCAACATTCCTGCTCTCCGGCTGGGCAAGGGCAGACCAGACAGAGGAGATACTCTCAAAGGTAGCGGAAATCACCGACGCCTGCTATGTGGACTTTACCGACCCCGAGGAAGGGGATGCGGTTCCCACAGTGCTCAAGAACAACAAGCTGGTGCAGCCCTTTGAGGCGGTAACAAACCTTTACTCGCTGCCCGCTTACGGCAGCGTGGACGGTACGCCCCTCATGGCGCCCTTCTACTTTATCTTCTTCGGCATGATGCTGTCAGACTCGGTATACGGCATAGTGCTGGCGCTGGGCGCATGGCTCTTCCTCAAAAAGGCAAAGCCCACCGGCATGATGGGCGGTATTGCGGGAGTGCTGATGCTGGGCGGTATATCCACCATATTCATGGGACTGCTGTTCGGCACCTGCGCAGGCGTTGCATGGCCTGTGATATTCAAGGGGACAGCACTTGAAACGGTATTCCCCCTGGTGGATGCTTCCACAGAGCCCATACCCATGCTGGTAGTGTGTGCCGGTCTTGGCCTTGTGCATATGTTCTATGCGCTGTTTGTTGCAGCGGGTCAGTGCATACGCAAGGGCGATTGGGTAGGAGCGATAGTGGATCACATCGCCTGGGTATGCATCATCACCGGTCTGCTGCTGCTGGCAGCTCCCATGCTGGGTCTCCCCGCCATCGTGGGCACCATCGGCAAGATCATGGCGATAGCAGCAGCCCTTGTGGTATTGCTGTTTGCAGGCAGGGCAAAGAAGAACATCGGCGGCAGGCTGATAAGCGGCGCCGGCAAGCTGTACGACATTGCAAGCTGGCTCAGCGACGTTCTCTCCTACGCCCGTATCTTCGCCCTGGGTCTTTCCACCGGCGTTATCGGCCTGGTATTGAACACCCTCTGCTGGGATATGCTGTTTGCCTCCTTCAAGGGCAATCCGGTGCTGATGATAGTTGGCTTTGTGATCGTAACCGTACTTTCCGTGGCGCTGCATCTGTTCATGATGGCCATAAGCACACTGGGCTGCTTCGTTCATACCGCGCGTCTTCAGTACGTTGAATTCTTCGGAAAGTTCTACGATGCGGGCGGCAAGGCATTCAGGCCTCTGGGATACAAGACCAAGCACGTCAGGGTAAAATAACTTAGTTTATTTGCGGACAGTCCGCATGAAAAATATCAATAAGCATATTAAATCATTAATCTAAAATGGAGGATCAACAAAATGAGTTTCTACGATTTCATCGCAAACACCAATGGTCAGATATTGGCAGGCGTAGGCGCCGTTCTTGCAACTCTTATCGCAGGTATAGGTTCTGCTCTGGGCGTAGGCCGTGCAGGTCAGGCGGGCGCAGCAGTAGTTGCTGAAGACCCCGATAAGTTCGGTTCTGTACTGGTTCTGCAGCTGCTCCCCGGTACTCAGGGTATATACGGTCTGCTCATCGGCTTCGTTATCGCCTCCAAGGCAGGTCTGCTGGGCGGCGGCGCTCCCATTGATGCAATAGCCGGTCTCCAGCTGTTCTTCGCAGCTCTGCCCATAGCCATCGGCGGTCTGCTTTCCGCAATCGCACAGGGCAAGGTAGCCGCTTCCGGTATCGCAATGGTAGGCAAGCGTCCTGAGGAATCCGGTAAGGCCATCATCTTCGCCGTAATGGTAGAAACCTACGCGGTTCTTGCTCTGCTGTTCTCCTTCCTGATGGTAAACGGCGTTGCGGTTTAATTAGGCGAGTATTATCAATTAAGTAAATTTTAGGAGATTTAATATATGGCAAACGATTTGAATAAGGGAGCTGAAAGGCTTACCGCCCGCATTCTTGAGGATGCCAGGGCAGAAGTCCAAAATAGCGCCCGGGCCGCAGAGGCCGAAGCCAATCGCATCAAAGAGCTTGCCGCAGCAGAAGCCGAAAAGGTACTATCGGGGTATAAGGCCCAGGCGGAATCCACCGCAAGGGATATACTTGAGCGCAGCCGCACC
>JAZUMK010000059.1:0-4827 GCA_045603585.1 Clostridia bacterium
AGGTAGGCATTCTGCCCCGCGTACACGGCAGCGGCGTATTTACCCGCGGTCAGACTCAAGTAATGACCATTGCCACTCTGGCTCCTCTCTCTGAGGGTCAGGATCTTGACGGTATTGATGAAGTTACCTTCAAGAGGTACATGCATCAGTACAACATGCCTCCCTACAGCGTAGGTGAGGTTCGCAGGGTAGGCAGCCCCGGCCGTCGTGAAGTGGGTCACGGCGCCCTTGCAGAGCGCGCTCTGGTTCCCATGCTTCCCGATGAGAGCGAATTCCCCTATGCAATGCGTCTGGTATCCGAGGTCGTAAGCTCCAACGGCTCCACCTCTCAGGCTTCCATCTGCGCCAGCACTCTGGCTCTTATGGATGCAGGCGTGCCCCTCAAGAAGCCCGTTGCAGGCGTAGCCATGGGCCTCATCAAGGACGATTCCACCGGCAACATCGCCGTTCTCACCGACATTCAGGGCCTTGAGGACTTCCTGGTCGATATGGACTTTAAGGTAGCCGGTACCAAGGAAGGTATCACTGCTATCCAGATGGATATCAAGATCAAGGGCATCAATGAGGAGATACTTACCCGCGCTCTGGAACAGGCACGCAAGGGCCGCCTGTTCATACTGGACAAGATGGCTGAAACCATCGCTGCTCCCCGTGAGGAAATGTCCCCCTATGCACCCCGCATCATGCAGTTCAGCATCCATCCCGATAAGATCCGCGAGGTTATCGGTTCCGGCGGCAAGACCATCAACGGCATCATCGCCGCTACCGGTGTTAAGATCGACCTTGAGGATGACGGCCGCGTATTTATCGCCTCACCCGATGCAGAGGCTGCTGCTGCCGCAAAGCGCATGATAGACGATATCTGCCGCGATATCGAGGTTGGCGGCGTATTCCTGGGCAAGGTTGTAAACATTCTGCCCATCGGCGCACAGGTAGAGCTCAAGCCCGGCAAGAAGGGTCTGGTACACATCAGCCGCCTTGCAAATTACAGGGTAGAGAAGGTTGAGGACGAGGTTCAGATCGGCGACGAAATCCTGGTTCGCGTAATTGCCATCAAGCCCGACGGCAAGATCGACCTGACCCGCAAGGAACTGCTTCCCGATGCAAAGAAATAAAACCTAAAACATCCCTTAATGCGGGCGGATAAAGTGCTATCCGCCCGTATGTGATTTTCGCGGACGTTCTTTTTGTGGACATCCCCTCATATATTGTAATTGACAGGGGGTGTGTACAAATGAAAAAGAAAAGCTGCCTTGGAAGCTTATTTACAAATATTTTCCTTGCGGCGCTGATAATTGGGCTGTATCATGCTACTCAGCCGGGCAATGAAGTGATACCTGCGTCAGCCCCCATGTACAGAGGCAGCGAGGATATTGCCCTGCAGTTTGCCGTCAGCTGGAATGCGGCGGCATTATCTGATATAATGAATACGCTGGAGGAAACGGATACAGAAGTTACATTTGCCGTCAGCGGCGAATGGGCAGAGCAAAATCCGGATACCCTCCTTCGCATGATACAGGACGGCCATGAAATAGCTGTTATGGGATATTATCCCAATATGGACGGCGGCATTGGCTGGGTCTCTAAGGATCTTGAGCGTGCTGTGAAGGCTGTTCAGGATGCCTGCGGAATACAGCCCGGGCTTTACTATGTGGGCAGCCGCAGCACCGTGGCCTCTTCTGTGGCAGCAAAAAAGCTGGGGCTTACCCTGATATCCTGCACGATAGATTTGCTTACGGCAAAAGGGGAGGCAAATGACATACTTTCCCGCCTGCCCCTGCAGCCGATAGAGGGCAGCATAATATTAATGCAGCCAACTGCCGCATGCGCCGAGGCTTTGCCGGGAATACTTGCGGCATTAGAACAGAAAGGATTGGAGGTCTCCTGCACAGGATATGTGCTAGGGCTGAACGAAAAACATTGATAATACGCGAAACACTTCCAAACGGCATTAAGCTGGTTGCCCAGCAGATGAGCTCCTTCCGCTCCGTATCCATGGGTATATGGGCGGGGGCAGGCTCTGTGTATGAGCAGGGCAAAGAAGCCGGCATATCCCACTTTATAGAGCACATGGTATTCAAGGGCACAGAGAGCCGTACCGCCGCCGATATAGCTTCCGAGATGGACGGTATAGGCGGCAGCCTCAATGCCTACACCGCAAAGGAATGCACCTGCTTTTACGCAAAGGTATTGGGCGAAAATCTGGATATTGCGGCTGATATACTCAGCGATATGGTATGCTCTCCCAAGCTTGACGATGAGGATATCGCCCGGGAAAAGGGCGTTGTGTGTGAAGAGATACTGATGCTGGAGGATGACCCGGAGGATCTGGTTCACGAGCATCTGTGCCGCACCATATACGGCGATACGCCCCTTGCAAGCCCCATACTGGGCACGCAGGACACCGTAAATGCATTTACCAGGCAGGACATGCTGGATTATATGGACAAGCGGTATATACCAGTTAACATGGTAGTATCCTGCGCGGGCAATTTCGATATGGACAGCCTTCGAAGCATCCTGACGGACAAGTTTGGCCGCAGGGGAGCGGGGGACAAGCCGCCCATGCCCAACAGCGCACTGATACAGAACCGCAGCTTCTGCTCAGTGGAAAAGGATATTGAGCAGATGCATATATGCCTTGGCTTCCATGGCTTCGGCGCAGACGAAAACGGAAGATTTCCCTTGCTGGTGCTGAACAATGCACTGGGCGGCAGCATGAGCTCAAGGCTTTTCCAGAAGATACGCGAAGAGCACGGCATGGCATATTCCGTCTATTCCTACCCCACCAGCTATGCCGATACAGGCTACTTTACCCTGTATGCGGGCACAGGGGAAAAGCAGGCTGCCAAGGTTACGGAGCTTATGCTTGAAGAGATGGCAAACATCAGGAAAAACGGAATAACCAAGGCGGAGTTTGACCGCAGCAAGCAGCAGCTGAAGGGTAGCTACATACTTGGCCTTGAAAGCACCTCAGCCCGCAACAGCGCCATAGGCAAGGGCGAGCTTATGCGGGGCAGGGTGGATACCGACGAAGAGCTTATAGGCCGCATAGAGGCGGTTACAATGGATGACGTGATGGAAATTATACCCATTGTAACGGATACCGCCACAATGGCATGCACAGCCGTGGGCCGCGGCAAAAATATGGACAAGGTACGCAGGGCATTTGAGCAGGCGTAACAATAAAGGAGCATAAATGGCGAGAACCAGAAGAGTAAGGGTAAGCGGAAGATTTTATTTGATGCTGCTGTTGCTGGCGATTCTTATCGGCGTGGCGGCGCTTGTTCTGCCTGCCCGCGGCAGCGGCACCCTTAAAGGCAAAACCATGGAGGCGGTATTGACTCCGGATGTGGCCGTGATAAGGGAAGAAAGCTGTATACCCATCGAGCAGTTTGACATGGTGGATTACCTTGTAAATGAAGGGGCCGCCGTAAATGCGGAAATGCCTGTTGCCACAGTATACAAATGGGGTTATACCGATGAAATGGCCCAGTCCCTGGTAACCATTCAGCAGAAGATATACGACAAGCAGCTTAGCATACTGGACGGCATCGAGTCCACCGAGCTCACCTCTGTAAATGCCCAGATAACCGAGCTTCGCAGCACCATAAAGGACTGCGTTAACGGCAAAAACGACAGCGACCTTCTCAGCCTTGAACGGGATATGGAAGCGCTGCTTGCCCAGAGGGCAACCATACTTAAAAACTTCGTTCAGCCGGATGTAGACCTTAATTCCCTCTATACCGAAGAAAGTACAAAGCTTACTCAGCTTTCGGAATATACCAGCACCGTAAGCGCCAAGATGACCGGCGTTGTCAGTTTTTATTTTGACGGCTTTGAACAGATACTGACCGCTGAAAAGCTGGACATGGTGAATGCGGATGTATTGGAAATGGTATTTGAAGGGGGCACAGGGGGCACAGCCTCCAGCGGCAATATGCTGTATCGTCTGGTAAATCCCAATCAGTGGTATGCGGCTTTCCTTACTCCCGCTTCCGAGGGCCTCAGGCTGCTTGCGGGGCAGAGCTACCACGTTACCTTTGACGGCATCCACGGCAAAACCAGCGTAGGCACTGCCCTCGCTCCCATAGCCTATGACGGAGGGGTGGTAAACATACTTCAGTTCAATGAGGATATTGGCGAGCTTCTCAGCGTACGCACAGTCAAAGCACATATCTCCGCCACCGTAACAGGCTATGAAGTTCCTGCGGATGCGGTAAAGGTGAAGAATGGAGAATGCACCATCTCCACTTCCGGCGGGGATATACCTGTAACGGTTGCTGCGGCAGAGGAGGATACCCTGCTTATTACCGGAGAGGCATTGTACGAAGGGCTAAGGTTCAGCAAATAGCTTATAAGCATATTATTCTGTGGGGGGACAGCCATGAGCATAGCGGAGAATTATATCCGTGTTACGGAAAATATAGCGGCAGCATGCGCTGAGGCAGGCCGCAAGTCCGATGAAGTAAAGCTTATTGCGGTAACCAAGTATGTGGATACCGCCCGTATAGCGGAGGCCGTGGCTGCCGGAGCAAGGAGCGTAGGCGAAAACCGCGTGCAGGAATACCGCGATAAGAAGGATTATTTCACAGCTAACGGATTGGATGTTCATTTAATTGGACAACTGCAGACAAATAAGGTAAAATATATCATAGGAAACGGCGTGCTTATTCAATCGCTGGATAGAATGGAGCTTGCAAAAGAGATAAGCCGAATTGCCTCAGCAAAGGGCGTTGTTCAGGATACGCTGGTTGAGGTAAATATCGGTCATGAGGCTCAAAAGGGCGGTATTGCCCCGGAAGAGCTGGTATCTTTTCTTGAGTT
>JAZUMK010000060.1:0-9741 GCA_045603585.1 Clostridia bacterium
AGTCCCCCTTCCGCTTATCATATAAATAAAAAAGCAAACCCTATGGGTTTGCTTTTTTATTTGGTGCCGGAAGTGGGACTCGAACCCACACGGTATCGCTACCAGCGGATTTTGAGTCCGCCACGTCTGCCAATTCCATCATTCCGGCTAACAGATGTGATTTTAACATATGTCGTGGCTTTTTGCAATGGTGTTTTCCCTATTGGCCTGCTCATGGATGCGGCGGTCTCCTCGGCGCTGGCTGCGGCGGTAGCTTATCAAAAGGTATTTGCTCATTATGCCTATGAATTTGGCATTGCCCGGCTGAACGGTATAGTTGCGTCCCATTATCGCCCTAAGCTCTGCGGGATCCGCCTCGCACCATATTGCGGATATTACTGTGCGTATGCTTCGCTCCACATTGGCAGGGCCTGTTCCGTACTTCCTGGCTATGGCGGGATACATTACGGTAGTTACTTTGTTCAGTATGCTCTCATCCTGCATTGCCATTATTATCCCCTGCACCAGATATCTGTATCCGGTATACTCCGGAGTAGCACCCAATCTCATAAGCTGTTCCTCTACAAAATCCGATACGGACATTGATTTTTCCCTCCTGCTTCGTCTTTAGACCGTGTTTTTCCTTATTTTGCCAATATTTTCGCCCATTAACAAGCCTTTCCCATTTATTCCACCTTAACCCGCTTTATTCCACTTTTTTCGACAATTTATCATACTAAAAACGGGCGGTTATCCACTCGCCCGTTCTTGAAAGGAATCTCTTTTTTTTGATGAAGGTGTTATTTCATCATGTTGTTGCCGCTGCCGTTCATGTTGTTTTCGGCATAGGTGATCATACGCTTTACCATATTACCGCCTACAGAGCCGGCATCCTTGGCGCTGATGTCGCCATTGTAGCCCTGCTTCAGGTTAACATTCAGAGAGTTGGCAACTTCCATCTTGAAGCTGTCCAGGTTCTGCTTTGCATCGGGTACCAGTACCTTATTGCTGCGTGCCATTGTGTGTTTCACCTCCTCGCTTGTAAGTGTAGTTATAATCTGCCCCCAATTACAAAAAGTATTAGAGGGAATATATGTATGCTGCGGCAAATACATTGACACAGGCTCAATACGGCAAAACCACCCCTGGAAAGAGGTGGTCTCGCTTTTAGGTTATCGCATCATGCTGCCGCTGTTCATGTTGCTTTCGGCATATTCTATCATGCGCTTTACCATTTCGCCGCCTACGGAACCTGCATCCCTGGCCTTGATATCGCCGTTATAACCTTCCTTCAGATCCACATTGAGAGACCTGGCAACTTCCATCTTGAAATTATCAAGCTTCTGCTTTGCATCGGGTACCAGCACCTTGTTTCGTGACATTATACTTTTCACCTCCTCTTTTTTGAGCTTTGCTGTTAATATGGCGAAAAGTGATGAAGTATATGAATGTAAATATATGTTTTTTAATTTTTGCATTGATGCGGTCAATACTAATAATGATTTTTCTGAAAAACAAAAAAGGGCCGAAGCCCTTTTATAATAGTCAGTTTCGCGCTATTTCCCCGTTCATCCTTGTCAGCTTTTCCCGCGCCCGCTCCATTAATCCGGCTGCCCTCTGCATATTTTCAGTATCGGAAAGTATCGCATCCGCAGCCCGCTGAGCCGCCTGCAAAGCCCCCACATCCAGCGCAAGGGATGCGGCCGTAAACTCATCCAGACCATGCTGGCGCTTGCCGAGAAATTCGCCGGGGCCCCGCATTTCAAGGTCCTTTTCCGCAATTTCAAAACCGTTATTGGTTCTTGTCAGAGTGGTAAGCCGCTCCCGGGCAGTTTCCGCATCGCTTTCGCTCAGCAGGAAGCAATATGACTTTTCGCTGCCCCGGCCAACCCGTCCCCTCAGCTGATGCAGCTGAGCAAGGCCAAACCTGTCGGCGTTTTCTATTGCCATTATGGTGGCGCTTGGTACGTCCACGCCCACCTCTATTACGGTGGTTGCCACAAGCACCTTGGTTTCGCCGGCTCTGAAAGCCTGCGCCGCCTTTTCCTTTTGGGCTGCGCTCATCTGACCGTGGAGCAGCCCAACGGTCACCTCCATGCTGTCCTTCAGCTCAGCGTACAGTTCTTCTGCGCTCTGCACGCCCTCAAGGCTTTCGGAATTTTCCACCAGAGGGCATACCACATATGCCTGATGACCAAGCCTGGCCTGTTCCTCTATGAAGCGATACATATCCTCCCGCTTATGCTGAGGCACAAGGCGTGTCAGCACAGGCTTTCGTCCGGGAGGCAGTTCATCTATATTTGATACAGACAGATCGCCGTAAAGTATCAAAGACAACGTGCGTGGTATAGGCGTTGCGCTCATTATCAGCACATCTGCCTGATTGCCCTTTGAGCCTATTGCCGCCCTCTGTCCCACGCCAAAGCGGTGCTGCTCGTCGGTTATTACCATGCCAAGGTCATAAAACTCCACATCCCCCTGCAAAAGAGCATGGGTGCCTACGATATACATCGCCTCGCCCGTGGCTATTCTGGCCTTCTCTGCCTCTCTAAGGGCCTTTTTCATGCCGCCCTTAAGACAGGCGACCTTATCCCGGCCAAACGTCCTGCAGAGGGTCGTATAATGCTGGGCGGCAAGTATTTCGGTGGGAGCCATTATTGCCGCCTGCCTTCCGTTTTTGACGGCGGCAAACATGGCAAACATTGCAACGGCGGTCTTGCCGCTGCCCACATCGCCCTGCAGCAGACGGTTCATCAATGTTTTGCCGCTGAGGTCCCGGATTATGTCATCCATCGCCCTCAGCTGGGCATTTGTGGGAACAAAGGGCAGCAGAGAAATAAATTCCTCCTTTACCCCCTTAAGCTCCGCCTTTACGGTGCGCTCGGGCAGGCTTCGCTGCATCATGGACAGCATCAGCCTGAACAGCAGCATATCCTCAAAGGCCAGCCTGCGCCTTGCGACCTTTGCCGCATCCATATCCATAGGATAATGAATGTTCCTCAGGGCATCCCCTATGCCCATCAGGCTGTATTCTTCAAGGATATGGGCGGGGAGAGATTCTTCTATAATGTCAGCACAGGTTTGCAAAGTAAACCGCACCGCATCACGAAGCATGGCCTGAGTGACCCCGGTGGTAAGCGGGTATACAGGCAGTATGCCGGGAAGCTCACGGTATATCGCAGGATTCACCAGCTTAACGCCTCTGCTCCTGTCCACACGGCCGCAGGCAACTATACATTCCCCTGCGGAAATGCTGTTTTTACGGTACGGCTGATTGTACCATGTAAGGGTGATCTCGCCGCTCTGATCGTATGCCTTGGCGGTGGTTATATCCAGACCGCGGCGTATGCGGGCAAGCTTTGGCTCGGTGCGTACCACCAGCTCAAAAGCGCCGTCATCCCCATGCTTTGCCCCCATGATATAGGTGGGCTGCGAATAATCCCTGTGTCCTCTGGGGAAGAAATACAGCAGATCCTTCAGCGAAAAAAGGCCCAGCTTGCCGAGAGACTCGGCTTTGCGTGGGCCTATGCCTTTTAATGAAGTTATGGGCGCCTGTAAGATCATTCTACGGCAATGTAGTAGTAGTAGAGGGGCTGGCCGCCGTGGCAGAGTATCACTTCCGCATCAGGCAGCTTTTCCTGTATGGCCTCGCTCATGGCTTCTGCATCCTCTTCGGATACATCCTCGCCGTAATAGAGGGTTATCATGGCCTCCTCGTTGTCCTCCGCCATCTTTTCCACAAGGCTGAGGGTGGCTTCGCTGATGGTCTTGCCAACGGCAGAGATCGCATTGTCCATCAGGCCGATGATGTCGTCCTTCTGAATGGTGAGGCCGTTGTAGGAGGTATCGCGTACGGCGTAGGTAACAGCGCCGGACTTTACGGAGGCCGCGGCCTTTTCCATGCGCTTTGCGTTTACATCGGGTGCATTCTCATGGGCATATGCCATTGCGGCTGCCACGCCCTGAACCATGGTTCTGGTGGGGATAACCACCACGTTCCTGTCGGAAAGCTGAGCTGCCTGCTGGGCTGCCATGATAATGTTGGGATTATTGGGCAGAACGAATACATTGCGGGCATTTACCTTGCGGATCGCCTTTTCGATGGTGTCGATGCTGGGATTCATGGTCTGGCCGCCGGAGATAAGGCCGGTTACGCCAAGGCCGGTAAATTCAGCATCCATGCCTTCGCCGCAGCTTACGGCTACCATGGCACATTCCACTTCGTTCTTTTTGATGTTTTCCTGAATTTCGCGATTCTGCTCGCGCATGTTCTCGATCTTTACCTTATCGATCTCGCCAAGGCACAGGGCAAGCTGCAGAGCCTTGCCGGGCATATTGGTATGCACGTGGATCTTGATAAAGCCGCTGTCATGGGCAACAACCACGGAATCGCCTATCTTCATCAGCTTATCGCGGAATTTTTCCAGATCCTCCTCGCAGAAGGACTCCACAAGATGAATTACGAAAAACTCGGTGCAATAGCCGAACTTGATATCGTTGATATCCTCAAGTGTGAGGGCATCGTCATCAAATACGGGGGCTTCTTCGGTTTCAACGTAATCCTCAACGGTATCGCCGTCCATGACCATCTTGAAGCCGCGGAATATGGTGATAAGGCCCTTGCCGCCGCTGTCCACAACGCCGGCTTCCTTCAGAACGGGCAGCAGTTCGGGAGTCAGCTTGAGGGCTTCCTCGCCGCTTTCTATCATGGTATCAATAAGTCCGAATACATTTGCGCCCTGATTGAATTCGCCTTCCACCGCTGCGCTTATCATGCGGGATACGGTAAGGATGGTGCCCTCCTTGGGCTTCATAACTGCCTTGTAAGCAGCATCGGTGCCCATGCGAAGAGCGGTTACCAGCTGCTCTGCATCCATTTCTTCCTTGCCGTCCAGCGCCTTGGACATGCCGCGGAAAATCTGGGAAAGTATAACGCCGCTGTTGCCGCGGGCACCCTTAAGTGCGCCAAGGGAAGCCGCTGCCGCAACCTTGCCCACGTTTGCTCCTTCGGGGCAGGCCTTTATCTCGCGGGCGGCAGACTGCATTGTCATGGACATGTTTGTGCCGGTGTCTCCATCCGGTACAGGGAATACATTCAGCGAATCGATATACGCCTTATTCTTTTCCAGCAAAGCAGCGCCTGCAAGGAACATATCCTTGAGGAGCGCGCCGTTTATAGTAGTATTATTCAAAACATTTCCTCCCGTACACAGCAAAGGGAACATTCCCTGTGCTATGCATTAATTATGCTTTCTACGTGAATGTTTACGTTGGATACCTTAAGGCCGGTGCTCTCCTGTACCCTGTAGCGTACGTTGTCTATCATATTCTGGGCTACTACAGGCAGAGAAACGCCGAATACCATGGTCACATACAGGTCGATATCCACCTGATTGCCATCCTCGGCAAAGGTAACCTTTACTCCGCGCTTTTTGTTGGAATCATTGCCCACTATCTTGAGCAGGGCGTCGGTGGCGGTCTTGGCGCTCATACCCACCACACCGTAATTTTCAGTTGCCGCATAACCGGCGATATTGGCGATTATATCCTCGCTGATGGTGACTATTCCAAATTCGTTGTTGATGATTCCCGGCATTTGGAAAACCTCCTTCTATAATTACATAATAATGCTTATACATTGTACCCTAAAAGCCCGTCAAGTGCAAGAAATACCGCACCTATATGCTTCCATTACAGTAAAACTTTACAAAAAAATCCTCAAATTGACATAAAACAAGGACAGCAAGCCGCTGCCCTTATTAGTATGCCGTATTTATTTGGGATAATTACAGGCCCAGAGTATCCGCTATTGCGGTCATTTCTTCCAGAGCCACGTCGATAAGGTCATCCAGAGTAAGGCCGGTATTGACTATTGCGCTCATGTATTCACGGTTTGCGCCGGCGGCAAAGCGTGCCTCGTTGAAGCGCTTTACCACGGACTTGTGCTTTACGCTGGCGATGCGCTTATCGGGGTATATCTGAGCAACGGACTTGCAGAAGCCGCTCATGGGGTCAGCCGCAAGGAGGGCATACTCAATGGTGGTGGCTGCCTTTTTGCCGTTGAGAGGGTTATGTGCAAGAATTGCGCCCTCAAGAACCGCATCCTCCACGCCGTTTTCACGGAGCAGCTTTACGCTGGTGGGGCCGTGTACTTCAGGATGATTCTTCCAGTCGCACTGTTCTTCGTCAAGGTCATGAAGCAAGCCTGCTATTCCCCAGTATTCCACATCATCGGGGGCAAGGCGCTTTGCAAGGCCCCGCATTATAGCCTCAACTGCATAGGAATGCTGACGGTAAGCTTCGCCTTCCATGTACTTGTGCAGAAGTTCGTATGCCTGTTCCCTGTTCATAGGTGATCTCCTTATATTTTTATTTTTAGAATACACGTTTGCCGTGGTTGAAGTTTCTGTCTGCCCAGTTTGACCAGCTGCTTATTACCACCTTGCCTGCGGAAGAAGATGCATGGATGTACTTATCCCCGCCCAGCCATATGCCGGTATGGCTGATCACTTCGCTGGAATCGCTGCGGAAGAACAGCAGATCGCCTGTCCTCAAATCGGAGGTGGAATAGATGGTTTCCCAGCTGTCTATCTTTGCGTAGTTCTTGGCGCTCATACGGCCAACCTTCACGCCGTTTGCATTGAGGCTGAAGTGAACAAGGCCGCTGCAGTCAAAGCTGTTGGGGCCTTCGTCGCCCAGAATATAGGGCTTGCCCTGCTGTGCCTTCGCGGTGGCGATAAAGCCGCTCACATCGCCTGTGGCTTCAGCAACGCTGCCGCCGCCGCTTTGGTTATTTGTGGGAGGTGCGGTTTTGGTGGTGCCCACGCCGGAGTTTGTTTCCGGCTTGGGTGTCACCTTGGGCTTGGGGGTGGTCTTTGGCTTAGGTGTGGGGGTGGGTGTGGGATCCACCTTTGGCCGCGCGTTGTTGGAGTATAGTATATCCGCCGTATCGGTATCCATTATACCGGTGGATTCTATTTTGTTTCTGGTCTGGAATGAGGAAAGGGCTTTGGCAGTGGCAACGCCGAAATAGCCGTTTTTCTTTTCCACCTCATAGCCCAGCTCAAAGAGCCGCTCCTGAAGGGATTCCACGTCCTCACCCTCATCTCCCTGCTGCAGGCGATAATATGCCGCCTCATGGGAAAAGAGTATTTCCTGGGTAAGGGGATCCGCTTCGCCGGTTTCCGTCATGTGATGTATCCGCTGAAAACGGCGCAATGCAGCCGCAACAGGCTCGCCGAAGGTTTCGGAAGGCTCGTCGCCGTCGATATAGTTCAGCTCAGCAAGCCGCTCCTGTATATTGGCAACCATGGGGTCCGTATCGCCCACCTTAAGCAGGCGATAAAGCTCCGGCTCAGCCGTCTGCTCCGCAGCAGGAGTTGCCGCAGGCACAGGGGTAGGCTCCGGCAGATGCACCATTTCTTCCGCTATTTGCACCACCACAGGGTTCAATCCCAGAATATCAAAGGATGCGGGGATGAAAACAAAGGCGGTCAGCAAAAGGCCTGCCGTCGTCAGCAGAGGTATGCGGATGCGCCGGAAAAAGCTTTTGCGCTTTTCCATATTGAGACGCTGTTTTTTCTGATTGTTGTCATGGTTTTCCATGTTAATTATTATAACCCATATTGTCGTATTTTGTCCATTATCAAGGCGCATATGCTTATAGCGCAGAAGCGACATTTGCTGTATAATGTATATTTGGTAGATTATGAGCAAAGGAACAAACTTACCATGGCATTGATAGCCGCCAGCGGCATAAGCAAATCATATTCATCCCGCCTGCTTTTTGACGGGATCAATTTCGAAATAGCCCCTCGAGACAGGGTGGGCCTTGTGGGTGTCAACGGATGCGGCAAGACCACTCTTTTCCGCATACTTACAGGTGAGGAATCCCCGGATTCCGGTACCGTGATGAAGCATAAGGAAGCCCGGCTGGGCTTTATGCGGCAGAATGTGGAAAACACCTCTGCCACTCTGTATGAATCCGCCATAGAGGCCTTTGACGGGCTTATCCGCATGGAAGAAGAGCTGGAACGGATATCCGCCGCCATCTCAGAAGGCGCTGAGGATATTTCCGCCCTTATCGCCCGCCAGCAGTCATTGAATGAAAGATATCAGCGGGAAGGGGGCCTCACATTCCGCAGCAGAGTACGCAGCACCCTTTCCGGCCTTGGCTTTACCGAATCGGAAATGGAAAAGCCCCTTTCGGACATGAGCGGCGGCCAGCGCAACAAAGCCCAGCTTGCAAAGATGCTGCTTTCCGGCGCAGAACTGCTGCTGCTGGACGAACCCACCAACCATCTGGATATACAGAGCGTAACCTGGCTGGAGGATTTTCTCCGCAGCTATCCCAATGCATTCATCGTAATATCCCACGACCGCTACTTTCTGGACAGAGTCACAAACCGCACCATGGAGATAAAAAACGGCAGGCTGTTTTCCTCAAACGGAAACTATTCCCGCCACATTGAGCTGATGAGCTCCAATAACGAAATACTCAGACGGCACTATCTCAATCAGAAGAAGGAAATTCGCCGCCTTGAGGGAGTTGTGGAGCAGCAGCGCCGCTGGGGACAGGCCCACAACTTCATCACCGCCGCCGCAAAGCAGAAGCAGATAGAGCGGCTTAAGGCAGAGCTTGTGGAGCCTGAAAAGGACACCGCATCCATACATTTTCACTTTACCGCCAAGGAAACCGGCGGCAACGATGTGCTTATCACAGAGGATGTTGCCAAGGCATATGAAAAGCCCATATTCAGCGGTGCTTCCATGCACATCCGCAAGGGCGAGCGGGTATTCCTCCTTGGGCCAAACGGCTGCGGCAAAACCACCCTTATGAAGATAATCATGGGCAGGGAAACCGCCGACGCAGGCACAGTACGCCTCGGCGCAAAGGTTCAGCCCGGCTATTACGAGCAGACTATGACCTCCCTTGACCCAAACAGCACCGCCCTTGAAGAAATACACAGCACCTACCCCCGGATGGATCTGACCGACGTACGTACCGCTCTCGCCGCCTTCCTGATAAGGGGCGATGACGTATTCAAGCAGGTCAGCTCCCTTTCCGGAGGTGAAAAGGCAAGGGTACAGCTGCTGAAGCTGATGCTTTCCGGGGCAAATCTTCTGCTGCTGGACGAACCTACCAACCATCTGGATATATCCTCACGGGAGGCGCTGGAAAACGCACTGGACGAATACGACGGCACCATGCTTATCGTCACCCATGACCGCTACCTTGTGAACCGCCTTGCGGACAGGGTGCTGTACATGGAAAAGGATGGGCTTACTGAATACATCGGCGGCTATGATGATTTCCTTGAAGCCTCCGAGCGCAGGATAAAGGAGGCTCCCATCACAGAAGCTCAGCAGGAAAAACCCAACACCTACAAGGCGCAAAAGGAACGGCAAAGCCTTATCAACCGGGCAAACGGCGAAGTTCGCCGCGCCGAAGAACGCATAGCTGATGCGGAGTCAAAATTGGAAGAGCTAAATGCCCTGCTGGCCTCCCCCGCCGTGGCAACGGACTATGTAAAATCCGCAGAGCTTGCAAAGCAGGCGGAAGAACAGCAGGCTGCAATAGATGAGCTTTATGCCGCATGGGAGCAGGCACAGCAAAGGCTGGAAGAGCTTACCAATCAGGAATAAAAACACAATAAAATGCAAAACGGCAAGGTATCATAAGTACCTTGCCGTTGTTATTATTGATTTTTATTATTTCCTCATGTCGGATATCAGCTCAGGCAACATATCGTATCCTGCCAA
>JAZUMK010000061.1:0-25451 GCA_045603585.1 Clostridia bacterium
TTTGCCTCGGTAGCTCAGTTGGTAGAGCAAGGGACTGAAAATCCCTGTGTCGGTGGTTCAAGTCCACTCTGAGGCACCATATTGCGGGAGTAGCTCATTTGGTAGAGCGCCGCCTTGCCAAGGCGGAGGTGGCGGGTTCGAGCCCCGTCTCCCGCTCCATTTTTTATATGATAGTCGGCACCATGGCCAAGCGGTAAGGCAGAGGTCTGCAAAACCTTCATCCCCGGTTCGATTCCGGGTGGTGCCTCCACTAAAACAAAAAACACCCAACAGGGTGTTTTTTGTTTTAGTCGGGGAATATCAGCGCACGGAGGGCGCAGCCCATCCGGCTGCGGCCCGCAGGCCGCGTGCAGGCGCGTCTCCCGCGCCTGTGTGGTGCCTCCTGCCTTTTGCCGGCACCCAATCGGGTGTTTTTTGTTTTAGTCGGGGAATATCATCACCCGGAGGGCGCAGCGCAAATCTTTTATGCGGGAATGTGGCGGCGCAGTCCTATTTGGTTTATAATTAATGCATATATTTCCAATCACATCCCCGGATATTATGAGGTCTGTTATGTATTCATTGGGTGAAATTAAAACCGCACTGCTGAAAGGAAAATCGGACGGCAAACTTGCAGAGCTTTACGGGGCGGAGCAGGCGTGCATCTATGCCGCAGGGAAAAGGGCCGTGGAAGCAATCGAAGGGTTTAAAAGGGCGTTTCATGCCTGTGATGATATTCCTGCGGCGCTGTTCAGCAGCCCCGGCCGCACCGAGCTTGGAGGCAATCATACCGACCACCAGCGCGGACGTGTGCTGTGCGGCAGCGTGGATATGGATATCCTTGCCTGCGCCGCACCCAATGACAGCGAATATATACGGGTAACATCGGCGGGCTTTGAAGAGGTTAGGGTGTCTCTCCGTGAGCTTTGGCCGGCTGAAAATGAGAAGAATACCTCCGCAGCTCTTGTCAGGGGTGTGGCCTCCGCCATAAAGGGTATGGGATATGCTTTGAGCGGTATGGATATATACCTTTCATCCCGGCTGCCCGTGGGGGCGGGATTGTCGTCATCCGCCGCCTTTGAGGTATTGCTGGGCAGCATAATGAATCATTTTTGCTGCGATGATAAGCTGACATTTACGGATATTGCAAAGGCTGGCCGCTATGCCGAAAATGAATTTTTCGGCAAGCCCTGCGGATTGATGGACCAGATGGCCTGCGCTGCAGGGGGCATTGCCGCAATAGACTTTGCAGACCCTGAGCAGCCTGCCCTTCGCAGGGTGGAGTATGATTTTGCCTCCTGCGGGTATGCATTGTGCATAGTCGACACCCGCTCCAGCCATGCGGATCTGTCGGCAGACTATGCCGCAGTGACCGCTGAGATGAGGTCGGTTGCAGAATATTTTGGCGGCAAAGTGCTGCGGGATGTGAAGGAAACTGAGTTCATGGCGAATATAAAGCCGCTGCGTTCTGCCCTGGGGGACAGGGCGGTGCTGAGGGCAATGCACTTTTATCAGGATGACAGGCGGGCGGCGATGCAGGCGGAAGCCCTTGAGCAGGGAGACTTTGACAGGTTTCTGAGCCTTGTGAATGAATCGGGAGTATCCTCCGCAACGCTGTTGCAGAACAACTGGACAATCGCAGACACGCGAAACCAGGCCATAGCTGTCGCCATAGCGGTTGGCAAAAGGCTGCTGAATGGCACAGGAGCCATCAGGGTGCATGGCGGCGGCTTTGCAGGCACTGTGCAGGCATATGTGCCCTGCGACAGGGTGGAAGCTTTCCGATGGGGAATGGAAGAAGTGTTTGGCGAGGGCTGCTGTCACGTTACAAAAATAAGGTCCTTTGGATGTACTCTGGTACAATAGGGCAAAAAACTGTATAATAAAATCATACTCTGCAAAAGGAAGTGCATAGAATGCGCCGACAGAACGGTATATATGAGAAAATTCAGGAGATATCCTTCTCCATGTGCGATTTTACCCAGCGGCTCAAGCCCTCCGAGCTGCTTTGCCTTACCTCCGACCTTGCGGGGGAGGATTATGGCGACAGAGGCCTGCCCCATGATAAGCTGGCAGAAGAGGGGTATGTATTCCTTGTATCAAGAGTAAGGTTTTCCATTAAGCGAAACATACGCGCAGAGGAGCGTGTAAAGCTGATTACATATGAGCGCAGGCTTGCGGGTCCCTTCTGCATAAGGGATTACATAATTGAGGATGAAAAGGGAGAGCAGATAATTGCCGGCCGTTCCGCGTGGATACTCTGCGATCCCAATACCCGAAGAATACTCAGGCCTTCCTCTTTTCCCTACGAAATACAGAACCACGAGGATATCGAGATACCGGTGGGCGAGCCGGATAAGCTGAAGCATCCTGAGAGCATGGAACTGCTGGGGGAGCGCAGGGTGGTGTATTCCGACCTTGACGGCAACGGCCATGTGAATAACTCGGTTTATGGGGATATGGCATGTGATGTGCTGCCCATGGAGCTGTTCGAAGGGGAGCTTAAGGAATTTGCTATAAATTTCGTAAAGGAAGCGAAAATGGGGGATACCATTACCCTTTACGGAGGCCGGAGCGAAAACAGCCATACAGTTGCAGGCTACATAGGCGAGGCGCTGTGCTTTGAATGTGCCTTTGTGTTTTAATAAATACATATCAAAAATAAAAATCAATGCCAAGGAGGGTATAACATGTACACTTTCCACCAATACCAAGAAAGTGCCCGATACATTCGTGAATGTCTGGACGGCTTTGAGCCGGAACTGCTGATGATACTGGGCAGCGGTCTGGGCGGCCTTGCTCAGAAGGTGGAGCAGCCCATATGCATACCCTATGGGGACATACCCTACTTTAAGCGCAGCACTGCCATCGGCCATGTGGGCAGGTTTGTTGCAGGCAGGTTTGGCGGCAAGAATGTGCTTATGATGCAGGGCCGTCTTCATGCCTACGAGGGCCATACCATGGAAGAGGTGGCATATCCTGTGCGTGTGGCAGGGCTGCTGGGCGTAAAGAAGCTCATCGTGACCAATGCGGCAGGCGGCGTAAACCTTAAGTTTGCCGGCGGCACCCTTATGGTGATGAGCGACTATATCAAGTTTACCCTTGGCAATCCCCTCATCGGGGAGAACATTCCGGAATTCGGCGAGAGGTTCCCGGATATGACCTACGCCTTTGATAAGGAATACCGCAGGCTGTTCAAGCAGGCGGCGGCAGACCTTGGGGACAATGTGGAAGAGGGCGTGTATTTTTACATGACAGGCCCCCAGTACGAAACCCCCGCCGAGATAAGGGCCATACGCACCCTTGGCGGAGATGCGGTGGGCATGAGCACCGTCCCGGAAGTTATCGCGGCAAACCAGATGGGCATGAGGATACTGGGCGTATCTCTGGTTACCAATATGGCAGCCGGCGTGCTGGATCAGCCCCTGTCAGGGGATGAGGTGATCGCCGCGGGGGAAGCGGCAGCAGAACGGTTTGAAAGCATCATGACGGCGTTTGTGGAAAGGATGTAATTTATGCATATTACTGCTGAACAGGTAAAAAACAGCCCCGTTATCCGCACATATATCAAAAAGGCGGATGAATCCCTTACCGCCCTTGGCTATACCGAGCACAGCTTTGCCCATGTTACCAAGGTTGCAGTGGAAGCAAAGCGCATACTCAAGGCGCTGGGCAGAAGCGAGCGGGAACAGGAGCTTGCGGAGATCGCAGGCTACATGCATGACATAGGCAACGTTGTAAACAGGGCGGATCATGCCCAGAGCGGCGCCGTAATGGCCTTCCGCATACTGGATCACATGGGCATGGACCCTGAGGATATCGCGGATGTTATCACCGCCATAGGCAATCACGACGAGGGAACGGCAAGGCCGGTAAGCGATATTGCCGCTGCGCTGATACTTGCGGACAAGGGCGACGTGCGCTATACCCGCGTGCGCAATATGAAAAAAGAGGATTTCGACATACATGACAGGGTAAATTACTCTGTAAAAAAGAGCGACCTTATCATAGATGCGGAATCCAGAACCATTACCCTTGTGCTTACCATCGATACGGACTTCTGTGCCGTGATGGATTACTTTGAGATATTCATGGGCCGCATGCTGCTGTGCCGCAAGGCCGCCGAGCGATTGGGCATGGAATTCAGCATAGTGATAAACGAACAGGTTATACTGTAAAATCACACCTCGGCTATGTCCGAGATAAGCCCATCTTCAAAACTGAACTCATACAGACGCGCGCTGCTGAGCCTGTTTCCTTCTATGGATATGAGGCCCAGCAGCGCGCCGCTTTTATCCGAAAGGGGCGGGCGGCAGGTGTGATAATTTCCCAGGAAATCCCTTATTTCGCCAAAAGACGTGCTTTGTCTGAGACCAGGGGAAAGATAGCTCAGCGCTTCCTTCTCAAAGCCCTCCCGCACAGCCTCTGCAAAGGCCAGTATCAGCATGGCGCTGCTGTTTGGAAAAGCATAGCTGCGGGTGAAAAAGCCGGTTTCTGTACAACCGGCCGAAAATTCACCTGCCGAGTATACGTATTTTGTTCGCCGCTGATGCCCCATGGAGGTGTTCATGTTTTGTATTGCGGCGATGCAGTCCTGCTCAAGAAATATCTCGTTTGCGGATATTTCCAGTACCGCATCGTTATTGCTGTCCAGCAGAAGCAGGTGAGAGAGGTCTTTATCGTGGGTGGTGACGGCGGCAAACTGCCTTGATGCGGCGGTGTACAGGGCAAGGGTACCGTAATCCCCCTGTCCAAGGGAAATGCAGGAGGAACGCGCGTCGTCCTCGATCAGCAGCCGGATACCGCCTTCCCGATAAAGGGTGAGGGTGCGGCGGGTGCGGCCGCAGGAAAAGCTCAGCTGATCCAGCTGAGTTGGGAAATCGGCCGGCTGTACGGCTTTGCTTCCGCCCACAAAGCTCACCTCATATACTCCGCCGGGCCAGGCGCAAAGCTCCACATTGTCGCCCTGAGGAGGCAGGGCAGTCCCCTGCTGCAGGGTAAGCTTTCGCAATGTGGGGAAGCCTGCCATATTCAGAGGCGTGGCACAGATATAATAATCCCCAGTATCCCCCGCAGGCATTGCCACATGGGAGCCGGGGCAGCATTCTCCCAGTATCTGTCCGTTTACCTCAATAAGGGAATGAAACTCCGAGCGTATTACTATAAGGGGAACAGGGGATTGATACATAGGGCCTCCGGGTATGAATTGTGATTATTTTTATGTTTACGGAAGGGGAAAATATCCATTGAGACGAAAATATAGACAGAACTGCGGTTTTGTGGCCGGTTTGTTCACCCTTTGCCTTGCAAAATAGTCACGGCGGGATTATAATGTCAGATGATTGTTTTTTATATTGGAGGTTTCTCATGATAAGACTGTGCGAACTTATGAAGGATCCCGCAAAGTACGCGGGCGAAGTGGAAATTGCCGGTTGGGTGCGTACCGTACGCGACAGCAAGAATATCGGCTTTATCGAGCTGGCAGACGGCTCCTGCTTCAGGAACGTTCAGGTAGTCTATGAGAATAATATACCCGAAGAGACCCTTCGCAAGATAAACACCGGCTGTGCCATCAGGGTGCAGGGCGTTCTTGTGCTTACCCCCGAGGCAAAGCAGCCCTTTGAGGTAAAGGCAAATGAAATCACCATCGAAGGTCTCTGCGACAGCAGCTATCCCATGCAGAAGAAGCGCCACAGCCTTGAGTATCTGCGCACCATGCAGCATCTCAGGCCCCGCACAAATACTTTCCAGGCCACCTTCCGCGTACGCAATGTTGTGGCTCAGGCTATTCATCGCTTCTTCGATGACAATGGCTTCCTGTATGTCCACACCCCCATCATCACCGCCAGCGACTGTGAGGGCGCAGGCGAGATGTTCCGCGTAACCACTCTGGATATGGACAACCTGCCCAAGACCGAGGACGGCGCAGTTGACTATTCCAAGGATTTCTTCGGCACCAGCGCAAACCTCACCGTAAGCGGCCAGCTGTACGGCGAAGCATATGCCCTTGCTTTCCGCGATATCTACACCTTTGGCCCCACCTTCCGCGCCGAGCAGAGCTACACTGCCCGCCACGCCGCAGAGTTCTGGATGGTAGAGCCCGAAATGGCCTTCTGCGACCTGAAGGGCTATCTGGATGTTGCGGAAGCCATGGTAAAGTACATCATCCGCACTGTAATGGAACGCTGCCCCGACGAGCTGAATTTCTTCAACAGCTTTGTGGATAAGGGATTGCTGGAGCGTCTCAACAACGTTGCCAACAGCGACTTTGCCCGCATCACCTACACCGAGGCGGTTGAGATACTCAAGAACAGCGGCGCATCCTTTGAATATCCCGTTGAATGGGGTGCAGACCTGCAGACCGAGCACGAACGCTATCTTACCGAGCAGGTTTACAAGCGTCCCGTATTCGTTACCGATTATCCCAAGGACATCAAGGCATTCTATATGCGCCTGAATGACGACGGCAAGACCGTTGCCGCAGCAGATCTGCTGGTTCCCGGCGTAGGCGAGATCATCGGCGGCAGCCAGCGTGAAGAGCGCCTTGAGGTGCTGGAGCAGCGCATGGAAGAAATGGGCCTCAACGCAGCGGATTACGATTGGTATCTTGACCTTCGCAAGTACGGCGGCGTAAAGCACGCAGGCTACGGTCTGGGCTTTGAGCGCATGGTAATGTATGTAACCGGCATGGCAAACATCCGCGACGTACTGCCCTTCCCCCGCACCACCGGCAGCCTGGAAATGTAACGCAGCGTATTTCGCCAAATGCGGATGGAAAGCCTCATATGTAATAATAGAGCCGTCGGCTTTTGCCGGCGGCTTTTTGCATGGCGGGTATAGATAATACAAATGCAGCATAATATTTAACCTACAAAAGCTGAAGCATATATTTGCTTTGGCTTTTCTTTTTGTAAATGTATGCATGGGGCTGCAATGGGAAATAATAGCAGCACAAATACAACCCTGGAGGAATTGGTATGAATAAATCACAGCGGGGCCGCGCCGGCTGGAGACCCGAAGAGGAAGAACTGCTTTTTAAGGAAATAGAAAACAGCGAAAGCACCGGCAAACCCCTTAAGAAGGTATTTGAAGCGGTGGCCAGGGCCACAGGCCGCAAGCCAAACAGCATCAGGAATTTTTACTATGCCCGCATTAAGGAAAAGGACCTCAGCACCTCCGCATTGCACGCGGGAGCCTTTGTTCCCTTCAGCGAGGAGGAGATACGTCAGCTGCTTCGCACAGTGCTCAGCGCACAGGCAAACGGTATATCCGTCCGGGCCTGCACCATGAGCATGGGCGGCGGAGACAACAAGGCGATGCTGAGGTATCAGAATAAATACAGGGCGCTGCTGAAAAACCGCCCCAAGCTTGTGGAACAGGTGGCCGCGGAGCTGCGTGCAGAGGGAGTGGAGTTTGATCCCTACGGCAGAAGGAAATATCGCCGGGAAAAGACGGCAAACAGGCCGGAGGATATAGGCGGCATTGAGGTTGAGAACCTTATGGAGGGCCTTGAAAGGCTTATCAGCGACGCATCCGAAGCAAAGCGCAGGGAAGCCGCAGCCAAGACGGTGATAGCGGAGCTTCGCTCAAAGATACAGCTGCAGGAGCAGGAGCTTATGGAGCAGCAGAGCCGATTCCATGAGCTGCTGATGATGTATCGCCGCATTGCGGGGGCAAACAGGGAATATCCTGCGGATGGGGATATAACAGCGGAACAGAACAGGTAGAATTGACAGCCACCTTCGTGCTATAATTTACTTGGGGAAATGTCCCATCAAACAGCAAAGTTATAGCAAAGGACGGTATCCATAATGGATCTGTTTACCGACGCGGCGGCAAAGCGCGCTCCCCTTGCGGACAGAATGCGCCCCCGCACCCTTGAGGAATTTTACGGACAGCAGCATATAGTAGGCAAAGGAAAGCTTCTCAGGAGGGCAATCGAAACCGATTCCCTCCAGTCCAGCATATTCTTCGGCCCGCCCGGCTGCGGAAAGACCACCCTTGCCGCAATCATCGCCAATACCACTGGCTCTCTTTTTGAAAAGCTCAATGCGGTAACCTCCGGCGTAAAGGAGGTCCGCGAGGTGATCGCCCGGGCGGAGGAAAATCTTAAGCTTTACGGCAGGGAAACCTATCTGCTGCTGGATGAGTGCCATCGCTGGAGCAAGGCCCAGAGCGACAGCATACTGCCTGCCCTTGAGCGGGGCATAATAAAATTCATAGGCTCCACCACGGAAAACCCCATGATATCCATGACGGGGGCTATTGTTTCCCGTTGCCGCGCATTCCAGTTTTATCCGCTGACGGTGGAGGATGTGAAGGAATGTATGCGCCATGCCATAAAGGACGAAGAGCGGGGAATGGGCAGATACAATGCGGAAGTGGATGAGGATGCCCTTGAGCATATCGCCCGCACCGCAAACGGAGACGTGCGCTGCGCCCTCAATGCAATAGAGCTGGCCATACTCACCACCCCCAAGGATGAGGACGGCATAATAAGGGTAAACAGGGATATCGCCGCCGAAAGCATACAGCAAAAGGTCATCAACTGCGACGATCAGCATTTTTACGATATGCTGTCCGCCTTCTGCAAGAGCCTCAGGGGTGGAGATACCGATGCGGCAATAGCGTGGTTTGCAAGGCTGATATACGCGGGCGTGGATCCCCGCATAATATGCCGCAGGCTTATTGCCCACGCCTCGGAGGATGTTGGCCTTGCCAATCCCCAGGCCATGGTACAGGCGGTTGCGGCGGCTCAGGCGCTGGAATTTATCGGTATGCCTGAGGCGGGCCTATCCATAACTCAGGCCATAATATTCATCTGCGAAAGCCCAAAGTCAAACTCCGTGGTAATGGCGAAGGACATGGCCTTTGCAGAGGCAAAGAGCATACCCGATCAGCCTGTGCCCATACACCTCAGGGACGCCCATTTTTACGGAGCGGACAAGCTGGGCCATGGCAAGGGATACAAATATCCCCACGATTATCCCGGCCATGTTGTGGCGCAGGAATACATGCCCCCCAGCGTAAAGGGGCATAAATACTACATACCCGGCTCCCTCGGCAACGAGGGCAAAATACGCCAGAATCACATCAATCAGGGAAAACTGGAGGACAGTGAATGATAAGCAGGAGCAGCGCGGAAGCGGTATTGGCAGAGGCCCTTAAAACAGGGGGCGACTTTGCCGAGCTTTATATGGAGGATGGAGAAAGCCACAGCATATCCATGCTGCAGGGCGTGGTGGAAAACGCCGCATACAGCCGCAAGAAGGGCGCAGGCGTTCGGGTGCTGTCCGGCACAAAGTCCGCCTATGCCTATACGGTGGATACCTCCCTTGAGGCGCTGCTGGATACTGCACGCAGAGCCTCCGCCATAATCAGCGGCAAGGGAGCGGAAATAAGCCATCTGACCGATATCCGTCACGGCAATGGCAAATACCGCATTCCCTTCTCCACCATAGACAACGCAAAGCGCATTGCTCTGCTTCTTGAGGGAACAAATGCCGCAAGGGCGGTATCGGAGGAGATAAACAGGGTAAGCGCCAGCTACTTTGATACGGATAAAAAGGTGCTGATATGCAATTCCGAGGGAGTGTGGGCGGAGGATCGCCGTCCCCGCACCCGTCTTTCCTTTGACGCGGTGGCAACCGACGGCAAGGAATATCAGACCGGAAGCGACAGGCCTGCATACGGCATGGGCTTTGAGGCGTATGAACTGATAGACCCGGCGGCGGCAGGAGAGATTGCTGCAAAAACCGCAGTAACAATGCTGCATGCGCCTGAGTGTCCCGCAGGATATATGCCCGTTGCCATAGACGGCGGCTTTGGCGGAGTTATTCTCCATGAAGCCTGTGTACATTCCCTTGAGGCTACATCTGTAGGCAGGGGGAATTCGGAATTCTGCGGCAAGATGGGCCAGAAGATCGCAGGCGATAAGGTGACCGCCATAGACGACGGCACCCTTGAGGGAGAATGGGGCAGCATCGGCTGCGACGACGAGGGCAATCCCTCACAGCGCAATGTGCTGATAGAAAACGGCATACTGAAAAGCTATCTTGTGGACAGGCTGGGCAGCCGACTGATGGAGCATCCCATGACAGGCAGCGCAAGGCGGCAAAGCTATGAATACGCCCCCACTTCCCGCATGACCAATACATTCATTGCCCCCGGCGAGGATGACGAAGAAGAAATGATACGCACCATGGGCGACGGCCTTTTTGCGGCGCGCATGGGGGGCGGCTCGGTAAATCCCCTTACAGGCGAATTCAACTTCTCCGTTCTTGAGGGCTACTGGGTAAAGGACGGAAAAATTTACTGCCCTGTGCGGGGAGCGGCGCTTATCGGCCGGGGCGCAGAGGTGCTGATGAAGATAGACCGCGTGGGGCGGGATATGTGGATGGGTCACGGTATGTGCGGCTCAAGGAGCGGCAGCGTGCCCACAAACGTCGGTCAGCCCAGAATAAGGGTATCCGGCATTACTGTCGGCGGAAAGGGAGGCAGCCTGTGAAGGACATAAAGGCATTTGCAAAGGAACTGCTCAAATGCGCCATGGACAATGGCTGCGACGGGGCAGAGGTATGCATAACCGATAACCGGGATTTCGGCGCAGGAGTGCTTGGCGGCGAGGTGGAGGATTACAGCGTCAGCTCCACCTTTGCCCTTGGCCTGCGGGTACAGCTCAACGGGAAAAACGGCTACGCCTACACCGAGGCGGCAGATGATGCCCTCAGCCTTGTGGAAGAGGCAATAGACAGCGCAAAGAGCGTGGGCAGCGAGGATGAGCATCCCATGGCGGAGCCCGCCGTATATCCTCAGGTACAGCAAAAGCCCGATGCCTTTGCCGGCATGGAGGAGACGGACAAAATAGAGCTGTGCAAGGCGCTGGAAAGGGAAGCCCTTGCCATAGACGGGCGGACAAAGCGGGTCGCGGTTTGCCGTGTGTTTTCCGCAGAGGGCAGCTTTGCCATATACAATACCAACGGCCTTGAAGCGGAGCGCAGCGATCACGTGTCCGGCTGCTATGTGGAGCCTGTATTGGAGCAGGAGGGCGAAGTCCGCGACGGCTTTGCTTTTCGCGTGGACGGAGAGGCCGCGAATATTGCGGACTGCGCCAAGGAAGCCGTGGAGGAGGCGATCGCCCAGCTGGGCGCAGCGCCCGTTGCTCCCGGGGAATACAAAATAATACTGCGAAACGATGCGGCGGCAAGCCTGCTGGGGGCTTTTTGCGGAATGTTTTCCGCAGATGCGGCCCAGAAGGGCCTTTCTCCCCTTGCGGGAATGGAAGGGCAGAGCATAGGCTCCGGGCTTGTCAGCATAACGGATGACCCGCTGCATCCTTCAAACCCCAGCGCCTTTGACGATGAGGGCGTGCCCTCTGTAAAGACTGCAGTGGTGGAAAAGGGCATACTGAAGACCTTCCTTCACAACCTTAAAACTGCAAAAAAGGCAGGGGTGGCTTCCACCTCAAATGGCGGGCGGGGCAGCGCAGGCTCACCTGTCGGCGTGCGGCCCAGCAATTTCTTCATTGAGCCGGGGGAAGGCACCCTGGATGAGCTTATCGCAAGGATGGGGGATGGCCTGCTTATTACGGATTTTTCCGGAATGCATGCGGGCGTCAATTCCGTAAGCGGAAGATTTTCCCTCCTCTGCAAGGGCAGGCTTATTGAAGGGGGCAGGGATGTTCGTGCTGTGAATGAGATAACTGTAAGCGGCGATTTTATCGGCCTTATGAACAGCGTGGAGGCTGTCGGGGCAGATCTGCGCTTTTCCATGCCGGGCGGCAGCTGCGTGGGCAGTCCGTCATTGCTGATAGAGAGGGCGGCCATATCCGGAAGAGGATAGGAAAAAGATGGCAAAAATCCGGTAAAATACCGAAAAAATCAAGGTGTTTAGGGCTTTTTTCGATTGACAGCAGGATTGAAGGATAGTATATTAATATATAGAAGCATGCACATATGTTCCACACCGACCAAAGAACAGGAGGCTACCGTGTTCCAGATAGGTGAAAGCGTCTGCTACCCCATGCATGGAGTGGGTGTGGTGGAAGGCATAGAGGAAAAAACCGTACTGGGCGAAAAAACCCGGTATTATGTACTGCGCTTCTTCACCTCCAGGCTTACCGCTATGGTGCCGGTCAATTCCGCTCAGAGCGTTGGCCTGCGCAGGGTAATAGAGCCGGAGCAGTGTGCTTCCATATTAAAATACATGTCAGACGAACCCTGCAAGGAAAGCGACAACTGGAATCAGCGCTATCGGGACAACCTTGCCAAGCTTAAGGGCGGGGATATTTATGACGTTGCGGACGTGGTAAAATGCCTGAAAAAGCGGGATATGCAGAAGGGCCTCTCCGCAGGCGACCGAAAAATGCTCATCACTGCCCGTCAGGTGCTGGTTGCAGAGCTGAGCGCCGCCAGCGGCAGGGATATTGACGAACTGAGAGAAGTTATAGGATAATAATATTCTCCCTTGAGGGAACCGCACAGGTGTAAGGCCGTAAGGATACGGCTCTTGCATCTTTTGTGTTTCAAATAAATAAAAAAGGAGAAAAAAGAATATTGGCTAAAAAGATCGCAAGGATCATCTTTGCCATAGCGGGAGCTGCGGCGGGAGCGGGACTTGTGATTGCGGTGGACAGTATTATTGTGTCCCTGGGCTATCTCAGCCTGTACGATGTGATGTACACATGGGGACTTGCTCTCATCTTTGCAGCAGCGGGCATTATTTTTGCAATTATTTTTTATATTTTTTCCCCAAAGCTCATTGATGCGGCAGCCGCATTCATAAGAAGGCTCGAAGCTCATCTTTCCGGTATGGCCACGGATGATGTGGTTTACTGCGTGCTGGGTCTTATTACGGGCCTTGTTATCGCGTTCCTTGCCAGTACCCTTACCTCAGCCGTAAAGCCTGCATGGCTGGGCTTTATTCTGGATGTCATACTGTATGTGCTGTTCGGCTATCTGGGCTGGTCGGTAATGAGCAAGCGCAGGGGGGATATCAGCGGCTTTCCCGCCGCCCCGAAGGGCAGGCTGAAGGCGGGCATGGCGAGGCCAAAGCTGCTGGATACCTCCGTAATAATCGATGGGCGCATAGCGGACATCTGTGCCACCGGCATAATAGAGGGCAGCCTCATAGTGCCGGCTTTTGTGCTGCAGGAACTTCAGCATATTGCAGACAGCTCGGATACCCTTAAGCGCAACAGGGGCAGAAGGGGACTGGATATCCTCAAGGGCATGCAGGAAAACGAATATGTTCCCATAAAGATAGTCAGCAATGACTATGAGGACGTTGCCGAGGTGGATTCCAAGCTGATACGCCTTGCCGCGGATATGAACGGCGTTGTGGTCACCAACGATTACAACCTGAATAAGGTGGCCGCCGTAAGGAATGTGCCGGTGCTGAATATCAACGAGCTGGCAAACGCCGTAAAGCCCGTTGCTCTGCCCGGCGAGGAGATGGTCATCCAGATAGTCAAGGAAGGCAAGGAGCCCGGTCAGGGCGTGGGCTACCTTGATGACGGCACCATGATAGTTGTGGAGGGCGGAAGAAAGCTCATGGGCGAAACCGTGGAGGTGGCGGTGACCACCGTACTGCAGACCGCCGCAGGACGCATGATTTTTGCCCGGCTCAGCTGAAAATGCATCCCGATAAACACCTTTAAAATTTAATATAAAAGTTTTTAAGAAAGGCATTCTTGTCTGTTGACAACCTTGACATGCGGTGATACAATAGTATACTGCGTTAGCATGGTATGTTGCGGTAAAATGCCTTTTTATTATGCATGAAATGCCGTAAAAAACATGCTGGGTATCCTATGCCCTGAATATGGAAATTATCATCCAGAGTGACGCCCAAATGATATAACCCGCAGTTATACTTAACCCCCAATATATGACAATAATCAGCAGTAAGGAGTGAACACGATGGTGCATGAGGTGTACATGGGCAAAAAGAAGCGCATGAGCTTCTCCCGGATCAACGAAGTTCTCGACATGCCCGACCTGATAGAGGTTCAGAAGAATTCCTATCAGCGGTTCGTCGAGGAGGATCTCAGAGAGGTTCTGGACGATATTTCGCCCATTACGGACTATTCTGAAAAGCTCGTTCTTGAATTTGTAGATTACTCCATCGACTTTGACCATCCCAAGTACTCTGTGGAAGAGTGCAAGGAGAGGGACGTAAACTATTGCGCTCCCCTCAAGGTCACCGTTCGCCTTATCAATAAAGAAACCGGCGAAGTGAAGGAGCAGCCTGTATTCATGGGAGACTTCCCCCTGATGACCGAGCAGGGCACCTTCATTATCAACGGTGCAGAGAGAGTTATTGTATCCCAGCTGGTACGCTCTCCCGGCGTATACTATTCTGAGACCATCGATAAGGTTGGCAAGCACCTGTTTGCATCTCAGGTGATCCCCAACCGCGGCGCATGGCTGGAATATGAAACCGACAGCAACGAGATCATGTACGTCAAGATCGACCGTCAGCGCAAGGTGTTCATCACCGCTTTGCTGAGGGCTCTTGGCTATGGCTCCGATGCTCAGATTCTTGAGCTGCTGGGTGAAGACGAGCGCCTCAAGGCCACCCTGGAAAAGGACACCACCAAGTCCACCGAGGATGGTCTTATCGAGATATACAAGCGCCAGCGTCCCGGCGAGCCTCCCACAGAGGAATCCGCACGCAGCCTGCTCAACGCTCTGTTCTTTGACAAGCGCTATGATCTGGCCCGCGTAGGCCGCTATAAGTTCAATAAGAAGCTGTCCATCGCCGCACGTATCTCCGGCCTTACCGCCGCCGAGACCGTGATCGCACCCGCCACCGGCGAGGTGCTGGTCGGCGAAGGCGAAATCATCAGCCGCGATGCCGCCATGCAGATAGAGAACGCAGGCGTACACGGCATGTATGTTATCGCCCCCGACGGCGCAAAGGTAAAGGTGCTGGGCAACCTGTTCGTAGACGCAGGCTGCTATCTGGATTTTGATCCCGAAGAAGCCGGCCTCAACGAAAAGGTACATTATCCCACTCTTGTCGCCCTTCTTAAGGAAGGCGAGGGAATGGACGAGGAAGCCTTCAAGGCTCTGCTCAAGGCCCATGTATATGACCTTATTCCCCGTCATATCATCACCGACGATATCACCTGCTCCATCAGCTATCTGCTGGGCATGCACCACGGTATCGGCCGCACCGATGATATCGACCACCTTGGCAACCGCCGCATCAGGAGCGTAGGCGAGCTGCTTCAGAACCAGATCCGCGTGGGTATGACCCGCCTTGAGCGCGTGGTCCGCGAGCGCATGTCCATCCAGGACACCGAAACCGCCATGCCCTCCAACCTTATAAACATCCGTCCTGTGACCGCTGCCATCAAGGAGTTCTTCGGCTCCTCCCAGCTGTCCCAGTTCATGGATCAGACCAACCCCCTTGCAGAGCTGACCCACAAGCGCAGGCTGTCTGCTCTGGGTCCCGGCGGTCTTAACCGCGAGCGTGCAACCTTCGATGTTCGAGACGTTCACTTCTCTCATTACGGCCGTATGTGCCCCATTGAGACCCCTGAAGGACCCAACATCGGTCTGATCAACTCCCTCTCCACCTATGCCCGTATAAATCGCTACGGCTTTATCGAGGCCCCCTATCGCAAGGTTGACGGCAAGAACAAGTCCATCAGCAGCGATATCGTATACCTGACCGCCGATGAAGAGGACGATTTCATCGTAGCTCAGGCAAACGAGGCCACCATCGAGCTCAACGGCAACGTATGGTTTGAGAAGGAGCGCGTAGTTGCAAGGCGTCTGGATGAAATAATCGAAGTTAAGTCCACCGACGTTGACTATATGGACGTATCTCCCAAGCAGCTGGTATCCGTGGCCACCGCTATGATACCCTTCCTTGAGAACGACGACGCAAACCGCGCCCTGATGGGCTCCAACATGCAGCGTCAGGCAGTTCCCCTCCTTAAGCCCGAGGCACCCGTTGTGGGTACCGGTATGGAATACAAGGCTGCCCATGACTCCGGCGTTGTTGTGCTGGCCCATGAGCACGGCGTTGTAAAGCACGTTGACGCCAGCCGCATCGTAATCGAAGGCGACGACGGCAACACCCGTACCTACAAGATCATCAAGTTCACCCGTTCCAACCAGGGCACCTGCATCAATCAGCGTCCCATCGTTGAAAAGGGCGAGCGCGTAATCCCCGGCCAGGTAATAGCGGACGGCGCTTCCACCGATCAGGGCGAGATCGCTCTGGGCCGCAATATCCTCATCGGCTTCATGACCTGGGAAGGCTATAACTACGAAGACGCCGTACTTATCAGCGAAAAGCTGGTTAAGGAAGACGTTTACACCTCCATCCACATTGAGGAGCATGAAACCGAAGCCCGCGACACCAAGCTGGGCGAGGAAGAAATCACCCGTGATATCCCCAACGTTGGCGAAGATGCTCTGGCAGACCTTGACGAGCGAGGCATCATCCGCATCGGCGCAGAGGTCCGCAGCGGCGATATCCTGGTAGGTAAGGTTACCCCCAAGGGCGAAACCGTGCTTACTGCAGAAGAGCGCCTGCTCCGCGCGATATTCGGCGAAAAGGCCCGCGAGGTCAGGGGTACCTCCCTGCGCGTGCCCCACGGCGAAGGCGGCGTAATCGTAGACGTTAAGGTATTCACCAGAGAAAACAAAGACGAGCTGCCTCCCGGAGTTAACGAACTGGTTCGCGTATATATCGCCCAGAAGCGCAAGATATCCGTTGGCGATAAGATGGCAGGCCGCCACGGCAACAAGGGTGTTGTTTCCCGCATACTGCCCGAAGAGGATATGCCCTTCCTGCCCGACGGCACTCCCCTGCAGATAGTTCTGAACCCCCTGGGCGTACCTTCCCGAATGAACATCGGTCAGGTACTGGAGCTGCACCTTGGTATGGCAGCAAAGAGCCTGGGCTGGAACATCGCTACCCCCGTATTTGACGGCGCAACCGAGGAAGATATCAAGTCCATGCTGGTAAAGGCCGGCAGAGACTGGGACGGCAAGACCGTGCTTTACGATGGCCGCACCGGCGAGCCCTTTGAGAACCGCATCTCCGTGGGCTACATGTACTACCTCAAGCTGCATCACCTTGTTGATGACAAGATCCATGCCCGCTCCACCGGCCCCTACAGCCTTGTTACCCAGCAGCCTCTGGGCGGTAAGGCGCAGTTCGGCGGCCAGCGCTTCGGCGAAATGGAAGTTTGGGCGCTGGAAGCTTACGGCGCAGCAAATACCCTTCAGGAGATCCTCACCGTCAAGTCCGACGACGTTGTTGGCCGCGTAAAGACTTACGAAGCCATAGTCAAGGGCGAAAACGTGCCTGAGCCCGGCGTTCCCGAATCCTTCAAGGTTCTTATCAAGGAGCTGCAGTCCCTGGGCCTTGATATCAAGGTTCTCAGCGAGGACAAGGAAGAGATCAAGATCGGCGAGCTGATAGAGGATGACGAACCCGCTCCCATGGATGTGAACATCTCCGGCATGGAAGATGCTCCCGCCGCTCCCGCTGGCGAAGGCGACTTTGCAGAGTTTGACGAGTTCGACTTTGACGAAGATATGGATATGGATATGGGTTCCCCCGAAGATATGGGATTCTCCGTAATTGACGGCGAAGACCTGGACGAATTTAACTAAAATAAGGCCGAAGGGAGATAAAGAAATTGTTTGAGCCTACCAATTTCGATGCTATACAGATTGGCCTTGCCTCTCCGGAAAAGATAAGGGAATGGTCCTACGGCGAGGTAAAGAAACCTGAAACCATCAACTACCGCACCCTGAAGCCTGAGCGTGACGGTCTGTTCTGCGAGCGCATTTTCGGACCCACCAAGGACTGGGAATGTCACTGCGGACGTTATAAGCGCGTACGCTATAAGGGCGTAGTGTGCGATAAGTGCGGCGTGGAAGTTACCCGCGCCAAGGTGCGCCGCGAGCGCATGGGCCACATTGAGCTGGCCGCACCCGTATCTCATATATGGTACTTCAAGGGCATCCCCTGCCGCATGAAGATGCTGCTGGATATGTCCCCCCGCTCCCTGGAAAAGGTGCTGTACTTTGCGGCTTTCGTAGTAACCGATCCCGGCGAGACCGGCCTCATGTACAAGCAGGTCCTTTCCGATAAGGAATACCGCGAGGCACAGGCCCAGTACGGCGCAAAGGCCTTCAAGGCCGGCATGGGCGCAGAAGCCATCAAGGAACTGCTTATGCAGATCGACCTTGAAAAGCTGGACGGCGAGCTCCGCGCCGAGATCGCCAACTCCTCCGGCCAGAAGCGCAGCAACGCCATCAAGCGCCTTGAAGTAGTAGAAGCTTTCCTCAGGTCCGGCAACAAGCCCGAGTGGATCATCATGGATGTTGTTCCCGTAATTCCTCCCGAGCTGCGCCCCATGGTTCAGCTGGACGGCGGCCGCTTTGCCACCTCCGACCTGAACGACCTGTACCGCAGGGTAATCAACCGCAACAACCGCCTCAAGAGGCTGCTGGAGCTGCGCGCTCCCGATATCATCGTGCGCAACGAAAAGCGCATGCTGCAGGAAGCTGTTGACGCCCTTATCGACAACGGCCGCCGCGGACGCCCCGTTACCGGCCCCGGCAACCGTCCCCTCAAGTCCCTGTCCGATATGCTCAGGGGTAAGCAGGGCCGCTTCCGTCAGAACTTGCTGGGTAAGCGTGTTGACTACTCCGGCCGTTCCGTTATCGTTGTAGGTCCCGAGCTGAAGATGTATCAGTGCGGCCTGCCCAAGGAAATGGCTCTGGAGCTGTTCAAGCCCTTCGTAATGAAGAAGCTTGTTGAGGATGCCTACGCCCACAATATCAAGAGCGCAAAGCGCATGGTGGAGCGGGTAAAGCCCGAGGTTTGGGACGTTCTGGAAGGCGTTATCAAGGAGCATCCCGTACTGCTCAACCGCGCACCTACGCTGCACCGTCTGGGTATCCAGGCATTTGAGCCCGTACTGGTAGAGGGCCGCGCCATCAAGCTGCATCCCCTTGTATGTACCGCTTTCAATGCCGACTTTGACGGCGACCAGATGGCTGTACACGTACCCCTCTCCGTAGAAGCACAGGCTGAGGCCCGTTTCCTCATGCTCGCTTCCAATAACATACTTAAGCCTCAGGACGGCAAGCCCGTTGCCAGCCCCACTCAGGATATGGTTATCGGCTGCTACTATCTGACTCTCCAGCGCGACGGTCAGAAGGGCGAGGGCAAGATCTTCTCCAGCCAGGACGAAGCCTACATGGCTTACCAGATGGGCGAAGTGACCCTCCAGGCAAAGGTAAAGGTTCGTATCGAGCGCGAGTTTGAAGGCAAGAAGTACCGCAAGGTGATCGACACCTCCATCGGCCGCCTCATATTCAACGACGCTATCCCCCAGAGCCTTGGCTATGTAGAGCGCAAGACCCTGGACGATATGTTCAAGCTTGAGATCGACAAGCTGGTAGTCAAGAAGGACCTTGGCCGCATAGTAGACCGCTGCTATCGCCGCTTTGGACCCACCCGCACCTCCGAGGTGCTGGATGCCATCAAGGCTCTGGGCTACAAGTACTCCACCCGCGGCGGTATCACCGTCGGCTTCCAGGATATTCAGGTTCCCGAGCAGAAGAAGGATATCCTTGCCAAGGCAGAAAAGGAAGTTGTGGATATCGATAACCTGTTCTACTCCGGTATGCTGTCCGATGCAGAGCGCCGCAGCGAGGTTATCAAGGTTTGGGAAACCGCTACCAACGAAGTTACCGACGTTCTGATGTCCTCCCTTGACCCCTACAACCCCATCGCTATGATGGCGGACTCCGGTGCTCGAGGCAGCAAGAACCAGATCCGTCAGCTGGCCGGTATGCGCGGCCTGATGGCAGACCCCTCCGGTCAGATCATCGAAGTGCCTATCCGTGCAAACTTCCGTGAAGGCCTTACCGTTCTTGAGTTCTTCATCAGCTCTCACGGCGCACGTAAGGGTCTGGCGGATACCGCTCTGCGTACCGCTGACTCCGGTTACCTGACCCGCCGTCTGGTAGACGTATCTCAGGAAGTTATCATCCATGAAGTGGACTGCTTCGAAGTCCGCGGCGAGCGTGTAAAGGGCATGCCCATCACCTCCATCATGGAAGGCAATAAGGTAGTAGAGCCTCTGGGCGACCGTCTCCTTGGCCGCTACACCGCAGAGGATGTATACGATCCCAATACCGGCGAGCTTATCGTGGGCAGCAACGAGCTTATCAGCTTTGCCATCCGCGACAGGATAGTCGAAGCCGGCATCAAGACCGTAAACTGCCGCAGCGTATTCACCTGCCGCAGCGAGCGCGGCGTTTGCGCACACTGCTACGGCGCAAACCTGGCCACCGGCAATCCCGTTGACATCGGCGAGGCCGTAGGTATCATCGCCGCTCAGGCTATCGGCGAGCCCGGTACTCAGCTTACCATGCGTACCTTCCATACCGGCGGCGTTGCTTCCGCAGACGATATCACTCAGGGTCTTCCCCGTGTTGTTGAAATCTTCGAAGCACGCAAGCCCAAGGGCCTGGCCGTTATCACCGAGATCGGCGGCAAGGTAGCCCTTACCGAAGGCAAGAAGCGCGAAGCCACCATCACCAACGAAGACGGCGAATCCGCCAAGTACCTGATCCCCTTCGGCTCCAAGCTTAGGGTAAAGGACGGCGACGTGGTTGAGCCCGGCGACGAGCTTACCGACGGCTCCATCAACCCCAACGACATCCTCAAGATCAAGGGCGTCAAGGGCGTTCAGGCCTATATGCTCAAGGAAGTTCAGAGCGTATACCGCCTCCAGGGCGTAGAAATTGCGGATAAGCACATCGAGGTCATCATCCGTCAGATGCTCCGCAAGGTACAGATCGAGGATGCTGGTGATACCAACATGCTCCCCGGCGAGCTGGTGGATATCTTCACCTTCGAAAACGAGAACGAGAAGGCCATGATGGAAGGCAAGCAGCCCGCCATCGCAAAGCGCAAGCTTCTGGGTATCACCAAGGCTGCCCTTGCAACCGACTCCTTCCTGTCCGCCGCCTCCTTCCAGGAGACCACCCGCGTTCTTACCGAAGCCGCTATCAAGGGCAAGGTAGATCCTCTGGTAGGCCTTAAGGAGAACGTCATCATCGGCAAGCTTATCCCCGCAGGCATTGGCCTCAGGCGCTACCACAACATCGACGTTCGCGAAAAGGAAGCTGCCGTAACCGAACAATAAACTGACTTAACTTATGCATGGACGGATACTATCCGTCCATGCGTCGTAAACAGAGTATAAAGGAGAGAATAATGGCAAGGATTTACACAAATACCTCCTGTCCCTTCTATAACACCAGGTATTGCCGCGCCCTCAATATGGAAAGCTGCGATAAGTGCTTTATATCCGAGGATAATGCTTCCGACGTTAAGCAGGATATAGATGCGGTGCTGAATATGATGCCCGAAGGCGGCATTTATCAATTCATAGCATCCAAAGAGTGCATGTTCTGCAAGGGCGAAAAAAAGAATCCCGCTGCCTGCTATGCAATGGCAGACCTTGGTAACCCTGAGCCCAAGAGGGAAAAGCGCAACGTGCTGGGCATGAAGGTAAAGGCAGACGTAGGGTCCATACTTCCTCTGCAGATCGCCTGCTGCAAGGCCTGCCGCAGAAGGTTCAATACCCTGTCCAACCGCCATCTGACCATTCCCCTTATCACCGGCATAGCTGCTATGGCTCTGCTCAACTATAAGCCCATCGGGGAAGCTATTGCCAATATTCACATGGGCCTGCCCCTGCTGATATTCATAGTGCTGGTTGGCGGCGCATGGCTTGCATGCAAGCTTACCAGAAAATCCCTGGTCAAAAAGTATTCCGAGCTTACCTGGCTCAAGGCAATGGATATCCCTCAGGTCAGCCGCCTTGCTGATTACAACTGGTTTGAACTGAGCCCTTCCAAGGACATGAGCCGCCTTGTTTTCTCCAGGGAACCCCTCAAGCGGGGCCTTATGACAGGGCCTTTGGGCGAAGAGGAAAATATATAAGCAAAACAGGCAAAAAACAGGCCAAAAACATTTGACACCGGCCCCTAAATGAGGTAAAATACGCATGCTGTGCTTTTATGATAAAGTGAGTAGCTATGCGTATTTGCTTTATATGGGTCGGTTAAATTTTGCGGAAAATATCCTCTTCAAGGGGTTGCAGAGGATTTTCTTAAATATATAGAAAAAATATTTTTATCAAAACAAAGGAGAAAACCTAATGCCTACTATTAACCAGCTGGTTCGCAAGGGCAGGGAGCAGGTAAAGTATAAGTCCAATTCCCCTATACTGAAGCAGTGCCCCCAGCGCCGCGGCGTATGCACCGCTGTACGTACTATGACTCCCAAAAAGCCTAACTCCGCTCTTCGTAAGATCGCTCGTATCCGCCTGACCGATGGTCTGGAAGGTACCGCTTACATCCCCGGCATCGGCCACAACCTGCAGGGGCACTCTGTTGTTCTTATCCGCGGCGGCCGTGTAAAGGACCTCCCCGGTGTACGTTACCACATCATCCGCGGTGCTCTGGATACCGCAGGCGTTGCAAAGCGCATGCAGGCTCGTTCCCGCTACGGCGCAAAGCGCCCCAAGAAGTAAGGAGGTACTAAGATATGCCTAGACGTGGATTTATACCCAAGCGTGAAGTTCTGGATGACCCCATTTACGGCGGCAAGCTGGTAACCAAGCTGATCAACCAGGTTATGCTGGATGGCAAGCGCGGTACCGCTCAGAAGGCCTGCTATGGCGCATTCGATATCATTAAGGAAAAGACCGGTCGTGAGCCCCTGGAAGTATTCGAAGAGGCCATGAACAACATCATGCCCGTGCTGGAAGTTAAGGCTCGTCGTGTTGGCGGCGCCACCTACCAGGTACCCATCGAAATCCGTCCCGAGCGTCGTCAGACTCTGGGCCTTCGTTGGCTGGTAAACTATGCACGTGCCCGCAGCGAGCGCACCATGATGGAGCGTCTTGCCGGTGAAATCCTCGACGCCTGCAATTCCGCCGGCGGCGCCTTCAAGAAGAAGGAAGACACCCACAGGATGGCAGAGGCCAACCGCGCCTTCGCACATTATCGTTGGTAAAAACTGGGAAACCCCATATGAGCGGCGTGCTATCGCACGCCGTCTCTGTTGGATATGGACAGTGTACGAGGCAGCTTAGCCTGCCCAGCATCATACCGGGAAGGAGGACAAAACAATGCCCAGAGAAACGGCACTTGAAAAAACAAGAAATATCGGCATAATGGCCCATATTGATGCCGGCAAGACCACCACCACCGAGCGTATACTTTTCTTTACCGGAAAGATTCACAAGGTAGGCGAGGTACACGAAGGTGCAGCCACCATGGACTTCATGGTGCAGGAACAGGAGAGGGGCATTACCATTGCCTCCGCCGCCACTACCGCTTATTGGCGGGATCATCGCATCAACATAATCGATACTCCGGGTCACGTGGATTTCACCGTTGAGGTTGAAAGGTCACTCCGCGTACTGGATGGCGCCGTTGCAGTATTCTGCGCAAAGGGCGGCGTTGAGCCTCAGAGCGAAACCGTATGGCGTCAGGCCACCAAGTACGGCGTACCCCGTATGGCTTATGTAAACAAGATGGATATCGTAGGCGCAGACTTCTTCAACGTTGTAAAGATGATGAAGGACCGTCTGGGCGCAAACGCAATTCCCATTCAGCTGCCCATCGGCGCTGAGGCGGACTTTGCAGGCATCGTGGATCTTGTTAAAATGAAGGCCGAGATGTACTACGATAACGACGGCATCGATGTTCGTACCGAGGAAATTCCTGAGCATCTCAGGGATCAGGCCGAGGAATACCGCATGCTGCTGCTGGATGCAGTTGCCGATGCGGATGACGAACTGATGGAAAAGTACCTTGAGGAGGGCGATCTGTCCGAAGAGGATATCATCGCCGGTATCCGCAAGGCCACCATCGCAAACACCATGGTTCCCGTATGCTGCGGCACTTCCTACCGCAATAAAGGCATTCAGCCCCTGCTGAACGCCATCGTAGATTTCCTGCCCTCCCCCCTTGATGTACCCGCTCCCGTGGGCACCAGCAAGGATGGCGAGAGGGAGATTCAGACCAAGTGCTCTGATTCCGAGCCCTTTGCAGCTCTGGCATTCAAGATCGTAGCTGACCCCTTTGTGGGCAAGCTTGCTTTCTTCCGCGTGTACAGCGGCTCCCTCAAGTCCGGCTCTTACGTATATAATTCCACCAAGGGCAAGCGCGAGCGCGTCAGCAAGATAGTGCTGATGCACGCCGCAAGCCGTACCGAAGTGGATGAAGTATTTGCCGGCGATATAGCTGCTCTGGTAGGCCTTAAGGATACCGCAACCGGCGACACCCTCTGCGTTGAGGGCCGCCCCCTGCTCCTTGAGTCCATGGAATTCCCCGAGCCTGTTATCCGCGTCTCCATCGAGCCCAAGACCAAGGCTGGTCAGGAGAAGCTGGATCAGACCCTTCAGAAGCTCTCTGAAGAGGACCCCACCTTCAAAACCTACGTTGACCGGGAAACCGGCCAAACCATCATCGCCGGAATGGGCGAGCTGCACCTTGAGATAATCGTTGACCGCATCATACGCGAGTTCAAGGTAGAGTGCCGCGTTGGCAACCCTCAGGTTGCTTACCGCGAGGCTCTCACCAGAACCATCAAGACCGAAGGCCGTTACGTTCGCCAGACCGGCGGTCACGGCCAGTACGGTCACTGCGTAGTGGAATTCAGCCCTCTGGAGCCCGGCGAAGGCTTCGTCTTCGAAAACAAGACCGTGGGCGGCTGCATTCCCAAGGAGTACATCCCCGCCATAGAGCAGGGCATCCGGGAAGCCGCAGGCTCCGGCGCTCTGGGCGGATTCGAAATGGTGGACTTCAAGGCAACTCTGCTGGACGGTTCTACCCACGAGGTGGACTCTTCCGAAATGGCCTACAAGATCGCAGGCTCCATGGCCCTCAAGGAAGCTATGGAAAAGGGCGGCTGCATGCTGCTTGAGCCTGTTATGAAGGTTGAGATCGTAATGCCTGAGGAGTACATGGGCGATGTTCTGGGCAACATCACCGCACGCCGCGGTAAGATACAGGGCACCGACAATCGGGGCGTAAGCGCCGTAATCGATGCACAGTGTCCCCTCAGCGAAATGTTCGGCTATGCAACGGATCTGCGCTCCGCAACTCAGGGTCGAGGCACCTTCACCATGCAGTTTGACCATTACGAGCAGGTGAACGAACAGCTTACCAAAAAGATTCTCGGCAGGATTTACTAATTTAAACAATGGCGCAGGTGCGCCTAAAGCAAAATATAAAATACTGATAAATATTATTGAAGGAGTAAGTTACAATGGCAAAGGCAAAATTTGAACGTACCAAGCCCCATGTAAACATCGGCACCATCGGCCACGTAGACCACGGTAAGACCACTCTGACCGCAGCAATCACCATGACCCTTTCTCAGCAGGGCAAGGCCGCAGCAAT
>JAZUMK010000062.1:0-30074 GCA_045603585.1 Clostridia bacterium
CAAGAAGGTAAACGAGATACCCATGTACGGCTGGCGCTATGACGGCTATGTTGGCTGCCTCAGCTCCCTCTCCAGCTACTTCAATCACAACATGAACGTGCTCAAGAGAGAGGTCCGCGACGACCTGTTCAATCCCGCCCATCCCATCTATACCAAGATAAAGGACGAGGTTCCCGCAAGGTACGTTGGGGATGCCAAGGTCAAGAACAGCCTTGTGGCAGACGGCTGCGTAATAGAGGGCGAAGTTGAAAACTGCGTGCTGTTCCGGGGCACCCATGTGGGCAAGGGCAGCAAGCTGAAGAACTGCGTAGTGCTGCAGGCCTGCCATATCGAGGAGGACTGCGAGCTGAACTACGCCATACTGGATAAGGGCTGCACCATCCGCTCCGGCAGAAAGCTGGCAGGATACGACAGTTTCCCCATTATCATCCGCAAGGGAAGTGTGATATAATATGCATACTGAGGGGCGGGAGCAGGCCTCCCGCCCTTCTTTTAATGAACTGGCGCATATACCTGCGCCAAATACAAAAAAGGAAACCTATATATGAGCACCAAGAAGACACAAACCACCCCTGCCCCTAAGACCGGCGAAAAGGCCAAGGCTCCCGCCAAGGCAAAGGCCCCCGCAAAGACAGCCGCCAAGGCTGTGGCTGAGCCCAAGAAAAAAGCTGCCCCAAAGAAGGCTGAAAAAGCTTCTGTGGAAGCAGCCGCGGCAAAGGCAGCAGAGGAAGTAAAGATAAACGCTGAGGAGGCAGCCATGGAAATAAAGCAGGAGACAGTAGAGCAGGTAATGGATACCGCCGTAGAAGCCGCAGAAGAGATAGTTCCTCAGATCCCCGTTGAGCCCCAGCGCCCCCCTCTCAAGGTGCTGTTTGTGGCATCCGAGTGCGCCCCCTTTGTAAAGACCGGCGGCCTTGCGGACGTTGTGGGTGCGCTGCCTGCAGTGCTTAAGAAAAAGGGCGTGGATGTGAGGGTAATGCTGCCCCTGTATTCCGCAATAGGTCAGCAGTATCGCTCCCAGATGCATTACATTACCAACTTCTACGTACCCATGGGATGGCGCAGCCAGTACTGCGGCATTATGACCATGGAAAAGGACGGAGTAATTTACTACTTCCTTGATAATGAATACTATTTCGGCCGCGGCTATATCTACGGCGAAGCCAACAACGAAGAGGGCGAGCGCTTTGCTTTCTTCTCCAAGGCGGCGCTGGATGCCCTACGCCATATAAACTTCTATCCCGATGTGCTGCATGCCCATGACTGGCAGGCGGCAATGACCATTGCGCTGCTGCGCATGCAGTACAGCAATATGTGGGAATACAGGGATATCGCCACCATGTATACCATACACAATCTCAGGTATCAGGGCATATTCGGCTGGGAGCATATGAATGATATACTCAATATCGATAAGTCCAGCTTCAATATGGATACCATCGAGTACTTCAAGGATGTAAACTTCACCAAGGGCGCGCTGTCCTTTGCGGATGCCATAACCACTGTCAGCCCCACCTATGCCCAGGAGATACAGACCGCCCAGTACGGCGAAAATCTGGATGGCCTCCTGAGAAAGCGCAGCTGGGATGTTCACGGCATACTCAACGGCATCGACGAAGACCTCTTTGACCCTGCAACGGATAAAAACCTCCCCTTCAACTTTACCGCGGCGGATCTTTCCGGCAAGGCAAAGTGCAAGGAGGCCCTGCGCACCGAGTTCTGGCTGGATAAGGACGATTCTCCCCTTGTGGGCATAGTTACCCGCTTCACCGGCCAGAAGGGCCTGGATATAATCGAATACGCCATCGAAGCCCTTATGGAAAAGGGCATTCAGCTGGCTGTGCTGGGCAGCGGCGATACCCGCTACGAGCATCTGTTCAGCTGGGCTTCCTGGAGATACGGCGGAAGGATAGCCGCACGCCTCACCTACAGCAACTCCATCGCCAACAGGATATATGCAGGCTCTGATATGTTCCTTATGCCCTCCCAGTTTGAGCCCTGCGGACTGGCCCAGATGATAGCCCTCCGCTACGGCACTTTGCCCATCGTCCGCGAGACCGGCGGCCTTAAGGACAGCATCACCCCCTACAATAAGTTCACCGGCGAGGGCCTTGGCTTTACCTTCACCAATTACAACCATATCGATATGCTGGGCGCTGTGGACAGAGCCATCGAAGCATACCGCAATCCCGAGGCATGGGCGGGCCTTGTTCAGAATGCAATGAACGCACACTTCACCTGGGATATTTCCGCAGATGAATACATAAACCTTTACAACAGGGTAAAGCACAGAAGATATTGATAAACTGCCGTACAGCATGGGGCGGCTGCCTTGGCAGCTGCCCTTTTTCACGCAGAATTTGAGGAATTTGGCAGCAAAAGTAAACTTTTAAGCAAAGCTATTCATTTATCCGGTATATAATGATATAATCAGGATAAGGACAGATTGATTCAATTTTAACGAGATTTTCGGAGGCAGGTTTATGATAAAAAGTGTATGTATTTTCGGCGCGTCATGCTCCAGCATAGATCCTGCCTATATTGAAGCCGCATACCGCACCGGCGCCCTGCTTGCAGAGCGCAATATCGGCATGGTGTTCGGTGGGGGAAATACCGGCCTTATGGGGGCTGCTGCCCGCGGCATACACGAAAACGGCGGCAGGCTCACAGGCGTGATCCCCGAAAAGCTCAATCAGCCCGGCATTGCATATCCCCATTGCGACGAGCTTATCGTCACTCCGGATATGCATACCCGCAAGGCCACCATGGAAAAGCTGAGCGAAGGCTTCATTGCGCTGCCCGGCGGCTTCGGCACGCTGGAGGAGCTTTTAGAGGTGCTCACCCTCAATCAGCTGGGCTATATTGCCCTGCCGGTGGTGCTGCTCAATACCAGAGGATATTACGACAGGCTGATAGATCAGCTGAAATACTGCGTGGAAGAAGGGTTTACCTCTCCCGCCTGTCTTTCCATCTTTGCCGTTGCGGATACTCCGGAGCAGGCGGTTGAGTTGGTTATGAAAATGAAATTGTCGGAGCTGCCGGATAAGATAAAGGACGCGCTTCGTGCCGCCCAGAGAAAGGCGTGATTTAAAAATGGCTGAGTGGAATAACATAATGGTGTGCGTTACGGGACAGCGCACCTGCGATAAGCTCATAGCCCGGGGCATGGAGCTGAAAGAGCGCAGGGAAAACGCAGATATACAGGTTGTCCACTGCGTGGAAACAGGCCGCTACTTTATGGGCTCTCCCTTTGAAGGGGATGCGGTGGAATACCTTTTCACGGCGGCTCAGCTGGCCGGTGCAGAGCTTATTCTGCTTAGGGCGGACGATGTGGAGGATGCCCTCGTAAACTACGCCGAAACCAAGCACATCAATACCATCATCATGGGCGCAAGCCCCTCAAACGGCAACGATAACGAAACTATGGAGGTAAAGCTGCAGCGGCGCCTGCCTCAGGTGGAGTTTGATATAGTAAGATAGCACAGCATTATATTGCTTACCCAAAGGGCCGTGTTCGGCCCTTTATTCAAAAGATTTGGAGGATATACCATGGCCATGGAGCTTAAAAGCAGAAAAGATATGGATCCCCGCTTTATGTGGGATCTGAAGGATATATACCCAACAAAGCAGGAATGGGAAAGGGCATACGCCGAATTGCAGGCGGAGATACCTGAGATGGGACGCTTCTCCGGCAAGCTTGGCACCGCCCAAGGCGCAGCGGAGGCCCTCGGCGCATTTTATGCCGCCGCGGAAAAGGCCACCCTTATTTACCTGTATGCAGAGCTGCTGAAGGCGGGGGACAACGGCGACCCGGAATATCAGGCCATGAACCAGCAGGCCATGATGCTGCTGGTGCAGATGGATTCCGCAATGAGCTACATCACTCCCGAGCTGGCCGCCCTGCCCACCGAAACACTGGAAAGCTATCTTGAGGAAGAGTCACTTTCGGGATACCGCCATCAGATAAGCGACATAATACGTGTACGGGCCCACGTTCTTTCCCCCGAGCAGGAAAAGATGCTGGCCATGCTTGCGGATGCCGCCCAGACTCCCGATAACAGCTTTACCATGCTGGAAAGCGTGGACATGGTGTTCCCTGCAATACTGGACGAAAAGGGCGAGGAGGTTCAGCTGACCCACGGCAATTTCGGCGTGTTCCGTGAAAGCGCAGACCCCAGAGTGCGCAGAGAATCCTTTGAAAAGTACTTTGGCGAATTCAAAAAATACATAAACACCTTTGCGGCCCTCTACGGCGGCAGCGTAAAGTTCGATAATTACTTTGCGGATGTCCGTGGTCACGAAAACGCACTTGTTCACGGCCTGTACGGCAACGCGGTGCCCGTCAGCGTATACGACAGCCTTATCGAGGCGGTACACGGCGCGCTGCCCGCAATGCATAAGTACATCGCCCTGCGCAAAAAGGTGCTGGGCCTTGATGAGCTGCATATGTACGACCTGTACAACCCAATGGTGGAGCAGGAAAACGAAGTATACACCTACGAGCAGGCCAAGGCCATGGTAAAGGAAGCCCTTGCACCCCTTGGCGAGGAATACGGCAGGCTGCTGGACCGGGCCTTTGATGAGGGCTGGGTGGATGTATACGAAAACAAGGGCAAGACCACCGGCGCATTCTCCTGCGGCGTGTACGGCGTGCATCCCTATGTATTGCTTAATTACACCGATACTCTGGACGATGTATTTACCCTTGCCCATGAGCTGGGTCATGCGATGCATTCATACCTTTCCGACCATGCCCAGACCTATGCCAATCACGATTATTCCATCATGGCGGCGGAGGTTGCCTCCACGGTAAACGAGGTACTGCTGCTCAAGCACCTTATGGCAAAGGAAGCCGATGAAAAGAAGCGGGCATACCTGCTGAATCACTTCATCGAGGGCTTCCGCACCACACTTTTCCGCCAGACCCTCTTTGCGGAATTTGAAAAGCAGGCCCACCTTATGGCCAAGGAAGGCACTCCCCTTACCGCAGAAAGCCTCAATGCCCTTTACAGGGGGCTCAATGAGCTTTATTATGAAGGTGCTGTGATAGATGAGCTGCAGGATATCGAATGGGCAAGGATACCCCATTTCTATCGGGCGTTCTACGTTTATCAGTACGCCACGGGCTATTCCGGCGCCGTGACCATTGCGGAAAACATACTTTCAACCGGCGACCCCTCCGCATATTTGAAATTCCTTACCACCGGCGGCAGCGATTACCCCATTCCGGAGCTGCGCATTGCAGGGGTGGATTTTGAAAAGCCTGAGGTGGTTGCCCGGGCGCTGCAGGAATTTGCAGAGGCCGTGGATCGCTTAAGCGAAATACTCAAATAAATTTATAAAAGGAGAAAAACCATGCAGTACGATGTTGATATGACCGCCATGAAGGGCTACATACTGGATAAGTTCAAGGCCGAGGGAGATTTTGATTTCCTCAAGGAAGGCCTGCTGGAGGAAATGGTAAAAGAGATGCTGTCCCTGGATCAGGCCTACATGGCAAAACTGGGCGAAGATGACGAATACGACGATGACGACGTATACGATATGCTGTTCGCCGCCATGCAGAAGAAGTATCCAGATTACAAGATGTTTGCAATGCGCCTTGCAGAGGACTATCTGGACTTTGCCGAGGAATATCTTGTAAGCGTGGATGCAATTGAGTGGGATTGATAAGCATAATGATAAAGCCCCGAAGCTGCTGCTTCGGGGCTTTTGTGTGCTTGGGGGTTATTCTTCCATTTCCTTCAGGCGGGCGCAGGCGGCCTCGTTTGCAAAATAAAAGGCAGTTCCGATCATGGCAAAAATTCCAATCATAATTGCCGCTGCACCCCATACCCATGTGCCGAAAGCCTTTCTGATCAGGATAAGCAGTATCAGCAGCAGGCTGAAAACCAATCCGTTGATAATGTAGCTGAGAATGTATCTGATAAAAGGCTTGTGATTCTTTTCCTGCTCCGCAAGCTCGTCCTTTGCGCTGCGGTTGGTGTGCTGAAGGGACATTACCGCCGCTTCTATGATCAGGATGATGAGAAGATTTACATGCAGCCTTTCAGGCAGCGGCATGAATTTGTTTATATAGGCAAGGCAGGGAAAACATAATATCAAGGACAGCATAAGATACTCTGCAAAGCCTATGAGAAATCTTTTGCGCTTGCTTTTTATCAGATACAGGTGCAGCATATGGGCCTCCTTTCTGCGGATGTTTGTGGGGAAAGGGAAATGGATCATTTATCTATACCCGCCCGCCGCCCTTTCAATGTAGATTTTCCTCCTACGCGCCTAGACTTGCATACGGCAAGGGGCGCTCTGTACAGGCCTGCGGGCCTAGTGCGGAAAAGCCGAGGGTGCTATCAATGACATGCATCAAAATCATTGCTTATCAGAATGGGTTTGCGAGCAAGCCTACCCTTTTTCCCGTAAGGGAAAAAGTACATTAAAAGGGTGGAGGGTGGGTATAGATAAATCCCATTAAAACAACATCGCTGACGCATACACTGTACACGTCAGCGATTTATTATTGATATTTAGATATTCAGCAGCTCGCTGTAAACCTTCAGCGCGCCGTCGGTCTCGTGGGCCAGTACCCGCTTGGCCAGCACCTTGCCCAGCTGAACGCCTTCCTGGTCAAAGCTGTTGAGGTTCCATGCGAAGCCCTGGAACATGACCTTGTTTTCAAAGTGGGCAAGCAGCGCGCCAAGGGCGGCGGGGGTCAGCTGTTCGCCGATGATTATGCTGGAGGGACGGCCGCCTTCAAAGTGCTTGTTGCGGTCATCATCTTGCTTGCCGCAGGCAAAGGCGATTATCTGGGCGGCAACGTTGGCGTTGAGCTTCTGCTGGCTGGTGCTGCCCTGAATGTCTATGTCGGTGGCCATCTGGCTGTTTTTGAAGCCTACGAACTGCAGGGGGATGATGTCGCTGCCCTGATGCAGCAGCTGATAGAAGGAGTGCTGGCCGTTGGTGCCGGGCTCGCCGAAGATAACGGGGCCGGTAAGGTAGTCAACAGGCTCGCCGAAGCGGTTTACCGTCTTGCCGTTGGATTCCATATCCAGCTGCTGAAGGTGAGCGGGGAAGCGGCTCAGCGCCTGGGAATAGGGCAGCACGGCGGTGGTGGGGCAGCCCAGCACGTTGCGCTCGTATACGCCTATCATGGCATCCAGCATGGCGGGGTTTTCAAGGATATCTTCATTCTTGGCAAGCTTATCCGCCTCTGCCGCGCCCGCAAGGAACATATCGAATACCTCGGGGCCAAAGGCCAGGGACAGCACTGCGCCGCCTACGGAGGAGGTGGAGGAGTAGCGGCCGCCGATGTAGTCATCCATAAAGAATGCGGCAAGGTAATCGGGGCTCTTTGCCATGGGGGAGGTTTCGCTGGTCACCGCCAGCATATGGCGGGAAGCATCCAGCCCTGCGGCCTTGAGGGCATCCCTCACGAAGGATTCGTTGGTGAGGGTCTCAAGGGTGGTGCCGGACTTGGAAACCACGATAAACAGGGAGCGGGCAAGGTCTACCCTGCGGAGGACGGCCGCTGCATCGTCGGGGTCAACGTTGCTGACGAATTCCGCCTTCATCCTGCGGAAGCCGTTTACATCCGCCCAGTTTTCCATGGCGATGTACATGGCGCGGGGGCCAAGGTCGCTGCCGCCGATGCCCACCTGAACAACGGTGGTGAAGGGCTGGCCTGCGGCGTTGGTTATCTCGCCTGCGTGAACCTTTTTGGCGAATTCGGCTATTTTGCTCTGCTGCTCGGCATAGAAGGCACGCTTGTCGGTGCCGTCGGCAACCACTGCATCGCCCAGCTGGCCGCGGGTAAGGTGATGGAGCACAAGGCGCTTTTCGCCGGTGTTTATCATTGCGCCGCTGTAAAGCTCGGCGAATTTTTCCGTAAGCTGTGCTTCCTTTGCAAAGGCCGCAAGGGCGGAGAGAATTTGGTCATTTACAGGCCTTGCGCCGTAATTGAAGGTGAGGCCTGCGCCCATGGGAGCGGAGTACTTCTTTACCCGGTCTGCGCCTGCTTCGCCGGACATTGCGGCGGCAAGGGCAACGGGGGCGGTGTTTTTGAGGGCCTGATAGGAGGCCAATTTATCCATGTTTTGCCAGTTGATCATGGTGAAATCCTTTCTGTGTGGATTTTGTACATAAATTTCTAATTTAATAGTACCGCTAATTTGATAAAACTGCAAGGAAACAAGTGCCATAAAGGGCAAAAATGCACATTTAATTACAAAAATAAAAACAGCCCCATGCCTTATGGGGCACAGCGGCCGTGATTTATTGCGGCGGTTATTCCTGCATTCTGTCCAGCACCAGCCTGTAGCCGTCTGCGCCGTAGCCGAGGCAGCGGCTGACGCGGGAGATGGTGGCGGTGGAGGCCCCTGTGCGCTCCGCAATGTCGGCGTATTTCAGCCCCTGTGCCAGAAGCTTTGCAACCTGCAGACGCTGCGCCATGGACTGTACCTCGCCTATGGTTGCCACGTCCTCAAAGAAGCGGCAGCATTCCTCGGGGGTCTCAAGGGAGAGTATGGCGTTGAAAAATGCCTCGGTATCCGGGGTCATCAGCTTGCTTTTGTACATATGCCGCCTCCGTTTTGTGGAATATATAATATTATATCACGATACTTTAGCAACTTAAAGCGATAAAATGCAAAACTCAGCAAAAAATCCCTGCCATATTATTAAAGATTCATTGACCTGAGAGGGTTAAAGTTATATCATATAAAAAGAAATATTATGCTGCCTAAAAATGTTTTAGGCAATCCCGTCTTTTTTATTCCATCTGCACAGAAACCAAAACACAATAAAACTAAAAACGGAGGCTGTTTCATGACAAAGTATGCTAATTCCATAGGCGTTAAGGTGCCTGAGCTGCTGCTCCCCAATGCCGGCGTAGACATGACCAAGTGGGCCGTAGTTGCCTGCGACCAGTATACCTCTCAGCCGGATTACTGGAATGAGACCGAAGCCATAGTAGGCGACGCTCCTTCCACCCTGCGCATAATGCTGCCCGAGCTGTATCTGGATAAGCCCGACGAGGCAGAGCGCATCGTATCCATCAATGCCCACATGAAGCAGTACGTTGAGACCGGCGTTCTGGAAAACAAGGGCGAAGGCTTTGCCTATGTTCTGCGTACCGTTGAAGGCCGTACCCGCAAGGGCCTCATCGTAGCCCTCGACCTTGAAAATTACGACTATACCAAGGGTTCCACCACCCTTATCCGCGCCACCGAGGGCACCATCGTGGAGCGCATTCCTCCCCGCCTGCGCATCCGCAAGGACGCTCCCCTGGAAATGCCCCACATTCTGGTGCTGATCGACGACCCCGAGCGCACCGTTATCGAGCCCATCGGCGATGCACTGGACAAGACCGAGAAGCTGTATGACTGCGACCTGATGCAGAACGGCGGCCATATCGCAGGCTATCTTGTAAAGGACGAGGCTCAGGTAAAGGGCGTTATCGCAGCCCTTGAAGCCCTCATCGAGAAGGAAGCCTACGCCAAGAAGTATGACACCGATCAGGCTCCCCTGCTCTTCGCAATGGGCGACGGCAACCATTCCTTTGCCACCGCAAAGGCAAACTGGGAGCGGGTAAAGGCAGAGGAAGGCCTCTCTGCCACCGACGAGCATCCTGCCCGCTACTGCCTTGTTGAGCTGGAGAACGTACACGATGAAGGCATCATCTTCGAGCCCATCCATCGCGTTATCTTCAACGTTGGCGACAATGTTCTGTGCTGGCTGAAGGATAAGCTGGCTGAGCAGAACGGCGCCTGCGAAGTATTCAAGTTTGACTCCATGGACGCCCTCCATGCAGCAATGGACGGCAAGGAAGGCCATGTAATGCCTTTCGTGGACAAGAACGGCGTCGGCTGCCTGTATGTTGAGAAGCCTGTTGCTCAGCTGGAGGTGGGCACTCTGCAGAACGCTCTAGATATCCTCATCAAGGAGACCGAGGGCGCAACCATCGACTATATCCACGGCGCAGACGTTGTAAACGATCTGGGCAGCAAGGACGGCAATATGGGCTTCCTGCTTCCCTCCATGGATAAGGCCGCATTCTTCCCCACCGTTATATTTGACGGCGCTCTGCCCCGCAAGACCTTCTCCATGGGCGAAGCCCACGAGAAGAGGTACTATCTGGAGTGCAGGAGCATCACCAAGTAGTTCATGTTCTTTTCTTTAAAAGAAAAGAACCAAAAGAAGCGCACTTTCTTTAAAAGAAAGTGCCAAAGAATAACGTAAAAACAGAATCGGACACAGCTGTGCTGTACAAATTCGGCCTCGACGAGAGGCCGAATTTGCTTTTGGCTTCGCATTTCGCTCAAAATCTTTTGGATTTTGAGCGAGTTTCAGTTTTTACCTCTCGATTCCAGGGGAATCTCCCGGGCGGTAAAAACTGCGATGAACCGATTCCTTGCGGAATCGTTCCGTATTTGACGTACATGCCGTCAAATACGGATTAAAATCTTATGGGTGAAAAATCTATATTTAACCTTTCGCTTTTCTTTCTCTTTTTGCTTCTTTTTCTCATTTCTTTTCGCGCCCGAAAAGAAAGAGAAAAAGAAGATATTACTCCATCATTTCCACCTCAACCCCCGTGTAATAATGGGTCAGTATTTCCTTATAATCTGCGCCATCCAGCGCCATTGCACGGGCGCCGTACTGGCTCATGCCCACGCCGTGGCCGTAGCCGGTGGTGCGGATGATGACGGAATCGGAGGAAATATCAATGGTGAAATTTGCGCTGTTGAGGTGCAGCAGCTTGCGGAGCTCCTTGCCGGATACAGTGACGTTATTCAGCCGGAGGGCCTCCACCTGGCCGCTTTTGTAGCGGGAGAGTATGCTCACCTGTGAGGATAGTTTTTTGCGGTCCAGCTTTGCTTTGGGCCATTTTTTATTTATAAGGGAGGAAAATTCCCTGGGGGTGTATTGCTGCTCGCCGTGGTATTTTGCGCCTTCTTCGCCGGGGCTTTCCACGCTGACAAGGTAGGGCAGGGCGGAGGAAAACACGTTTTGTGCATCTTCGGTGCGGCCTCCCGCGGAGGAGTGGTACAGGGCTTCGATGGGCTGACCGTCGTAGAGTATCACCTGATCATCCGTGGAATACACCGCTTCCGTCAGCTTATCCATGTATCGACGGGCGTTTTCCGCCCAGCTGTCCTCAAGCTCAGCGGGGGAGCTGTATGCCTGACAGCAGGTGCTGTCTGTGCAGATATCTGCCCCACCCCTGCCGCAGGGGCTTCCCCCATAGCAGGCCATGCGCCGCAGGGTGTAGGTGCGGGCGGCCACCGCCTGCGCCTTGAGGGCCTCAAGGGGAAAGGAGGCAGGCATCTCCCCGCCCACCACGCCTATGAGATAATCATTCAGGGGCATCACAAGCACCTCCCCCTCGCTAAAAACGGCGATATTGGGGGAGGGGGTCTGAGGCTGCTGCCTGCGGGCGATGGCGCAGCCCCTTATGCCTGCGATCACAAGGCAAAGGGCAAGGCTCAGCAGCAGCAAAGTGATATAGGGCAGTTTTTCCGTACGGCGCTTCATGGGTTATCTGTATGCGGCAGGCAAAAGTAAAATACGTTGCGGCAGGGGTGGCGGTGGATTATAATAATATATGGAAAAGTATGGTATTTTGTCACATCGGAGGAATATTATGGCAGCAGACAGCAAGGAATTGAGAGAAATACTGGAAAGCAACATCGGCGAAGTGTATAAAAAAGCCTTTGAAGCGGTGGGGGACGCCGCAGCCGCAAAGGATATTACCCGCAGGGTAATGGTTCTGCTGAAGCGCACCCATGAGGCGGGTCTTTCCGTGACCCCCGAAATGGTAAAAAGGCTTACGGATGACTGCTGCAGGGAGCAGGCCTGCTACGACAGCAAAAAGGCCGCCTTCAAGGATGGAATAATTGCAGATATGCCGGATTTTGATACTGCCATTTCCTCCATAACCGAGGAGGAAGTCCGTTCCAAGGCAAGGAGCGATGCGGAAAACAAGGCCATGGAAGCATATCAGGCCATGAAGGAAGCAAAGGCGCTGGGCGCAGCTGTTGTCAGCCCGGAGCCGGAAGAAGCGGATTCCGCCCACAGCAGGAGCAGAACCGTTGAAAGGGACAGCAAAAAGTATCGTCCGGAGTATGACGACGATGATGAATACGATGACGATGACGAATATGACGATGATGACGATGATGACGATGATGACGACGAGGATTACGAGCCTTTGTTTGAAAAGAAGGCCAAGGCACCTGTGCTGACTATTCTCGGCATATGGATACTGATAATCGCGCTGGCCTTTGTGGCGTTCTGCCTTGTGATAATGCTTATGCAGCGCAATGTGCTGCCCGGCGGCGCAAGCGGCTTTGCCCAGAAGTTCATGGGCTGGTTCAACGCCAATCTTTTTCCGCTGTTTTAACGGTTTGTACATATTTTCCAAACAGTATTGTGCTATCATAATATCAAGGGCGGCTGCCCTTTGATGTGCTCCGATAAAAACCTTTTTTGACCATCATAATATTCAACGCATATCCGTAAAATATAATTCGAGGTGACGTTATGGATTCCATTACTCAATACATTATGGGCTGGAACACTCCTGCGCTTATATGCCTTATCGCGGGCATGGCGTTTATGGCAGCGGAAATATTCACCCCCGGTCTCGGCGTTCCTGCCATACTGGGCGGCGTTTCCCTTGTGGCGGCCATCATTCTCAGGGCAGACAGCATCGGTACTGCCCTCATTACCTTTGTGCTGATACTTGTGCCGCTGCTTCTTGGCGCAGGCATTGCAATGCATTCCTTCTCAAAGGGTGCGCTGAACAATTCTCCTGTGGTATTGAAGGATAAGATCGACGGCAATTCCACCTCCCTGTCCGAGGCGCAGATGCAGGAGCTGGTGGGCGCAGAGGGCGTTGCCCTTACCGCCCTTCGCCCCGCAGGAAACGGCGATTTCGGCGGCAGAAGGCTGGACGTGGTCACCGGCGGCGACTTTATCCCCAAGGACAGCCCCATACGCATAGTTGCGATCGAGGGGCTCCGCATAATGGTGGAAAAAATATGAGCCTGAAATTCTGCAAAAGCTGCGGTACTCTGTATGACGAGGCCAAGGTGGATTGCCCAAAGTGCGCCGCAAAGGCGCTGGAGCCTGATTATGACCAGCTGACCTACGATCAGAGCATGGAGCAGGCAGAGGCGGACAGGCTCCGCAGAAAGAGCTGGATTCAGCTGGTGATAGGCGTTCCCGCATTTATAGGGATACTGTACCTTGCGGGATACCTTATCAAGCTGTTTGCCGACAAATAAGCATTTTATCGAGAGGAGAAAAAATATGGACTTTATCGTAGTAATATTTCTGGTAGTAGCAATTATAATCTTCCTTGCGCTGTTCTTCAGCTTTGTGCCCATCGGCCTGTGGATATCCGCAACCGCATCCGGCCTTCGTGTGGGCCTCTTCCAGCTGGTTGCCATGCGCATCCGAAAGGTTGTTCCCAGCCGCATAATCAACCCTGCCATCAAGGCCACCAAGGCCGGCATGGAAGTGCCCCTCAACAAGCTTGAGGCCCACTACCTTGCAGGCGGCAACGTTGACCGCGTTGTAAATGCACTTATCGCCGCCCAGCGCGCAGGCATCCCTCTGGATTTTGAGCGCGCCTGCGCAATAGACCTTGCGGGCCGCGATGTGCTCAACGCCGTGCAGATGAGCGTTAACCCCAAGGTGATCGAAACTCCCGTTATCGCCGCCATCGCAAAGGACGGCATCGAGCTTAGGGCCAAGGCAAGGGTTACCGTACGCGCCAACATCGACCGTCTGGTGGGCGGCGCAGGCGAGGAGACCATCATCGCCCGTATCGGCGAGGGTATCGTTACCACGGTAGGTTCCTCCACCAGCCACAAGGACGTACTGGAGAACCCCGACCTTATCTCCCAGACCGTGCTGAACAAGGGTCTTGACGCAGGTACCGCATTTGAAATTCTCTCCATCGACATTGCAGACGTGGACGTTGGCCGCAACGTTGGCGCACAGCTGCAGATAGATCAGGCGGAGGCCGACAAGCGCATCGCCCAGGCAAAGGCGGAAGAGCGCCGCGCCATGGCAGTTGCTCAGGAGCAGGAAAACAAGGCAGAGGTACAGGGCATGCGCGCCCGTGTTATCGAGGCAGAGGCCGAGGTTCCCAAGGCAATCGCCGCTGCATTCCGCGACGGCAAGCTGGGCGTAATGGATTACTACAATATGCAGAACGTGATTTCGGACACCCGTATGAGAGAATCCATTGCCGGAGAAGGCAAGAACTCCTAAAGCCCTGATTATTTCCCGGGAAAGGAGGTAACCTGATTGGACGGTTTAATATTCCTTGCCATACTTCTGGCGGCGGCAAAATACGCCGTGGGAGAGGGCAAAAAGAAGGCCGATAAGCAAAAGGCGAAGCAGCAGACCCAATGGCAGCAGGCCCATCAGGCAGAGCAGCCAAGGCAGTATCATCCCGCCTTTGACTCGGAAGAGGTACAGCCGGTAACCATGCAGGACCTTATGCGTCAGGCCAGAAGCGCCGCAGGCGCAGTAAAGCAAAAGGTGACCCAGCACCGCCCCGCAGGCAGCATGGCATATGACTCCTCCGAGGGGGAGGGGCATATCGATGGGGATTACCGCTTTGAGGAGATGACACCCCATTCCGATGACCATGTGGTAAAGCCCTTTACCGAAACAAAGCACATACATACCGAAAGCACCGTAATGGGGGCAGAGGTGTGCGAGCCTGCGGAAAAGGACGTATACGAAATGCCCTCCGCGGCAGTGGCGGAATCCCAGATGTCCGATATCCGCAAGGCCATCATCTGGAGCGAGATAATCGGCAAACCCAGGGCGCTGAGACGGTAAAACTAAACTAACTAAAAAGCTCCGCACATAACGTGCGGAGCTTTTGTGTGCCGTTTTTAGTAAACAGGATAGTTGCAGACAAACATCCACAGATATACCAGCATGGATACGCCGAGCAGTATAACGGCCGCCGGGCGCAGCAGCTTCTTTTCCCTGGTAAGCTCTGCAATGCCAAAGGCAATGGGAAAGCACACCGCAAGATACCTTGGGCCGCTTAAGAGCCATGTGCAGCCGATGGCCACGGCGAAGTAAACCAATGCGTAGCCGCCGTATGAGGGGCGCAGCTTTTTGATCGAGGGCAGAAGCAGCCCGAGGAAGCCGAAGGCGCAAAGGAGATTGGGCAGAAACAGGCCGTATGCAAGAGCTGTATCCCCCGAAACCATGTTCTTCAGCAGCAGGTCTGTCTGATAGGCGGCTGTGCCGAAGAAGGGGCCGAGGGACTGGCTCCAGTGTTCGCTCTGATATTTGAGGAAGGTGAAAGCGGAGCCTGTTACAAAGTGGTTTACAAGGAGATATCCCACCGTACCCAGTGCGATCATTGCGGCGCCGCCTATGCGGGCGGAAAGGGCTTTGGCGGAGAGGGATTTATTGCGGAACAGATCCCCGAAGGCTTCCATGAATACCGGAACCATAAGCAGCAATCCCACCGAGCGGGTGAAGGCGGCCAGTGCGCCGAATCCCCCTGCAAGGAGATATTGCTTTTTGCGGGCGCAGAACAGGCAGCTTAAGGACAGCAGCAGGAAAAGACTTTCCGTCATGGGAGCCGCAAGGAAGAAGGAGCCGGGGAACACGGAAAGCAGCAAGGATACAAAGAGGGCGTCGCTGCGCTCCATATCCAGAGCCGCCAACTCGTAGGCCATAATGCCGACGCCTATGGCGCAGAGATTGGAAACCACAATGGCAGAGGCGAAGTAATCGCCTATGGCAAAATTGAAAACCTTTGTCAGCAGAGGATACAGGGGGAAGAATACAATATGGAAGCGGGGATCCCCCTCTGTAACGTACCAGTTTTGGGCAATGCCCTGATAGTGGGGGGCATCGGTGCGGTTCCACAGCCTTGCCATGGTATCCAGTATGCCGCCGGAGTAGCCGTTTCGCGCAAGGTCAAAAGTATACGCAGCTGCGTATATCAGCGCATGTATCAGTATCACCCTCAGGGCGATGGCTGCCCAGGGATGCCGTCTGCCAAAGCGGGAAGCGCGAAGGCCGGGGGAGGGCAGAGGTTCATCATCGCCGTTGAGCCAAGCGGCGTACAGAGCCGGCAAAGGGAAAAGGCACAATCCGAAAAGCCCTGCGCTTATTGCGGATACGGCAATGGCGGCAAGGGAATAATTTGCGGATACGGCCCAGTATGCATACCAGCCGCCCAGCAGTATCAGCAGGGCGGGGCCGGCGAATTTTTGAAGGAGTTTCTCTATTGTCTTCATATTAAGCATTATACCATGGCTTTCAGCCTAAAGAAACAGCGAGAAATGGGGCAAAACCATGAACATAAATATGGGAATATATGTTATAACAGTTTAAAAATGTGCAGCAAACAAAAATATCCATTACAAAGTGTCATGGATAGAATGAATATACCTCTGATTGTATTTTGCGGAAAACACTGCCCCAATATATAGAAAAAACCTTGCAAAACCTAAGAAAAATCCAGTATTTACCAAGCAAAAATGAACAAATATATAGCTGCTGCGAGTGGGTTATAATATTGACAAGCGTTCACAATGTTGTTACAATATTAACGTTGAATGGACTGGGGAGTCCTGTATGCTTTCACATAGGGGAAATGAGAAAGCAGACAAGGATGATCCGGAAAGTTCGGACTCTTCAAAATAATTTTTTATTGGAGGATTTCTTTAATGGTACTGGCTCTTCAGATTATCCTGGCTGTTTGCTTCGTAGGCATCGCCGGCATGCTGATCGTAGACATCAACAAGAACCACAAGGGCGAGCTCAAGTCCGCTGGCGGCAAGAAGTGGGCACAGGGCATGTTCGTAGGTATTCTGTGCAACTTCCTGGATACCCTCGGCTGCGGCTCCTTCGCTCCTTCCACCTTCCTTTACAAGGTATTCAACAATGTTGACGACATCAACATTCCCGGTACCCTGAACGTTGGTGACACCTTCCCCGTTATCTTCGAGGCTCTGATCTTCACCACCAGCGTAGATTGCGAACCTATCTTCCTGGTATCCATGTGCGTAGCCGCTATGATCGGTGCATATGCATTCGCTGAGATCTCCACCAAGTGGGATGTAAACCGTATCCGTCTGTGGCTGGGCGTTATCATGATCGCTCTGGCCCTCATCATGGCTTGCAAGAACTTCGGCGTAGGCCCCTTCGGCAAGGTTGGCACTGGTATCGGCTTCAAGCCCAACGAGTGGCAGTTCTGGGTAGCTGTAGTAGGTAACGTACTCCTCGGCGCTCTGATGGACATCGGCTTCGGTCTGTATGCTCCCTGCACCGCTATGTGCCTCATCCTCGGCTGCTCCGCATCCGCTTGCTTCCCCGTATTCATGGGCTCCTGCGCTCTGCTGATGCCCGCTAACTCCATCGTATTCATCAAGAATGGTCGTTACGACGCCGTTGCCACTCTGGGCAACTTCATCGGCGGCTGCATCGGCGTATTCATCGCTTGGAAGATCATCACCAGCATGCCCATGTTCTGGCTGATCAACGTTGTATGCCTGGTTCTGCTCTGGACCGCTTACACCTTCCTCGCTGCACGTGCCAAGGCCCTCAAGGCCGAGCAGGCTGCTTAATCGCTTAACTAAGCAAAGCAATAGGACGTTCCTTCGGGAGCGTCCTTTCTTTATGCGCCGGGAAAAGAGAATGGGGTATAGATAAATCCTATATATAATTCCAAGGGGCAAAAATAATAGACTAATACAGCAATTTGTGATATCATTTTTATAATAACCCCCCTGTGGGCACATGGAGGACATCTAATGTTTGAAAATCAATATGTAATGGATATAAAGCGCTATCGCCGCTGGACAGCCCCCACCTTCTATAAGGTAAAGAGCTTCTGGCCCTGGATGGTTATCCTGGCAATCGGCCTGTATGGCGCGATCTTCTTCCGCAATGAAGAAACCAAGCTCAATTGGGAATCCCTTGGCTATATGCTGGTACTGGTCAGCGTATACCGCGCGATCTTCTTCCGCTACATGCTGGCAGGCAAGCAGTTTAAGATGATGCGCGTGCAGAACGGCGCAAAGGATTGGAGCTGCAAGGTTGTTGTGGGCAATACCATTCGCCTGTTTGTAAATGACCAGCCCAATAACGAAGTTTACTGGAAGCAGGTCAAGAGATGCGTTGAGGCAAAGAGCTACTTTGACCTGAACGTTGATAACGACTTTGTTCGTCTGGATAAGAACTGCTTCACCAAGGGAGATGCGGACAGCTTCAAGGCCTGGATGCTGGCAGAGCACCCCGAGATCCCCTGGGAGAAGGAAAAGCCCGAGTTTGATAAGTAAAGTGTTAGTACCTTCTTTTCTTTTTCTTTTCTGGTAGAAAAGAAAACAGAAAAGAAGCAAAAGAAAAAGAAAAGACAAAGTATAGATTTAAAGGGACGATATACACACTGTATGCCGTCCCTCTTTTATTTTGCTTTTCTTTCTCTTTTTGTTTCTTTTTCTTCTTTCTTTTCACATGAAAAGAAAGAGAAAAAGAAAGGAAAACACCCATCAATAAAACGTTGCAACTTCCTTTTCCGGCTTTTCCGCAGGCTCAACGTCGATTACGTGGAGCACAGGGCCGCGGCCGCCGTAGATGCGATTGAAGCGCACCTCGATGGAAGCGGTAACAACAACCCACTGGCGCTGGGTCAGAGTCTCTGCCTTGTCCCATTTGCACACAAGTCCGCTGTATTCGATATCATCCGCGCAGCAGGTCATAATGTGCCGCCCGGCAATGAAGGTATCTTCCGGCAGGCGGTTGTTGCGGGCAACGATGCCCTTGAAGCGTACGGTTTTGCCGGAATATTTCTTCAGCTCCTCGGACATATCGCGATACCATATGGCGTAGTCGTTGTCGCCGATCTCAACAACAGGGGCATCTATGTCAAAGGGAAGGGGATCCTGAATGTCGTCGTATTCCACACGGCCGTCGGCATATTCGTAGGCGATGTTGCAGCGGCGGGATATGCCGCGGATTATCTTGTGGATCTCCATCTTGTCCAGAGTTTCGTCCGCCCTGTTCAATACCACCAGCTCCGCCGTCATCAGCTTATCCACCATAAGGGTGCGCATATTGGTATTGTAGGGCAGGAAGGTTTTGGCATCCACAAACATGAATTCCTGATAGACCACCCAGTCCTTGGGGAATACGCGGGCCAGATCGCTGAGCAGCCACATGCCGTTGTATTCGATAAGCACCCTGTCTGCCTGGTATTTTTTCACCAGCTTGGTAAGGTATTCGGGGGTAACATCCTCAAGGTCGTCTATGTTTTCGATGTAAACGTACTTGCTGGGGAATTTTGAGGGGTCCAGCTCCTCAATGCCCTCTTCGCACATCAGCACAAGGGTGCGCTCCCCGTCATTAAAGCGCTTATCGCACAGGGTTTCCTGCATAAAGCGGGTCTTGCCGCCCTCCAGAAAGCCCGTGAACATATAAACCGGAATCTGCTTCATATTTTATACTCCGAAAAGCTCCATAAGGGCGGCCTGGTTCAGCTTTGCGCCGATAACGCACAGCCTGCCGGTAACGCCTGCGCTGCCTTCGCGAACGTTGATTTCGCCGGGCACATAGTCAAAGTGGATCCATGCGTTTTCACCCTTAAGTATACCCTTTGCCCTCAGCACTGCGCCGTACTTTTCCTCATCCTCAAGGGCGGCAAGTGCAGCGGCAACGCCTTCGGCAGAGAAGGTCTTTGCGGTTTCCACGCCCCAGCTGGTGAATACTTCATCGGCGTGGTGGTGATGATGGCCACACTCGCATTCGTGGTCGTGGCCATGGTCGTGGTGGTGATGGCCGCAGCCGCATTCGTGGTCGTGGTCGTGATGCCCGCATTCGCACTCGTGGTCGTGGTCATGATGCCCGCACTCGCACTCGTGGTCGTGGTCGTGATGATGATGGCCGCATTCGCATTCGTGGTCGTGGTCGTGATGATGAGGGCCGCATTCGCACTCGTGATCGTGGTCATGATGATGGCCGCATTCGCATTCGTGGTCGTGGTCATGATGATGGGCGCATTCGCATTCGTGGTCATGGTCATGATGATGATGGTGATGGTGATGATGCTCGCTTTCTTCCTTAAGGTGGGCCAGCTCTTGGTCCAGAGTATCGCGGCGCTCCATGGCGGTGAGTATCTGTGTGCCGGTCAGCTCATCCCAGGGGGTGGTAATGAGGGTGGCATCGGCGTTGTGTTCACGGATAAGGGCTACGGCTGCGGTGAGCTTGTCCTCAGACATGCCGCCGGTGCGGGAGAGGACGATGGAATTTGCATGCTCTATCTGGTCGTAGAAGAACTCGCCAAAGTTCTTCATGTACATTTTGCACTTATTGGCGTCCACGATGGCAGTAAAGCTGTTGAGTTGCAGCTCCTCAGAGCCAACGTCCTGCACAGCGCGGATAACGTCGCTGAGCTTGCCCACGCCGGAGGGCTCAATAAGGATGCGGTCGGGGGAGTACTGCTCCAGCACCTTCCTGAGGGCCTCGCCAAAATCGCCCACCAGGCTGCAGCAAATGCAGCCGGAGTTCATTTCGGTCACTTCAATGCCTGCCTCCTCAAGGAAGCCGCCGTCAATGCCGATCTCGCCGAATTCATTTTCTATAAGTACCAGCTTTTCTCCGCCGAATGCCTCGGGGATAAGCTTTTTGATAAGGGTGGTCTTGCCTGCGCCCAGGAAACCGGAAAAAATATCTACCTTTGTCATGGTTTATCGCATCTCTTTTCGTTGGATTTTGCGGAAGGCGGGAAAAAGGCCATCCCTCCACACTATAATTATAGCCACAGCAAAGAACAGATACAAGTGGAGGACGGCAAATTTCCCCGGCTGTTCACAAGGAAAAATGTTTTTCGTCATAAACTTTAAACAAATACATAAGGGGGATGAAGCGGGCGAAAAATATGGTATAATGCTGATATGGAAAAGCGTGAGAGAATACAGAAAAGAAAGAAACGGCCGGTTTGGCTTTGGCTGATAGGGGGACTGCTGGTATTGGCGGTCTGCCTGTGGTTCTTTGTGTTTAAGGGGGTTGCTGAAAAAGAAGCCGAGGCAATCCAACCTGCGGAAGCGGCTGCGGCAACGCCGGAACCCACGCCGGAGGTCACTCCTGAGCCTACTATATATATCCCCAAGCCTGAGGTGAATATTTACACCGCAAGGCTTATCCGCAATGAATCCATAATAGAGGGCAGCCTGAGGGTACATTATGTAAACAACACCTCGGATACCTTATTTGCAGTACCCTTCCATCTGTATCCAAACATGGTTACGCCCGGCGCCATGAAGGTGCAGCAGCTGTCCCTTGACGGCAAAAAGGCGTATTTTACAATTGACCAAGACCTGCTAAGCGTTCCCCTCGTAATGGAGCTTGCTCCGGGGGATACCTGCGTAATATACATGGATTTCACCGTGGATATGTATCTGGGGGATTACGGCAGGGACGGAAAGCTGCAGTATGTTCTGCCTGCGGTGGGCGTGTATGAACACGGCTGGCTGCTGGATGCCGTTCCGGAGGATGTGGCATATACTGCGCCCTCAACATACAGCGTTATCATTGAGGGAGACGCGGTCTGCAGCATGCCGGAAAGCTCCCCCGGCCACTATTACGGGGAAAATATGCAGGGGCTTACCGTAACATTAAAATAGCAGCAAGGGCCGCATATGCGGCCCCTTTTATTTTTGAAAATTGTGGGATTTATTCCATATGGTGTGCTTTGCGCTCATATGGAATAAACTTTTTTTCGCTGGAGATACTAAACCTTAAACACCGCATATGCGGAAAATATAAGGAGGAAATATCCACAGCATGAAGAAAAGAGTATCTTTGATGATCATTGCCATGGTTGTGCTTGGTGTGATGGCGGCGGGATGCGGCTCCAGAACCAACGAACCAACCCCCAGCCCCTCACCTATGATCGTGGAGCCCAGCCCTGCGGCAAGCCCCGCAGCAAGCCCCGCAGCGGAGCAGACCCCTGATGTGCAGCAGCCCCCCATGGCAGGCGGAGTGATACAGAACTTTGTTGAAGGGGCGGTGATTGAGATCGCCAATCTGCCCGCGGAGATCGCCGATGCAGTAAAGAAGGAATACGCCGATGCAACCGTAAAGAGCGCGTCCTACGCCACCTATGAAAATCAGCAGATGTATCGTATTACCCTTCAGCGCGGGGAAAACGACGCCACCGAGGATGTATATGTTACCTCTGAGGGCAGGATAATCCCCGCCAAGGCAACCGCCGCATCTCCTTCTCCCGATATGAACAGCGAGGATGCTGCAGCAAACGGCGTGGAAAGCGGAAAATAACACAAAACACAGCAGGATCGATAACGGGAAAATTCCGTTATCGATTTTTTAGATAATAGAATAAACCAATTGGGGATATGAATTTAACAAACAAAAGCAAGTATGGTAATATAATACCAAGACATAGTACCATTACTGCTTTTGGCAGGGCAGTATAAAAGAATACCTCCTAATCATACGGATAGATTGCCGGGCAGCGGGATAATGCCCGGAAAAACAGCGGGAAAAACAGCATTATCGGACAATTCGATAATGCTGTTTTTTGTGCATTTTGTTTTGGAGAAAATGCAGAGAGAAGAATATGTCGGCCGTTCCTGCCTCTGAAGCCCTGTTGGGCAGCCTGCCTATAATATATAAGAAAATATCGCAGAAAACACTTGCATTTTACCCTTTGCTGTTGTATTATATTTAAGTCCGTGATTGCGGCATAATAGAATATATGCTTAATTGTAGACCTGGAGAGATGGCTGAGTTGGTCGAAGGCGCACGACTGGAAATCGTGTATACGTGGAAACGTATCAAGGGTTCGAATCCCTTTCTCTCCGCCACGAAAACCCCCTAAATCAAGGGGGTTTTTCTTTTGCTTAAAATTTGACTCAAAATCGTGCGGCGCATTAAAAAAACAAAATCGTGTGTTGCCTTTTATGATGGAATCGTATATAATTCAAAGAAAAAGGTGGAAAGAAGAGGTGTAAAATGGATATTAAAAGTAATAATCCTAAAATAAAAATAGAGTTTGAAGCAACACACAAAGAAATAGATGGAGAAATAGAACGAAATAAAATACCTAAATTCACTATAACGAGAGGACAAAAAGAACTTTTTGACAAAGTTAAAACACCGCTTTGGAAATTAGAAGATATATTTATAAATGAACAGAAAGCAAGAAGAAATAGCGTATATACATTAAAACACTATAAAAGAACATTTAAGAAACTGTATGAGTTTTTAGCATTTACAACGCAAGAAGATTCCATTGATGAAATATATGATACATATGAGGAAGATTTAAACAAAGGATATGATATAAAACATCATTCTCCGCTATCTTACTATGGTTCTATGCTACCAATAGGAACACTTGAAATAAACGACATACAAAAAGAGTTTGGAAGTTATCTAACAGAAATTGATGAAGTAAGCGAACAAACTGTTATAAGTTATTTTAGAGACTTTAGAGCAATAATGTATTATGCAATGGAAAATGGATGGATAAAGTCATATAAAATAGTTATAAAAGACCGTGAGCCGCCAATTAAGAATTGTTATACTGAATCGGAAATAAAAAGGTTATTAAGAAAACCAGATGAGAATAATTTTACAGAGTATAGAAATTGGGTAATAGTTAATTATCTGTTCTCAACTGGTCATAGAATACAGACGATAATAAATATAAAGGTTGGGGATGTGGATTTAGACGAAGGATATATAAATATAAATGTTCAAAAGAATACAAATACAAGAAGAATTAGTATTCTGAATAAATTAAATAAGGTTTTAAGAGAATATATAGCAAATTATAGATGTGATGAGGATGGTTATCCATTAGAAGATGAGTATCTATTTTGCAATAGATATGGTGAGCAACTCACGGATGATGGATTAAAGAAAGCAATAAAGAATTATAACGAAAGTAGGAATGTAAGTAAATCATCGATACATTTATTTAGACATACATTTGCGAAAGATTGGATTATGCGTGGTGGAGATTTGATAACATTACAGCAGATATTGGGACAGTCTTCATTGGAAATGGTAAAAAGATATGCTAATCTATATGCGAATGATATAAAAGATAAAGCGGAGGAATACTCATTACTTGCAAATACGAAAACAATGAGTGGAGAAACTTTAAAGAGAAAACAGTTAAAGAAAAGATAGGAATATTATAAAGCATGAAATATCTGTATCATAATATTATAGATAAGATATTGTATAGAATTAAATATGGAAATCTTCCGTGGAGATGTAGTAAATGTGAGTTGTTGGGAATTTGCCGCCGCCCGAAAGAAGAAGGGTGGAAATGTTATAGAGGTTGTTTGTTAATAAAAAAATAGTTAAAAAGAAGAGCAAGGGGTTATCCCTTGCTCATCAAATTACTTCGCAAATTTTGAATACTTATCAAGTAATTCCTTTCGTTTGGACTTAACTTTTCTGCCTTTAATTTCAGGAAAGAATTTATCAATGAATCTTGCGCAGATGCGTTCAGTTTGAATTGGTTTACCATTTGAATCCTTCTCGCAAAGAACATCATAAAACCATTTGCCTTCATTGTGTTTATCAACATAGTTCTCGATATATTCTATGCAAACTTCATTTTTATTAGAAGGAGTCCAGTTAGGGTCAATTATAAATTCAACTTCTTCTTTTGTATAAACACATTTTCCTTTTTCGTTCTTAATTCTATTTCCTTCTTCATCAAGTTGATACTTTCTTATTGTCTTCTTGATAGTCTTATAAACATTTTCAGCCATAATTAAATCCCCCATATTTATTGATTTAATAATATTATAAACTAGAAAATCAAATAAGTAAACAAAAAATCAGAAAAAATAAATTTTGCGAATTTTGTAGAGTTTGTATAAATCAAATTAACTTTTAGATAGAAGATTAATACGTAGATGTATATATAGATTATTACGTATTATATTACGTATTATATTACGTAGAATAAAGTAATTAATAAGAAGAAGAAAACGCAGATTGCCCGCCCGTTGGGCGGCAAGTGAATACGTAGATTAATACGTAATAATAATATTCGTGAAACTAATGTGCCGCATAGGGGCATAAAAAATAATACAAATGCGGCAAATCCCATAAACTACCGCCCGATATAAGGAGAATAATAGAAATATGGATAGATTACAAGAAATAAAGTATAGAGAAATGAGGGAAGTATTAAACCATTTACCATTAATGGGCGTTTCAGTTCCAGAGATAGCGGAAACAGTCCATTTATCAGTAAGCACAATATATTCATACCGCAGAGGATATTTACCAACTGAAACAAAGTATAGAATGATAATGAGCAAGTTAAGAACTAAATATCCTTTTGAAGTTGCCGCCGCTATTGAGATTATAAAGAAAGAAGATGAAGTATTAGGAGTAAATTAAAATGCCTTTAAATACTAATTTTCGTTGGGTTAATCCGTCATACAGGACAAGTTGTTATCATGGTGGTTCAGCAAAGACTACACAAGAGCATTTGAATGATATGACGAATATATCAAATCAAGTTTGTGATGCTAAATTAAACCAATTTGCCGCTGATTTAGATAGATATATTGATAGCAGAATAGGGGAATACGCAAACACAGTTTTTGAACAGCAAATAAGAGCAATTATCCCTGTTTTAGAAGCAGATATAAAAAGTATAGTAAGAATTGGTTTTGATGGTATTCGAGATATACTCCACGGCGAAAAGATAGAAAGATATGTAAGTGATACTATTGTAGAAACAATGGTAAGAGAATTAAAGAATATAAAGATTAAATGATTATATCAGGTGCAATTAAGAAGATTGCCGCCGATGGTGTGAATTTAAGATATAAAAAAACAACGTAGAGGAAGGAACGTATACCACATATACGTATTCAACTACGTTGTTTATATATATAAAAGCCTTTGTTGCTTTGTTTTATAATTATATGTGATGATATAAATAAAAACTCTACTAACTTCAAAAAGTATACTTTATGAGACATATAAAAAATAGAATAAAGTTAGTATTAAAACTACTACTTGTCAAGTTTTGAAACGTATCAAAAAGAATTTGACATTTTGATACGATTTTGTTATAATAATTGTAGAAACAGAAAGGAAGTTGATTAAATGGCAACTAAAACTTATTATTACGCAAGAGTATCAAGTGCTAATCAAAATTTAGATAGGCAGATAGAAAGATTTAAAGAACTCGGAGCAGATGATAGAGATATAATAACAGAAAAGAAAAGTGGAAAGAATATTGATGATAGAGAAGCATATAAGGCAATGAGGAATCAGTTATTGCGGAATGGTGATACTTTGGTAGTATCATCAATAGATAGGTTAGGAAGAAATAAGAATGATATCAAAAATGAACTTGAATTTTATAAAGAAAATGATATCAGAGTAAAGATTTTAGATATACCAACAAGTATGATTGATTTCCCAAGCAATCAGGAATGGATTAGAGATATGGTAAATAACATATTGATTGAAGTATTGGGAAGTATGGCAGAACAAGAAAGGGAAAATATAAGAAAGAGACAAGCGGAAGGAATAGCCGCCGCCAAGAAGAAAGGAAATATTAAATTTGGAAGACCGAAGGTAGAAAAACCAAATAATTGGGATGAGATAGTAAGAAAGTTAAATGAGAAGGAAATTACAGCAGTAAAAGCAATGGAACTAACTGGATTATCAAAAGCAACATTTTATAGGCTTTTAAAAGAATAAAGATTAGTTTAAAGAAAGGAAAAAGGTTAATAACCTTTTTCTTTTTAAAATCGTGCGGCGGAACGAACAATTATAAACGTGTGCCGCCTATCTTGTAGAAAAATAAAAAACGTAGGCAAATAGGGGAAAAATCAAGGGGAATGAGTCCCAACGACTGGAAATCGTGTAGTGCAGGAATGTACTCAAGGGTTCGAATCCCTTTCTCTCCGCCAAACAAAACAGATACCCATAAGGGTGTCTGTTTTGTTTTTGGGATAAAAAGAGGAAGGGATTCGAAGGGTGCGGCCCGCTCGGAAGCGGGTGAAAAACCATCCAGTGAATGGTTTTTCAGCACCCCGGGCTGGCGTCGGCACTGGCCCAGTGCCGGGGGGAATCCCTTTCTCTCCGCCAAACAAAACAGATACCCATAAGGGTGTCTGTTTTGTTTTTGGGATAAAAAGAGGAAGGGCTTGGAAGGGTGCGAAAAACTATGCCGGAATGATTGAAAAGGATAGCTTAAAGTACTATGATATAAGCATTAATAATCAAATAAATCCGATAAAAGGAGCAGGTATAATGAGGATTAAAACGGCGATAGCATGGATAGCGGTCCTTATGCTGGTCATGAGCTCCGCGGGCTGTTCGCAGCCTGCCGTAGAGGAAGCGGTAGTGACGGACGTGATCCCGGAGGTAACTGTTGAACCAACTGCCACACCGGAGCCGACGCCTATGCCTACTCCCACTCCGCTGCCTGAGAGAGGGCGGCTTGAAGGGGCGGATATTCTGGCTGAAGCCCTTGCAGAGCTGGGATATGATGATATCCACCTTGAAAAGAACTATACCAATGAAGAGCTGATTGCCTTTATGGTAAAGGTTCTGGGAAAGGGCAATCAGGCCGAAAAGAACAATTACCAGCATCCTTTCGCGGATGTGTCTGATGAATTGTCTCCTTATGTGGGCTATGCGTATGCAACCTGGCTGCTGACCAATGTACCCAACAATGAACTGGGCGCAAAGGAAGAGGCGGACGATGCGCTGCTTACTGCCATGCTTTTGAGGGCGCTGGGCTATAAGGACTACGGCGAAGAGCCTGATTTCTCCGGGGAGGATATGCAGGAGCTGGCAAAGCAGCTGGGCATATCCGAGGAGGATTCTCAGTATCCCGTCCGCGGCGACGATATTGCAAATATGCTTTGGGCTGCGCTGAATACCGAGATGAAGGGCGATGACGAAACCCTGATGGACAGGCTGGAAGAGGATGATGTGTTCTCCTCCCGCGATGTCCGCCATGCCCGCAGAGTAATAGAAAACTCGCAGGAGGGCGCGGAACAGGAGGAAAGCTCCCACAGTGAAGAAGAGGCTGACGGCCGATATGCCGAGGAAGCCGCAGAGGAGGAAGAGGCTTCTTCCGGCAGCTCCGGCGGCAGCAGCAAGGAGAATGACCGTGACCACCACGGCGGCAGCACCGGCGGCAACGCCGGCGGAAACGACAATACCGGTGATGATGACAATGCCGACAGCGGTGACTCCGGCGAAAGCTCCGGCGGCGGTGCAGGCGGAGAAAACGAAACCCCTCCGGTTGCTTTCGGATAGGCAATAGAGAATACGAAATGAAAAACAGCGGCTCAATATAAAAACACCCCGAAATTATCGGGGTGTTTTGCTTATCTGTGTTTAGAACAGGCCGGTGATGGTGCCGAATTCATCCACGTCGATCTTTTCTGCGGCGGGAACCTTGGGCAGGCCGGGCATGGTCATAATGTCGCCTGTGAGGGCCACAAGGAAGCCTGCGCCGGCGGAAACCTTAAGGTTGCGCACCGTTACGGTAAAGCCCTCGGGAGCGCCCAGCAGGGCCTGATCGTCCGAGAAGGAGTACTGAGTCTTTGCCATGCAGATGGGCAGCTTGCCGAAGCCCTGAGCCTCCAGCTGAGCCATCTGCTTCTTTGCGTTGGCGGTGATGGCCACGCCGTCTGCCCGGTAAACGCGGGTGCAGATGTCGTTGAGCTTTTTCTCGATGGGATCCTCTGCATCGTAAGCAAAGCGGAACTCATTGGGCTGCTCGCAAAGGCGGATAACCTCTTCTGCCAGGGCGATGCCGCCCTCGCCGCCCTTTGCCCATACTTCGGACAGGGCAACGTTTACGCCCAGCTCACGGCACTTGTCCTCCACCAGCTTAAGCTCGGCGGCGGTGTCGGTGGGGAAGGCATTTATGGCTACCACGCAGGGCAGACCGTATACGTCCTTGATGTTGGAAACATGGCGCAGAAGGTTGGGCATGCCTGCTTCCAGCGCCTGGAGGTTTTCGTTGTTCAGCTCGGCCTTGGGTACGCCGCCGTGATTCTTAAGGGCGCGTACAGTGGCAACCACAACCACCGCGTCAGGCTTGAGACCTGCAAGGCGGCACTTGATATCCAGGAACTTCTCTGCGCCAAGGTCTGCGCCGAAGCCTGCCTCGGTAACGGTATAGTCACCAAGGCGCATTGCCATGCGGGTGGCCATAACGGAGTTGCAGCCGTGGGCGATGTTTGCAAAGGGGCCGCCGTGTACAAGGGCGGGGGTGCCTTCAAGGGTCTGAACAAGGTTGGGCTTGAGGGCATCCTTGAGCAATGCTGCCATTGCGCCGTCTGCCTTAAGGTCCTTTGCGGTAACAGGCTTATCCTCAAAGGTATAAGCAACCACCATGCGGCCCAGACGTGCCTTAAGGTCCATAATATCGGAAGCAAGGCAAAGCACTGCCATTACTTCGGAAGCTACGGTGATATCAAAGCCGTCCTCGCGGGGAACGCCCTGCATACGTCCGCCAAGACCGTTCACGATGTTGCGCAACTGGCGGGCGTTCATATCTACGCAGCGCTTCCAGGTGATTCTCTTTACATCAATGCCCAGAGCGTTGCCCTGCTGAATGTGGTTGTCCAGCATGGCGGCAAGCAGGTTGTTGGCCGCGCCGATGGCGTGGAAGTCACCGGTGAAGTGGAGGTTGATGTCCTCCATGGGTACCACCTGTGCGTATCCACCTCCTGCCGCACCGCCCTTGACTCCGAAAACGGGGCCGAGGGAGGGCTCGCGAAGGGCAACGGTTACGTCGCATCCTATCTTTTTGAGACCGTCTGCAAGACCGATGGTCGTAGTGGTTTTACCTTCACCTGCAGGGGTAGGGGTGATAGCGGTTACAAGAATAAGCTTTCCGTCGGGACGGTCAGTTTCGCTAAGGAGAGCGGGATCTATCTTCGCCTTGTACTTGCCGTAGAACTCAACGTACTTTTCATCAACGTGAGCACTTGCCGCGATCTCGCTGATATGGCGCATCTCACAGTTCTGAGCGATTTCAATATCAGACT
>JAZUMK010000063.1:0-97710 GCA_045603585.1 Clostridia bacterium
GTACTGCGTCGGCTGCTTCTCAAAAAAATCGCGTTTCGTCTTCTTCTTTTCTTACTTTGCACTATATAGTTTTCAAGGTGCGCCCGCCGCGTTTCGTGCGACAGCTTGTATATCTTAACAGACACCTACCGCTTTGTCAACGACTTTTTAAAACTTTTTTGAAGAAAGTTTTTTAAAGCCGCCGGACGTTTATCCGACGGCTTTTTAACTGTGTTTTAAGCTGTGATAAAACCCTTATTTAAGCAGCTCGGAAATGTGTCCGTCCGCATCTGCCATAAGCGCCGCAAGACGCTTCTCCAGGCCCTCGGCAGTATCGGACTTGCCGCCGATATACAGCTTCAGCTTGGGCTCGGTGCCGGAGGGACGTACGCAGAGCCAGCAATCCTCCTCCAGGAAGAACCTGAGTACATTTGAGGAAGGCAGGGTCGCCTTTTCCACGCGGCCGTCGCTGTACAGTACAGTTCCCTTCTTGAGATCCTCAAAGGACAGCACCTTTACGCCGCCCACGGTATCCATGGGAGCATTGCGAAGGGTTTCCATTGCGGCGGCGATCTTTTCCAGACCTTCCTTGCCCTTGAGGGTATAGGACTTTACGGATTCGCCATAGAAGCCGTATATTGCATACATCTCCTGCAGTACGTCGTAAAGATTCTTGCCCTGCTGAGCGTATACGACCGCAGCCTCGGAAAGCATCATGGCTGCGCAGATGGCATCCTTATCCCTTGCGAAGCTGCCCTTGAGGAAGCCGTAGCTTTCTTCAAAGCCAAAGAGGAATTCCTTTTCGCCGGTGCGCTCACAATAGGCTATCTGCTCGGATATGAAGCGGAAGCCGGTAAGAACATGGCGCATTTCCACGCCGTAATGGGCGCAGATGGTATCCGCCATCATGGTGCTTACGATGGACTTTACCACAAGGCCGTTTGCGGGAAGCTGTCCCTTTTCCTTAAGGGTGGAAAGTATATAGTGAATGAGAATGCTGCCTATCTGGTTGCCGGTGAGCACTGCAAAGTGTCCATCATCCTTGCGGACGGCGGCGCCAAGCCTGTCAGAGTCGGGATCAGTGCCGATGATAAGGTCAGCGCCAACTTTATTTGCAAGCTCAAAGGCAAGGGTAAAGGCGTTGGGATCCTCGGGATTGGGAGCCTTTACGGTGGGGAAGCTGCCATCGGGAGCTTCCTGCTCTGCAACTATGCTTACATTGCACAGGCCGATGCGCTTGAGTATCTCCTTTACAGGCACGCAGCCGGAGCCATGGAGGGGGGTGTATACCATCTTCATATCCCCGCCCTTTGCGGCAGTCACTTCGGGGGCAAGCCTGAGGGACATGGTGGCCTTGTAATATTCCTCGTCCACCTCTGCGCCTATCATCTTTACAAGGCCGCTGCTGAGAGCAGCCTGTTCTTCCATTGCATTGACCTCAAAGTAGTCCGCATTGCGGATGTACTTGAGTATCTCATCTGCCTGCTCGGGGCCAACCTGTCCGCCATGCTCCCAGTATACCTTGTAGCCGTTATACTCAGGGGGATTGTGGCTGGCGGTGATAACCACGCCGGCAATGCAGCCAAGGTGCAGTACCGTAAAGGAAAGCTGGGGAACGGAATGGAGGGTGCTGTAAAGGAAAGCCTTGATGCCGTTCTCTGCCAGCACAAGGGCAGTCTCCTTTGCAAATACATCGGACATGTGGCGGGAATCATAGGCTATGGCAACGCCCCGCTCCTTTGCCCCCTCTATGGTATTGAGATAATCTGCAAGACCCTGGGTGGCCCTGCGTACCACGTGGACGTTCATTCTGTTGGTGCCTGCGCCGATTATGCCGCGAAGGCCGGCAGTGCCGAACTCCAGCTCGGTATAAAACCGTTCTTCCTGCTCCTTGGCATCGGATGCAATGGCATCAAGCTCCGCCTTGAGGCCGGGCTCCAGCTTTGCGTTGTTAAGCCAGCTAAGATAGTTCTCCCTGTAATCCATTTCATTCCTCCTTCTCCGCGGCGATTGCAGGCTCGTTGTCTGCCGGCCCATTCAGCTGATGCATCTGCTGGGACATGCTGTACGCCCTGCCTCCGCCCACGATAATATGGTCGTTTAGTACTATTCCTATAGGAGTAAGCGCTCCTATTATAAGGCTGGTGGTGTTAAGGTCCTCCCGCGAGGGCCTGAGGTCTCCCGATGGATGGTTATGGCAGAGCATTATCTTTTCCGCGCCCCGCCGCACCGCTATCTCCACGACCGTTCGCGGATACATGGTCACTTCGCCGGGCGTGCCGGTGCTGACCCTGTCCGCATACAGTACCCTGTGGGATTTATCCAGTGAAATAACATACATACTTTCGTTATTTCCGTGGAAGGGAAGGGTTTTGCAGTATTCCATGGCGGCGTATGGGGTATTGAGCCGCTTGCCCCGCACCTTTTCCGCGGCGGTGCGCCTGCCCATGCAGCCCACCAATGACAGCAGTATTGCAGTGGATTCTCCGACCCCTTCTATTTTCATTATCTCATGAACATCCGCAGCAAAAAGCTCCTCAAGGGAACCAAAGCCGCCCTTATCCAGCAATCTGTGAGCCAGCGGATTGGTATCCTGCCGAGGAATAGCATATGTGAGCAGCAGCTCCAGCAGCTGATGATCATGCATACTTTCGGCGCCCCGCTCGGTATATGTTTCTCTCAGCCGTCTGCGGTGCCCGCTGTGGGGGTTATCCGCAGTACGGTTCTGTTTCTTTTCTTCCATAAACCAACCTTTCTTATATAATTATAATCACAGCGGCGCAGGATGTACAGGATAATCGCAGCACAAACCCGCCAATTTTTTTCTTTTAAAATATATATATTTTGGGGGCTTGTATCGGCGGCAAAAACATTGCATAATAAAAGAGAATATGGGGAGTTTTCCCGATATACGCGGCGCAGCTGCCGCAAAGGACGTATAACCATACCAACATACATAAATAAAGGAGAAAAAGAAATGGAGCTTCTGAAGGAACGGATCCGCAAAGAAGGCAAGGTACTGCCCGGCGGTATCATCAAGGTAGACGGCTTCCTCAACCACAAGGTGGACACCGCCCTGCTGGCTGCAATGGCCGAGGAATTTGAAAAGTACTTCGATCTGTCTCAGGCAACCGTAATACTCACCGCCGAAGCAAGCGGCATCGCCCTGGCTACCCTCTGCGCCAACCGCTACGGTCTGCCCCTCATCTACGCCAAGAAGGCCAAGAGCGACAACATCGAAGGCGGCCTGCTCAGGAGCGAGATCTACTCCTATACCTATAAAAAGAAGGTCACTCTGCTGGTTTCCGCAGAATGGCTCAAGCCCACCGATAAGGTATTCATCGTGGATGACTTCCTTGCCAACGGCGAAGCTCTCCGCGGCCTTTGCGAAATCGTCACCGCTGCAGGCGCCGAGCTGGTAGGCGTAGGCGTTGCCATTGAAAAGGGCTTCCAGCCAGGCGGCAAGAAGCTCAGGGAAGCAGGCGTAAACCTCAAGTCTCTGGCTATCATCGAAAATGCCGACGAAAACGGCATCGAGTTCAGGGAAGAGTAATCACATTACAACAATCAAGCGGCAGAAATATCTGCCGCTTTTTTTATTTATTTATTGATTTCTGCAAGTTTCTTTATAAATGTTTCAAACTCCTCAGCATCATTGGTGTCCATTTCGATGTTTATCCGCATACCGTTTAAAGCAAACTCCGCGAGATACATATCCGTACTAAAACCAAACTTTTCTCCTTTGCAGTAAGCCAAAATCATTGGGATGCCTTCAACGGTCGTTTCTTTTCTTCTTCCACCGTAAACCAAACTCACAGGTGAGTAGCTGTATGGCGACCAGTCAGCACGGGAGTGCAGCGCCATATACACCTCTGCCCCGCCATCGCCGGCCCTGTACGTCATGTTTACAATCATACCCTCCCCGTCATATTCCACACGCCGCTCCGCATCCGCATTCACCAGCCCTTCCGTATCCAAGCCGGAAAGCTGCTTGAATTCCTCTGATGTAAGCTCGGTTTGATAAGTTCCTTCTATATACGGCGGAGTTGCGTCAGCGATTGTATCAGGCTTATTGTAGCGGAAATTCCCGCCTGGCGCGCATGCAGAAAGAAGCAATGCGGCAAGCACTGTTAAAATGCATATACTGCGCTTTTTCATTTTTATCCTCCTGCTTTAATAATACAAAAAGAAGCCGCAAATAATATGCAGCTTCTTTTATAATCCTTACCAGGGCCTGCGTCCGCAGACGAAGTGATTGCGCCAGTAGCTGGTGGTATAGGAGCGGCGCACCACCTTGCCGTTGGAGCTGGAGGCGTCTATCATCATGCCGCTGGAAACCACTATGCCGATATGGCCGACCTTGCTGAAGTCATCGCTGTAGAAGCAGATAAGGTCACCCTTCTTGAGGCTGTTGATGCTGCTGATCTTTTCCCAATCGTCCACGCGGGAATAGCCTGCGGCGTTAAGCCTGCGGCGGTTGCTGCCCGCTTCCTTGAGGCAGTAGTATACAAGGCCGCTGCAGTCAAACTGCTTGGGACCTTCCGCGCCCAGCACGTACTTGCAGCCCAGCTTGTCCTTAGCCACCTCTATCATCTTGCTTATATTGGCCTTGGTGCGTGCCTGCTGTGCCTTGGATTTGCTTTCCTTGGCCTCAGGGGAATACAGCATTTCGTAGGTCTTTTCCCCTGCAAGTCCGTCGGCGCTGAGACCGTTGCGGCTCTGGAATTCCTTCATTGCGGCCTTGGTTTCATCGCCGTAATAGCCGGTGGTCTTTTTCATATATCCCATATCCACCAGCTGCTTCTGCATGGAGGATACGTCATCGCCGCTCATGCCTTCCTTCACGCAATAGCGGGGAGCATCATCGCTGTACAGCAGGGAAAGTGTCTGGTCTCCCGCCCAACCATCCTCGTCTATCGTGACACCCAGAGCTTCGGTGAAGTTGATCTGGCGCTGGAACAGCTCCACTCCGTGTTCCGTTGCGGGGCCGAATAGATTGGTAGTGGCGTCGGTATCCATATAGCCCAGCTCCATAAGGCGGGCCTGCAGCTGATGATTGCGCTCGCTTTCCACGCCGCGATGCAGTATGGGCTCGGGAGTGGGTGTGGGAGTGGGCACAGGCGTGGGAGAAGGAGTTACTTCTATTGTAATGAGGCTGGTGCCGGATTCATCCACCTGAGCGGTACGCACATCCACCGCCTGCTCCTTGCCGCAGCTTTTGAACAGCAGAGAGGTAAGCAGAATAAGCGCCGCCAGAACCAGCGCGGTACCGCTTATCAATATGGCCTTTGCCTTTGCGGGAGAATCCTTGCCGTGGGCAGAATGGCCTCTGCCTGCCAGCAGCCTGTTGATCCGCTGCCTGGTGTGTTTTATGAATCTTCTGAATTTCCTTCGAAAATCGTGCATGCGGTTTTCCTTTTCGTTGGTTTATCATCCATCATTTTATATGCTTTCACCATTTTTTTCAACGGAAGATGCTGCATTGTCAGTATTTGTTCACAAAACACAGTCAAATCATTATGGCTGACGTCGTTTATAAAAGTGCTGCTTATAGCACTCTAATTAACCTGTATTTCACTTTTTTCCCTTGCCGTGATATTATTATGCTGAAAATGGGTCAATGGGGCCCATACTAAGAAATAAGAAAAAATACGGAGGCATAACAATATGGCAACGGTATCCAGAGGCATCAAGGCTCCCATCATCCGCGAGGGAGATGACATCGTTAAGATCGTGACCGACTGCGTGCTGACTGCCGCAAAGGAAGACGGCTTTGAGTTCCATGACAGGGACGTTGTAGCGGTTACCGAGGCAGTAGTGGCAAGGGCTGCCGGCAACTATGCCACCGTGGACAATATCGGCGAAGACGTAAAGGCAAAGCTGGGCGGCGAGACCGTGGGCGTTGTATTCCCCATACTCAGCCGCAACCGTTTCGCCATCTGCCTCAGGGGCATCGCCCGGGGCGCAAAGAAGGTAGTTGTACAGTTCAGCTATCCCTCCGACGAGGTGGGCAACCATCTGGTAGACCTTGACGCTCTGGATGACAGCGGCGTGGATCCCTACAAGGACGTGCTGAGCGTTGAGGACTTCCGCAGGCATTTCGGCACTCCCCTCCATCCCTTCACCGGCGTGGACTACATCAGCTACTATGCCCAGCTCATTGAAGAAGAGGGCGCCGAGGCCGAGATAATCCTTGCAAACCGTCCCGAAGCAATCCTCGCATACACCGACAAGGTGCTGTGCTGCGATACCCACACCCGCTTCCGCACCCAGCGCCGCATCAAGGCAGCCGGCGCATCTGTATGCCTTACCCTGTGCGATATACTTAACGCACCTGTAAACGGCAGCGGCTACAATGCCGAATACGGCCTGCTGGGCTCCAATAAGTCCACCGAGGGCGTGGTAAAGCTGTTCCCCAACAATGCGCAGCAGATAGCCGAGGAGCTGAGCGCATCCCTCTGCGCCGCAACCGGCAAGCAGATAGAAGCCATGGTATACGGCGACGGCGCATTCAAGGATCCCGTGGGCAGGATATGGGAACTGGCTGACCCCGTTGTGTCCCCCGGCTACACCGCCGGCCTTGAGGGCCTGCCCAACGAGCTGAAGCTCAAGTACCTTGCGGATAACGACTATGCCAACCTTTCCGGTGCAGAGCTCCGCGCCGCCATCGAAAAGGCCATCCGTGAAAAGGATAAGGACCTGAAGGGCAGCATGGCCACTCAGGGCACTACCCCCCGCCGCCTTACCGACCTTCTGGGTTCCCTGTGCGACCTGACCTCCGGCTCCGGCGACAAGGGCACCCCCATCGTGCTGGTTCAGGGCTACTTCACCAATTACGCAGACTAAAATTTGATCATCGGATATACCAAAAGGCTGCCTGAAACGAGGGCAGCCTTTGTTCGTATTATATATAGAAGCGATAGTTCTCATTTTGTGGAATATATCTTTGAAAAAAGCCCTGTTTATGCTAATTTTTCTATTGCAATGGCATCTTTTGCCGTGATATAATACAGAACGCTGACGTGCTTCTTGCTCTGCCCGCATGGAGGCAGGGCCATAAGACCATAAGGAGGTGAAAAGCGTGAATAAGTACGAAGCTATGTACATCGTAACTCCTGAGCTGGAGGATGAAGCCATAAAGGCCGTTATCGAGAAGTTCTCCGGTATCATCACCGCCAACGGCGGCGAAATCGAAAACGTTGATGAGTGGGGCCGCAAGAAGCTGGCTTACCCCATCGATTACAAGACCGAGGGTTACTATGTTCTGGTTCACTTTGCAGCAGCTTCCGAGCTGCCCCGTGAGCTCGAGCGTAACTTCAAGAATGACGAGTCCATTCTGCGTTACATGGTAGTCCGTCAGGAAGCCTAATTGCAGAATATTTAGCTGAAAGGATGGTACATTTATGAACAAAGCGATCCTTATCGGCAGACTCACCCAGGATCCTGAAGTGAGGACTACCGGCAGCGGCACATCCGTATGCACTTTCCGCATCGCGGTAAACCGCCGCTTCCCCAATCAGGCCGGTGAGCGTGTGGCCGACTATTTCACCATCGTTGCCTGGCGCCAGCTGGGCGAAACCTGCGGCAAATACCTTGCCAAGGGACGCATGGTGTCCGTCATAGGCGAGATACAGACCCGCAGCTATGACGCAAAAGACGGCTCCAAGAGATACATTACCGAGATCGTTGCAGACGAGGTCGAATTCCTCACCCCTAAGGGTCAGGATTCCGGCAGCGGCAACGGCGGCGGCTACGAGCGCGCTTACGAGCGCCCCAGCGCCCCTGCTGCTCCTGAAGGATTCACCGAGATCGACGACGACCAGCTGCCCTTCTAACAGGGTCAGCCCATCCAGCTTACTGAAAGGAGAAACCTATCATGGAAGAACGCAAGATGAAGCCCCGTGCCCGCAGGCCCAGGCGTAAAGTGTGCGGTTTCTGCGTAGATAAGGTTCAGCATATCGATTATAAGGACACCGCAAGGCTTCGCAAGTTCGTTACCGAGCGCGGCAAGATCATGCCCCGCCGTATGAGCGGCGTTTGCGCCAAGCATCAGCGCCAGCTGGCTATCGCCATCAAGCGCGCCCGTATAGTCGCCCTGCTGCCCTACGTTTCCGACTAAAGAGAAACCGTCGGCATTTTAGCAGACACTATCATTTTTTAAAACCCACAACTTCCACGAAGAACGTTAGCTCAAAGGCCGCCTTTAAAAGGCGGCCTTTTTTGTTATTGCTGCAAGGGTTATTTTTCCCGCTGGCAATGATCTGCTTTTTTCAATTATCCATACCCACCCTCTCCATTTTATGCATCTTCGCCTGTCGGCGAATACTATGGTTGCAGTGACATTTGCACATCATAAAAAAGACCTGCAATTATATCGGAACATCCATAATGCGTATTGTTTTCCCGCAAGGGAAAACACGCCTTAAAGGGCGGTGGGCGGGTATAGATAACGGCATATTCACCACTGTCCCATAAAACAGGGCTGCCGTATGGCAGCCCATGTTTCTTCTATTATTATATCAGTGTCCGCTCAGATAGCTGAAGCCCAGCATGATGTACAGCAGGCCGAATATGTATGGCATCAGCATTTCGTGTATTCCGGGGTTCTTTCTCAATCCGTCCGTCAATACGATTATCTCTGCGCCGTACGCTCCTGCGCCCAGTATGTAGGCCACGAATTTAAGCAGATGGCTGTAATGCTCCAAAGCATGAATTGGCAGTATGGACAGTATAAACAGCACTGCCGCCAATGCTGCAACGATATTGCGTATCTGCAGGAAGGTATGGATGGTTTTGCTCTCGCGATGATCCTCCGGCAGGTCGTGGACGATATTTTTATCGTGAAGGTGTGCGGCGCCCTCCGCTATATGGGCAACGCCATGAACTGCGCCCTCTGCCAGATGAGCCACGCCGTGTACAGCGCCCTCCGCTATATGCACCACATCCGCCGCCAGCTCTTCCACAAGGCCGGGATGCTTTTCGTGATGGGAAGCATCGTCGTGATACTCATGTCTGGCAATGGTCTGTATTATGGGATACATTACCAGCGAAACAAGGCCCGCGGTGAATCCGCCGTTATAGAGGTTGAAGCCTCCATGCATTGCGGTGGTTATTCCCGCTGCAAAGGCGTGGATCATGCCTACGATAACGCCGTAAATATTGCCGTAGCGTCCCGCAATGGGGGCAAGGCCTGTGGCATAGCATACCGCAACGCAAAGATACTGGCTGTTCAGCGGCACCTTTGTAAACAGGGAATACAGGGCATATCCCACGAAAATGGACAGCATGTTTCGGGTATTTGCACCGTTGCCCGTCCAGCACAGTACGGACAGCAGCGCGCCCACGGTGGCTCCGTTCATGGGCGCACCTATCAGCACCATGTAAAACAGGGTCAAAAGGCCCACGAAGCCCATATTCATAAGAACGGCAGGCATGCCGAATTCCGAAGCAAAGTCTATATCCAGACCGGTATGATCCCTCAGCAGCCAGAATTCCTTTATTCCCTCCTTTGCCATCAGCAGGCCGCTCATGCTTATCATGGCAAAGAGGGCTCCAAGGAAGGGTATGAAAAATTCCGGCCGGCTGTCGCCAAGCACGCTTACTATAAGATAGCTGCTGCTGAGCCCATACGGCGCAATACCCGCCTCCCGGTATATTGCAAAAAAGATTATGCCTATAAGGCCTGCCGCAAGGCCAACGTTAAAAAGGTCAAATCCCCTGTGCATGGAGCGGGTATGTATGGCTACGGGGGTAATTACAAAGCCGATAATAATTGCGCTGACATATCCGATTATCAGGCCGCCCCAGGAAAATCCGTTGTAAAAGGTGAGTACGGTTACTATGGGAGACAGCGCCGCCGCCTGCAGGGGATAAAGGATTATGCGGCGGAAGGGTTCTTTTCTGTACAGGGCGAAGAGCAAGCCGCCCAGCACGAAGGGGATTATGCTGAATATGGTTTTGCCGAAAAGGCCCAGGCCTATGGAGAGAAAGTATGCGCCGAATGCGCCGCCGGATGCGATAAAGCCGGATATTTTATACAGGAAGTAAGTTAAAAGTCCGCACAGGCCCGCGTTTACCAGCGCCGCATTCAGCCCGCCCACCATGGTATAGTCGGTCACCAGCGGCGCAGGGCATGTCAGGATGCGCCAAAGTCCCCGGGGAAGCGCAGAAATATCCCCCACTATCAGCCCCGCCACAATAAAGGCGACGGCTATCAGCAGTATGGTATTCATTATTATATTGTGATAATGGAGCGAATTGCTTTTGTGCAGGTTTTTTCTCTGCATATACCCTCCGGCCTGTTTATCCGGCAAAGCCTGAAATGTTTTTCCCAAAAAACATTATACAGTACCCAACTCCCCCCTGCCAACAGCATATTTATGGTTTTTAAACAAGTTCACCCTTGTTTCGCCATTATATTGGTTGCCCCGCTCCGCTCCGCCGTATTGCATTGCGCGGTATTTCTGATATAATATCAATAATTATTATATGATTATGATAAGGATGTGGTAACCACAAATGGACGACGGCAGTACAATATTGCGATACATAATACCCATTTTCGCATTGATGATAGGCGCATCCCTCTGCGCCGCTTCCGAAACCGCATATACCAGCGCAAACCGCATTCGCCTTATGAGCCTTGCGGACGATGGCGACCGCCCTGCAAAGCGGGCTCTTAAGGTACTCAATAATTTTGATAAAGCCCTTACCACTCTCCTCATTCTCAACAACATAACTCACATAGCGACCGCCTCCATCGCTACCATAATGGTAACCAAGCTGTGGGGCGCAGGTGCTGTGGCCGCGTCCACCATCGTTACTACGATAGTGGTGTTTTTGTTTGCCGAAATGATCCCCAAATACTTTGCAAAGACCTTCAGCGACAAATATGCCCTTATTGCCGCAGGCCCCCTGCTTTTCCTGATGAAGGTGCTCACCCCCTTCTCCTTCCTCTTTACCCGCCTTACCGATCTATTGAAAAAGCCCTTTAAAAAGCAGGAGGAAGAACCCACCGTAACCGAAGATGAGCTTTATGAATACGTTGAAGCCATCGCAACGGAGGGTGTGCTGGATGAGGAAGAGGCCGAGCTTGTGCAGAGCGCCCTGGAATTCGGCGAGCGCACCGCCGCAGACATAGTGGTCCCCTGGGAAAAGGTGCTTACGGTTTCCTCCCTTATGAGTCAGGAGGAAATACTGGATATCATCCGCTCCAATGTACACAGCCGCCTACCTGTAACAGACATTAACGGCAACGTTATGGGCGTGCTGCATATCCGCACCTACCTTAAGGCATATATAAACGCAGAGGATGACGAGCCGCTGCAGCTCAGAGCCATAATGGATAACGTGGCCTTTGTAAACAGCGACACCCCCATCGACGAGCTGCTGCCTGAAATGAGCCGCAAGCGCACGCATATTTCCATAGTTGTGGACAGGGACGGCAACAATCTGGGCATACTTACCGTGGAAGATATTCTGGAAGAACTGGTGGGCGAGATATACGACGAGGACGATCCCGTTCCGGAGGGAGGCGTCTATGCTTAATTACATACTTATAATAATACTGCTGGCCTTCTCCGCATTTTTCTCCGGCTCGGAGATAGCCTATTCCTCCGCAAATATTCTGCGCCTGCGCCATACCGCAGAAGCTTCCGGCAGCAGGCAGGATAAGATAGCGCTGGATATCGCCCTTGATTATGACTCCGCCCTTACCACCATACTCATCGGCAACAATCTGGTAAACATAGCCTCCTCCTCCGTTGCAACGGTCATCGCCCTTGACCTTCTGGGCGAAAGCGGCGCATGGCTTGCCACCCTGATAATGACCGTACTTATCATCACCTTCGGCGAGATCACCCCCAAGATAATCGCAACTGAGACATGCTATGCCTTTGTACGCCTTGTGGCATACCCCCTGCGCTTCCTGATGAAGGTGCTTTACCCTGTGGGCAGAGTTATCATGTTCATAGTAAAGCAGGTGGAAAAGCTGTGGGCCCATAAGATAGAGGACGTGCCCACCGTAACAGAGGACGAATTTGAAACCATAATAGAAACCGTGGAAGACGAAGGCATACTGGATGAAGACCGCTGCGACCTGCTGCAGAGCGCGCTGGACTTTGACGATGTGCTGGCCTATGAGATAATCACCCCCAGGGTGGATATGGTCTCCATAGACATTGACGATCCTCTGGAGGAGACCATGGAGCAGATAATGTTCTCCCCCTTCTCCCGCATACCCGTCTATGAGGACACCATAGACAACATAATAGGCATACTGCACCTTAACCGGGTATTCAAGCACCTTGCGGACAAGGACGATATCGATCTCCGTGAGCTGCTGATGCCGGTAACCTTCGTCCATAAAACCATGCCCCTCAACAACGTGCTTTCCACCATGAAGCGCAAAAAATGCCACATGGTGATCGTCACGGACGAATACGGCGGAACAATGGGCTGCCTCACCATGGAGGACGTATTGGAGCAGCTGGTTGGCGACATCTGGGACGAAAGCGACGAGATCGAAGAAGAGCTTATCCGGCTCAGGGATGACCTTTACGATGCGGACGGCGATATGCGCATAGAAGACCTCTTTGCCGAGCTGGATATCGACGACCGGGACTTTGATGACGACAACGCCACCCTTGGCGGCTGGGCCACCGAAATGATAGGCGGCTATCCCAAGAAGGGCGATTCCTTCTCCTACAAAAACCTCACCATCACCGTGAAAAAGCGCAAAAACCTCCGGGTAGAGCGGCTGCTGGTAAAGGTTTTCCCCATTGAGGAGGAAGAAGACGAATAAACAAAGCAACATAAAAAGCAGCGCAGTCGCGCTGCTTTTTTATTATGTTAATGTGCTAATCCTTAATGTATTCGGCTATGTCTTCCAGTTTGCAGTCCAGCACAGAGCAAAGCTTATTCAGGGTTTTTGTTTCCATGTTTTCATTGGCCTTAAGACGGCGTACAGTTTTGCTGTCGATCCCGCCTTTTTCCCTCAATACATAGGTGGTTATTCCCTTTTTCTTCATGGTTTCCCACAGCTTATCATATGTTATCATATCTTCACCCTCGCTTGACAGTGAATATTATGAGGGTTATAATCCCCAATATTAAGGGGATATAACCCCCATATGGGGTGTGACAGACATATGAAAAGCAAAACATGCTGCTTTACCGGGCACAGGGAAATCGACAGCGATACGGATGAACTCAAAGCCTCGCTAAAGCAAACGATTACTCAGCTTATAAACAGCGGCATAATCTATTTCGGCGCAGGCGGTGCCCGCGGCTTTGATACTCTTGCAGCTCAAACAGTTCTGGAACTGAAGCTTACATATCCTCATATAAAATTGATACTTGTTCTCCCCTGCCCGAATCAAACCAAAGGATGGCACACCGGGGATATCTGTACATATGAAAACATAAAAAAACAGGCCGACAAAATAAAAGTATTGTCGGACCATTATTATAATGGGTGCATGCTTGTGAGAAATCGCCACCTGGTAAACTGTTCCTCGGTATGTATCTGCTATATGCGAAAGCCTTGCGGCGGCACAGCTTATACCGTACGATACGCTTCCAAGTGCGGCCTGCGCATTATTGAGTTATAGCAAAGCGAAACACCCTAAAAGTGGTGGGTATAGATAAATCAAAACACACTGCCAAAGCAAACCAGGCTGTCCGCCAGATCCTGCCGATATAATTCATCACTTTCATTCAGGCTGTTTATGCAGACCTTTCCCGCCGTTGCGCTGGCGTGAATGTATTTGCCATCCCCCAGATACATGGCAATGTGTCCGGGGAAATACAGAAGGTCCGCCTTTTTCGCCTTATCCGAAGCAATTTTCACCACAGGGTATCCCGGCTGAATGGATGCATTGCGGTATATGGCAATGCCGTGGATAAGATATGCGCTGTGGCAAAGGCCGCTGCAATCCACCCCCACCGGCGTGCGTCCGCCCCAGCGATAAGGCACGTCAAGATACTCCATTGCGGTTTCTGCAATTCGCTTTCTCAATTCATCCTCGCTGCAGTGTGCATCCCGCTCCTGCAGCGCCCCGGAATACAGATATCCCTCCCGCCCGTCAAGAAGCCGCACCTTTGTCCAGCCCTTTTCCTCCCCTGCGGTTTCAATCAGCGCCCCCTTGGGCAGGGTCAGCAGTATCCGGGCTTTTATATCCGGCATGCTCCGCACATCGGCAAAGCGAAAGCCGATGCGCGCAGGCCGCGATTGATAGCTGTGATCCGCAAGATGCCGCCGCCTGATGCAGCTGACATAGCCGTAGTCCATCCGCACCCGGCAAAATTCTCCCATATCCTCCATTATCTCCGCCCGCTGGCCGTACCAGGCCTCGTCGTCCAGTTCATCGGCATATGGTTCCCTGTACAGCGGCGCGGCAGGGTGGTTTATCAGCAGCATGGCAGCCTCCTGAGTTTTTTATATGTTTATGCCGAAAAAATCCATATATACAAAAACCGCCCGAAGGATGTATCCTCAGGCGGTGTGTTTTTAATTTGGAATTACTGCTGGGTGGGGAAATCGAAGTATTCGCCGCGCTTGTAGTCGTAGATGGCGCCGGAGGAGAACTTGTCGATATTCTCCAGCACCTTGCCGGTACCTATTGCTACGCAGGAAATGGGATCCTCCGCCACATAGCAGGGCACCTTGGTATGCTCGGCGATGAACTTGTCCATGCCGTAAAGCAGCGCGCCGCCGCCGGTAAGGCAGATGCCGTTTTCGGTGATATCGGAAGCAAGCTCAGGGGGAGTGCGCTCGAACAGACCCTTTACGCTTTCCAGTATCATCTGCAGGGGCTCTTCCAGAGCCTCGATCATCTCATTGGAGCCGATAACCAGAGCCTGAGGCAGGCCGGATACAAGGTTTCTGCCCTTTACGTCGATAAAGAGCTGCTCCTTGCGGGGATATGCGGAGCCGATACGGATCTTGATCTCTTCTGCGGTGCGCTCACCGATAAGCAGATTGTGCTTCTTGCGCATATAGCGAACGATGGAATCATCGAACTTATCGCCTGCGATCTTGATGGAATCGGACAGTACAGAGCCGCCAAGGGACAGTATAGCAACGTCGCTGGTGCCGCCGCCGATATCCAGTATCATATTGCCGCGGGGAGCGGAAATGTCGATACCTGCGCCGATGGCCGCTGCAATGGGCTCCTCGATAAGGTAGGTATGGCGGGCGCCGGCCTCTTCGGTGGCGTCTATTACGGAGCGCTTTTCGACTTCGGTAACGCCGGAGGGCACGCATACAACCACCCTGGGCTTGAAGAAAATACGCCTGCCCACTACCTTGCGCAGGAAGTGATTAAGGAGACGCTCGGTAATATCGTAATTGGAAATAACGCCATCCCTCAGAGGGCGCATGGCGATGATGTTGCCGGGGGTACGGCCGATCATGCGGCGGGCTTCTTCACCCACGGCAAGAATGTTGCCGGTGATCTTTTCAACCGCAACAACGGAAGGCTCCCTCAGAACTATACCTTTTCCGCGAACATATACCAGTACGCTTGCAGTACCAAGGTCAATGCCCACATCGCTGAATTCAAAAATTCCCATCTATATCCTCCATGGCGTGTGTCGCCGATTTAAAAGCTGTAAACAGCAGCAATATGTACCGTGAACCGACAAAAGCCCACAGGTTCATTATTATATCATTTTATCACAGTTTATTATTGTATCATTCTACCACAATGTTAACAATAGTGACATCAAATAAATTTGAATAAATTTTTAAGTTTTGGTCAACAATCTTCCAATATCATTGATGGAGCAGCCTCTTCAATATATAATGTAGCAAAAATACGCCCAAAAGGAGGTGCAGCATTGAAAGGTATACTTATTGCAGCTATATGCATGGCTGTGCTTGCGGGCTGCGCCCCCAAGGGACCCGCTCCCGTTACGGTGGTGGTGGAGGAGGCCGCTCCCGCTGAAATTACCGGAGCCCTTCCCAGGGCTGCCGCCCGTGACGGATACACCATAGACGAGCTGGACGGCGTTGCCGGGGAATACGATCCCCTGCCAAAGCATCAGACATTCGAAGAAGCATACGCCGCAAACCCCGACGTTATAGGCTGGCTCACCCTGGACGGCACAGCAATAGACTATCCTGTGCTGCGCACCGCAGACAATGACTTTTACCTCACCCATAATGCAGAGGGAGAGGACAGCAAGCACGGCGCGATATTTATGGATTTCCGCAACGCCCTGCCCTCCATGCAGCAGCACATAATAGTTTACGGCCACAATATGAAAAACGGAACCATGTTCCACGACCTTGTGAACTACAAGCAGCGGGATTTCTTTGATAAAAACCGCCGGGTATATCTGCTGTGGGACGGCATGGATACGGAATGGGAAATATTCTGCGCCTATATAGTTGAGCCGGATACCATATACCCCATACAGACCATGTTTGCAGACGGGGAGGACTTTGCAGGTGTAATGAACGATACGGTAAAATACGCCCGCACCGTAAGTCCCTCTGTGGTGGATGATACAATAACCATACAGCCCAGCGATCAGGTGCTGTCCCTGGTCACCTGCACATACGAATACGACGATTCCCGCTATGTGGTAATGGCAAGGCGGGTAAGATAAAAGCCGCACATGCCGTGCGGCTTTTATTATGCTATTTTCCAAGATATTCTTTTATTTTTTTGCCTGCGGCCTGGGATAAAGCGGCTTCGTCAAGGGTGCATATGCGGCCGTTCTTTACGGTGACTTTGCCGTTTACGATGGTGTAATCCACCGCTCCCCTGAGCCCCACTGTGCACAGCATGCTGCCCGGATCATAGCAGGCGCCTGCCAGCTCTATCCTGCGGCTGTCCACCATGAACATATCCGCGCATTTGCCTGCCTCTATGCTGCCGATGTCGTCGCGGCCCAGCAATGATGCGCTGCCTGCGGTTGCCATCTTGAGGATATCGTATCCCGTGGGGGCATCTGCTCCGGAATTGAGCCTGTGCAATAGATATGCCACCCGCATTTCCTCAAGGAGGCTGCTGCCGTCATTGCTGGCGCTGCCATCCACAGCAAGGCCAACCTTTACCCCCAGCTTCAGCATTTCGGGTATGCGGGCAATGCCGCTGGAAAGCTTCATATTGGATATTGGGCAATGGGCAACGCCTGTGCCGGTATCCGCAAGGGCATACAGCTCTTCGGTATTGAAGTGTATTCCGTGGGCATACCATACGTCCGGCCCTGACCATCCCAGGGTCTCCATATAGGCAAAGGGTCTGAGACCGTACCGCTCAAGGGTGTAATTTTCCTCGTCACGGGTTTCGCACAGATGGGTATGCAGGCGAACGTTGTACTGCCTTGCAAGTATTGCGCTTTGCCTGAGCAGTTCTCCGCTTACCGAGAAGGGTGAGCAGGGCGCCAGTACTATCTGGGACATGGAGCCCTTTGATGGGTCGTGATATTTTTCGATCAGCGCGGCGCTGTCCGCCATTATCTCGTCAATGGTCTGTACAACGCTGTCCGGAGGAAGGCCGCCGTCCTTTTTGGATAGATCCATGCTGCCCCGGGAAGCGTGCATACGGATGCCCAGTTCCTTTGCCGCTGCCAGCTGAGCGCCGATAAGATCTCCCTGCCCTGCGGGGAAAACATAATGATGGTCAAAGCAGGTGGTGCAGCCGTTTTTCATCAGCTCGCCCATGCCTGTAAGGGAAGAAAGCCGCACCGCTTCAGAGTCAAGATTCTTCCATATTTCATACAGATACTTCAGCCAGTCAAACAGCTCAAAGCCCTGCACCTCGGGAAGATTGCGGGAAAACTGCTGATAAAGGTGATGGTGGGTATTCACAAGGCCGGGATAGCAGATAAGATGGGAGCCGTCTATCACCTCATCCGCCTCCCCATCAAGGCCGCGGCCTATTTCCTTTATAAAGCCATCCTCGCAGTATACATCCGCACCGGAAAGTATCCTGTCATCGCTGTCGCAGGTGACAAGGGACTCTATATTTTTTATAAGAAGGGATGCCATCTCCGTTTCCTCCTTTGCTTAGCTATACTCGCTTTACTCCCTCGCTGTAAACAGCCTTTACGCAGGCAGTTGTAAACTGATAGAATATCCGCTCCAGCCTGCGGTCAAGGGTGATCGCGGGATTGTAGGCAAGGTGGGCATCATCCAGCACCACCGCATGAAGCTTATCCCCCGCGCCAAAGCCGGCCTTTGCCCCAAAGTATTCCTGACCTGCTCCGGTGATAAGATACAGCACGTCTGCAAGGCTGAGGAACTGTTCCTTTTTGCCGCTGAACAGCCAGCGCAGGCGGGATACCCTTACCGCATCCGTGGCGGCTTCCGGCATGGACAGCTTTGCGCCGCCTGCAACGTCTGAGCCCATGGCAACCTTTACGCCCTCATCCAGCAGTATCCTTATGGGGGCGATGCCTGAGGCGATGTTGGTATTGGAATCCGGGCAGTGAATTGCCCATACGCCTGCATCCTTCATGGCCCTGCGCTCCTTTTCGTCGCAGTATACGCAATGGGCCATTACGGTGCCATCCTTCCAGAGGCCGTATTTTTCGTATGCCTGATAATAATGGGTACAGTCGGGATGCAGCTGTTTTACCCATTCTATTTCCTCAAGGTTTTCGCTCAGGTGTGACTGGGCGGGAATTTCGGGATGCTCCTTTGCTATTTTGCCAAGGGCTTCCATCAATTCATCTGTGCAGGAGGGTATAAAGCGGGGAGTAAGCATGGGCTTTACCAGCTTTCTATCCGCGTTTTCCTCTATCCAGCGGATAGTCTCTTCTATGGATTCTTGGGTGGTTTCCTGAAGGTTTACGCCACCGTTTCTGTCCATATTCACCTTGCCTGCGTAGCCGGTTATGCCCACCGCTTCCAGCTCATCCATAAGTATATTGGTGGCGCGCCTGTGCAGGCTGGAGAATATGCATACTCTCGTGGTACCCCTTGCTATAAGCTCGCGGGCCAGCATTTTGTATGTGCGCCTTGCAAAGTCATCCTCTGCATAGCGGGCCTCCGTGGGAAATGCGTAATTCTGCAGCCATTCCAGCAACTGCAGATCCATCGCCATGCCCATCATGGGAAACTGGGGAGCATGCAGGTGCATATCCGAAAAGGAGGGGATGATTATGCTGTCGCCGTAGTCCTCCACCCGAGCATCGGCATATTCTGCGGGAAGGCTTTGTGCAACTGTCTTTATCTCCTCCCCTTCCATTAATATGTATCCGCCAGGGAGCATTTTCATTTCGCCGGGTTTCTCAGCCCATATAAGATTGCCCTTAAGCGCCCAAAGCTCTTTATTCATAAATCAGCTCTCCTTTTTTCTTTTTAGTTCATCCAGCTCTTCCACGCTGTCGGTATCCCAAAGCTCCAGTTCGTCCTCTATCTGATACAGTCTCAGCTTATCCTCATGGGCCCTCATTACAGCGCTGCCTCCGATGTCTCCGCTGAGCGCCCTCAGCTCGTCAAAAAATTCGCTTGGAAATATTGCGGGGTTTCCCCTTCGTTTTCCGAATGCCATGGCGGCAATGCACTCAGGCTCCCGCCTGTAAAACTCTATCTCCGCCTGAACGCTGCTCTTTGTAAGCAGCGGCTGATCCGCCACCATAAACATGGCTCCGTCCACATCCCCAAGGGCATTCAGCCCAAGGCGTATGGTAAGGCTTACTCCGTCCTCAGGTGCGCTGTTCAATACAGATATATAGCCGTATTTCTTTGCCATATCCAGAATTTCCGGATATTGGCTTACCACCACAACGCTGATGAACTCCTTATCCGGCACAGCCTGCAGCGTCCGCTCTATCAGCATCCTGCCGTCATATATGGCCAATAATTTATTTCCGTTGAATCGCCTTGAATCTCCCGCTGCCATTACAACGCAGCCCAAGCGAAGTTTCTTCATCGTATGCTTTCGTACCTGCCTCTGGATATGTATTTTCCGCAGCCGCTTTGCACAAGCTGGCCATTGCTTACCGCATGAACGCCGTTGAGGATAACATCCCTTGCCCGGCCCTTCACCGCCAGCCCTGCGTATACGGAATTATCACAATTATGTGCATGATGGGTATCCGTAATGCGCCCCTGATACATGGGATCCCATATTACGATATCCGCCGCCCGGCCTGAGGCAATTTCGCCGTGATGCTTCATGCCGAAAAGCTTTGCCGCTCCTTCGCTCAGGTATTGTACCATCTGCTCAAGGGTAATGCGGCCCTCGCATACGCCGTAGGTATACAGCAGCTGGCCCCTGTGCTGAACGCCTGCGCTGCCGTTTGGTATCTTTGAAAAATCCTCTGCGCCCATCGCCTTCTGGGCCATGGTGAAGGAGCAGTGGTCTGTGCCTATGGCGTCCAGTTTTCCTTCCCTGAGGCCGCTCCACAGTGCCTCGTTATCGGCGGGCTTTCTGAGGGGCGGGCTCATTACAAACTTTGCGCCGTCCGCATCCTTATATCTTTCATCTGTCAGCAGCAGGTACTGGGGGCAGGTTTCAAGATATACCTCCTGCCCTCTTGCCCTTGCCCGCTCCGCCTCCGCAAGGCCTTCCGCAGTGGAAAGATGCACCACATATGCGGGAGCATCCGCCAGCTGGGCAATGCGCATATATCTTGCAACCGCCTCCGCCTCAACCTCGGATGGTCTGGAAAGGGGGTGGCCGTAAGGCTGGGTAATGCCTTGCGCTTTAAGCTCGGCTATCCTGCGCTGAAGCACCTCCCAGTTTTCGCAGTGAAGGCCTATCAATGCGCCGTGTTCCTTTGCCTTTTTGAGAGCGGAGTAAATCTGGCCGTCATCCACCTTGAGGGCATCGTATACCATGTACATTTTATAAGAAGTTACACCCTGGCGGGACATTTCCGCCATTTCTTCGGCAACCCCCTCGTCCCAGCGGGCGATGGCCATATGGAAGCCGTAATTGCAGGAGCTGCCTGCGGCCTTTCTGTGCCATTCCTCAAGGGCGGCCTGAAGGGAACCGTCACGTTCCTGGGTGGCAAAGTCCAGTATGCAGGTGGTACCGCCAAGTATTGCGGCCTTTGAGCCTGTATCAAAGTTATCCGCGGTAAGGGCGGCGCCTGTATCAAGGTCAAAATGGGTGTGTGTATCGATAAAGCCGGGCATAATGTAGCAGCCCGCTGCGTTTATCACCTGTGCATCCGGCGCAGTAAGGTCGCTGCCTATTGCAGCGATAATATCCCCTTCTATCAGTACATCTGCCCTGATGCGGCCGGATGCATTGACTATTGTTCCGTTTTTGATGATGGTCTGCATATGATTCCCTCCGAACACTTATATATATGATGTGAATTATTGTGATAAACAAAAAGCGCCCGCATACTGCCCGATCAATGGGGGCATTGCGGCGCTCATAGCGGGTCGGAATAGGCCGGCCGGTAGAAACTCCCGGGCCATATTTCCCCGGGATTATATGATGCGCTGAAGTGATAATATAAGATAAATCTCGCTTGTGTTATTATATTATCACCCATCTGACAAAATTGCAATAAGCCTGACAAATATTAAGGTTCCCCCGAAGGCTTCGGAAAAACACTTTCGTATAATTTTCACAAAAAAATACTTTCCCCCGCCGTCCGCTTGTGCTATACTGCAATAAACAATCTGTTCACAATTTTTTTGTTGCAACCTTATTCTTTTTTAGTCACGGCATCCGCAGATGCCTTACAGCTGTTTTCAAGCCGGTCTATACTTTAAAAACTGAATACAGGAGGGTATAAATGAAGCTTCATGAACTGATAACCGCTTCACTTACAGGTCAGGCTACGCTGGTTATAAAAAACGCCAACGTGGTGAATGTGTTTACCGATGAAATAATAAAAGCTGACGTTGCCCTCTGCGACGATACCATCATTGGCGTGGGCGAAGGATTTATCGCCCCGGAAGTTATTGACGCAGAAGGCGCTTACCTCTGCCCCGGCTTCATAGACGCCCATGTGCATATCGAAAGCAGCATGGTAATACCCGATTCCTTCGCCCGGGTTATAATGCCCTACGGCACCACCACCATAATCGCCGACCCCCACGAAATAGCAAACGTGGCAGGCGTTGCAGGCATCAGGGCAATATACAAGCTTACCGACGACCTTCCCCTGAGGGTAATGTTTATGATGCCCTCCTGCGTACCTGCAACTCCCTTTGAAAACGCAGGCGCGACCCTTATCGCCGAGGATATGGAGCAGTTCATGCGCAAGAGCCGCATGCTGGGCCTTGGCGAGGTCATGGACTGCGGCAGCGCCATCAACTGCTCAAAGGAAATGCTGGATAAGCTCCGTCTCTTTGACGGCAGACCCATAGACGGCCACGCTCCCCTGCTCAGCGGCCGCGCCCTCAACGCATACCGCATTGCAGGCCCCTCCACCGACCACGAGTGCAGCAACTTTGACGAGGTGCTGGAAAAGCTCCGCACCGGCATGAAGATACTGCTCCGCGTCGGTTCCGCCGCAAATGACATTGACAAAGTTCTTACCGAAATAGTTCGTCGTGGTCTCCCCACCGACAACATGATGTTCTGCACAGACGATAAGCACATCGAAAACATACGCGAAGAAGGACACATAAACTGCATAGCACGCCTTGCCGTAAAGTGCGGAGTGGATCCCGTACAGGCCGTAAAGATGGCCAGCTACAACGCCGCCCGTGCCTATGGATTAAGGAATATCGGCGCCATCGCCCCCGGATACAAGGGCGACATGGTGCTGTTTAAGGACCTTAAGGACTTTGAAGTGGTAAAGGTCTTCACCCGCTTCGGCAAGCCCTATGAGGATAAGCCCACCCCCATGCCCATCATCCCCCCCGCCGTATTCAACAGCGTACATCTCCCGCCCCTCAGCGAAGCTTCCTTCGCTCTCCCCGCAAAGGAGATCATGCCGGTTATCAGCCTGATAGACGGTCAGCTGGTGAACAACCGGGAGGATATTCCCGTACAGCGTGATGAAAAGGGCCTGTTTGTGCCTGCCGACGGCCTTAACAAGCTGGCGGTCATCGAGCGGCATCACCTTACCGGCAACATCGGTCTTGGCATACTGAAGGGCTTTGGCGTAAAGAACGGCGCAATGGCCTCCACCGTGGGTCACGATTCCCACAACCTTATCGTGGCAGGCGACAACGATTCCGATATGCTCATCGCAGCGGAAGCCCTCAGGGACTGCGGCGGCGGCATATGTGTGGTAAGCAAGGGCATTGTACTGGCCCGCCTGCCCCTGCCCATTGCCGGCCTTATGACAGATGCCCCCGTTGCAGAGGTGCTGGAGCTGCAGAGAGCATTGCTGGATGCGGCAAAGTACATCGGCATTGAGGGCTCCAGCGATCCCATGGTTACCCTTTCCTTCCTGGCCCTGCCTGTTATCCCCAGCATCCGTCTTACCGACAAGGGCCTGTTTGACTCAGTTAACTTTTGCTTTATTCAATAATTCCCACTTCTGTTTTTATCCCGTATTTTTAAGGAGGTAATCCAATGAACAAAACCGGAAGGAGCGAGACCAGGGTTGACGCCTTTGACAAGGTCACCGGCCGCACCAAATACTACGAGGACAGAATGCCCGCCGATGCCCTCTATATCCGGGTAAAGCATTCTGAGATAGCCCATGGCTATGTAAAGAGCATAGACACCTCCGCCGCGCTGAGTATCCCCGGCGTGGTAAAGGTGCTTACCTGCTTTGACGTGCCGGATATTCCTTTCCCCACCGCCGGCCATCCCTGGAGCATGGATCCCGGCCATCAGGACGTTAAGGACAGAAAGCTGCTGAATCAGCACGTTCGTTATTACGGCGATGATATCGCCGCGGTTATTGCGGAAAATGAAGTTGCCGCCATGCAGGCCGTACGGGCCCTCAAGGTGGAATATGAGGAGCTGCCCTTTGTATTGGATCCCATAGAGGCCATGCAGGACGGCGCACCCCAGCTTCACGAAAACTATCCCAACAACATCCTCAAGCACACCTCCATGAGCAAGGGCGACTACGATGAAGCAATCAAAGAGCCCGGCCTCATCAAGGTTGAGGGCTGGTATGATACCCCCATGGTTCAGCATTGCCACATCGAGAACCACGGCTGCTATTCCTACGAGGAAAACGGCCGCATAGTTGTGGTCTCCTCCACCCAGATACCTCATATTATCCGCCGCGTAGTGGGTCAGGCGCTGGGCCGCCCCTGGTCGGATATCCGCATAGTAAAGCCCTATATCGGCGGCGGCTTCGGCAATAAGCAGGATGCCCTGTACGAGCCCCTGTGCGCCTGGTGCTGCACTCAGGTTGGCGGCAGGACCGTCCGCATGGACTGCTCCCGCGAGGAAACCTTCGTATCCAACCGCGTGCGCCACGCCATCCGCTTCCATATCACCACCTGGCTCAAGCCGGACGGCGCCCTTGCCGCCCGCAAGGTGGAGTGCTTCTCCAATCAGGGTTCCTATGCATCCCACGGCCACAGCATCGTCGCCAAGGCAATGGGCTCCTTTGCCCAGATATATCCCTGCCCCAATATGCAGTGCGACAGCTACACCGTATTCACCAACATGCCCACCGCCGGCGCAATGCGCGGCTACGGCATGCCCCAGGCCTCCTTTGCGGATGATGCAAACATCGACGACTGCGCAAGGGCAGTTGGCATGGAGCCTGTTGAATACCGCAATAAAGTCATCATGCCCAAGGGCTTTGTGGACGGCTTCTCCCAGAACGTAAACCACGACGACTCCTTCCGCCAGTGCATGGAAAAGGGCGCAGCGGCCATAGATTACTACCGCAAGCTGGAAGAATACGCCAAGGACGAAGGCCCCATCCGCCGCGGCATAGGCGTTGCAGCCTTCTGGTACAATACCGGCGTATATCCCATCTCCCTTGAAACCTCCTCCAACCGTATGCAGCTGAACCTTGACGGCACCGTCACCATGCAGTGCGGCGAAACCGAAATCGGTCAGGGCGCAGACACCGCCTATGCCCAGATGACCGCAGAGGTAATTGGCCTCAAGAGCTATAAGGACGTTCGCGTCATCAGCTGCCAGGATACCGATATCACACCCACCGGCCTTGGCGCATATGCATCCCGCCAGACCTATATGGCAGGCTTCTCCATCAAGCAGACAGGCGACCTCCTCAGGAAAAAGATACTGGACTATGCCTGCGAGGTTACCCGCCAGATGCCCGCCAACCTTGATATTATAGACGGCAACATCGTCCGCATCACCGACGGCACTGTGCTGATGTCCCTCTCCGAATTGGCAATGACCGCCCAGTACAACCCCGTACACAGCGAGCATATCACCGCCGAATCCACCTACACCATCCGTAACAACGCCTACTCCTTCGGCTGCACCTTTGCCGAGGTTGAGGTAGATATACCCATGTGCAAGGTAAAGCTTGTAAACATGGTAAACGTTCACGACTGCGGCAAGCTTATCAACCCTGCACTGGCCGAGGCACAGGTTCACGGCGGCATGAGCATGGCCATAGGCTACGGCCTTTCCGAGCAGCTGCTCTTTGACCAGAAGACCGGCAAGCCCCTCAACAACAACCTGCTGGACTACAAGCTTTCCACCTTTATGGATCACCCCGATCTCAAGGCGGAGTTTGTGGAAAACTTTGAGCCCACCTCCCCCTTCGGCACCAAGGCTCTGGGCGAGCCCCCTGCCTGCTCCGGCGCACCCGCCATCCGCAACGCCGTACTCAACGCAACCGGCGTAGCAATAAACCAGATCCCCATCAACCCCCACAGGCTGTTCGCCCGCTTCAGCGAAGAGGGCCTCATCTGATCAGGAAAGGAGAGATAATCACATGTACGATATGAAGGCATTATACGAAGCGGAAAGCGTTTCCCACGCCATAGAGCTCCTTACCGCACATCCCGAGGCCAAGATAATCGCCGGCGGCAGCGACGTGCTCATCCAGATGCGTGAAGGCCGCCTTGCAGGCTGCGAACTGGTAAGCATATACGGCCTTGACGAGCTGCGGGGCATCTCCATGGACGATGACGGCACCCTCCGCATCCTCCCCCTCACCAGCTTTTCCCACATTACCCGCCATCCCCTGATACAGCAGCATGTTAACGTGCTGGGCGAGGCTGTGGATATGGTGGGCGGCCCCCAGATACGCAATATCGGCACCATCGGCGGCAATACCTGCAACGGCGTTACCTCTGCGGATTCCGCCTCCACCCTCCATGCCTATGATGCAATAATGGAGATAACAGGGCCAAACGGCGTGCGTCAGCTGCCCATAAAGGAATTCTACATCAAGGCCGGCAAGGTTGCCCTGGAGCACAATGAGCTGCTCACCGCCATACTTATCCGCAAGGAAAGCTATGAGGGCTACAAGGGCCATTACATCAAGTACGCAATGCGCAACGCCATGGATATAGCCACCACCGGCTGCTCCGTAAACGTTAAGCTTTCCGCAGACAAAAAGACCATTGAGCACGCCCGCATAGCCTACGGCGTTGCTGCTCCCGTTCCCATGAGGGCCATGTCCCCCGAAGCTGCAGCTTCAGGCAAACCGGTATCCATGGAAACCGTACAGGCCTTCGGCGAAGCCGCTCTGCAGGACGTTAACCCCCGTACCAGCTGGCGCGCCACCAAGGAATTCCGTCTGCACCTTGCAAAGGAGCTGGCAATGAAGGCACTCATTGAAGCCATAAAACTTTCAGGAGGTGAGCTGTAATGCACGAAGTTCAGTATAAGCTTCTCAGATGCACCATCAACGGCAAGCCCGTTGAAAAGATGATAGACGTTCGCGCCTCCCTTACCGACCTTCTCCGCAATGACTTCCGCCTTACCTCTGTAAAGAAGGGCTGCGAAGTTGGCGAATGCGGCGCATGCAATGTGCTTATCGACGGCGAATGCTTCAACAGCTGCATTTACCTTGCCGTATGGGCAGAGGGCAAAAATATCCGCACCCTCGAAAGCCTCCTTGGCCCCAATGGCGAGCTTTCCGATATTCAGCAGGCATTCATCGACGAAACCGCCGTACAGTGCGGCTTCTGCACCCCCGGCTTCATTATGACCGCCGTGGAAATACTGGAATCCGGCAAGGAATACACCCGCGAAGAGCTCCGCAAGCTGCTCTCCGGCCATCTGTGCCGCTGCACCGGCTATGAGAACATTTTAAACGCCGTGGAAAAGACCATGAAGAAAAGGCTTGGCAAAGCGTAGGGCGCCAAAGCCTGTATAATGGTTTTCCACATCAAAAGCCGCTCACATGAGCGGCTTTTTGTATTGGCGTGGTAATATGCCCCCCCTTTGTCATTGCGAGTCATCCGGCAGGATGGCGTGGCGATCCGTTCCTTTGCAGACAGAAAAGCTGTGGGCATGTTTTATTTATCTAATCCCACCCGCCGCCCTTTAAGGTATGTTTTCCTTGCGGAAAACAGGACGGTACAGCGATACTTTTCAGCAATTCGCCGCTGTTCTGATTATGTTCTGCTTACTTGGCAGGATACCTGAATGGGCGTTGGCAGAATTAGATAAATAAAAAAGGGCGGTGATTCCGCCCCTGATTTATTCCTTATTCAGTCCCTTGAATTCATATATCAGCTCAACCACTATTTCGCGCTGTCTTTCGGTAAGACCGGAAACATTTATCACTTCATTTCTTTCCACGCCCAGCAGATAATCCACCGACACGCCAAACAGCCCGGCAAACTTAATAAGCACGCCATAGCTTGGCATCCTTATGGAATTTTCGTAAGCCGATACCATGCTTTTTGTTATACCCATTCGCTCGGCAAGCTGGCTTTGATTCAGCTTTTTTGCTTCCCTCAGGGTTTTTAATCTTATTCCGAAGTCAACCATTGCAATACCTCATTTCACTATTAGAATACCCACAATGGTATTGTTTTAGGCAATTTTCGTTCGCATTTAGTTGACGTTTGTTTGCTAACTGTATACAATTAACTCACCCCACATAAAAGGAGGCTGCCATGAACGAGGCACGTTTGAAATCTGCGACGGCTGAGATAGAATCTTTGCGGCGGCTTCACCGCTGCTGTCCCCTCCTTGACTATGAAATAAACAAGCTGAACAGCCTTGCAAAAATGCTGATGCGCCATGGCGGCGATTTTTCCCACCCCATGCTGTGTGAAAAGAGCCGCAAAATAGACGAGCTCACCCTGATCGCCTGCAGAAGCTATTGGCTGTAAATTCTGCCAAAACTAAAAAAATCCCCCGACAGGATATCTCCTGCCGGGGTTTGTTTTATACTATTCTGCCTGTTCCTGCTTCTGCAGCTTGCTGAGCATGTTCTTCAGCGCCTCAGGCAGGGGCAGGCCAAGGCGGCCTGCGTTTTCCAGTATGGAAATGCCCTCATTTGCAATGTAAAACATGCATACTGCGCTGCGTACTGCGCCGTTTGTGGCAGGCACCAGCTTGTCCAGCATGGCCGCAAGGGCCACAAGGATAAAGATAACCACCTTCTTGATAAGTCCCTTGAAGCCCACGGTGCTGCAAAGCTCCTTTGCAACCGCCGCGCAGGCCACGCCGGTGATGTAATCCATGGATACCACTCCCAGCAACACCATGATGGGGGCATCCCAGGGGCCGAACAGATAGGCCAGCGCCCCGCCCACAGCGGCAAATACGCCGCCGGTGAAAATTTCGTTGTTCATTATTCTGCCCTTTCTCCTTCCTTTAAACTTTTTTGAGCCGGCCTGAAACGCACCAGCCTCTCAGATACCGGCTCTCTTTCTTTATCACCTCCGCCCAGCCGTCCTTCTCCGCCAGCACGAGCACCTGCTCGTTCCTGCTGACTTTGCCGATCTTCTCGCCGTCAGGCTCTGCGCGAAGGTTTACATAGGTTGCTCCGCCGTAGCGATACATTGCGGGGTAAAGGGGCTGCATGGGCTCCGCTTCCTCATCCGTGATAAGCTCCAGCCTGCCGTATCGGTTCCAGTATGACTTGCCGGATGCGTCAATATGCCGCAGCACCACGCCCTCATCCCGCCCCTTGGACTCTATCACCATATCGTCGCCAACGAATACGCCAACGTGGTGTATCCGCGCTCCGTTATGGCGAAACACAAGGTCGCCGGGAATAAGGCCGCTTCGGCCGTCCATCTTTTTGGATGCGGCATACAGTCCCCGGGAGGACATATCGCTTTTATACAGCCCCTCATCAATGAGAAACTTCATTATCAGGCCGCTGCAGTCATAGGCCGCGATGCGTTCCATGCCCTCTGCAATGCGCTTTTTCCACAGGGCTATGGCACGCTCCGCGTTGGATTTGCTTGTTTCCTTTTTGCGTATCCATTCCTCGGTGATGTCGGTTTCCCCCTGTGCGCCCCATACGTATATGCAGCCCACCTGTGAATGAAGGTATTGGATAAACTTCTGCCGTACCGTCATATTTATCCCTCCTTACAGATTGAGGGAGTTTATCGCCGCGGCAATTGCGGAATCCACATACGCCTTGATGGCCCTGTTTTCCACAGGGTTTGCAGAGGTATCGCTCATCTCGCTGTCGATGGGGCCGCATTCAGGGGTGATCACCAGATCATCCTCACCGATAATGCCTGCAAGCTGGGCTTCCGCCCGCTCCTCCTCGCTGTTGAATACATGCACCTTCATAAGATGCAGCTCCCGTTGGGTGGAATTCATTCCTTTTTCACCCCCAGTATAAAATATTCCAGTGTTGCTGTGTTTGCCTTGCTTGCGCCGCTTGTCAGCATCGCCATGCGGGTCTCCCGCTCGGAATACAGCCTTGTATCGGCAGGGGCGCTGCCCCCTGTTACAAGGGTAAGGTCTGCCCCCAGCTCAGAGCGGTAATACACCGCAAGCTCGGAGCTTGAGCCCACGGTAGTGCGAAACATCGCCGCAATAGGTATTACCGTAATGGGTATCTGGCTGATGGTGGGGCCGTCTATGCCGGATATGGTGCCGGACACCACTCCAAGGCCGGGGTTATGTCCCCTCAAAAGATTAAACAGCATTCTTCTACCCCCATATCAATACATTTACCCCGATATCGCTGGTGGGCAGCTTGTCTGCGGCAAAGGTAAGGGAATTATACCCCTGAGTGCCGCAGTGCACATTCGCCGCAGTGTATACGGCCCAATCCAGAGGCTCGGGGCCCACTATTGCAAACTTGCTGCTTCGCATGCCGCTTACGCTTACCGTCTGAACATAGGTGTATGTGTACTCTATCCAGTCATCCTTCTTGAGGGTAAGGGTGATTGCGGTGGGCTTGGGAGCGTACTCCCCGTGGGTATGTGATGCGGGAGCCGCGCCGATGCTTTCGGGGGTAATGTCATCTCCGCCCCCTGCGGCATGGGTCTGGGCATGGCCATTTACAAGGCTGGTGCCTGCCACTCCGTTGGCAAGGACAAGCCTGTTTCCCAAATATACTGCCATGGTGTTATTCCTCCTGTGTGTAGTAGATTATCCGCCATGTGCTGATGTTTTCATTGAGGGCATCATGGCAGAGGGATGCGGCGGCGTTTGCGCTGTCTGCGGCCTCGGATGCGGAGGCTTCCAGGTTTTCCACCCGCTGAATAAGGCTGCTGAGCATGGGAAACTGAGGGGCTGCGGTAATGGTCTCCTCGTCCATGATGGCCCTGCGGCAGGCAAAGTTGAACTTTGCGGTGGTAACAAGGGTGGAAAGATCCACATCGGAATAAATCTGCAGCTCGCATTCCACCATGCCCTGGGCAACGGAGCCTGCAAACAGCTCTATATCCACCTGATTGTTCAGGGCGCCGCATATGGTAACGCCGCCGTTTTCCATGCCGCTGTCCTGACAGAATGTGCCGCCGCTCTGGGAAAATACCGCAACAACTCTGCATCCTGTAAGGTCAACGGGGTCGCCCTGGTCGCTGAGCAGTATGGAAAGCACATTGCCGCTGTCCCCTTCCACCACGCTGAATTCCCTGTTTGCCCCCGAGTCGGCTATATCCAGACCTATGCTGAATCTCTTTTTTACCGTTCCCGCCATGGGTCACCTCCTACTTGCCGCCGTATTGCTTTTTCAGGTTTTCGTAGAGGGTGCTGCCAAGGGCGGAATAGATCTCATCCCTGCGGCTGCTCCAATACTGCTCACCGCTTGTAAACAGCAGCTTCTGCTGGGCAGGGGTAAGGTTGCGTACATACTCGGTATAATCCGCAGCGGAAAGGCTGCTCTTTTTGGATGAAGAAGATGAGCTGCCGCCGGAAGACTTCTTCTCGGCTGTCGCCTTCTGCTGGGCAAGGTAGCTGTTGTACCAATCCGATGCCATGGCAAGGGCGGTCTTTTCTGCGGCGGCGGCCGCCTCTGCGTTATACTGCCGGGCGCTGTAATTCATCTGCTCATACCTGCTGAGGGTATCGTATATGCGCTCTGCCAGCATGGCGCTGTACTGGGCCTCCATCTCGCTTATGTCATCCTGCGCCTCTTCCATTTCCCTGGCCTTTACAGAGGTAACGTAGCTGCTGCTGCCCATGCCTCTGGATACCGCATCCGCATCCAGCTCCGCCATATCCTCCCTTGCCGCTTCGTTGCGCTTTGCAATGGCGGCATCTGTTGCTGGGCGCAGCACCTGGCTCCACATGGAGCTGACCTGGTCCCTGTCGGGGGTTTGCACCTTTATAGTGGGCACGGAAATGCTGTTCTTTATGGCGTTGTAGTAGCTGTCGAATACCTGATTTGTGCCCGGGGCGGCTGTGGTGCCGCTGCCCCAGTTGAAATTTGAGCCGCTCTGGGATGCAAGGCTTGCCTTGTATGCGGCATCAGTATCCGGTCCCCATATACCATCCACCTTTACGCCCAGCTGGCGCTGATATTCCTTTACCGCAGAAGCGGAATTTACTCCCGCGGGAGGGGTGTAGCCATTCATGTAATAAGATGCCATTTGTGTTTTTCCTCCTTTTTTACCCGGCTATTCCAGCATGGAAAGCCGTTCTTCCATTTCCTCAAGCTTTTGGGCTATCAGGGTGAAATTCTGATTCAGATTGTTTTCGTTGGCCTTCACCGTATCCTGATACATATCCTCGCCTGTGTCCCCCGCAGGCAGCGAAACGTAATACAGTGCGCGCATGTACATTGCCATTTATTCCACCCTCCTCCATGTTTCAAATGAAAGCTCCGCCCCGCCTGTAAGGCTGAAGCTGCCTCCCGCCTCATTGCTGATGGTAAGGGAAAAGGTTCTGCCCTCGTTTTTGAGAGGCACCTCCACCACGTCGCTGTGCTCAAGGGGTAGAAGCACACGGTTTCGGGTCTTTCCTCCCCCTATTGACACCTCTGCAATAAGGGCGGTCTCTTTATTTTGGGAGCGTCCTCTGAAGCACAGTGAGCGCATGGCCTTTACTCCGCTCTTGTCAAAAAGGTCGGTTTCGGGAGTGCGCCACTTTGCCTCGATGGGCGCGCCGTCATAGCTTGCGCCCTCGTCAAAGAGGTACACATAACGGGCAGAGTTGATAAGGTACAGCCTGCCGTCCCATGCTGCGATATCCGCCGCATCAAAGCCGCGGCGCAGCATGTAGGAATGTCTCTGCAGATCGTATTCCACTATCGCGTCGGCGTTTTCATTCTCCCGAATGGTGAAATACATTTTGCTGCGGGCAACTGCGCCCTTGGTATCCTCCACGGACGCACCCCTCAGGGTATTCTTTATGCGCCGCGCATCAGGCATGGGGGCGGCGGTCACTCCGTTAAAGCGGCAAAGTCCCCCCTTGGTCATGAAATACAGCATATCCCCGCTTGTAACCAGCGAAGTAAAGGCTGTGGTTTCCAGATCGCTGTCCACCTTTTCCACGGTAAAATTGCCGGGCTTATCCCCGATAAGGCGGTATATGCTGCGCTTTTTGAATATCATCAGCTGATTTGACAGGGCCACTATGCCCACGATGGGGTCTCCTGCGCTTTCCCCTATCTCTGCATGGCCGCCGGATACATTTACAGAATCCGCATCCTCCCCCCAGTCCTCAATGGTACGATCGCTGCCGGGCAGCTTTGACCAATACAGCCTGTTGGGATTCTCAGGGTCGCCTGCTGCAAAAAGGCGGTTTCGATACATGGCAAGATACCTTACATGCATATCGGACAGCTTTTCTGCGCTGCCGAAAAGCTCCGCCTTTGCGCCGTCGTATTTTACGATAGCCTGCTCCCCGCTGCCGATGAGAAGATAGTCCACGCCGTTTATGCGCGCCTCCGCAAAATCCACCTTCCCCTCAGGCAGGCCGCCGGTGAAGGTGTAGACAAGGCCCCATTGACCGTTTACGCAGGAATAAAGCTCATTGCCTGCAAGGACTATTATCCTTTCTCCGTTTGCGGAGCGAAAAAGATACAGCCTACGCATGGGACCTTCCCCCGGAACAGGGGCGGCAATGTGGCGGGTATATCCCTTTGCAACGGTCAGTTCGCCGTCTGAGGTATCCATGTTGCAGGCATCGGGGCTGAATGCGGGAGACATGCCGTTTTCGCCGATGGACTGGTCTATGCCGATAAATTCATCTATTCGGTATATCTTCCTTGCCACTGTATCACCACCTGTTCACTATGCGCTGGCTGTCTGCGCCGCCAAGATGGGGGCGTATTGCAGCCTTGCCCGCTTCGTACATCTGAAAGTAGATATTGCCGCCCCTCTGCAAGGATACATCCCCTGCCGCCCTTTCGCGGCCCACAACGTAGCTTACGATAAGGCCATGCATCCATTCGGGAATATCAGGCTCATCGGTGGAGGCAAACAGTTCTTTGGGTACGCAGCGGTAGGTTACCTGAATTTCGCCGGGGCCTCCTTCGGTCACGATAACCTCGGAGGAATCCCCGTCAAAAAACCTTTCCTCACGGCCATTGCGCTTTACGCTTATCACCTTGCGGCAGCCCCGGGAAAGCATGGCGGTGGTAAATGTGCCGTCAATGCTGCTGATGGTATCTGTGCGGCGAGGCTGATATACGCTGCATATATCCGTTACAGCATCATTTGCAAAGCGGGTAAACTTATCCCTCCATATATCCATGGTCTGGGCGTCGTGTCCCCTGTCCAGCTGGGCAAGGGCGGATACGATAATGTCGTTCAGGTTCATTCTTCACCTCCGGACATCCTCTTGCCCTTGTTGCCCTTGTAGGCGCGCACCCTGCGCTGTCCCAGTATCTCCACCTGCTCGCTGAGCTGAATAAGCTCCGCAATGGATTTGGGCAGCTCCACAACCGCGCCGCGCTGTATGCGGAAAAAGTAGCCGTTGATACCGCCCTCCCAGGGGGCGCCTGTGCCGTTGTCCCTGATGAGCATCTTTACTCTGGGCTGGGCGGCAAGTTCCGCGCCCATATCGCCCTGCAGCTTGTCTATTTCCCTGTCTGTAATGTAATTCATATCTTTTCCTCCTGTGCTGATCCTATCTTTTCTGTATTTTTTAGACGGGCCGAAGCACATGCCTCGGCCCGCCTGAAAGGGATCCGCTTGTCATTTCACATTGGAAAGAAAGCGGTAAAGAAAGCGATATTATCTAATCCCACCCGCCACCCTCGTCGTCGCGGACTTCGCTAAGCTCGAAGCCATACCCTTCGGGCATACCTTCTCGCCCACTCCGTCGCTCCTCCTCTCAGTGAAAAATCGTCGCTTTGCTTTGGATTTTTCACTGTTCTCCCGACATTTCCCCTCTTGGCTTCAAATCCGTTTTTGGCGGCATGTACGGCAAATGCGGAACAAAGCCGCAAGGCTTGGTTCATTGCATGCTTTGCCGCCCGGTGGCATCCGCAGATGCCATAGGCAAAGCATGTAAAAACCCCGTAAGGATTCTAATCGGCCACATGCGTCAGCATTTGGCCGCTACTCGCTGAAATGGGCTTGCCATTTCAGCGAAAGCCAAAGCGCCTATGCGCTTACGCCATGCTCAATGCGGATGATCCACAGCTCGTTGAGTATCTTTGCGGCGTAGGCGGCAACCTTTGCGCCAACGGTGGCACGCTGATCAAGGGGATCGGAGGTGCCTGCGCTGCCGTGGGGCTTGATGATGATCTGCAGAGCGCCGCTGCCTGCCACATCCACCATACCGTAGGCATCCTTGCCGAAGATAAGGGTGGAATGTACATCCGCGGCGGTCTTGCTGGTGCTGTCCACCTCACCTGCATCGGTGCTGTATACTACGGCATCGGCGGTAAGGGATGCGGCGGCGGCAAGGGTAACGGTGTTGTCAGCGGCATTGAAGGAAGCAAGGGTATGCTCGTCATTGCCGATCATGATCTTGTTGCCGGCGGTGGAAAGGTATGCGATCTCAGCATCGGTGGGGGTGTTCTTCAGCACAAAGGATGCGGAAGAGCTGGTGGATGCCTTTACCTTGTTGTGTACGCTCTGGGTGAATACCTTTGCCTCGGTGGATTCCACAAATACCACGCCGAACAGGCGGCCGATCTCGCCGGAATAGATGGCTTCTGCGCAGGAATACTTGGAAACATCCTGCCACAGCGCATCGCTCTGCAGGTCAAAGGTGGCCTCGGGGGAGCAGATGCAGATAAAGTGGGGCTTGCGGCCTTCCTCACCAAAGGGGCGGGCCTTGGCCTTCTTAAGGGTGCGTACAGCCTTGCGGATCTCCGCAACGGTCAGTTTATCGGAGGCAGTGATGGCGCTGCGGCCGGCCTTGCCGTTGACATACTGTACGTTGGTGCCGGCGTTCATTGCGTCGCGGGTTACCCACTCCACAACGGTGCCCAGCTGCTCGCCCAGCAGTTCTGCGCTTTCGGAAATAACCTGATCGTAGCCGGTCATATCCAGCAGATCGGATACCTCAACATATGCGCCGTACTGGGCAACCTCCACCTCAACGTTGCTCTGGGACAGAGCCTGGCCGGTGGGGGTTACGCCTTCCTGCAGCGCCTCGACCGCATCGTTTGCGTCAAAGAGGTTCCACTTGCGGAATTCTACCCTCTTGCCGCTGTTGCGGGGGATGGGGCGCTTCTGGCCGTACTTTGCATGGACAAAGCGGGTCTTTGCGCTCTCAAGGAGCTGTCTGTCGTAAAAGGTCTTGTTAAGCTTGGTGGTAGCGTTGGTGCTTGCGGTAGTGTTGATTGCCATTTGTTGTTCTCCTTTCATCTTTCAGGTTTTACAGTGTCACCCTGCGTCCCTCTGCTGCGGCCCTCATAAGCCTCTCCTTGATCTCGCGGAACTGGGCGGAGGGCATATTTGCATAGTCGGCCTGAGCCTCTGCGGGAACGTCTCCCCTGATGGGGGTGGGCAGAGCGCGGCGGGCGGCAAGCTTTTCCATAATATCCCTTGCGCCCATCTCCCTTTGCTTCTTTGCGTTTTCCTCCATGCGGCACTCTGCTCCGTACAGCCTGATTGCCGCCTTTACAGGCATCTCAAGGAGCATGCGGGCAAACCTTTCATCTTCAAGGTAAGCCTGGATATCCTCTTCAAGCTCGCCTGCTTCCGCCATGCGCATGATGTCGTTTGCTGCCCTTGCGCTGATGGCAGCTGCGCCCTTGGGCATACCGCCGCCATCCATCAGCATGGAAGCGGCTGCCGCCTCATCCAGCCCCGTGTCAAGGCATACGCTCTGAATGAGCTGCCTGCCGATGACGTAGGCAGGTTCTGCCTCGCAAAGGCTTCTGGCCATGTCCAGAATTTCAGCATCCGTAACAAGGCCGTTGTCTTTTTTGTGCTTCATTCTCGTCCTCCCATCAAAAAAAAGCGCCCCCCGAAGCCGGGAGCGCTCTTTCTCTGCCTGTTATGCGGTCAGGCTGCCGATATATCGGTGGAAAACCATCCGGCACAAAAAAGGGCCCAAATACAAAAAACCGGCGGCCTTTTGCCGTCGGTTTTCCACCATGGCCATTATAACCCATGTCAAATCCTCTGTAAAGCGCAACATCGGGGCAATATTTCTGCGCTCTTTGGGCGCAGAATGTGTTGTGAAAAAATTGGAAACAGCATGAAAAACGCATCTGTCCTTATGGATTTTTCACCTTGTTCAATGCTATAATCCAGATATGGAAAAGAGAAAATACGATATAACCGGAATGTCCTGCGCGGCCTGTGCCGCCAGGGTGGAAAAAGCTGTAAACAGCCTTCCCGTCGGCGAGGCTGTGGTCAGCCTGATGCAAAATCGCCTTACCGTGGCGCTGGACCCTGACAAGGTAACGGATAACGATATCATCTCTGCGGTGGAGGCCGCAGGATACGGAGCTGCCATTTCCGGCGGCGAAAACAATGTTGATCTTGCAGGAGAAGAAAAGCGCACCCGCATAAGGCTGTGGCTTTCGGTGGGCATACTTATGCTGCTGATGACGGTATCCATGCAGCATATGTTTGGCTATACCCTGCCCGGCTTCCTCGGGGATCACCTTGGAAATGCCGTCACTCAGCTGCTGCTTACCCTGCCCGTAGTGTATCTTAACCGCTCCTACTTCACCGGGGGCATACCTGCCCTGCTTCGGGGCGGTCCCAATATGGATTCCCTCGTTGCGGTGGGCAGCGGCGCATCGCTGATTTACGGCGTATATGCCGTGATCAAGATCGCCCTGGGGGATCATTCCTTTGCCCATCAGCTCTATTTTGAATCCGCCGCCATGATACTTACCCTGGTGACGGTGGGCAAATACCTTGAGCGCATGGCAAGGGGCCGTACAGGCGCCTCCATACAGAAGCTAATGGATCTTGCCCCCAAGACCGCCACCGTAATAGTGGATGGTCAGGAGCGCATCCTTCAGGTGAAGGATCTTTCCATAGGTGACCTCATACTTGTAAAGCCCGGCCAGCGCATACCTGTGGACGGCATTATAACCGCAGGAGGCAGCAGCGTGGATGAATCCGCCCTTACCGGCGAAAGCATCCCCGTATACAAGCAGCCCGGCGACAGGGTATTCTCCGGCACCATGAACGGAGCAGGCAGCATATACTTTGCCGCAGAGCGCGTGGGCGAGGATACCACCCTTTCCGGCATGATACGCCTTGTGGAAGAGGCCGCCGCCAGCAAAGCCCCCATCGCACGCCTTGCGGACAAAGTTGCGGGGGTATTCGTTCCCATAGTAATGGCAATAGCGGTGATCGCCGCCGCAGCATGGCTCATTGCAGGCCAAACCCCTGAATTTGCCCTGTCCATAGGCATATCTGTGCTGGTGATATCCTGTCCCTGCGCATTGGGTCTTGCCACCCCTGTTGCCATTATGGCAGGCACAGGCAAGGGCGCAGAGCAGGGTATACTTATAACCTCCGCCGAAGCGCTGGAAACCCTCCACAATGTAAAAACCATAGTGCTGGACAAAACCGGTACCCTCACCGTGGGCAAGCCCACCGTTACCGACCTTATCCCTGTTGGGGATAAATCCGCCCTCATTTCCGCCGCCGTTGCATTGGAAAAGGGCAGCGAGCATCCCCTTGCAGGAGCAGTCACCGCCCTTGGCGAAAGCGCCCTTGAGGTAACGGATTTCCGCTCCATCCCCGGCAAGGGCGTGGGCGGAACCATAAACGGTGCAGAGCACCTTGCAGGCAATGCCGCCCTTATGGAAGAAAACGGCATAGACATTTCCTCCCTGAAGGATGCTGCCGCAAAGCTTATGTCGGAGGGAAAGACCCTGCTGTATGTTGCAGGAAACGGCATACTTATGGGGCTTATCGCCTGCGCAGACGTTATAAAGCCCACCTCCGCCGATGCCCTTCGTGCCTTTGAGGATATGGGCATAGACACAGTAATGCTCACCGGCGACAATCCCGTTACCGCCGAGGCGATAAAAAATCAGCTTGGCATGACAAAAGCCTATGCAGGCGTACTGCCTGCGGACAAGGCCCGCATAGTATCCGAGCTTAAACAAAAGGGCGTTACCGCCATGATAGGCGACGGCATAAACGATGCCCCCGCCCTTGCCACCGCAGACGTTGGCCTTGCAATAGGCGCAGGCACTGATATTGCCATCGAAGCGGCGGACGTTGTGCTGATGCGCAGCGACCTTATGGATGCCGTGGGCGCTGTGGAGCTTTCCAGGGCAGTCATCCTCAATATCAAGGAAAACCTCTTCTGGGCATTCATTTACAATACCATCGGCATACCCCTTGCGGCAGGTCTGTTTTATTCCGCCTTCGGGTGGAAGATGTCCCCCATGTTCGGCGCCGCCGCCATGAGTTTCAGCTCCGTCTGCGTATGCCTCAATGCCCTCAGGCTGCTCCGCTTCAAGCCAAAGCATGCAAGAAAATCCAATACCGCAATAAATACAGAAAATACAGCAACGGAGGAAAATACCGCCATGACAAAAACCATCACCATCACCGGCATGATGTGCCCCCACTGCTCCGGCCGCGTGCAGAAGGCTCTGGCCGCAATAGAAGGCGTCAGCGAAGCCGCCGCCAGCCATGAAACCGGCACCGCGACCGTCACCCTTGCCGCCGAGGTAAGCGACGAAGTCCTCACCGCCGCTGTAACAGATGCAGGCTACGAAGTAACCGGCATAGAGTAAAGCCCCTGAAAACAAAAAAGGCCGCACATACCTGTGCGGTCTTTGTTATTACAGAAAATATCTATACCCACCCGCCGCCCCTTTAAGGTATTTTCGCCTTGCGGCGAAATGGGCGGATACACAGTATGCCCCATCATCTCCAAGGCTTCCTATCCGTTTTCGGCGGCATGTACGGCGAAAACGTAACCATTCCGCAGGAATGGGTTCCCTGCATGATTTGCCGCCCGGGAGCACAGCGAGAGGCAAATCATGTAAAAAAATCGCTCAAAATCCAATAGATTTTGAGCGAAACTCTTTTGAAAAAGCCGCGCACCCGCCCCTCGATAAACGCGCTTCATGGGCGTTTCTCTGTCAGGTGGCTACTCCCGGGCAGCCCCGCGGCACACCCGCTCAGCTGCTTAATGCTGCTGCCTTCCGGCCCTGACATGGTTCACAGAGGCTGGTTGCACGGGACCCGGGTATCAATACTCCTTAACAGAGGCTGCCCCACAAAGGCGAACCTCAGGGCGGGGATTAGACCCTGCTGTAGCGGATTGCAGGTTCAGGGCACCGCTGACTCCCCGCTTAGCGCGGCAATGATATTGTAACAAGGGCAGGGAAAATAGTCAACGATAATAAAAATCCCGGGATTGTCAAGTGCCACAGCTCTTGACTTTTAATCCGGCTCTGACGACATGTGCGTCAGAACGGATGAAAACCGGAGGTTTTCGTACCCCGCGGGTTTTGCCGCCCGGTGGCAGCAATGCCATAGGCAAAACCCGTAAAACTCAAAAAAGTCCCCTAAAGGACTTTTTTGACATCCGTAAAACAAAAGAACGGCTTTGGTCTCCCAAAGCCGCTAAAACTTGTTGTCCTTGATTGAAAGGGAACTTGTTTCTCACTTGCAAGTATATTATAACCCGCCCCAGGGGTTTTTTCATCACAAAAGTATTACAAACCCATCAAACTTTGATTAAGTTTCAACTTTTATTTTGCATAATTTGTGAGGAATACACCCCTTTATGCATTTTGAAGCGGCAATTGCACTTTGCGGCAGCATCATCTTTCAACGAAAAACGGCTCCCATTTTCATGGGAGCCGCGAAACTCATGTTGCCTTTGAAAGGGAACTTGTTTCTCACTTGCAAGTATATTATAACCTGCCCTGAGGGTTATTTCATCACAAAAGTATTACAAACCCATCAAACTTTGATTAAGTTTTGCTGAAATATCTGTTTAAAGCCCATTCTGCAGCGGTTCTCACCCCTTCAAAGGAAGAGTCCGCGGCTTTTTCTATTTCTTCTTTGTACATTCCCTGCCGCCCCGCCATTGCAATGGCCTCGGCGGTCAGCTTGCCGCCGCCGGTCATGTTTTTGCCGGTGAGCTTTCTTGCGGCGGAAGTATCCCCCGCTATAAGGGAGCGCATGTCAAAGGCTTTACGAAGCTCCTCCGCAGGCTCGGCGTATCCAAGCTTGATGTTAAAGGGACATGCCCTTATGCATTCCTCGCAGCCTATGTGATGCCTTTGCTTCTCCCTCACCCATTCGGGGTGCAGAGCATTCTCCATATGCAGCCGCATGCACTTGCCTGCATCCCTACCCCGGTCTATCGCCCCTGTGGGGCATGCCTCGGCGCAGGCGGTGCAATCCTCAGGGCAGGGGATGTGCTCTGTCTGCACCTTTTCCGGCTCTGCTGCATCTGTTGCAATGGCCTCCAATACTATGCAGGAGCCGTAGGGCGGTATCCTGAGCAGTCCGTTTTTGCCCATATCCCCAATGCCGTTTGCAATGGCAAAAGCCCTAAGGGGGATCTCCGCCTTTTCGGCGTAAAATCCCAGCTGCCGAAGCTCCGCCGCCGCCTGCTTCGCGGCAAAGTATGCGGCGTTGGACGCGGGATAATATGCGGGAATACGCTCCACAGGCTCAAAGGGTCTGTATGGATACACCATCAGCAATATGCTTTTTGCCCCCGGATAAGCCTGCCCGGGATGGCCGAAAAGCCCCATTGCTCCCTCTATGTTTTGGGGATCCCAATGGGGTATGGGGGCAGGGGCAAGGGCATAGCACTCCACAAAGCCCGCCCTGTGTATTATGTTTTTCAGCCGCTCATCCATGTAATATTTTGTCTTTATTTCCCGTGCAATTCAATTTCCCCGGAAATAGCGCCAAATTGCGCCGGGGTAAGCTTTTCTGCCCTGATATTCGGCTGTATTCCCACCACTTCACATATCTCGTTCAGCCGAGCGTCTGATATTCCTGCCGCCTTAAGGTTGTTGCTGAGGGTCTTTCGCCGCATAGCAAACGCGCTTTCCAGCAGCCAATGAAGCTGAGGATGGGGTTCGGCTTCTTTCCTTGTGAGGGTTAGCACCACGGAATCCACCTCAGGCTGAGGATAATACGCCTCCCGGGACAGCTTCAGCAGGGTGGATACGTCGTAATAATACTGAGCCAATACCGTCAGCGGGCCGTATACCCTGTCACCCGGCCTTGCAAAGAAACGCTCCGCCGCTTCCTTCTGCATCATCAGCGTCATGGAAGCTATATCCGCTCCGCAGGTGATAAGCCGGGTGCAGATGGGGGTGGTGATATAATAAGGCAGATTGCCCGCAACCGTCACCTTGCCTCCCATGCTGTCCGCAATGGCCTTTATATCCGCCTTCAGCACGTCGCCCTCAATAAGCATAAGCTTTTCGCCAAAGCGGTCTTTGAGTATATCCGCCATGTGCCTGTCTATCTCTATGGCGGCAACCTGCTCTTCCCTGTTCAGCAGCTTTTCCGTCAGCGCGCCCATGCCGGGGCCTATTTCTATTACCGCCCCTTTGCAGGAAGCTGCAATTTCCTCTGCCGCAGCGTCATCCGCCAAAAAATTCTGCCCCAGCGCCTTGTTTGGCGTGAGGCCATATTGTGCAAGCTGTGCTTTTATGGAGGCAATGCTCATGTATTTTTCCCTTTCGCGAAAGCAGCGCAAAGCATGCCGCCCCGCAGGCTTTTCTTTAATATGTGCCTTCATTTTATCAAGGCCGCCAAACCCTGTCAAATAACCTGTGTAAACTTTCACTGTCAGCCGTTTACAGCTTTTCCCCGCCACGCTATAATTAATTATATCTTATTTTTACGGAGCAGAATTTCCTTGAAACGCATTCTCTGCATATTCCTCGCCGCAATTATGACAGCCTCATGTTTTTCCGGCTGCGTCTCCTTCTCTTCAAGCGGAAGGCAGACCTGTCTGGATTTTTTGAGCTGCATTTCGGATAAAGACTACATCGGCGCCTACGCCCTCCTTGACGACAGCATAAAGCTGGATTCGGATGATGAAAACCTTGAGCACAGGGGCAAAATAAGCGAAAAGCAGTTCGTTGCCAAGTATTCAAACATATTCGCCGCCCTTGAAATAGACTCTGTGCTATACGAAAATATCGACATCGATCAGGGCGAGGTTTTCACCATAGCCAACTTTACCGGCACATACTCCTCCCCCCTTGCGGGAGATATCACCGGCGAATACCGCATGGTCGCCCTTAAGGTAAACGGCAAATGGTGCATAGAATGGGCGCCAAACCTTATCTTCCCCGAAATGGAATGGGGAGACACCGTCCGGGTTGCCACGCTGCCCGCCCAGCGGGGCGAGATAATCGCCGACGGCCATGTGCTGGCCACCAAAGAGGGCAGGATATCCGTATACGCCATGCCGGACAGGATCCCGGCCGAAGAGCTGGAAAACTTCTATATCAAGGTATCCGCGCTCCTTGGCCTCAACCGCTCGGATATTGAAAAATCCATGGCCAAGGCATATGACGGCGTGGCGATACTCAAGCAGTATTATCAGGATAACTTCCCCGCCTACCTTGAAACCCAGCTTCTTGAGGTAACAGGCATAGGCGTGGATTACGGCAATTACGGCTCCGTCCGCTCCTATCCCGAGAAGGACATGCTGTCCCATACCATAGGCTATGTGGGCATTGTAAATGCACCGGATGCGGAAACCCTTGACCAGACCCTTGCCCAGCTCAACGAGGGGCGCACAGAGGAAGACGGTCTGTACAATTCCGACTCCCGCGTGGGCCGCAACGGTCTGGAAGCCCAATACGAGCGGGAGCTTCGCGGCAAAGACGGCTACCGCATATACATCTGCACCTCCGAGGGCACAAACCGCCGCACCCTCTATACCAAGGAGCAGCAGGACGGCATGGATCTGCAGCTTACCATAAACTACGAGCTGCAGAAGCGCCTTGATTTCGTATTGGACAGCGTGCTTTACGGCGAAACCACCGCAGGCGCGGTAGTTGTAATGAACCCCGTCACCGGCGCAATAGACGCCATGACATCCTGGCCCGGCTATGACCTTAATTCCTTCGCCCGGGGCATAAGCTCCGCCGATTACAACCTGCTCCTTTCCATGGCAAATACCCCCCTTTACAATCGCCTTACTCAGGGTCTTTACCCTCCCGGCTCGGTTTTAAAAGCCTTCACCGCCGTGGCAGCCCTTCAGACCGGCACCCTTACGCCGGATTATATTTTTGAAGGTGAGATCGAGGAGGATTATTGGCTCCCCACCGAATTCGGCACATGGCTTGGCAGCAGGATAAAGCGTACCGAAGTAAAATACGGCCGAATGTCCCCATTGAATATGCGCAGCGCCATAGTCCATTCGGATAATATCTACTTTGCAAACGCATCGCTGCTGCTGGGCTGGGATAATTACATCAACTATATGACCAGCATAGGCTTTGGGGATAAAATGCCCTTTGACCTGAATGTTGCCACCTCCCAGCTTTACAATGAGGACACAGAGCTGAGCCTCATGCTGCTTGCGGAAAGCGGCTACGGTCAGGGCGAGCTGCTTACCACCCCTCTGCAGATGGCGGTAATGTTTTCCGCCTTTGCAAACGGCGGCAATATCATGCAGCCCTACATCGTGGAAAGCTTCTGCGAAACCAAGGGCATAACCTACGATACCGTATCCTCCACCCAGCCCACCCTGTGGAAATCCAATGTAATAGATCAGGCCTCCCTTGATATAGTGGTGCCCTATCTTCAGGATGTTGTAAACCATGACCTTAACGGTACCGGCCGCTCCCTCAAGGTAAACTCCGTACAGATCGCGGCAAAGACGGGTACTGCGGAAATCGGCAACGACAAGAGCCGTGAAATTTCCTGGTTTGCAGGCTTCCGCTGCGGCGTAGAGCCTGATGATGCCCGCCTTGTGCTGGTAATGCTGGAGGTACCCACGGAAGAGCAGTTCCAGTCCCTCAAGTTTGACGTGGCCCGTGAGCTGCTGAAAATGAGCGCACCATAAAGAGACAACTATTATAAAAGTCCGCTTATGCGGACTTTTTACTTTTCCTCTATTCCATTCCTGATATTCATTATGTACAATTCATCCACGATTTTATTTTGTGCGTTCAATGCTTCCCCGGTCAGATGCCCTTCCTCTTTCCAAGCTTTCCTTGCTATCTTCTCTAACTTTTCCCGTTCTTCATAGTATTTCCAGTATGTTTCTGTTACATTATCAGCACGTTTTCTCTTATCCATTTGCTTCTCCCGCTAATCATTTGTTTGCTCTCATGTCTGTCACACAAGTATTTTACTACTTAACGATAGTAAAACGTAATACTATTAAATGATGGTAGGTATCCTAAGTTTGAGGTGATTATATGTACTACCCCAGGCTCAGGGATCTTCGCGAAGACAACGATATGCCGCAGAAGCAGGTGGCTGCCCATCTTGGCATTGACCAACGGGTATACAGCAACTATGAAACCGGCAAGCGGGAGCTGCCCAGCCGCTTTCTTTCTCCCCTTGCAGAACTATACAATACCTCTGCGGATTACATTCTTGGTCGTACGGATACCCCCACACCTTATCCGCCCCGTAACAAAGCAAAATAACTTTTTCAAATTAAAAAAGACAAGGTGTTCTGCCTTGTCTTTTATGTTTGCTGTTCTATGTGTTCATCCCGTCAGGCGGCGGGAGTCTCTGTCTTTTTCATTTCATGAGCGAGCCAGAGGTTTGCAATGCCGCTGAGGATAAGAACAGCGCCTGTGATTACGGTCATGGCAAGCTTGCCTTTGAAGGGATCAAACATCAGGAATACGCCTATGGCGATAAATACCAATGCGCCGATTGCATCCCTCTTCCAGCCTGCCATCATGGCCTTCTTCAGTCCGAGAGCTATCTGCGCCTTTAATACGCCGTCCGCTATAAGGGCAGCGCCTGCGATGGTTATTACCGTGGCAGTCACTATCTCATTCCATCTGAGCGCCAATACGCCCAGCAGCAGCACAGTAAGGGCCCTTATTATGCCGTTGCCCAGCTTCAGCCCTTCCTTTTTGCAGCACATCAGCGCCCTTATTGCGCCGTATATCACAAGGGCGCAGCCCAGCGCTATGGCAACTATCTGAGGCGCTCCGTTTGACCATGCAGCCATTACTCCGCCCAGCAGTATAAAGAGCGCAGTTGATACAAAAAAAGACTTTTTGAATTCGCTGTTCATAGGACCTCCTGTGATTATGAGAGCTGATGAAGTGAATAAATTTAATCAGAAATAATATATTAATATGATTTTACCAGAAACCCTGCAAATTGTGCAGAGGGTTTTTCAATTTTTAATTATTTGTTTCAAAATTTTTATGTACTTCCCATTGCGCTTCTTTTTCCCGTGTAAAATTCAGCTGTTTGGGGATGCTATACATTATGGAAAAAAGACGCATGAAATACATCATAACCGGCTGCGGGCTGATAATACTTGCTGTCCTCCTGCTTGCGGGGGGCAGGTTTTACCGTACCATCACCCACGACCCCATGAGCGCATTCCGCACGCCCTCTCCCGCCAATACCCCCGCCGATATTCCTGCCGATCCTTCGCCCACTCCCATCCCCACCCTTACCCCCGAAGAAAAGCTGAGGGAGCAGGCGGACAGGGATTTTATGCAGAATCGGGTAAACATACTGCTCCTTGGCTGGGATCAGAGCCCGGAGCGGGATGACAAAGACAGCGTGCTGTATCGGGATGAAAAAAACAACTTCCGCAGCGATGTGCTGATGCTGCTTACGGTGAATTTTGAGGATTCCACCGCCCACCTTATCTCCATTCCCCGGGATACCATGGCCAAGATCTACAATACCAAGGGGCACTGGAAGATAAACGCCGCCTTTGCAAAAGGGGGCAGCATAGAGGGCGAGGGCTTTGAATACTCCATAAAAACCGTGGAAAATCTCATGGGCGTACCTATCGATCACTATGTGGGCGTAAACATGGATGGACTCAAGGCCGTTGTGGATGCCATAGGGGGCGTTGAGTTTGAGGTGGATCAGGAGATAGTCCTCAATGGGCGCACCCTGTCCCCCGGCCTGCAAAGGCTGGACGGCCAGAAGGTGCTGGACTACTGCCGCGCCCGCAAGGGGTACGGCACAGATGTGGACAGGGCAAACCGCCAGCAGAAGATGCTGTTCGCCGTATTTGATCAGCTGAAGCAGGCAAACGGCTTTACCACCCTGCCAAAGGTGTACCTTTCAGTGAAGGATTACATCCATACCAATCTATCCGTGGAGCAGATAGCCGCCCTTGCCGTGTTTGCCATGGAGCTGGAGCCGGATGTGAGCCTTTTCCGCCACACCCTTGAGGGCCGCTATATCAACGGCACCGTGTACAACGGTGCATCCTTCTACGTGCTGGATACCACCGCCCTCAAATCCCTTATGAAGGCTATCTTCGGTGTGGATATAGAGGTGGATTACAAATACGATTACCGCTATGTGAGGGATCATGCGGTGAGGTAAATGCTGCTATGCATATCTGCTCTTTCTTTTCACAAGAAAAGAAGGCCAGTACATCCCCAAAACCGCAAAAACCGCCGCACATGTTGTGCCGGGGTTTGCTGTGATATTTACTTGTTCTTCAGATACTCGTCTATGGCGGCGGCAGCCTTCTTGCCTGCGCCCATGGCAAGTATTACAGTGGCAGCGCCGGTTACGGCATCGCCGCCGGCAAATACGCCGGGCTTGGAGGTTGCGCCGGTTTCGGGATCAGCGGTGATCTCGCCCTTGCGGCCCACTGCAAGGCCGGGGGTGGTGTTCTTGATGAGGGGGTTGGGGCTGTTGCCGATCGCAACTATCACGGTATCCACCTCAAGGGTAAACTCGCTGCCCTCCTTGGGCACGGGCCTGCGGCGGCCGGAAGCATCGGGCTCGCCCAGCTCCATTTCTATACATTCCATGGAGGTTACGTAGCCGTTGTCGTCGCCGTTTATGCGGGTGGGATTGGTGAGCACCTTGAATATGATGCCCTCCTCCTTGGCGTGGTGAACTTCCTCAAGACGTGCGGGCATTTCCGCCTCGCCGCGGCGGTATACGATGTATACGTTTTCCGCGCCCAGCCTCTTTGCGCAGCGTGCGGCGTCCATTGCAACGTTGCCGCCGCCGATGATGGCAGCGTTTTTGCCAACGCGAACGGGAGTATCCGTCTCGGGGAAGGAATATGCCTTCATCAGGTTTATGCGGGTAAGGAACTCATTGGCGGAGTATACGCCACAGAGGTTCTCACCGGGTATCTTCTGGAAATTGGGCAGGCCTGCGCCGGAGCCTACGAATACTGCGTCAAAGCCTTCGTCTTCCATCAGCTCATCCAGGCTTATGGAGCGGCCAACAACAACGTTGGTCTCCAGCTTTACGCCCATATCCTCAACGCTCTTGATCTCCTGACGAACCAGCGCCTTGGGCAGACGGAATTCGGGAATACCGTAAACCAGTACGCCGCCGGGGGTATGCAGAGCTTCGAAAATATGCACTTCGTAGCCCTTCTTTGCAAGGTCGCCTGCGCAGGTAAGGCCTGCGGGACCGGAGCCGATAACCGCAACCTTCTTGCCGTTGGGGGCGGGAACCGCATCCGCAGCAACGCCCTTGCTCATGGCGTAATCGGCGGCAAAGCGCTCCAGCCTGCCGATGCCCACGGGCTCGCCCTTGATGCCCCTTACGCACTTGCTTTCGCACTGGGTCTCCTGGGGGCAAACACGGCCGCAGATTGCGGGCAGGTTGTTGGTGGTCTTGATTATGGCGTATGCGCCGTCAAAGTCGTTGTTCTTGATGCGGTCTATAAATTCAGGTATGCGAACGTTTACCGGGCAGCCGGAAACGCAGGGCATATGCTTGCAGTTAAGGCAGCGCTGTGCCTCGTTTACCGCCATTTCGGCATCATAGCCCATGGAAACTTCCTGAAAGTTCTTGTTGCGGATATCCGGAGCCTGCTCGCGGGCAGGGGTCTTCTGAAGGCTCATATTTGCCATGGCTTATCTCTCCTCTCCCATCAGGTTGCAGAAGTGCTTTTCGTCGGACTGCTTTTCCTCTGCCCTGTACATGCGGCTGCGCATTATCGCCTCGTCAAAGTCCACCAGATGGCCGTCAAAGTCAGGGCCATCCACGCAGGCAAACTTGGTTTCGCCGCCAACGGTCAGGCGGCAGCCGCCGCACATGCCGGTACCGTCTATCATGATGGTGTTCATGGAAACGGTGGTCTTTATGCCGTATTCCTTGGTAATATTGCATACCGCGCGCATCATGGGCATGGGCCCCAGAACAAATACTTCGTCATAGTGAACGCCGGCCTTCAGCTGTTCCTCCAGCGCAGCGGTAACAAAGCCCTTGTTGCCGTTGGAGCCGTCGTCGGTCATTATGAAGAGGTTCTTTGCCGCTGCTGCAAATTCCTCGGTAAGTATAAAGAGGGAAGTGCTGCGGAAGCCGATGTATGCATCCACCTCTGCACCGATGGCATTGAGGGCCTTTGCCTGAGGATATGCAATGGCAACGCCAAGGCCGCCGCCGATAACCGCAACGCGCTTTCCAGCAAGGCCTTCAAATTCGCTTGCCTTGCCCAGAGGGCCTGCAAAGTCAGCCAGACAATCGCCCTCTTCCAGCAGATCTAGACGCTTTGTGGTGGCGCCGACCTTCTGATAAATAACGGTGGCAGTGCCCTTTTCGCGATCATAATCCGCAATGGTAAGAGGTATGCGTTCGCCCTGCTCGTCCACGCGCAGTATGATAAACTGGCCGGGCAGCGCCTTCCTTGCTACGTAAGGTGCCTCTACCTCAATGAGAGAAACCGTTTCATGCAAACGGCGCTTTTTAACTATACGGTACATCCACACTTGCTCCTTTGTTTTATTTAAAAATAATAATTGTTATGATCTATATCCTCAATGCTATATTAAGCCGTAGCTATATTGCTGTCAATGTGATTCGCTGTCATTTTTGTGCATAAAAGCTGTATGCCCTGGGTCTTGGCAATGCCCCTGCGCCTGTATCATCTCTGCGGCCTTTGCGATGTATTCATTGAGGGTAAGCTCCTGAGTGCCTGCCATTGCAATATTGCAGCGGCTCACCGGCACCAGTATCTTCTTTGCGCGGCTGGCGGCAACGGAATATGCCATGCGTGGAGTGACCTCCCCCATGAGGGAATTGGCGGCGATTATGCCTACGGGGCCTGTGATGATATCCGCTTCTGAGGCGTTTACCGCCACAGGGTTGTCCCCTGTTGCCCCTCTGTCCGCCCCCGCCTTCATCATGGCCTGAGTGGCGGTGCTGTTGGTGCCCACGGCAAGTATTTCCCCATCAAAGCCGATTTTTCGCAGCTGCTCTATAATTCCGCAGCCGATCCGGCCGCCCTGTCCGTCTATTACCAGTATCCGCATTGTTATTTCACCTTTGTCGATATGCATTTTTGTGCTTTTTGAGAGGTTTGCCAATAAAAATAAGCATATATAATGAATTTTACACCACCCCCATGCCTTTTGCAAGGCGCGTGGTATATGCTATAATAGTAAAAAATCACGGAGGACAGCCATGAAAGATCAAAAGCTTACCGAAAAGACCCTTTCCTCAAAAATGGTTTACTCCGGCCCTGTATTTGACGTGTACTCCGACAGCGTTCAGCTTTATAACGGCGCAGAGGCCCGCAGGGATTACCTGCTCCACAGGGGCGCCGTGGCAATAGTTCCGCTGGATGATGAGGGCAATGTTATCATGGAGCGTCAGTTCCGCTATCCCCACAGGCGGGTGCTGTACGAAATTCCCGCAGGCAAGCTGGAGGCCTTCGATACAGATCCTCTGGATGCCGCAAAGCGCGAGCTTCTGGAGGAAACAGGCGTAACCGCAAAAGAGATCGTCTCCCTTGGCACATACATACCCTCCCCCGCCATTCTTTCCGAAAAGATACATGTTTACCTTGCCCGGGGACTTTCCTTTGGCGATACCTGCCCCGATGAGGATGAATTTCTTGAGGTGGAGCGCATCCCGCTGGATACGCTTGCCAACATGATACTGGATAACCAAATTTCCGACGGGAAGACGGTTTTCGGCCTGCTAAAAACAAAGCTTCTGCTGGAAAGGGAAAAGTTAAATGGATAAATCCACCCGCTTTGCAAACATACTCTTTGATCTGGACGGCACCCTTACCGACCCCGCATTGGGCATAACCTCTGCCGTTCAGTATGCCCTCAGAAAGATGGGCATCGAAGTTGAGGATATCACCACCCTCAACTGGATGATAGGCCCTCCCCTTATCCCCTCCTTTAAGGAAGGCTACAGCATGGACGATGAAAACGCAAAAAAGGCGCTGGGCTTTTATCGCGAGTATTTCTCCGTTACCGGCATATATCAAAACGAGATATACCCCGGCATTGCAGAGCTTCTTCACGACCTGCATGCTGCCGGCCGCCGCATACTCCTCGCCACCTCAAAGCCTGAGGAATTCGCAAAAATAATCCTCAAGCATTTCGATATTTACAAGTACTTTGACCTTGTCGGCGGCAATACCTTCGATGAATCCCGCCCCAAAAAGGAAGACGTTGTGGATTATGTGCTTTCACAGTATCCCGACATCACCCCGGCCAATACCATCATGGTGGGAGACCGCAAGTACGATGTGGAAGGCTCTGCCCTGTTTGGCCTTGAATGCATAGGCGTGCTGTTTGGCTATGGCAGCCGCGAGGAGCTTGAAACCGCCGGCGCCGCATACATCGCCGCCACCGTAGACGAATTGCGAAGCATACTGCTTTAATTAAAGATTTCCGCCATTTGCCACTTTTTCAGGAGGTTAAATATGTCCAAGGTTTTCTTTACCGATATGAGCGTCAGCTATCCCGACAGCCTGCCCAAAAAGCTTCGCCGCCTTGCAGAGGCCGCAGGTCTTGGTCAGATAGACTTTGACCGCAAGTTCGTCGCCATCAAGATCCACTTCGGCGAGTACGGCAATCTTGCCTATCTTCGTCCCCAGTACGCCAGGGCGATCGCCGATTTCGTAAAGGAAAAAGGCGGCATCCCTTTCCTTACCGACTGCAATACCCTCTACGTTGGCAGCCGCAAGCATGCCATCGAGCATATCGAAACCGCCTACATGAACGGCTACACCCCCTATGCCACCGGCTGTCAGGTGATCATCGCCGACGGTCTCAAGGGTACCGATGAAGCCCTCATCCCCATTGACGGCGAAGTTGTATCCGAAGCAAAGATCGGCCGTGCCATTGCGGATGCGGATATCATCATCAGCCTCAACCACTTCAAGGGCCACGAAGAGGCCGGCTTTGGCGGCGCGCTGAAGAACCTCGGCATGGGCGCAGGCTCCCGGGCAGGCAAGATGGAAATGCACTGCGACGGCAAGCCCACCGTTAAAACCAAGAAGTGCCGCGGCTGCGGTATGTGCGCAAAGATCTGCGCCAATAACGGCATTTACTATGAGGATAAAAAGGCCGTCATCAACCATGACACCTGCTTGGGCTGCGGCCGCTGCATAGCCGCCTGCAACTTTGACGCCATCGTTCCCACCTTTGGCCAGAGCGAAGAGCTGCTCAATAAAAAGATCGCCGAATACGCCATGGCAGTTGTAAAGGATAAGCCCCACTTCCACATCAATCTGGCCATAGACGTTTCCCCCTGCTGCGACTGCCACTCTGAAAACGATATCCCCATCGTTCCCAATGTTGGCATGTTTGCCTCCTTTGACCCCGTTGCCATTGACGTTGCCAGCGCAGACGGCGTAAACGCAATGCCGGTAAATCCCCAGAGCGTACTGGGCCGCAAGGAGCCCTGCTGCAAGGATCACTTTACCAACAGCTTCCCCAATACCAATTGGAGAGTACAGGTAGAGCACGCCGAGCACATCGGCCTTGGCAGCACCGAATACGAGCTGGTACTGCTTTAATCAATAAATAAAAAAGAGGATACACCTTGCTGGAATGTTACACCGCGGTGGACGTTGAAACCCCAAACCGCAATAACGATTCAATATGCTCCATCGGCATAGTCCGCATGGAATACGGAACTCCCGTTTATCAGCGGGAGTTCTTGGTGAACCCTCATGAGCACTTTGACGATTACAATATAAAGATCCACGGCATCACCCCCGAAATGGTGCGCAATGCGCCCTCCTTCGCTGAGATATGGCCGGAGATAGCCCCCTATTTCACCGGCGTCATGGCGGCCCACAGCGCCACCTTTGACCTTGGGGTAATATGCAAATCCCTTGCCCTGTGCGATCTGCCCATTCCGGATATGCAATACGTCTGCACCCTTATGAAGGCCCGCAAGCATCTGCCCAAGGAGGAATGCGGCAGCCACAAGCTCAATGACCTTTGCGCCGGGCTGAATGTGCCCCTTGAGCATCACCACAACGCTCTGGACGATGCACTGGGCTGCGCCCTTATATTGGAAAAGCTCATCGACCGCTTTGGCTGCGATACATCCGACCTTCGCACCTACTCCTTCACCGGCGTTCAGCCCACCGTCTCCCGTGAAGAGCGCACCGCCGCCATCCGCGCCCTGTGGCAGGCCATGGAGCTGCATAAGCGCTCCCGCATGATCTACGGCGATTACCACGAAGCCCTTGAGGATTGGGCGCGGAAAAACGACCGTTTCCTCCGTGATCCGGATATACGCGCCTGCCATAACCTGATAGAGGAAGTGCTGGAGCGGGGCGTTATCGAGGAGCATGAGTATTCCGCCATAATGGGGCTGTAGATGGGATATTTCTATCTTCTTTTCTTTTTCTTTTCAGGAGAAAAGAAAAACGAAAAGAAGCAAAAGAAAAAGAAAAGCCAAATAAATAATATAAAAAGAGCTGCTCAAGTGCGGCTCTTTTTGTATGCTGTGCTTGCTGAAATGTATTTGATTTATCTCTTTTTATACAGTACCAGCTCGGGATCTTCGCCGTTTTCTTCATAGGTGCATACCAGCAGAAAATCCATATTGGCGGCGATGCCGAAGCATCTGTCCCCGCCGAATTCGCAGGGCAGCTGATTGCCCAGATATGTGGCGTTATCGTCAAGGAACTTTACAGTATCTCCGTTGGGCAGCCTGTATTCGAGGTTTATAAAGCCGCCCGAAAGCACATTCAGCCTTTCCACCTTGGGCATGCCCTCGATATTCAGCCGGTTGAATTCATCGGCAAGCTGCTTTTTAAATTCCTCAAAGCTGCTTTCGCCCCCAAGGCCGGAATACCTCTTCCAGTAATCCAGCGTAAACTCTCCATCGGTATAGCACCATTTGCAGTAGTCCTCGTTGAATATGCCATCGGTCTCCTTGCTTGTGGTGGAATCGTCAAGGGACATGCCGCAGCAATGGCACACCATCTGCCTCGGCGAACCCAGCAGCGTATTTATTGAAACGTCAAACAGCTTTGAAAGCAGCTTCAGTGCTTCGGTATTGGGTATGGTTTCCCCATTTTCCCAGCGGGACACCGCCTGCCTTGTAACATATACCCTTTCCGCCAGCTCATCCTGAGATAAGCCCTTTTCGGTTCTCAGCCTGAATATAACGTCCTTTGTCTCCATGCATATCACCGCCCTGTATCTTTTTATCGAGTCTATTATATTGTCATTTACCCTTCCCCACAAGCAACCCGCCGTTGCCTATACAAAAAAGGAGGCCATGCCTCCCTTTTTATAGCTTTATCACCCGATAGTGTGGCTGATACGCTGCTCTGTATCCGTCGCTGTGATGCAGTGCCGGACAGCCCTCCGCCCTGTATTTTTCCAGAAAGGCCGCCAGTTCCTCCGGGGAAAAGCCTGCGCATCCCTCACGGCACAGCTTTTCCAGCAGGCGCAGCTTTCGCTCCTGACCCTCCTTACTGCCCCGCTGCCCCGCCGCAGCTGCCGTAAACAGGCGGTTTATATCATCCGCCCTCATTCCCGCAGCCTTTGCCGGGCCGAAATGCAGCCTGTATATGCCGCTGCCGATGTCCTCATAAATTTCGCCGGATACAGCGGATACCTCCGCCAGCTCCCTTTGTATCCATTCAAGGCTGCGCTGCACATCCCCGATCATATGCTCCCCGGCAAATTCGCTCTGGTATATCAGCTTGGCGCAGTCCTCAGGCCCCATAAGGGGATACCGTTTCAGATGTGCCCGCAGGGTCTGTTCAAATTGCTGCATATCATTTGCCAATTTCTATCACCTTCGCTTTTTTCAGCGCCAGTATGATTATGGGAATAACTATAAGCTGCACCAGTATGCCGGGAGCGGCGGTGATAAATACTCCGCTGAGCCATAACTCCATGGAGTATTCGCCCACCCTGAATATCAGCGCATTCATCATGCCGTAGGCTATCCTTCCCGCTATCATCGCGGCGATAAGCGCAAAATACACCCTTGCCGTGTCATTTTTGCCCTTGATGAGCCGTATGCACAATCCTGAAATAAGGCCGTATGCCGCCAGCTCTGCCGTCATGGGGGGCAGATATGCAGGGCCAGGCATGCCGGAAATAAGGCTGGAAAGCACAGGGGTAAGTATGCCGCAGCCAAGGCCGTACCATGGGCCGCATATAAGACCGCACAGCAGTACAGGTATATGCATGGGCAGCAGTATATTGCCCGCATTGGGTATGGAATGCACCGCCACAGGCAGCACAACGCCCAATGCGATGCACAGTCCCGTTATCACGATCCGCTTTGTTTTAGTCATGTTATCCTCCAAAAAGATAAGAACGCCAATAAAGCACCCTCATTGTATTTTGATGAGCGGCCTTCATGGCGTATGATCCCGAACTGTCAGGGGATCTGCTCACCGGCTACCTGCCGGCATGCGAAGTTTATCCTGTTTACAAATGGCGGCTACCTGCCGTCTTTTATAATTAAATCACAGCCTGTGCCTTTTTGCAATACTCCCCGTTTTCCCTCCCCCTTTTCCCCGTTATGAATTGGATTTTTGCCGAAAAATAAGGACTTTTGCCCGCCCTGACAGCAGCCGTCATTTTTCTTGCATTCCCTGCCACAGACCGACAAAAGCAGCCAATTTTGTTCCCTATCGCTGCGAAATTAGCGGTGCTAAAATCAACCCATACAGGAAATCGCCTATAAGTGCACATTCCCCTAAAAAATACATCATTACGGAGGCAGTAAATGGCTAAATACCGCATACTTTTGGCAGACAGCAGCACACAGTTCCAATCCACCGTCCGGGATTATCTGGCGGCTCAGGAAGGCATCGACAGGGTGGACGTGGTGTCCGATGGACAAGCCGCGCTGGATGCCCTTTCCAATTCCCGCTATGACATTCTGCTGTGCGATCTTATAATGCCCCGCATGGACGGCTTCGAGCTGCTGGAGCGGCTCAACGGCGGCCTTATCAAGGAGCCCCCCGCCGCCATCGTCATCAGCGCCCTCAGGCAGGAGGACATGGTGCGTCAGGCCTGCACCCTTGGGGCAAAATACTACATGCTCAAGCCCATCGACCCGGATACCCTTTACAAGCGCATACTGGACCTGTTGGAAAGCAGCTACACCCAGCGCTCCGAGGTTCGCGCCATGGGCTCCAAGCCCCGCACCCTTGACGAAAAGATCGCTTCGGTATTCCTCATGATAGGCATCCCCGCCCACATCAAGGGCTACCACTATCTCCGCGAGGCCGTCCGCATGGTCTACTTCGAGCCTGCCCTCTGCGGCCGCATCACCAAGGAGCTTTACCCCGGCATCGCCAAGCGCTTCCAAACCTCCGCCTCCAAGGTAGAGCGCGCCATCCGCCACGCCATCGAAGTGGCCTGGACCCGCGGCAAAATCGAAAACATCAACCAGATCTTCGGCTACAATATTTACAGCAAGAACGACAAGCCCACCAATGGTGAATTCATCGCTCTGGTTGCCGACAAGCTGATCCTTGAAAGCGCCCGGGAAAAGGGCGGCAAGGCGGAGATACAGAACGTCATATAATCAGGCAAAAATTGAGGGTTGGGGGCTTCGAAAGCTGTTCTCCCTCACGCCCACCAACACGGCAAACTCCTACTGAAAATCATGGAAAAAGCCTACCAACATTTTTTCCTGAGCCGACTAACTCCTTCTGTTCATTGGGTGAAAATTATGCCTATGAACAGGAGGATTTTTCATTTTGAAAGCAGAGTTCGACCAACATATTGACGAGTACATGATCTATTGCCGCTCAAGGCAGTTGCGCCCCAAGACTATGCTCAGTTATGAGCGCACATTAAGGCTGTTTGAAAGGTGGTGCAGAGACGAAATGGACATCGATTCACTGGAGGATGTTACCGAAAATGTAATTCGCCGTTATATCACAGATATAAAAGGCAGTAATCAAATCAGATTGCTGCCTTTTTCACTGTTCAAAACTTGACACCACTAATCAAAAAGGCGATTGATCACTCAATCGCCTTTAAATTATTCATTCCTTCACCACCATGCACTGCTCAATGCCGTAATATTCAAAGCAGGCGATGGCATGCCTGTCTATCCGCTCGCCGCATATGAGTATGGGTACGGCAGGGGGGCAGCTCACGCCCGCCGCCGCAAGTATGCGGCCTTCCGCCCTGCATACGGGCACCCTTTCCATGGGCGCAAGCATCGCATCGCGGATGGGCAGCGCCCGCTCACTCTTTGCAAATGGGGGCGGGGGCGGCAGGAATATCCGCCTGTGGCGTATGCTCAAAAGGGCGGCCTCAAGGCACTCAAGCCCCTCCTCCCCGGTTTCCGGGGAAAGCATAAATACGATATAGTCGGGATCCGCAAACTCGCAGACTATGCCCCGCTCAGAAAGCATATCTGCTATTTCAGTGCCAAGGTATCCCATGGGCTTGGTTTTTACTGTTATCTTCAGGGGCTCATCCCCATAAAGCTCAATGCCGCCTGCTGCAAGCCGTTCCTTCAGCCCGCTCACCTCGGGGATAAAGCACTTAAGCTTTTCCCCGTACCCTTCAAGGTACAGATTTACCCTGTCCAATGACTGCAAAATAAGATAGGAAGGGCTGGTTGAACCGAAGAGGCACATGGAATTCTTTGCCGCAGCGATAATTTCCGCCGAAACGGACTTACCTATATGCAGATACGCTCCCCCGGTAAGCACCGGCAGGGTCTTGTGGGCAGAGCTGCAGCACATATCTGCGCCCAGGTCTATGGGAAAGCGGGAATCCGGCAGAAATTTCAGATATGCCCCATGGGCATTATCCACCAGCAGCAGTACATCGTGCCTTGCACATACTGCGGCAAGGGCAGCGATATCCGCCATATTGCCAAGATAATCGGGGGAGGTGATATACACCGCCGCAGGCATATCCGCAGCGGAGCTCAGCGTTTCCTCCAGCTCCTCCGCCGCAATATTGCAGGAAAGATAGCTGTCTCCCTCTTTGGGATACAGCCACAGCACCTCCAGCCCCAGCAGCGCCGCTCCGCTCATAAAGGCCTTATGGGCATTGCGCCCCGCGGCGATAAGGGGCTTTCTGCCCTTTTCCCTGCCATGCATCAGGGCAAGATGCAGCATGGCCTTTATGCACTGAGAGGAGCCCTCTGTGGAATACAGCGTTGTGCAGCCGAAAAGCATGCCTGCGTTTTTTTCGCTTTGGGCGATGATGCCCTCCGCCTCATACAGGCTGTCCGCACCGGGTATCTCGGTTATATCCCATTGCTCCATACCCAAAAGGGGCACCCCCTTATGGCCCGGCATATGCAGGCGCAGTGAGTCCCCTTTGATATAGCTGTTTACAAAATCACAGATGGGTGTATTCATATTATTCGCCCAAAGCCCTTGCAACCGCCACCATGATGGCACATTCCATACGCTTTTTAAAGAGCTTGCAGCCTTTCTGGTATACGCCGGTCACGCTGCCCGTTGCATGGTATGCATTGGCGGCGCATCCGCCGGAGCAATACAGCCTTGCCCAGCAATCCCTGCACTCGGGATGGGCATATACGTTGCAGGAGGCAAATTCATTCTGAATTTCTGTATTTGTAACCCCCTGCCAGATATCTCCCAGCTTAAACCTTTCCTCGCCCACAAACTGATGGCAGGGATAAAGATCGCCCCAGGGAGTGACTGCCATGTATTCGGTGCCGCTGCCGCAGCCCGAAATGCGCTTGTATATGCAGGGGCCGCCGGACAGGTCTATCATATAATGATAGAAGGTAAAGGGCTTTCCCTCCTTATCCCGCTGCAGCATCAGCTCCGCCAGCTTTTCATACTGGTCCATTACGATAGCTATGTCTTCATCGGTAAGGGCGGAAGGATCTCCCTCCGCGCATACCACAGGCTCCATGCTGAGCTCGCTGAAGCCCAGATCCAGCATCTGCTGTATATCCTTGAGGAAATCGGGATTTGCATGGGTAAATGTGCCCCGCATATAGTACTCTTTGCCGCCGCGGGCTTCCACAAACTTCTGAAATTTGGGAACGATCCTGTCCCAGCTTCCGTTGCCTGCATAGTCCACGCGGAATCTGTCGTGTATCTCCTTGCGTCCGTCAAGGCTGAGCACCACGTTGCTGCATTCCCTGTTGGCAAAGTCTATAACGTCATCATCCACAAGCACGCCGTTGGTGGTAAGGGTAAAGCGGAAATTCTTTCCTTTTTCTTTTTCCACGCTTCTTGCATACTCCACAAGGTCTTTTACCACCTGAAAATTCATCAGCGGCTCGCCGCCGAAGAAGTCCACCTCAAGATTGCGGCGGCTTCCGGAATTTTCCATAAGGAAATCCAGCGCACGCTTGCCCACTTCAAAGCTCATCACAGCCCTGTCGCCGTGATAGTTGCCCTGACTGGCAAAGCAATAGGAGCAGTTTAGATTGCAGGTATGGGCAACGTGCAGGCACAGCGCCTTTACCACTCCTGCGGTCTTCTGCTTCAGCTCTCCCGCCATAGGCTCAAAGGTATCCTCCGCAAAGAGCCTGCCCTCATCCTTAAGGGCCTGCACCTGGTCATAGCATTCGGCGATATCCTCTGAGGTTATGTCCCCGCGGCCTGCATACTTCTGCTCCATTGCGGCGATTATCTTTTCCCTGGGCTCGGTTTCAAACATGCCTATAATATCGTATGCCACCTCGTCCACAGCGTGAACAGAGCCGGAGCATACATCCAGCACGATATTGTATCCGCCCATTTTGTATTGATGGATCATTGTCTGATTCTCCCTTATAAGAAAAAATGCCACCGAAGTGGCATTTTGCTCAGTGCAATTACTTGCTTTCCTTAGCGCTTTCGCACTTCTGGTTTGCGATACCGCAGCTGGTCTTGCATGCGGACTGGCAGGAAGTCTGGCACTCGCCGCAGCCGCCGTTCTTTGCGCTTTCGCACAGGTTACGAGTCTGGATGGTCTTAATATGTTCCATGATGTCACCTTCTATTATAATAGATTATTTGTTTATACTTTAGCATACCGCATCAAGCATGTCAACTTGAGGCGAAAAATCTTATGATTATCACGGTGTATTGCTTAACGGCACAATGTATAGTTAAGCTGTTGAAGGCATTATTATTTTGAATCAATACCGGCTATCACGCCCAAGCACACCCCAAATAATATATCCTCATCCCCCGTGTGATTAATTATCGTGCTGCGTTCCTTTTCGACAAATGCATGATTTATAATTATTCGGCAATACTTTTTTATGCACGACTTTTTAACACTTTTCAACACCTAAAACCCCTTTGAATGTGGATAACCATGTTGATAACATTGATAACCCGGTGTTTATCCACTCTGTATATACTGTTATTTATGCATTTTAATCAGCCAATCGTACAATGTAAAAATCCATAATTTATTTCCGTAGGTCGCAATACCATACATTTTGCCGCACCTTTTGTCATAAGCATATATAACTGACAGACCATTTTTTGACTATTGAGAGGAGCGTTGCGGCATGGAACTCATATGGAAAGAGCTCCCCGGTGAGCAGATGATATATTCCGGATTATCTCAGGCGGCAGTGGAAGGAGGTATCCCCCTGCCTGAGGGTCACGGCCTTCAGGAGGTGCTGTCCTGCACAGGCAGCGTTGCCCTTGGCAGCGCCGCGGCCGGTGAGGGCTGCGTGGCGGTGGAGGGCACCGTAAGCGTGGACATAATATGCACCGACGGCAATGTGTTTGCCTTTTCCTCCCGGGCGGCTTTTCGCCATGTTATCCCCGCAGAGGGGGTGCAGGAGGGCATGAATGCTCAGGTGCAGCCCAGCCTTCAGTCCCTTGAGCTGATAAACCAAAACGGCAGGCTGCAGCTCAGCGCCGTGGCGGATATGGCGGTGCTGGTCACAGCCCCGGCCGGCCTTAAGGTGCTGTCCGGCATATCCGGCGTGGAGGATGCGGAGCAGGATACCCGTGAGCTTTCCCTTGCCTGCCGCTGCGATGAGCAGGCAGGAACTCTGCGTATCCGGGAGGAGCTGGAAGCCCCCTTCGCCTCTTCGGTACTTTACAGCGAGGTGTGGGCCGGGCTGCGGGAGGTCATTCCCTCATCCGGCGGCATCACCCTTGAAGGCACGCTGTATATATCCGCCCTTGTGGAAAGCCGCACAGGGGTGCTTAGCCAGCTTTGCCGCGCCGTTCCCTTCAGCGAAACCGTGGAAGGCTCAGGGCAGGCTCCCATGTGGGGAGAGATCTCCGCCTCGGCGTGGGATGTGCGGGCCTCCGAGGAATTCGGCATGGTCATTGCGGATGTGCGGCTCAATTACAGGGTATTCGGCCGCAGCTGCGTAAAGGCGGCCGCCGCCGCAGATGTGTTTTCCCCCACCCTGCCCTTTGAATGCCGCCACAGCGCAATACGTCCCTGCTCCTTCCTGGGCTGCATACATCACCGCCATTCCCTCACCGAAAACGTAATGCTGCCTGAGGGACTTCCGGATGCTCAGCGGGTGATATACACCGCTGCCCGTCCCCTTATCACCTCCAGCGCCATGGAAAACAGCCGCCTTATGGTGGAGGGTCTGCTGGCTCTCAGGGTGATCTACGCAGGGGAAAGCGGCAGCATATTTACCTTTAATGAAGATATTCCCTTCTCCATAGAAACATCCGCCCCCGGCGCCACCGATGGCCTTATCAGCGCAAATGTCAGCGCATCCGCCTCCGGCGGCGGACGCTCGCTGGAGCTGAGCGGCACAATACTGCTGTCCGCCTGCCTGTATTCCGCGGAAAACGTGACCATTCTTTCCGGCATAGCGGAATGTGAGCCGATAGAAACTCCCCATGGGCTGATAGGCTACTTCCCCTCCCCCGGCGAAACCCTCTATTCCGTTGCAAAGCAATTCCGCACCGGCCGGGAAAATCTCAGGCGGTGCAATGCCGACCTTCCCGAGGTGCTTACAGGTGAAGAGAGGATCGTGTTTATCTGCTGACGCAGTAAAAGCAATGGTTAAGGATTATTTATCCAAACCCACTATTCCACATTAAGCAAAAAGCCTCTGCGAAAATCGCAGAGGCTCTTTATCGTCACAGTATCATCATCAGCACCGGTATTACCGCGAAGGCCAGCAGCGTGGAAATAGTTGCGCCCTTGGCGGCGTATTGTTCATCCGCTCCAAGGCCGGAGGCCTGTACCGTTACCTGGGTCATGGTGGGCATGGTCACCTCAACGATGTAGGTATCGTGGGCAATACCGGTAAGGCCAAAGGCCATACACAGCGCCATGCACAGAAGAGGAGATGCTATAAAGCGCATTATCATGGTGGTGGGCAGACCCCGCTCCAGCTTTACCTTGCCGAGGCCGGTTTCATACATTACAAAGCCGGAATAGATAAGCCCCAGAGGAGACACCATGTTGCTCATGTATTTGGTATAGCTCATTACAAAGCGGGGTAGCTGAATATCCAGCGCCAGCAGCAGCATGCCTATCACTATGCCTATAAAGGGAGGATTCTTCAATATTACCTTTAGGCTGGACAGGGAAAAGCCGCTGCCCTCAACGGCGGAACGGCGAATAAGCCATACGCCCACCGTCTGGAAAAACAGCGTGTTCATCACGTAATACCACATTACATAAGGTATACAGGTTTCACCGAACAGCTCAAGGCACATGGGATAGCCTATGAATACGGAATTGGACAGGCTGCACATGGTGATAAATACGCCGGTCTGCTTTTTGGGCAGCTTCAGCAGCCTTGCAAGCAGCGCCGCAATTACCGTAAGCAGGCCGATATTCAGCATGGGTACAGCTATCAGCGCCCCCGCTCCGCGGAACATCTCACGGGAAAAGTTGGTCTGTATGCTGTTTATGCACATGAAGGGCATAGCCACCCATATGATCAGCTTGTACATCATGGGCTTATGCTCGGGCTTTATCCAGCCCTTGTATCCCATGAAATAGCCTGTTGCCATTATCAGCATTACCACCAGTACGGCGGATACGGAATTTAAAAAAGTACTGAGCATTGATATTATCCTTTATGCATGTATTGTTCTTTCATTTCCAAAAAGCCCGATAAACCACGGATTTTTCCACAATCCATATTTATCTGATTATATGTTATTTCGCCATTTTTTCTTTGTCAAGGCTGCCCCCTGATACTTTTCCCCATATACCTGAATATTGCACGTTTTTTCACTCTTGACATAAAGAAAAACGCCTGTATAATGTGAGAGTAACTCTCAATTTGTGAGAATGCACCATTCCCCATTAAAAAGGTGATTTTTATGTATAAAACCATGCAGTACAAGGCCCTTAGGGATTTCTTCCGCACCGCCCCCAAGGAGCAGTATTCCTCCGACGAAATAATAGAAGCCCTCTGCGCCGATGGCTCCCTGGGCAAAAGCACCCTCTACCGCCAGCTCAGCCGCATGACGGAGCAGGGAGAGCTGCGCCGCTTCCATGAGGGCAAGCGGGTGCTGTATCAGTACGCCCATCAGCACAGCGGCTGCGATGAGCATTTTCATCTTAAGTGCCGGGGCTGCGGCAGGCTTATCCACCTCTCCTGCGATCAGGTATCCGGCCTTGCCCGGCATATAGCCTCTGCCCACGGCTTCACCCTTGATTTAAGGGAAAGCATACTCTACGGCCTGTGCGATGGCTGCGGCGGAAAGGATGTCTCATGCTGAAGCGGCTCATCCTTCCCCTCCTTGCCCTGCTGATGCTCACGGGCTGCACTCCCCCTATGGATACAGAGGATTTCACCATAATCGCCACTGCCTTCCCCGCCTATGACTTTGCCCGCCAGATAGCGGGAGAGCATGCGGATATACGTATGCTGCTTTCCCCCGGCGCGGAGGCTCACTCCTTTGAGCCCACCCCAAGGGATATGATAGACATACAGAACTGCGATCTGTTCATCTATGCCGGGGGCGAAAACGAGGCATGGGTGACCGACATGATATCCTCCCTTGAAATTGACCAAAGCAAGGTGCTCTCCATGCTCAGCGTGGTATCTCCCCTTTGCGAGGAAACAGTTGAAGGCATGGAATCCGACCATCACCATCACGATGAATCCTGCGGCCATGACCATGACCATCAGCATACCGAGGGCTATGACGAGCACGTCTGGACATCCCCCAAAAACGCTGCCCTCATATGCCGCGCCATAGCGGACAGGCTGTGCCAGGCAGACCCTGCCAACGCCGCAGATTATTCCGCCCGCTGCGCCCTTTACCAAGCCCGCCTCAATAAGCTGGATACGGATATCCGCGCCGCAATCGGCGGAGCAGAACGCCGCACCCTTGTTTTCGGGGACAGATTCCCCGTCAGGTATTTCACCGAGGAATACGGCCTTGAATATTTCGCCGCCTTCCCCGGCTGCTCTGCGGATACCGAACCCTCCGCCGCAACCATCGCCTTCCTTATAGATAAGGTAAAGGAGCTGAATATCCCCGTGGTATTCTCCATCGAGCTTTCCAACGGCCGCCTTGCCGCCGCCATCGGGGAAGCTACAGGAGCAAAGGTGCTTACCTTCACCTCCTGCCATAACCTTACAAAGGAAGAGTTTGAATCCGGCGCAACATATATCTCCCTCATGGAAAACAATCTTGCAAACCTTAAGGAGGCCCTGCACTGATATGCCCCTTCTGACCTGCGAAAACGCCGCCCTTGCCTATGACGGCAGGGTGGTCATATCCGGCCTTGATTTCTCTGTGGAGCAGGGGGATCTGCTTTGCGTTACCGGAGAAAACGGCGCGGGAAAATCCACCCTCATAAAGGGGCTGCTGGGCCTTATAAAGCCCAAGGCCGGCCGCATATACACAGGGGACGGCCTTATGCATAATGAAATAGGCTATCTCCCCCAGCAAAATAAATTCCACCACGACTTTCCCGCAAGCGTTGAGGAAGTGGTGCTTTCCGGCTGCCTTAATTCCATAAGCCACCGCCCCTTTTACAAAAAAGCGGAAAAGCAACGCGCCGCATACAATATGCAGCGCCTTGGCATTTCCTCCATTGCAAAGGAATGCTACGGCCAGCTTTCCGGCGGCCAGCAGCGCAGGGTGCTTCTGGCCCGCGCCCTCTGCGCCACCCATCGCCTTCTTCTGCTGGACGAGCCTGCCTCCGGCCTTGACCCCATCGCCACCGCAGAGCTTTATAAGATAATCACCCACCTGAACCACAACGACGGCATCACCGTAATAATGGTATCCCACGATATCCCCGCCGCCGTATCCATGGCAAAGCACATGCTGCACCTTGGCAACGGCTCCATATTCTACGGCACCCCTGAGGAATACAAAATAACCTCCACCGGCTCTGCCTTCTTGGGAGGCGGCGCATGATACAGACAATGACCGCAATGTTTTCATATTCCTTTATGGTGCGCGCCCTCATCGTAGGCGTGCTGGTTTCGGTATCCGCTGCGCTGCTGGGCGTAAGCCTTGTATTGAAGCGTTATTCCATGATAGGCGACGGCCTTTCCCATGTGGGCTTCGGCGCCCTTGCCATAGCCGCCGTAACAGGCACCGCGGAGCTTGCGGTTGCCATACCCGTGGTTGTTATCGCCGCAGTGCTGCTGCTTCGCATCAGCGAAAACGCCCACATTAAGGGCGACGGCGCCATCGCCCTTATCTCCACCGGCTCCCTTGCCCTTGGCGTAATGGTGATATCCACCACCACTGGGGTAAATACCGATATAATGAACTACCTTTTCGGCAGCATTCTCGCCATGAGCGGCCCGGATGCCACCCTCAGCATTGTGCTGTCCGCCGCTGTTCTCATCCTTTTCCTGCTGTTTTACAACAGAATGTTTGCCGTCACCTTTGACGAAGGCTTTGCCCGGGCAACCGGCTCCCCCGCAGGCAGCTACAATACCCTCCTTGCCTGCCTTACCGCTGTTACCATAGTGCTGGGCATGCGCATGATGGGCGCGCTGCTCATCTCCAGCCTTATCATATTCCCACCCCTCACCGCCATGCGCCTGTGCAAAACCTTCAAGGGCACGGTCATATGCTCCGGCGTGCTGTCTGCGGTGTGCTTCATTATAGGCATGTTCATCAGCTTTTTCTTCTCCACCCCCACCGGCGCCAGCGTGGTTGCGGTGAATATAGCGGCCTTTGCGCTGTTTGCGCTGATCGCACATGTTAAAACGCTGAAATAATACAAAAAAACAAAGGACGTATCAAATCACCGATACGTCCCTTTTATTTACTTTGTTTTATCTGGACATTATCTCCCTGAAGAATGCGTCCATTGAAAGGTTTATATAGTAGGGGCTGTTGGGAAGGTCTAAATATTCAATACCTTCAAGGTAGGGCGCAGGGGTTGCCAGCGCATATCTGCCTATGTATTCAAAGCACCATGCAAGGCCGTACTTTTCGAAGGTATCTATCTGGTTTCGGAACATATCCTCCACCACTTCCTGCCGCATGCCTGTGGCCATGGGGTCTCCGCTTTCAAAGAAGCCGCATTCCCCCACCATCACGTCCACGCCGTATTTTTCGCCAACGGCGATAAGGTCAAGCAGGGTCTGTCCGTTCTGCTCAATATGCTCAAGGCCAAGGGTACTTACACAGCTGCCGTCCTCATTCACGGTGATCTCCGCCAGCATGGTGCCTTTCCACCAGTCATTCAGCATACTCATGGAAGTCACAGTTCCGTCAGGGAAGGTCAGACTGATATCAGACATGGTAAAGCAGGAGCCTTCCGGGCAGGATATTTCAAAGCTGTCCGCCCCTTCGGGTATAGTTACCGTTACGGTTTTATCCACGCTGATATAGTCCGTTGCTTCATCGTAGGTATATTCTTCCATACCCTCATAAAGGGTCTGCCCTGCAGCGGAGATCTTCATTACGGTATCAAACCATGAAATGTCCAGAACAGTGACAGACAGCTCAGCGCCGCCCACGGCTCCGCTGAATTTCAGCGCGCCCTTTGCTTCATCGTGAAGGTTTTTATCCCAATAGTTTGGCCCGTAGATATGGGCATTGGTAATACAGCCGGTTCCTTTAAAGTTCTCATAGAATCCCGGTTCTGCGGCTTCCTTTTCCGGGGTCACAACGGAAATACCGTCAAGATTGTAATAATGATAGGACAGGGCGCAGCCAAGCTCCGCCATAGTTGCTCCGGTCACTTCCTGACTGCCGGTATGCACGTCCGCAACTATCACACGGTCGGGAGTTGCTTCCCGTATGGCGGCAACCGCATCCCCCAGACCCCATACATAATTTGCATCGTCGGTGGGGTCACATTCGTTCATCAGGTTGAAGCTGAGATAGTTATTGGGAATATCGGCATATCTCTTTGCCAGCATCCGCCAGAACTCGGTTACGGTATCCCGCACCGCTTCATCGTGAAAGACGGTATTGCATCTGTTGAACCACTCTCCGTCCTCCTGATTGTTGAAATCAAGATTTGGCACATCGTTAAACACCAACTGCATATGGATATCCCGCTCCATGCACCATGAGATGATATCATCCAGCTGCTCCATGCGGGAAAGGTTCACCTTGCTGTCAAAGGTGTGGTCAGGGCCCTGTAAATAGCTCCAGGCCACATACATATGGACAAAGTTTACGCCTAAATCCTTAAGGTAATCAAAATTGCCCTCTGCTATTGTGTCATCGGGATTGTTGCTGAGGGCCCAGGCAAACATGCTGCTGAAAGAAATATTGCAGCCCTTCCAGTTGGGCAGGTCCTGATTGGTGGCGTCGGGCAGGGTGGTTTCGCCTGTGTACAGGGCAGGGTCAATGGTGTGCTTTGCCGCCGCATCATCCGTCACGTCAACATAAACCGGGTCTTTTTCAAATGAACGGGAAAAGTTCAGCACAGTTTCAACTGCGTCGCTTACCGTTACAGGCTCCGTTGGGCGGAAGGTCCAATCCTCTTCATACAGCTTCATCAGCTTGTCGCCATTTTCAAGGTTATATGCACGAATAGCATAATTGCAGGCCTCGGTATCGCACAGTTCCCCTATCTGCTGATAATCCGGGCAGTCCCAGATATAGAAACCCTTATATGTTCCGCCCACCTCGTACCGTACGGCGGATGCACTGAGGGTAAAATTATGTCCTGCGATAACGTCCTGATATACGCCGTAAAGAAGCTGAGCCAGCTCATAGCGCTGCAGCTCGGCCTTGCCGTCATATTTTTCGGCAAAGGATAAAAGATAGCCGTTGGCATCCTCTTTGCCAAGGACACTCAGCGCATTTTTCATAAGCTTAACTGCATCCTCTGCCGTAAGGGGGCTGTCGGCCTTTGATGCAAGATTATCCCAGGCTATGCCCGTTTCCACGGCCTGCTTGAAGCTGTCAGACACAGCCATATCTTCCGATGCCGCCTGACAGCCTGCGAACAAGCCCGCCGCCATAAAAATAAAAAGTATCAGTGCCGTTATTCTTTTGAGCTTCATAGTATTACCTTTCTCCGTTTGCATGCCGCACAAAACATGAATTGTCATTGCATATTATAGCACTTGAGGAACGAGCCTGTCACTTTCCTCTCCTCGTATATTACATATTGTTGTTTTGTTATATTTTTATCCTTTTTTACTTTACTTTTGCGCTGATATCAGATAAGATTTTTATATACGGGCAGCCGTAGTTTTGGTGTGTCCGAAAATATTAAAAATTATCTCTGCGGAGGAACAGAAATGGCACAGGATATCAACCTGAGGCGTCTGGTCATCAAGTCCTACCACGTGAATTCCGTGGAATGGGGTGAGCATAACGACGTTACCCCGGACGGTAAAATGACCGTTAGCCGTGAGCTCCTTGATGCGCTCATGGAAGAAAACAAGGACATAATCGAAAAGATAGACATCCAGATAATCCAGCCCGGCGATCATGACCGCTGGACCAACACCATAATGGACATTATCCCTGTATCCACCAAGGTTCTGGGCATAATCGGCGAGGGTATCACCCACACCATCACCGGCGTTTACTTCATGATGACCGGCGTGGACGTGGACGGCGTACAGACCTACGAGTTCGGCTCCTCCGAGGGCAACCTTAAGGATAAGCTGTTCCTCAACAAGGCAGGTACTCCCGGTGACAACGATGTTATCATCAGCTTTGACTTCCTGTTCAAGTCCCACATGGGTCAGGATATGAACGCCTGCACCCGCGCCCACGGCGCCTGCGATAAGTTCATCCAGAGCTACCGCGACAAGCTCAAGAAGTTCAAGGGCGACCTGTGCACCACCCGCAACACCTACTACGATACCGTACGTCCCGGCAAGAAGCGCGTAGTTATCATCAAGCAGGTTGCAGGTCAGGGCGCAATGTATGACACCCACCTCTTCGGCAAGGAGCCCAGCGGCACCGAAGGCAGCAAGAGCATTATCCACATGGGCAACATGCCTGTGGTTGTCACCCCCAACGAATATCGCGACGGTATCATCCGTTCCATGCAGTAATTAAAGGAGGAAACGCATAATGGGTATCGGACCTTCCACAAAAGAAACCTCCCTCCATCATTTCCGCGATCCTCTCCTTGAGGTAGTTTCCTCTGATCCTGAGATCGACCTGATGGGCATCATCATCGTGGGCACCCCCGATGCAGGCGAAGAAAAGCTGCTGGTAGGCACCCGCGCCGCAGTATGGGCAGAGTGCATGCGCGCTGACGGCGCCATCGTCTCCTCCGACGGCTGGGGCAACAGCGACGTTGACTACACCAATACCGTATACCAGCTGGGTATCCGCGGCATCCCCGTGACCGGCCTGAATTTCAGTGGCACCATGGCTCAGTTCGTCGTTACCAACGAATACCTTGACGCCATCGTGGATATCAACAAGAACCCCGAAGGCATCGAGAGCGAAAACGTCGGCGAAAACGCCGTAGACGCCCTTGACGCACGCAAGGCCCTTGCAATGCTCAAGATCAAGATGCGCAAGAAGGAGCTGCAGGGATAATAAAGCTAAAGCTTTTCGCCTGAATGGCAAGTCCATTCAGGCGATTTTTTTCGGCCAAATGCAGGGCATTCGGCCGATCATATCCCTTACGGGGATTTTCACATGATTTGCCTATGCCCCTTGCGAGGGGCACCGGGCGGCAAATCACGCAAAGAACGGATTCCGCAGGAATCCTTCCGCTTTCGCCGCACATGTCGCCGAAAGCGGATCGAAGCCTATCGGTATTGATGCAGCTGTCGCCGAAAGCGGATCGAAGCCTATCGGTATTAACACATCTTTCGCCGAAAGCAGACCGAAAGCCTGTTCCTTTTTACCGAATGCTTTTTATTATATTTTTCACTGTTAAATCATTAATGGCGTTATTTGTACATATATGCTATAATATATAAAGCGTATTGCGGGCTCACGTCTTTATGCCCGTATTGGAACATATTTTTTCTTATGCACATACTGAAAGGAGAAACAAAATGGGACTTTTGAAAGCAGGCATTGGCGCATTGAGCGGCGTATTGGCCGATCAGTGGCGTGATTATTTTTATTGTGATGCTCTTCCCGAAGATGTATTGGTAACCAAGGGCGTTAAGCGCACCGGCGGCCGCAGCTCCAACACCCGCGGCGAGGACAACATCATCAGCAACGGCGCAATAATCGCCGTAAACGAAGGCCAGTGCATGATGATCGTTGAGCAGGGCGCAATAGTAGAGTTCTGCGCAGAGGCCGGCGAATTCGTATGGGATAGCTCCACCGAGCCCACCATTTTCTACGGCAACTTCAGCGAGAGCCTTGCCGCCGTTTGGGAGACCCTCAAAAAGCGTTTCACCTTTGGCGGCGATACCGGCAAGGATCAGCGCATCTACTACTTCAACACCAAGGAAATAATGGGCAACAAGTACGGCACCGCCAATCCTGTTCCCTTCCGCGTAGTATACAGCAACATCGGCGCAGGCCTTGAGCTGGAAGTATCCGTAAAGTGCTTCGGCGAATATTCCTACAAGGTAACCAACCCCATGCTTCTTTACAAGAACGTATGCGGCAACGTAACCTCCGATTTCACCCGCGACAGGCTGGATTCCCAGATGCGCACCGAGTTCATGACTGCTCTGCAGCCCGCCTTCTCCCGCATCAGCGATATGGGCATCAAGTACAGCGCCCTCCCCGGCCGCACCACTGAGCTCACTCAGGTGCTCAATGATGAGCTGTCCGCAAAGTGGCGTGATCTGCGCGGTATCGAAATAGTATCCCTCGGCATCAGCTCCATCAAGGCCAGCGATGAGGACGAGGAGAGGATCAAGCAGCTGCAGCAGAGCGCAGCCCTCACCGATCCCACCATGGCAGCAGCATACCTGACCAGCGCACAGGCCGCCGCAATGCAGAGCGCCGCTCAGAACGAGGGCGCAGGCGCATTCGCAGCCTTTGCAGGCATGAATATGGCCGGCGGCGCAGCCGGTGCAAACGCAGCTTCCCTGTTCCAGATGGGCGCCCAGCAGCAGGCCGCAAAGCCCGCCGCCGCTCCCGCAAACAGCTGGACCTGCGCCTGCGGCGCAGTTAACACCGGCAAATTCTGCTCCGAGTGCGGCGCATCCAATGGCTGGAAGTGCGCCTGCGGCGCAGTAAACAAGGGCAAGTTCTGCCCCGAGTGCGGAGCAAAGAAGCCCTCTGCCGCCCCCACCTACAAGTGCGATAAGTGCGGCTGGCAGCCCGAAGATCCCGCCAATCCTCCCAAGTTCTGTCCCGAATGCGGCGATCCCTTCAACGACAGCGATATACAGGGCTAACACTACCTCAAAATTAAAAAGGGGGCGGGGATTCCCCGCTCCCTTATCTCATTTTCAACATATTTCATTCAGGAGATATACCATGCGACGCAAAGACAGAGAAGTTACCGACATTTCCCGCATAAATGAGCTTATCGCAGGCTGCAAGGTATGCCGCATGGCCATGTGCGACGGCAATAAGCCCTACATAGTTGCGCTGAACTTTGGCTATACCGAGGAAAACGGCGTATTTACCTTTTACTTCCACAGCGCCAAAGAGGGCCGTAAGCTGGACATACTAAAGGTCAACCCCGCCGTTTGCCTTGAGCTGGACTGGTCAGGTGATGTGGTGGAATCCAACAATCCCTGCGCCTATGGCTATCAGTTCGCCAGCGTTATCGCCGAGGGCAGTGTGGAGTTTCTGGATGATCATCAGGATAAGGAATACGCCCTCAACCGCCTTATGCTGCACATGACAGGCAAGGAGTTTGACTTTACCCCTCAGATGACGGAAAACGTCTGCGTATACAAGGTAAAGGCCGACACCCTTTCCTGCAAAATTCGCTAATTCACTCTGCCCATTTTATTGGGCTAAGGAGGTACATATATGATAAACATGGGCTTTGTGAGGGTATCCGCCCTCTCCCCCAAAGTGACCGTTGCAGATCCCGCTTCAAACGCGAAAAGCATACTTGCCCTTTACCGTCAGGCAGATGAAAGCGGCTGTGCCCTTGCGGTGTTCCCTGAGCTTGCCCTCACCGGCTGCACCTGCGGCGATCTTTACAGTCAATCCGCCCTTTTGAAGGCCGCGGAATCCGCCCTCAGAAGCATACTTGACGATACAAAAGACGTGGATGCAATAGCCGTGATCGGCCTGCCCGTAAGATACATGGGCGGCGTATACGACTGCGCCGCGATAATTCAGCACGGTCAGCTTCTTGGCGTTGTACCCCGCAAGACCCTCCCCCGCAAAAGCGAGCTTTACGAAGCCCGAGCCTTTACTCCCGGCAATGACATCTGCTGCGATGTGGACCTTGCCGGGCAATCCGCTCCCTTCTGCAGCGATCTTCTCTTCAGCTGTGAGGAGCTGCCTGCCTTTACCTTCGGCGTGGCCGTGGGTGATGAGCTGCTGTCGCCGGATGCTCAGGGAGATTTCCTTGCCCGCTGCGGCGCCGCCGTTATAGCCAACCCCGCAGCCGCTGCCGAGCTTGTGCACCGTGAGGAAATGCGCCAAAGCCTCATCATCGCAGCCTCTGCCCGGCTCAGCTGCGCATACGTTATGGCGAACCCCTCTGTGGGCGAATCCACCACTGATATGGTATTCTCCGGCCACGGCATCATCGCCGAGCGGGGCCGCATACTTGCTGAGAATCCCCCCTTCGGCAGCGATATGTGCAGGGCCGATGTGGATGTGGATATGCTCATGGCAGAATCCAATCGTACCGCCGCCATTGATGACCTGCCCACCGTACGCTTCAGCATCTGCCCCAAGGCGGCCCTTGAACGCGATATCAGCCGTTTCCCCTTCATCCCCGAAGAGCCTGCCTGCGCCCAGCGCATACTGGATATTCAGGCCCGGGGCCTTGCCCGCAGGGTAAGCCATGTAAACGCAAAGACCCTTGTTATCGGCATATCCGGCGGCCTTGATTCCTGCCTTGCCCTCATAGTTGCAGTTCGTGCGCTGGATATGCTTGAGCGCCCTCACAGCGACGTGATGGCAATAACCATGCCCTGCTTCGGAACCACCGGCCGCACCCGCTCCAATGCCGAGATACTCTGCAATGAGCTGGGGGTCACCTTCCGCGAGATACCCATCGGCGACAGCGTAAAGCAGCATTTCCTCGACATTGGCCACGATTTTAACGACCACAGCGTCACCTTTGAAAACGGTCAGGCCAGAGAGCGCACTCAGGTGCTGATGGACGTTGCCAATATGGAGAACGGCCTTGTTATAGGCACAGGCGACCTGTCCGAGCTTGCATTGGGCTGGGCCACCTACAACGGCGACCATATGTCCATGTACGGCGTAAACGCCGACGTGCCCAAGACACTTGTGCGCCATCTTGTGCGCCATTATGCAAATCAGTCCGCGCCCGCCCTTGCAAAGGTGCTGCTTGACATACTGGATACCCCCGTATCCCCCGAGCTGCTGCCTGCGGAGGAAGACGGCGACATGACCCAATTCACCGAGGATCTTGTGGGCCCCTATGAGCTGCATGATTTCTTCCTGTTCTACTTCCTGCGCTTCGGCTTTGGCCCCGAAAAGATATTCGCCATGGCCTGCCACGCCTTCAAGGGAGAATACAGCGAGGAAGTTATACGCAAGTGGCTCTCCACCTTCCTGCGCCGCTTCTTTGCCCAGCAGTTCAAGCGCAGCTGCCTGCCCGACGGCCCCAAGGTGGGCTCCGTGGGCATCTCCCCCAGAGGGGACTGGCGTATGCCAAGCGACGCGTCAAGCTCCGCTTTTCGCTCAAAATTTTAAGAATTTTGAGCGAGATTCGCCCCATTGCTGACGCAGCGGGGCGATTTGAATCCCTTACGGGGGTTCTACATAATTTGCCTATAAATCCTGCGGGATTTACCGGGCGGCAAATTATGCAGGGAATCAAAGCCTTACGGCTTTGTTCCGCATTTGCCGTACACGCCGCCAAATGCAGATTAAGAGCCTCATACAGTTTATCCATCAACAAGCAAACCGCAAGCAGTCATCTGTTTGCGGTTTTGTTTGAATAGTTATTATCTATACCCGCCCGCTGCCCTTTTCAGGCCTGTTTTTATGGTTTGGGAAGGCTCTCTGCCATCGTCTTCGCCGCAGGCGAAGATACCTTAAAAGGGCGGCGGGCGGGTATAGATATAAATTCACCCCGGCGCACATTCAATACACCGGGGTTTTCTTTTATCTGTTTATATTTCCCTTGTCTGGGTCTTCAGCCATTCCCTCTCCTCCTCATTCATCAGGGGGGACAGCTTTTCGTATACCTCTTTGTGATACCTGTTGAGCCGCTCTCTGCCCTTTTCGGTAAGCACCTCTGCATCCACCGCATCAAGGTCGATGGGGGCAAAGGTAAGGCAGCGGAAGCCCAGGAAACCGTTATCCTCCTCAACGCATTCTATAAGGTTTTCAATGCGTACGCCGTATTCGTTTTCCACATAGATGCCCGGCTCGTCAGAGGTTATCATGCCGGGGCAGAGGGGCGCCCTGTCAGAGCGGGCGGTCTTCTGCCAGCGGAAGCCGTTGGGGCCTTCATGTACAGACAGCATGCAGCCCACGCCGTGACCTGTGCCGTGGTTGTAGTCCATACCATGCTCCCACAGTGGCATGCGTGCGATGGCATCCAGATGATAGCCTGCGCAGCCCTTGGGGAACTTTGCATCCATAAGGGCCAGCATGCCTTCCAATACCAATGTATAGCCCAGCTTCTGCTCCGCCTTTACGGGGCCCATGGCGATGGTGCGGGTGATATCCGTAGTGCCGCCGTAATACTGTCCGCCGGAATCCAGCAGCATCAGGCCGTGGGGCTCTACGGCAATATCGGTATCCTCATTTGCAGAGTAGTGTATTATTGCGCCGTGGGGGCCGTAGCCGCAGATGGTGGAAAAGCTTTCCTCAATGAAGCCCTCCTGCTGACGGCGGAACTCTGCGATTTTTTCTCCTGCCTGCATTTCGGTAAAGCCACTGGCTGCGTTTTCCTTTGCCCAGCGGATAAAGCGGCTTACCGCCACGCCGTCCCTCAGGTGGCTCAGGCGGGAATACTTCAGCTCTGCATGGTTCTTGGTGGCCTTCATCAATGCTATTGCGTCGCAGTCTATTATGCCGCCGCAGTTTGCAAGGTCAAGATACAGGCGGTAATTCAGCTTGCCAAGGGATGCCATCACCTTATGCTCCGCGCCGTAGCGGGATACAAAGGAGTATATGCCGTTATAGGGCAGCAGCTCAACGCCTGCCCCCTTAAGCTCATCCATCACAGGGGCGGCCTTACTTTCATCCATGAAGATATATGCCTTGTCCTGCTCCACAATGCCGTAGCACAGTGCAACAGGCAGATATTTTACATCCTTGCCCCTGATATTGAACAGCCATGCAAGGTCGTCAAGGGCGGTCAGCACGCAGGCGTATGCCCCATGCTCCTTCATCTGCGCCCTTACCGCCGCCAGCTTATCCGCGGCGGAACGGCCTGCATATTCCATGCTGAGGCTGTATGCGGGCTCGGGGGACAGGGGAGGTCTGTTTTCCCATGCAGCGTCTATCAGCTCGGGAAAATCCGCAAGCTTTATGCCCCGCTCAACAAGTTCTTTTCCCTCATCGGCGGTGATGGTGCGGAAATCCGCTCCCAGCGTACCCTTAAGGTTGTCCTGCACCCAGTCAAATATGGCGGGAACTCCGGGCTGACCCATTTTGTAAAGGTCAATGCCTGTGCCTTCCAGCTCCCTTTCCGCCTGCAGGAAATACCTGCCGTCTGTCCAAAGTCCCGCCTCATCGGCGGTAACGGCCATGGTGCCTGCGCTGCCGGTAAAGCCGGAAAAATAACGGCGCACTTTGTAATGCTCGCCGGGATATTCAGAGCCGTGGGGGTCCGCAGTGGGTATAAGGAACATATCTGCCCCTGCCGCTGCCATAGCGGCTCTCAGGTGCTTAAGCATGAGTATTCCTCCCGTGTTGATTTCTTTAAAATATCTGTGCAAGGCGATCTGCCTCCCCTTCAATATACACCATGGCGCGGCCTTTTTCCAGATGATATTACATTTGGGATGTGGTATGATAATATTGATATAGTATGGGATCATTTTTTAAGGAGGGCTATTTATGGCAGTATTCGGCGGCAGCCTCAATGGCAGCATTTCTGCCATGCCCTCAAAAAGCATGAGCCACAGGGCGCTTATCTGCGCCGCCCTGTCCGATGGCAAAAGCAGCATAAGCAGCTTTGCCCTCTCCCGGGATGTTTCCGCGACCCTCAGCTGCATAAAGGCGCTGGGCGCAGATGCGGAATCCGACGGGGATCTCATCACGGTTTCAGGCATAGCCTGCCCCACTTCCCACGCCCTTCTCCCCTGCGGGGAAAGCGGCACCACCTACCGCCTGCTGTATCCCGTTGCCCCGCTCATTGCAGACAGGGCAGAGTTTTCCCTCTCCCCCTCCCTTGAGCGCCGTCCCATGGAACCCGTTATCTCCCTGCTCCGAAGCAAGGGAGTAAACGGGGACAAGCATTTCGCATCAGGCAAATATTCCCATGGCGATTTTCATATAGCGGGGGATATCTCCTCCCAGTTTATCAGCGGCCTTATATTTGCCCTGTCCCTGCTGGATGGGGAGAGCCGCATAATCCCCACCACCCCCATACAGAGCGCAGGCTATATGGAGATGACCCGCAGCTGCCTCAGCCATTTCGGCGGAAATACCGCATGGCAGGATGGCGCTCTTGTGGTTCGTCCTGCAAAGCTCACCCCTGCTGACATCACCATTCCCGGCGATTACAGCCACGCCGCAATGCTGCTTGCGGCAGGCGCAATATACGGCCGGGTGACCGTAACAAACCTCGCCCCCGATCCCCTGCAGAAGGACAGCGCAATAATAGATATCCTCGCCCGTATGGGCGCTGAAATAACCGTAAGCGAAAATTCCGTCACCGCATCCTGCGGCAAGCTTTGCGGCATTGAGGTTGACGCATCGGACACTCCCGATATCGTTCCCGCCATAGCTGCTGCGGCCTGCGCTGCCCGTGGAGAAACCCGCATATACAACGCCTCCCGCCTGCGGCTGAAGGAATCCGACAGGATAGCCGCCATAGTTCAGGAGCTGACCAAGTTTGGGGCAGACATAACCGAAACCGCCGACGGCTTTGTCATCCGCGGCGGCAAAAAGCTTCACACCGCCCGCTGCAGCGCACATAACGACCACCGTATCGCCATGATGCTGGCCATAATGGGAGGCATGTGCGGCGGCGTTGAGCTGGATGACACAGACTGCATTGCAAAATCCGCACCCCGGTTTTTGCAGGAATTTACCACCCTCGGAGGAAGCGTATCATGAAGCCATGGGGCAGCATGAAACTGAATATTTACGGAGAGTCCCATTCGGAATATCTGGGGCTTACCATGGAGCTGCCAAAAGGTATCCGCCTTGATGAAGCTGTAATTTCCCGCGACCTTATGCGGCGCAAAGCAGGCCCATTGGGCACCACCTCCCGCATTGAGGATGACTTGCCCCACTATATCAGCGGCATTGCCGACGGCGTTACAAACGGAGATACCCTCGACGTGCGCTTTTACAACCGCAGCGCCCGCCCGGCCGATTATGAGCAGCTCCGCACCCTTCCCCGCCCTTCCCATGGGGATTATCCCGCCTATGTAAAATTCGGCGCCATTCCCACGGGCGGCGGCAGGTTTTCCGGCAGGCTCACCCTTCCCCTCGTGTTTGCGGGGGCCGCTGCCCGCTGCATTCTCGCTGAGAAAGGCATAACCGCCGCAGGCCATTACCTTGCCATAGGTGATGCCTGCGACACCCCCTTTGACCCCCTCAATACCACCCCCGAACAGCTTGATTCCCTCAGGCAAAGTAATTTTCCCGTGATATCCTCCGCCGCAGAACAGGATATGCAGGCTGTCCTTGGCTCCCTTGACGGGGATTCCGTGGGCGGCTGCGCAGAGCTTTGCGCTCTGGGCCTGCCCGTTGGCCTTGGAGGGGAATTATGGAGCGGCCTTGAAAGCCGCATAGCATCATTGATGTACGCTATTCCCGGCGTAAAGGCAGTGGAATTCGGCGCGGGTGCAGGCTTTTGCTCCATGCGCGGCTCAGAGGCAAATGACGGCCTCCGCGTGCAGGATGGCCGCATAGCATTGCAAAGCAACAATTCAGGGGGAATACAGGCAGGTATGGCAAACGGAGCGCCCCTTATCCTGCGGGTCACCTTCCGCCCCACCCCCTCCATCGCCCTGCCTCAGCACAGCGTTGACCTTGCCCTGATGCAGAATACAGACCTTACCATACAGGGCCGCCACGACGGCTGCATTGCCCTCCGGGGCCTTGCGGCGGCGGAAGCGGCGCTGATGCTTGGCATACTGGATGCATTTATGGAGGAGCAATGATATACCTTACAGGCATGATGGGCAGCGGCAAATCCGAGCTGGGCAGCGCCGCCGCCAAAATATTGCAGCTTCCCTTTTACTCCACCGACGATATGGCGGAAGCATATGCCGGCATGACCATATCCGAAATGTTTGAGCGGCATGGCGAGGAATACTTCAGGGATGTTGAATCCCATATCCTTAAGGAGGTATCCTCATTGCCCTTCGGCGTCGTTTCCACAGGGGGAGGCATAGTGCTGCGGCAGCAAAATCGTGATATAATGTCATCCACAGGCAGGGTGCTGTGGATGCATCGGGATATCGCCCAAACCGCCGCCACCCTTGACCCATCCGGCCGCCCCCTTTTAAAGGACGGCACCGATGCGCTGTTTTCCATATATCAGGCCCGACTGCCCCTTTACCGCATGGCGGATGCGGAATTTACAGGCAGTACCCCTGAGCAGCTTGCCCAAGCCATAGCGCAGCTTATATAAAAAACATCCCACGGAGGGCATATATGATAACGGAATTTGACCTTGACCATCGCATACTCATGCGAAAGCCCCATGCCTGCGGCAGCGCGGAATGGATCGTTACCCGCACAGGGGCAGATGTTAAGATAAAATGCACCGGCTGCAACAGAGTGATAATGCTGGACAGGCTGGAGTTTATGAAAAAAGCCAAAAAGAACCTTACTCTGGAGGAAAGCAAATGACCCGCACAGAGGCAAACCGCCGCCAATATAAAAAACTCTCTATGCTGAACTGGCTGTTTTGCATAGCGGCTGCCGCTGCGATCGTGACGCTGGTTTTCACGGTATGGTTTACCGGCATAAAGATCGCGGATGACGGCATGTCCCCCGCCCTGTATAAAGGGGACGTCATACTCTTTGACAGGCTGGCAAAGCACATTTCCCTCCCTCAGCGGGGCGATGCCTACGCCTTCAGCGCCGACGGCACTGCCGTGGGACGCATTGCCGCATTGCCCGGCGATACCGTGGCCATAAAGGACGGCAGGGTTTACATCGGCGGCCATCTGCTTCGGGAGGTAAACGCCTCCGGATCAGCATGGGAGCTGGAGGAATTCACCGTCCCCGCCTCCACCTTCCTGATCCTGCCCGACGACCGCACAGGCGATATCCCGGATAAGCAGGATATGCTGATCCCCTTTGATGCCCTCATAGGCAGGGCAGCCGTAAGAGTTTCCCCCATAAGCATGGCAGCAATTTTTACAAACTGATCATTCCCCCAGATATAAAAGCAGCCGTCCGCCGGCTGTTTTCTTTTTTTGTGTACTACTGCCGTTTGTATAAGTAAATTTATGAACAAAGCCCATTTTTTCCATATTTTTGCTCCCTTTTATAAAATATATTTATGTTCAGCTATGGATTTTCGGCTTCAACGGCGTTATAATACCTTGGCTGTTGAAAAAAGCAGCATTCCGAAACATACAGCCGGGATAGCCCTGTTCGTTATTCCTGTCCCGACTCTTTCATTTTTGTTCCGGTAAAAACCAATTTGAAAGAAGGCGTATTTTCGTGCCCCATTCCGCAAGCATACTGCTTAGTCTCTCCATATCCCTGCTGTCCGGCCTGCTTTTGTCCAGGCTGGTAAAAAAGGCAAGCCTTCCCGCCGTTACCGCATACCTTGTGGCCGGCGTGCTGATCGGCCCCTTTGTGCTGGGCTCCCTTGATATTCCCGGCGTGGGCATAACCGCCCATCACCTTGAAAACTTCGGCATAATTTCCGACCTCGCCCTGGGCTTTATCGCCTTTTCCATGGGCAATGAGTTTCGCCGCAGCCAGCTGAAGGAAGTTGGCAGGCGCGCCGCCATAGTGGGCATTTCTCAGGCTCTGTTTACCGCCGTTGTGGTGGATGCCGCCCTTATAGGCCTGCATTTTATGATGCCTGATAAGCTGTCCCTTTCTGCCGCCATAGTCCTTGGCGCAGTTGCCACCGCAACCGCCCCCGCCGCCACCCTTATGGTCGTGCGCCAGTACAAGGCAAAGGGCCCTGTGACCGATATGCTGCTGCCCGTAGTTGCCATTGATGACGCCGTGGGTCTTATGGTGTTTGCAATATCCTTCGGCGTGGCAAAGTCCATAAGCATAGGCAATGTGGATGTGCTGTCCATAATCCTCGAGCCCCTGCTGGAGGTTATCCTTTCCCTCGGTCTGGGCCTTGTAATGGGACTTCTCTTTGATCGCTGCGAAAGGTATTTCCATTCCCGCTCAAAGCGCTCCGCCGTATCCGTTACCTTCGTAATGCTCACGGTTGCCCTGTCCTCCGCAAAGTTTAATATCGGCGGCATACATATCGCCTTTTCCTCTCTGCTTTCCTGCATGATGATGGGCACAATATTCTGCAATATCTGCGATGTATCTGAAGAGCTGATGGAGCGTATGGACAGATGGTCTGCCCCGGTGCTTATCCTGTTCTTTGTGATCAGCGGTGCAGAGCTGGATCTTTCGGTATTTTCCGACTCCGCAGTTGTTATCGTGGGTCTGGTGTACATACTTTCCCGCTCCCTGGGCAAATACTTCGGCGCAGGCATCAGCTCCCGCGCAACCGGCTGCGACAGCAATATCGTAAAGTATCTGGGCATCACTCTGCTGCCTCAGGCAGGCGTTGCGCTGGGCATGGCCCTCAAGGCCATGGAGCTTGGCCCCGACGGCACCATTGTACGCAATATCACGCTGTTTGCCGTGCTGGTCTACGAGATAGTCGGCCCCTACCTTACCAAGGTCGCCCTTACCAAGGCAGGCGATATACATCAGGAGCACAGAACCAGCGCCAGAGGCAAGCTGCAGGAAAAGCCCCCCTTCGAACCCTACAGCATATATATCGCATAATCAGCATACGCTGTTTTCATATCAAAAGGCCGCGGCACACGCCCCATCCTTTATCCATGCCATGCAAATACTGTAACAGGCGGCAATTTTTCGTGGATTTCCCCTGATATATGCCATATCCTGCACCTTCTTCCGCCCCTTACCTTTGCCCTAAGCCCCCTCCTTTTGTTAGCCTGTTCAAAAAGGAGGATAACTTGCATGAAAAAGAATCTGCTTTGTATCATACTGGGCTGCGCCATGCTGCTGCCCAACTTTGCCCTTGCCGCATCCGGTTCCATCACAGGGGATATGGTAAATATGCGCACAGGCCCCGGCCTTTCCTATTCCCGCATAAAGTACCTGTATAAGGGAAACCCCGTAACGGTAAACGGCGAAACCAACGGCTGGATATCCGTATCCCATAACGGCCAAGAAGGGTATGTGTATTCGGATTACGTTGCAATTGCCGCCCCGTCAGCAAACCTTAAGCTGGGCAGCCGGGGCAGCGAAGTAAAGTCCCTTCAGAAGGACCTTATAATGCTGGGCTATCTCAGCGGCTCTGCCGACGGCATATTCGGCCCCAAGACCCAGTCCGCCGTAATATCCTATCAAAGCAAAAACCGCCTTGCCGCCGACGGCATAGCGGGCAAACTTACCCGCAATGCGGTATCCGCCGAGGTGAACAGGATAAATACCGTCATATCCACCGCAAAGAAGTATCTGGGCACCGCCTACGTTACCGGCGGCTCCAGCCCCTCCACCGGCTTTGACTGCTCCGGCCTCACCCAGTACAGCCACGCTCAGGCAGGCATATCCATCCCCCGGGTATCCTATCAGCAGGCGGCGGGAGGTGTATCCGTAAGCCGCTCAAAGCTCCGCATAGGCGATATAGTCTGCTTCAACAATCCCGTATCCCATGTGGGAATATACCTTGGGGATAACAAATTCATCCACAGCTCCAAGCCGGGCGACGTGGTGAAGATCACCGACCTGAAGTATATGAACCTTACCAAGATAGCACGGTATACCGGGAAATAGTCAAACTAAAAGACCGCACAGCTCAGTGCGGCCTTTTTATTGCTTTCTCCAAGAAAAGCCCAGTTTAAATATTAATTATACCCTTCGCTTTTCTTTCTCTTTTTGCTTCTTTTTCTTCTTTCTTTTCCCGCGAAAAGAAAGAGAAAAAGAAGGTAAAGAAAGAAACTAATCCTTCTTCATTGTGAGGGAAATCCGCTTCTTTTTCTGATCCACCTCAAGCACCCATACCGTGACGATGTCGCCGGGCTTGAGCACCTCGGAGGGATGGCGGATAAACTTATCGCATATGCGGGAGATATGCACAAGGCCGTCCTGATGCACGCCTATATCCACAAATGCACCAAAGTCCACCAGATTGCGCACGGTGCCTGTAAGCTCCATTCCAGGCACAAGGTCCTTCATCTCCACAACGTCGCTTCTCAGCAGAGGGGGAGGCAGCTCCTCACGGGGGTCGCGGCCGGGTTTCTGCAGCTCCTTTACGATATCCCTCATTGTGGGCACGCCCATGCCGCAATGCTCTGCGGCCTTTTCTTCGCCCATTGCCTTTATGGAATCATTGAGGGCGGATATATCATTGCCGCACAGCTTCAGCAGCTCCTTTGCGCCCTTGTAGGACTCGGGATGAACGGCGGTGTTGTCCAGCATTTCATCGCTTTCAGGCACCCTCAGGAAGCCTGCACACTGCTCGTATGCCTTGGGGCCAAGCTTGGGTACCTTCAGCAGCTCCCTGCGGCTTGTAAAGGCTCCTGCGGCCTCACGGTATGCAACGATATTCTTGGCGATGGTGCTGTTTACGCCGGAAACATAGGACAGCAGAGAGGGGGATGCGGTGTTCAGATCCACGCCCACGCTGTTTACACAATCCTCAACAACGCCTGAGAGGGTTTCATCCAGCCGCTTCTGGGGCATATCGTGCTGATACTGGCCCACGCCTATGCTGCGGGGCTCTATCTTAACCAGCTCCGCAAGGGGATCCTGCAGACGGCGGGCAATGGACACGGCGCTTCTGAGGGAAACGTCGTAATCCGGAAACTCCTCTGCGCCAAGCTTTGATGCGGAGTATACGGATGCGCCCGCTTCGCTTACGATAACGTATTTTACATCCGTACCGCGGACTGTATCTGCGGCAAACTTCTCGGTTTCGCGGCCTGCGGTGCCGTTGCCGATAGCGATTACGGATACATTGTGTTTCTTTATCAGGCGGGTGACAATCTCTTCCGCTTCCCTCACCTTGTTATGGGGCTGAACGGGATAGATTACCGCAGTATCCAGTACCTTGCCCGTTTCGTCCACAACCGCAACCTTGCAGCCGGTGCGGTATCCCGGGTCAAGGCCCATGGTGACCTTATTCTTAACAGGGGGCTGCATAAGCAAAGGCTTGAGGTTTACGGCGAAGGTGCCTATGGCCTGCTCCGCTGCGGCATCCGTAAGGGCGGTGCGCAGCTCGCGGGATACGGAGGGGTAAATGAGCCTGCTCCATGCATCAAGCGCCGCCGCTTCCACTTCCTTTGAGCAAGGATTGCTGCCCCGAACAACGCTGCCGGCAATGATATTCTCCGCCTGCTCGTCCGGGATATTTACGGACACCTTGAGGAAGCCCTCCTTTTCGCCACGGTTTATGGCCAGCACACGGTAGCCGGGTATGGTGGAAAGGGCTTCGGAAAAATCCGCGTACATTTCGTATACGCCCTTATCCTCCTGTGCAGCGGCGGAAGAAAGAGTACCCTTTCGCTGGGCAAGGGCCTTTATTTCGCGGCGGATATCCGCAGAGTCGGAAAGCCTCTCTGCGATTATATCCCTTGCCCCTGCCAGTGCTTCAGCGGCGTTGTTTACGCCCTTTTCGGGATTTACGAACTTTTCCGCAAGCAGGGCAGGGTCGCCGTTTTCCTGCATCAAAAGCCTTGCCGCAAGGGGAGTAAGCCCCCGTTCCTTGGCGATGGAGGCGCGGGTGGTGCGCTTCTGCTTGTAGGGGCGATACAGATCCTCAAGCTCCGCAAGGGTAGCGGCTGCGTCTATCTTTTTCTCCAGCGCCTCGGTAAGCTTTTCCTGAGCGGCGATGGCGGTCTTTACTTCTTCCCGGCGCTGCTGCAGGCCGCGAAGGTAGGCAAGCCTGTCAGCCAGCTTTCGTATCTGCTGGTCATCCATGCTGCCTGTAAGCTCCTTGCGGTAGCGGGCGATGAAGGGCACAGTGCTGCCCCCATCCAGCAGCTCAACGACGTTCTTTACATGGGCCTGAGTTTCATTCAGCTCGGCGGCCAGCTGGGTTATAATGTTTTGCATCACAATCTCCTGTAATGTGTTTTTTTGCCAACAGATGAAATTATACCACATTTTCGCCAAATCAAAAAGCCGCACCCTGTCGATGCGGCTTTTATGTGTTTTACTTTGCGTCCCCTATAAGGCCAGCAGCCTTGCACAGCTCTATTATCACCAGAGGAACCAGCGCCAGACCGAGACCCATAAGATACAGCCTGCCGGGCAGCCTGATAAGCTCAAAGGCCACGCCAACGGGAGTGAACAGCACCAGCGCCACCAGCAGCGCAGAACCCAGACAGGCAAGGTTCAGCTTGGAATTGGTGAAGAATCCGATTTTAAAGAGGGACTTGTCGGAGCGGGTATTGTATGCCTGAACCACCTGAGACAATGCCAGCACCATGAATGCCATAGTGCGGCCGCCCTCGACCACGCCTGTTGCGGTTTCGCCTATGCGGAAGGCCGCAAGGGACAATACGCCAAACATCAGGCCAAACAGGGCAACCCTGATGCCAAGGCCGTTTGCAAATATGCCTTCATCCTTGGGCTTGGGCTTTCTGTCCATAATGTCCGCCTCCACAGGCTCCATGCCCAGAGCGATTGCGGGAAGGCTGTCGGTAACAAGGTTTATCCACAGCAGCTGCATGGAAAGCAGGGGGGATTTATGCCACAGCAGCATTGCGCTGAATACGGTTATGACCTCGCCGATATTGGTGCCCAGCAGGAAGGCCACGACCTTCTTGATATTGGCATAGATGCCGCGGCCCTCCCGGACTGCCTCAACGATGGTGGCAAAGTTATCGTCGGTAAGTGTCATATCCGCCGCGCCCTTTGCAACGTCTGTGCCGGTGATGCCCATGGCGCAGCCGATGTCCGCTGCCTTAAGGGCGGGAGCGTCGTTTACGCCGTCGCCGGTCATGGATACCACCTGACCCTTGCGCTGCCATGCCTTGACTATGCGTATCTTGTTTTCGGGGGAAACGCGGGCATATACCGCAATGCCCTCAACCTCCTCATCCAGCTCTCTGTCAGTCATGGCATCCAGCTCTGCGCCGGTTATTGCCCTGTCGCCATCGAGGAGGATTCCCAGCTCTTTTGCTATTGCTGCCGCGGTAACAACGTGGTCGCCGGTTATCATGATGGGCTTTATGCCTGCCCTGCGGCAAACCTCAACGGCCGCCTTTGCCTCCGGCCTTGGGGGGTCTATCATTCCCACAAGACCAAGGAAGGTAAGGCCCTTTTCAAGGCTGTCGGAGGTGGGCTCTGAGGGTACTTCATCGATAAAGCGATAGCCCACTGCCAATACGCGCAGGGCGTCGCGGCTCAGCTCTTCGGTAAGCTCCTTGCCCTTTACGGTATCTCCCGCTATGCAGCGGGCAGCCATCATATCAAATGCGCCCTTTACTATTACCACGTTTTTGCCGTCAATGCGGTTTACCGTGGACATGAGCTTTCTGTCGGAATCAAAGGGGATCTCCGCAAGGCGGGGATACTCTGCGTTAAGCTTATCCTTGGGCATGCCCATATTGTGTGCCGCAAGGACTATTGCGGTCTCGGTGGGATCGCCTATGTGCTGTTCTCTGCCCTCTTCAAACAGCACTGTGCCGTCGCAGCAGAGGGAGCCGTACATCAGCAGCTTCCTGATGGCATCGGAATTGCCGCTGCCGATATCCTCTACCTCCCCGCCGTCAGCCCATGCCTTAACAAGGGTCATGCGGTTCTGGGTAAGGGTGCCGGTCTTGTCGGAGCAGATTATGCTGGCGCTGCCCAATGTTTCAACTGCGGGCAGGCGGCGGATAAGGGCATTGCGCTTTACCATGCGCTGTACGCCTATGGACAGCACTATGGTAACTATTGCGGGCAAGCCCTCGGGTATTGCGGAAACCGCAAGGGATACTGCGGTCATGAATATTTCCATGACGGGTATGCCGTTCATCAGGCCTATCACCAGTATAATGGCGCAGGCGCCAAGGGCCATAATGCCAAGGTATTTGCCCAGCTGAGCAAGCTTTACCTGCAGGGGAGTGGGGCCTTCGCCCTCGCCGTCCAGCAGGTTTGCAATGCGGCCCATTTCGGTATCCATGCCAGTGGCGGTAACAACAGCCAGCGCAGAGCCGTAGGTTACGCTGCAGCCGGAGTAAATCATATTTACTCTGTCCCCAAGGGGAGCCCGGTCTGCTATTTCGGCTTCTGCGTCCTTTTCTGCGGGAACGGATTCGCCGGTCAGTGCGGATTCCTCGCACTTAAGGCTGGCGCTTTTAAGCAGCCTTGCATCCGCAGGCACATAGTCGCCCGCCTCAAGGCGGATTATGTCGCCGGGCACCAGCTCTGCCGCGTCCATAATGCGCTCAACGCCGTCGCGTATCACCTTTGCATGGGGAGCAGACAGATTCTTCAGCGCATCAAGCGCCTTTTCCGCCTTGCTTTCCTGCATTACGCCCAGCACCGCGTTAAGTATAACGATAAGCAGTATCAGCGCAGGCTCAAAGAACTCCTTTGCGTTGCCCTCCATAACGGCAATAACAAAGGATACTGCCGCCGCCGCTATCAGTATCAGTATCATCACATCCCTGAACTGATCCAGAAAGCGCTGCATGAAAGTTTTCTTTTTCTTTTCCTTCAGCTTGTTTTCCCCGTACTTTTCAAGGCGCTGCTTTACCTGCTCTCCGGTCAATCCCTTTGGGGATTCCACTTCCAGCTTGTTCAGCACAGCCTCACGGCTTTGGTTGTAAAAAGACATTGCTGTCTCTTCCTCCTTTTATGGTAATTTTTAAAATTGTCCAAACTTGCCTATTGTGTATTTTATCAGCAGCCATGATTTTCCACAATGGAGAGATTTCAAACATTACGTCAACAAACCGTCAAATTTTACAGTCTTACCGCTGTTCAATCCTCTGCCGCCGTGGTAAACTCATATTCAGAATATAACAGGAGCACGCCATGCGAATATTAAACGTTACCGCCCAAAAGCCTCATTCCACCGGAAGCGGCTATTATCTCACCGAAACAGTGCGCTGTTTCCATGCCATGGGTCATACTCAGGGCGTGGTGGCAGGCGTATGCTCTCAGGATGCGGTGCATTTTCCGGATGGCGTTTCCTTTTTCCCTGTGTATTTCAATACCCCGGAGCTGCCCTTCAATATTGCGGGAATGTCCGACGAAATGCCATATCCCAGCACCCTTTACCGCAATATGACGGCCGATATGGCCGCGGCCTTCCGAAAAGCCTTCCAAAAGGCACTCAAGGAGGCTGTTGCCCGGCTTGCTCCCGATGTTATTATATGTCATCATCTGTATTTTCTCTCTGCAATAGTCCGTGAGCTTTTCCCCCATATCCCCGTATGGGGCATATGCCACGGCACAGACCTGCGCCAGATGCACACCAATCCCTTCATGGCAGATTACATTCGGGATAATATTTCCAATCTGGACAAGGTCTGCTGTCTCCATGAGGTTCAGCGCACCGCGGTTTCTGATTGCTACGGCATACCCTTTGAGCGCACCTGCGTTGCAGGGGCAGGCTACAATCATCATATTTTCCACGACCGCAATATCCGCACTCCCCATCCTGAGCTGCGTCTGGTTTTTGCAGGCAAAATATCCGATAAAAAGGGCATATACTGCCTTATTGAAGCATTGAAGCGCTCCGGCCTGCCCCGGGGCAGCGTTACCCTGCGCATGGCAGGTGGCTGGCCCGATCCTGTCCGGTATGCACAGGCCGCCGCCGCAATAGAAGCCTCCGGCCATGATATACTGCTCCTCGGCCCTCTGAACCAGCAGCAGCTTGCCCATGAATTTTCCATGGGAGATGTATTTGTTCTGCCCTCCTTTTCAGAAGGGTTCCCCCTGGTGCTGGCGGAAGCCATGGCCTGCGGCATGGGCGCCATCTGTACAGATCTCCCCGGCATACGCTCCCGCATGGAAGAGCTTTGCCCCGGCTGCCCCATAGTCTTCATAGAGCCGCCTGCAATGCTGGATCCGGATACCCCCGACCCCGCAAGGCTTGAGGAGTTCACCCAAAGGCTTAAGGATGCCATCCTCTCAGCCCGCCGCCCCGATACTGCCCCCGACCTTTCCACCTTCACATGGGAGGGCGTAAGCGAGAGGATTCTTAGTAGCTTATAAGTGATTTATGTCTTCTTTTTCTCTTTCTTTTCAAGTGAAAAGAAAGAGAAAAAGAAGCAAAAAGAGAAAGAAAAGCTAAAGTACAAATAAAAAACAGTAATCCGACTGTACGCTGTCATTCATTCTGCCGCTCCTTATGAGCGGCTTTTTTATACAAAAAGCCCGGGCCATATGGCTCGGGCAATGGTTTTTCTGTTTATACTTTATGGATAAAGTTGCCGTTTATGCGTACACCGTGGGTGGTGATGATGAAGGCCTGAGGGTCTGCACCCTTAACTATGCGCTCCAGCTTTTCCATTTCGTAGCGGTTGATGCATACGCACAGTACAGAGCTGGCCTCGCTGGTGTAGGCGCCTTCGCCCTGCCAGCGGGTAACGCCGCGGCCCAGCTCTTCCATTATCTCCTTGGGAATGGTATTGTCCATCTTCTTGGTGAAGATGAGGGCCTGAACGTTTATGTTCTGCTGATGCATGCGGTCAAGGATAAGGCTTGCGAATACCATGTAGATAATGGAATACAGCACAACGGAGAAATCATAGCGGAAGAAGCAGCACAGGAACAGCAATATGTTTGCGAATATGGTAAACCTGCCAACCTGCATGCCGGTCTTTTTGGATATATGCATTGCCAGCATGTCCAGACCGCCTACGGTACAGCCGCAGGTAAGCACCATTGCGTCGCCTGCGCCTACGCAGATACCGCCCACCACTACGCTGGTGAGGGGATCTTCAATGATGGGGGCGGCGGGTACGGGTATAAGGGCGGTGGTGGCGGAAAAAACCAGCGCAAAGGCCACAGTGCGCAGGAAGAAATCCCTGCCCAGAGAGCGGAAGGTAATAAGGAAAACAGGGATGCTCAGCACGTAATACAGTATGCCTTCCAGCTCAAAGCGGGTGAATACCAGGCCAAAGTCTTCTGCGAGTATGGAGCGGATAAGCTGGGAATAGCCCATGAGGCCGGTGGTGTACAGATTGAGGGGGGTAGTAAATACATTAATGCCGATGGACATTATCACGCAGCCCAGAGTAGCTATCAGCATACGGCCGGGAGCGGTACGCATGGTACTGTTGTACATGGCAGAACCTCCTTGAAAGCATTGATGAAGCAGGGATTATTATATACCCCATTATACATTGTTTTCAATAGGTTTTGCGGGTTTTTTTGTACTTTTGGCCCTATGCTGTTGACGAATCAAAAAAGTTGTTCTAATATAGCAAAGGTGCTTTGTTTTTGGCAGGCTCTTTACAGCCTACTATATAGATTTTTTTATTATTTTGGAGGCGCTTTATGGCAAGAACAGCAAAGGATATCATGGCCCTTATAGAAGAAAAGGGCATAAAGATGGTGGATTTCAAAATGGTGGACATCAACGGTCAGTTCCGCCATGTTACCATTCCCGCAAGCCAGTTTTCCGAAAAGACCCTTGAAGAAGGCATAGGCTTTGACGCATCCAATTACGGCTATGCGGTAGTTGAAAAGAGCGATATGGTATTCATACCCGATCCCGATACCGCTTGGATGGATCCCTTCTCTCCCATCCCCACCCTTACCATGACCGGCAATGCCATGATAATCGACTATCCCAACAACAGGCCTCTGGATCAGTATCCCCGCAATATCGTCCGCGCCGCCGAGCAGTACATGCGCGATTGCGGCATCGCCGATACCATGCTGATACTGCCCGAGTTTGAATTTAATCTTTTCAACAGGGTAAACTGGTCCATCGATACCGCCCACTCCTTTGCGGAAGTTGACGCCGCCCAGTCCTACTGGAACAGCCACTGCAACAACATGGGCAATGTGGTTCCCCGCCAGAAGGGCTACCATGTTGATAAGCCCTTTGACGTTACCTACGAATGCCGCAGCGAAATGTGCCTGCTGATGGAAGAAGCCGGCATCCCCATCAAGTATCATCATCCCGAAGTGGGCGCCAGCGGCCAGTACGAGATAGAGCCCCATCTGGGCGAAATGTCCCGCATGGCAGACGCCACCATGATGATCAAGTACATCATCCACAACACCGCCCTCAAGCATGGCCTTGCCGCCACCTTCATGCCCAAGCCCATCTCCACCGAGGCAGGCAACGGCATGCATGTGCATATGCTGCTGATGAAGGACGGCCAGCCCGTATTCTCCGATGACAACGGCTATTCCCATCTGAGCCGTGAAGCCCATTGGTTCATTGGCGGCCTGCTCAAGCATGTTCCCGCCCTCTGCGCCATAACCAACCCCAGCACCAATTCCTTCAAACGTCTGGTGCCCGGCTTTGAGGCCCCCGTTACCATCGGCTATGCCACCTCCAACCGCAGCGCCGTAATCCGCATACCCGCCTATGCAAAGACCCCTGAGCTGCGCCGCTTTGAGATCCGCAATCCCGATGCAATGTGCAATCCTTACTTCTGCTATGCTGCGCTGCTGATGGCAGGTATCGACGGCATCAGAAACCGCATTGACCCCCACGAAAACGGCTGGGGTCCCTACGATATGAACCTCTATCACCTGAGCGATGAGGAAAAGGCCAAGCTGCATCATCTGCCCACCACCCTTGATGCCGCACTGGATGCCCTTGAGGCCGATCATGCCTTCCTTACCGAGGGCGGCGTATTCCCCGAGACCCTCATCAGCAAGTTCATCGCCACCAAGCGCGCGGAGCTGAGGGACATCGTGAAGATCCCCACCCCCATGGAATTCGAAAAGTACTTCAATCTGTAATTCAATATCAAAGCATATGCGGGAGGCCGTGAGCCTTCCGCTTTTTATTTTGCTTTTCTTTCTCTTTTGCTTCTTTTCTCTTTCTTTTCCCACGAAAAGAAAGAGAAAAGAAGATAACCCCTACCCCTCTTTCACTACGCTCACCATAACGCTCATATCGTCATTTCGCCCCTTGCTCATGGCGGACATCAGCAGCGCCTTTGCCATTTCCCTGGGGTCCTCGGTTTTGCCCAGAGCGGTTATGGCAGCCACCATCCCCTCCCCCAGGGCATCTGTTATGCCATCGGTGGCCATTATCACCGCATCCCCCGGCAGCAGCATTATCTCCTTCCTTGCGGGGCGTATGGCCTCCACTATGCCGATGGGCAGAGTCTCTGCGCTCAGTTCTGTAACCTCCCCCTGCCTGAGGATGTATGTGGGGGGCGCTCCCAGCTTGAGAAACCGCGCGCCTCCGCTTGAGTAATCAAATGTCATGGCATCGAGGGTGGCGTACATATCGTATTCTCCCTTGCATATAAGCAGCCTGTTTACGCAGTCCAGCGCATCCATCTCCCTTACCCCTATGCTCATAAGGTCGCCGATAAGGGATACCGCCGCCCGGCTTTCCCTGCGGGCAAGTGCGCCGCTTCCCATGCCGTCAGATATTATCACCAGCTTGCCGCCGCATATTTCCCTTGCCGCCATGCTGTCCCCCGCCTCCCGTGAGCCGTCCTTTGGGCAGGATGCTCCGCCGCATACCATGCGGTAGCGATTGCTTTGCCGCGCAGCGGGAGGTATTGCGGTTATGGCTTCGCTCATGCATCTCAGCTGCTTTCCTGCGAAAATCTCCGCCTGACTTTCCGGACAATCCTCCAGCATATCGGATACCCTGCCCAATACCGTGGCGGCGTCCTTCATTCTGCCCTCCATTCCCTTCAGCCTGCTGCTGGCCCGCGCTTCGGAGGTGATGCTGTCCTTCAGCTCATCCAGCCGGCTTGCAGGCAGCAGCATGCACATTCCCGCCCCTGTCAGGGTCTCTGCAACAGGCCCTGTGCCATAGCCGCCATAGTAGCAGCAAAAGCCCATCACCGCGAAATATACCGGCAGTATGTACATCCGCCGCCCCAGACGGCAGGCGGCAAGAGCCGCCGTGACCATGGCTCCCGCCACACCTATATCGCCGCCGGACAGCGTCAGTCCGCAACCCAGCACCGCCGCTCCCGCAACGGCATATGCTCCCGCCGTACGGCACATTGCCGCAGCAAAAAACGCCGCCAGCATACCTCCCGCAGTCATTTCTCCTATGGCTGCATAGCTTGCACCGGCGCACAAGCAGCCCATGGTGATAAACAGGGCGGTCAGCTCCCGCTCCCCCAGCTCGCGGCCCAGCCGCACCCGGCTTATTGCCCGCCCGCAGCGGCAGAAGGCCGCGCACAGCACCACTGCCCCGGATATCTGGGCAAGGCCTGTCATGGCATCATATACCGAATCAATATAAAAAAACGGCGCGGTAAGCAGGCCGCTCAATACCAGCAGTATGTTGTAATCCCGCCGCCTCGGCCTTGCATAGCCTTCGCGAATAATACACAGCAGCAGAAACAACGCGCTGTGGCAAAGGCTTGTCCAGCGACGGAATACAGCCGCTCCCGCCATTGCCCCCAGTACAGGCCCCCATCGCCTGCCCAGCATGCGGCCGGCGCAGCCGGAAGCAGGCCCCGCCGGGGACAGGTCCCAGGTTCCTCCCATGGCAAGCACAAACCCAAGGCAGAAGCCCACGACCTCTCCCTTGTTTATCTCCCTTATGCGCCCGGCAATACGGCCAACAAACTCCATTGTGACCTCCATGTATACTTTGTCATCACAAGTGTAGCCCATGGGCAGCAGCGGATACTGTCGAGTAAGGGGCGGTATAGTTGTCGATTGGTGATTATTTCTGCACGCAAAAAAGCGGAAAGCTTACTTGCTCTCCGCTTTTTGGTTTTGTCTGCTATTCCCGATTTGCCAGCATTTCTTTTGTTTTCATCAATCGGGTGGTGTTTCCCCTGTCGTTTTCATCCAGCTTCATCTTTATCATGCGGATAGCCTCGTCAAACTGGGGGATCATTACGTACTCAAGTGCATTTACCCGCCTGCGGGTCTTTTCTATTTCATCCGCAAGGCTGTTGCATATCTTTTCCACCTCAGCAAGCTCAATGAGCATGGGGAGAACCTCGGAAAACTGCTGAACCGCGCCGTCCAGCTCAGAGCTGGTGGTCATAAAGCCGTAGGGATAATCAAAGCCCTCGGTGGTTTCCAGCTCTATTTTGGGCATCTTGAGGGAAAGCACGTGCTGAGTGCCAACGGATACATTGGCGGGGCGGGCAGGATATGCCAGCGCCTCTTCCACAGCCTCGGTGCTCATCTGGGCCCTTGCAAGGACAAATTCCTGCATGGCTGCGCCCAGCTTTGCCTCAACCTGCTCTCTCAGCTCCTTGTTGCGGCGGACGTAGAGGATAAAGCGGCGAACCATTTCATCCCGCTTATCCTTCATCAGCTTATGCCCTCGCACGGCCACCTTACGCTTTTTCTTAAGGTTGGTCAGCTCCATGCGGGTGGGCTTTACCTGCATCTGGGCCATAGGCTATTCCTCCTCTGCGGGAAGATACTTATCAAGATAGGCGTCCCTGATTCTCTTGAGTTCGTTGCGGGGCAGTATTTTCAGCAGTTTCCAGCCGATATCCAGAGTTTCCTCGATGGTGCGGTTGGTATAGAAGCCCTGAGAAACGTACTGTTCTTCAAATGCATCCGCAAACTTTGCATACAGCTTATCCGTATCGGACAATGCCGCATCGCCCAGTATTACCGCCAGTTCCTTTGCATCCTTGCCGCGGGAATATGCGGCAAAGAGCTGGTTCATGGTGTCGGCATGGTCCTCGCGGGTCTTGCCCTTGCCGATACCCTTATCCTTAAGACGGGACAGGGAAGGCAGTACGTTTACCGGAGGAGTAAGGCCGCGGCGGTGCAGATCGCGGGAAAGTATTATCTGGCCCTCGGTGATGTAGCCGGTAAGGTCAGGTATGGGGTGGGTAATGTCATCTTCAGGCATGGACAGTATGGGTATCATGGTGATGGAACCGGCATTGTCCTTTATGCGGCCTGCGCGCTCATACATGGTGGCAAGGTCGGTGTAGAGGTAACCGGGGTAGCCGCGGCGTCCGGGAACTTCCTTACGGGCGGCGGATACCTCGCGCAGAGCCTCTGCGTAGTTGGTAATGTCGGTAATGATAACCAGAACGTGCATGCCCAGATCGTATGCCAGATATTCCGCGGCGGTCAGCGCCATGCGGGGGGTGGCTATACGCTCGATGGCAGGGTCGTTTGCAAGGTTTATGAAGGTTACGGTACGGTCTATTGCGCCGGTGGCACGGAAGTCGGAGGTGAAGAAGTCAGCCTCTTCGAATGTGATACCTACGGCGGCAAATACTACCGCGAAGCCTTCATCTGTGCCGCGAACGCGTGCCTGACGGGCTATCTGTGCGGCCAGGTTTGCATGGGGCAGACCGGAGCCGGAGAATACAGGCAGCTTCTGGCCGCGAACCAGAGTGTTCAGGCCGTCGATTGCAGAAACGCCGGTCTGGATGAACTCGTTGGGGTAGTCGCGGGCGGCAGGGTTAATGGGGGTGCCGTTGATATCCAGACGCTTTTCCGGTATCAGCTCTGCGCCGCCGTCAATGGGGCGGCCCATGCCGTCAAATACTCGGCCCAGCATATCCGGGGCAACAGCCAGCTCGATGGAGTGGCCAAGGAACTTTGCCTTGGAGTCCGCAATTCTCAGACCCTGGGAGCCTTCGAACAGCTGGAGCAGCGCCTTGTCCTGATTGATCTCCAGAACCTTACCGCGGCGTATGCTGCCATCGGCCTGCTCGATTTCCACCAGCTCGTCGTATTTTACACCCTCTACCTGGTCAACCAGCATCAGAGGGCCGGCAACTTCTTTAATGGTGCGGTATTCTTTTCTCATTATTCCTCACCTCCGTGGGTAAGCTCTCTGATCTGTGCTTCGAGGGCGGCCATGATCTCCTCATAGCGGGCCTTGCAATCATCCTCTTCCACATACTTGAAGCGGCCGATGTCCTCGCGGACGGGCAGCGAGCTGAGCTTTGAGAAGGATGCATCCTTTTCAAGGGCAGCAACGCTCTTTTCATAGTAGGCTATGATAAGGCGCATCAGCATGGCCTGCTTCTGGGGGGATGCGTAGGTATCCACCTCGTGGAAGGCGTTCTGATGGAGGTAGTCCTCGCGGATGGAGCGGGAAGCTTCCAGAGTGAGGCGATCCCGGTAGCTGAGGGCATCGATACCGACAAGGCGTACGATCTCGTCCAGCTCGCTCTCTTCCTGCAGCATGTTCATCATCTTCTGAACCATAGCGGTCCATTCGGGGTCAACTTCCTTATTGAACCAGGGGCCTATGCGGTCAAGGTACAGGGAATAGGAAGTGAGCCAGTCGATGGCGGGGAAGTGACGGGCGTATGCCAGCTTGGAGCTGAGGCCCCAGAATACCTTAACGGTACGCAGCGTAGCCTGGGAAACAGGCTCGGAAATATCGCCGCCCGGAGGGGAAACCGCGCCGATGGCGGTTACGGCGCCGGTGCGTCCTTCGCTGCCCAGTACCACAACGCTGCCTGCGCGCTCATAGAACTCTGCAAGGCGGCTGCCAAGGTATGCGGGGTAGCCTTCTTCGCCGGGCATTTCTTCCAGTCGGCCGGACATCTCGCGGAGGGCTTCTGCCCAGCGGGAGGTGGAGTCTGCCATGATGGCTACCTTGTAGCCCATATCGCGGAAGTACTCGGCGATGGTGATGCCGGTGTAGATGGATGCTTCACGGGCAGCAACAGGCATGTCGGAAGTGTTTGCGATAAGTACCGTACGCTTCATCAGGGAGAGCCCGGTGCGGGGGTCGTTCAGCTCCGGGAACTCCATAAGAACGTCGGTCATTTCGTTGCCGCGCTCGCCGCAGCCAACGTATACGATTATGTCCGCATCAGCCCACTTTGCAAGCTGGTGCTGAACCACCGTCTTGCCGGAGCCGAAGGGGCCGGGAACGGCAGCCACGCCGCCCTTTGCCACGGGGAACAGCGTATCAACAACGCGCTGGCCGGTGATCATGGGCTCGGTGGGGGCCATTTTCTTTGCATAGGGGCGGCCGCGTCTTACGGGCCACTTCTGCAGCATGGGCAGCTCCTTTACAGAGCCGTCCGCCTGCTCCAGCTTTGCGATGGTGGCAAGAACGTTGGTCTCGCCGCTGAATATCCATGTAAGCTTACCGGATACATTGGGGGGCACCATGATCTTATGGAGCACCGCCTCTGTCTCCTGAACGGTACCCAGCACGTCGCCTGCCTTAAGCTCATCGCCCACCTTTGCCACAGGAACAAAGTTCCACAGCTTTTCGTGATCGATGGAGTTTACCTCGATACCGCGGGTGATGCGGTCGCCGGCCTTTTCCTTGATCTTGTCAAGGGGGCGCTGAATGCCGTCGTAAATGGACTCTATGAGGCCGGGAGCCAGCTCAACGCTCAAAGGTGCGCCGGTGGATTCCACGGGCTCGCCGGGGCCTATGCCGCCGGTTTCTTCATATACCTGTATGGAGGCTCTGTCGCCTCTCAATTCTATAACCTCGCCTATAAGGTGCTTATCGGATACGCGGACCACGTCGTACATCTGTACGTCCGCCATGCCGGAAGCAACGATCAGCGGGCCGGATACTTTAACGATGGTTCCCTTTACTGCCATTTATCTGTCCTCCGAAAATAGTATGTCCGCGCCTATTGCCTTTTCCACATTGGCCTTTATGTTTGCCATTGCCACGCCGGAGGTCCCGTGGGAATCCGGTATGGGAATTATGGCGGGGAAGGTCTCGGACTTGAATTTGTTGATGGCCTCTGTGCAGGTGGCAAAGAGGGGTTCGGTAAGGAATATTACCTTGCAGCCTTCGCGGGCAAGGCGGTAAATCAGTTTTTCGGCCTTTTCCGTATCCGTTTCATCGAATACCTGCAGCCCAACCGCCTTTGCAAGGAGCACCGAGTCACGGTCGCCTATCATGGCTATATCTGCTTTTTTATGATCCATACAGCTCACGCAGCCTTTCCGTTATCACGCTGTCCGGCAAGCGGTTGCGCTTTGCCGT